>CAZQZT010000001.1:0-88707 GCA_964597925.1 uncultured Candidatus Saccharibacteria bacterium
CTTTTTGGGATTTGTTATGTGCACTGGCGCACCGTATTCTGGCAAAGCCACACCATCATTTGCACCATTTAGTAGCTGTTTTATGCCAACTTCAATCCATTCGTCTCCTTGCGTTGCAACAATTGGTGCATTCAGCCCATAAGCAAGCGCATTTGCCACAGAAAGCCCGATTCTGAGTCCAGTAAAACTACCCGGACCTTCAAATATCACTATTCCTTGTATCTGTTGTACGGTTAGGCTTTGTGACATTAGTAAATCTTGAATTTTTGAGTGAATGGTTTCAGCTAATTTCCGGTGGGCTTCCCATGTTTCGTACTGAAGTTGCTTTTGGCCATCGTACAGTCCAATTTCTGCTTCTGGTTTATCTGTCCTAATTGTAAGGATTGTCATATTTGCTCCACTAGATAGGCCAGCTCTTCCGGATAAGTACAAACCAGTTCTCTGTGCTCGTTCAGCGTTTTGCTCATACGTATAGTCAATCGCTTTTTTGGCAATACGTGCTTAACTACGTCTCCCCATTCAACAATTACAACTGACGTTGTATCCTCCAGCACATCATGTAGTTCATGCTCTATTATTCCGGCTTCCTCTAGCCGATAAAAATCAAAGTGATATATGTCGAATTTGGGAGCTTTGTAAACTTTGCTGAGCATAAAAGTTGGACTGCCCACTACATCGCTACTGCCCGCTCCTCTCGCAATACCGCGAGTAAGCGTAGTTTTACCACCGCCAAGGTCGCTGACTAGCTCTATAATTTCACCGCCCTTAAGTCTACGGCCGAGTTGCTCGCCGAACTTGTCGGTAGCGTCGGAACTGCTGGAAGCGGTTGACCACGTCATATCGGTACTCATATGCTGCATATACTAGCGTGATAAGCCCAACACCAGCAAGTATGCCTGGATGAATGGGAGCTAGCCCTGCGGTGTCATTACGTATTTTGACTTCCGGAATGATTATTGCCGGCAATGTTACAAGGTATCCCAAAAATCGCGCGAATTGATTCGTGCTTCAGATTTTACTAAATTATTTATCAGTTTCAAAAATACTTATGCACATGTGTCTTGGGTTATACTGGTTATGTATGCTTCAGTTGAGCGCTACGCTTGTAAATCAGAATGTTTTGTCGCTACGGACCGGGGGGCGAGTGGCCACGGCAATTGAGCCGATTATTAACCCAAACAATCTCAAAGTAGAGGGTTTTTACTGCGATGATAGGTTTGAAAAAAAGAAGTTGATACTGCTTACCCAAGACATACGTGACCGTGTACGCAATGGCTTTGTCATAAATGATCATGAAGTCTTGGCTGATCCAGAGGAACTAGTCAGGCTTCAGTCTGTCCTAAAACTTCAATTTGCGCTGATAGGAAAGCCTGTGGTTACAGTAAACAAAAAACGCTTAGGAAAAATAAATGATTACGCCGTAGATGATACAGCGCTATATGTACAAAAAATTTATGTGGGCCAGAGTATTGTAAAAAGCCTAACTGGCGGTAATTTGAGCATTGACCGCAGTCAAATAATTGAGATTACGGATAGAAAGATTGTAGTACAGGACCCCTTGAAGGGAGTAAAAAGTACTGTCCCAGTAGGGGCGCCCTCTATTGCTGGCTAGTTTTTAGCTCTTCGATAACTGATTTAACATCTCCGTAACCGTAGCCCTGGCGTACTAAGTACTGCATAAGCTTTAGGTCGTCTTGGTATTTTGTCTGTTGGCGTTTGCGCAGTATCAGCTCACGTAGAACATCTTGTTCATTAGTTTCATCAGATTCCAAAACTGACTTGATGACATCATCGGCTATATGTTTTTGCCGTAATTCCTGCATGAGTCTGCGTTTACTGGTGAATTTTAGGAGTCGGCGACTTTCTACCCAGCGAGTGGCAAAGTCTGCGTCATCTACATATCCCCTATCATTTAGCATGTTAAGTACTATGTCGGTCGCGTCTGAACTGTATTGTTTGCGCTTCAAATAATCTCTCAGCTCCCATTCACTTCGTGGTCGTCTCAAAATCAAGTTTAGCGCTCTATCATAGCCTTTATCTACTACTGCCCTATCTTTTAGCTCACTCAGTTCAGACTCTGTAAATTCTTGGCCAATACGTAAACCAACATGCAAAAGTTCAGATTCACTCAGCGGAAAAAAATACTTACCATCAACATAAATAGAATACCTATCTACCCGCTTGACTTGCTGTTTTATATTTGTGATTTTCATAACTCTGCTGACTACATTCAGCTTGGAGCTGAATTACACTTCTTTTACGGCGGCGTCTTTGACCTTTTTGGCAATTTCGGCTAAGACTTTGGGATTTTTTTCTAGGTAGGTTTTGGCGGCTTCACGGCCTTGGCTGATTTTTTCACCGTTGTAAGCAAACCAAGCGCCGGATTTTTCTACAATTCCCTTCTCTGTAGCTAGGTCTAGGATGTCACCACTAGCACTTATGCCTTGGTTGTACATAATATCAAACTCAGCTTGGCGGAAAGGCGGAGCAATCTTGTTTTTTACCACTTTTACCCGCGTACGGTTGCCGATGATTTCATCACCTTGCTTTATCTGTGCAATTCGGCGAATGTCCATGCGAACTGAAGCATAGAATTTCAAAGCGTTTCCGCCTGTTGTGGTTTCTGGATTGCCAAACATCACGCCTATTTTCATACGAATTTGGTTTATGAATATGACCGTTGTGTTGCTACGGCTAATGATACCTGTGAGTTTGCGCAACGCTTGGCTCATAAGTCGTGCTTGCAAGCCCATGTGACTGTCGCCCATGTCACCTTCAATCTCTGCGCGTGGAACTAGAGCTGCAACCGAGTCAACCACCACTAGATCAACAGCATTGCTTCTAACTAGAGTCTCAACAATTTCTAGAGCTTGTTCGCCATTGTCTGGCTGAGAAAGTAGCAGGTTACTTGTATCTACTCCGATTCGCTTAGCATAGGCAGGATCTAGTGCGTGCTCGGCATCTATAAATGCCGCTGTACCGCCGGCTTTTTGAATCTCCGCAATCACATGCAAGGTTAGGGTAGTCTTACCTGAACTTTCAGGCCCATAGATTTCTATAACTCGACCCTTTGGCACACCGCCACCTAGGGCTATATCCAAGCTTAGACTACCAGTAGGGATGCACTCTACGTCTACGTTAGCTCGCTCACCCAACTTCATGATTGAGCCTTTTCCAAACTGTTTTTCAATAGTTTCTAGGGCTAAACCTAATGCTTTGGCCTTACCCGTTGTTTCGCCTTCAGCTATGCTTTTTTTATCCTTATCAGTCGCCATGGTTGCTACCCTTCTTTTAAGTGGTCCCTCGTACTCCAAGTATACCAAACGTAGTGGTATCGAAAACTGCTTATGGTTATATAGACATTTGTATGCTGGTATGAGGCTTGTGGTTACACTATAATAAACACCAATGCGTATTTCTGACGCCCTGGTAGAGAAACTTTTGACTGATGCCGGCATGGTTACCGCCGAGCAGTTAAAGGGTTTAAAAGATCAAAATATATCAGAAAAAAAGCCACTTCAAGATTTGGTTATCCGGGGTAGCGTTGCCACTGAAGAAGATTTGACCAAACTGTATGCCAAAGAGATTGACCTACCCTTTATAGAGCTCAACGCCAAACAAATTAAACACGAGGTGTTACGTCTAATCCCTGAACGGATTGCCCGCCAATACAACGTTGTACTTTTTGGCATAGAAGAAGATGGCAGCAAGCTCTTGGCAATGGCAGACCCAGACGATATGCAGGCTATAAGTTTTTTGCAAAAAAAGCTTGGCGATAAAATGAAAGTATCGGTTGCTACAAATACCAACATTCTGGCTGCCCTAGACCAATACCGAGGCACAATCGGCAATGAGTTAACTAAAGTTATATCACCAGATGAAGCTGGAGAAGAAGAAGCTGATGAAGAAATCGATGAAGCAGATCTAGCAGAAGATTCGCCGATAGCCCAAACCGTGAATCTTTTAATCGAGTACGCTATACGCTCTAGCGCAAGTGATATACACATTGAACCGCGTGAAAATTATGTAAGTGTTCGATACCGCGTGGACGGTATATTGCGTGAAGCGAATAAACTGCCCAAAAAAGTACATGGTGCCTTGATATCACGTATAAAAATATTGTCTAATCTCAAGATAGATGAAAGGCGAGCTCCTCAAGATGGTCGTTTCAAAATTCAGCTCGGTGGTGAAATGTACGCTCTGCGAGTTTCAACCCTTCCGATTACCGAGGGCGAAAAAGTTGTTATGCGTATACTAAATGAATCATCCACGGCAGCAACGCTTGAAGAGCTTGGTTTCTGGGGCATTAGTTTGGATAACATCAACAAAGCAATTTTGCAGCCCCATGGCATGATTTTGGTAACTGGACCAACTGGTTCTGGTAAATCAACTAGTTTATTTAGCATACTAAGTCTGCTAAATAAACCGAGTATAAATATTTCAACTGTTGAGGATCCGGTAGAATACCGTATACCTGGCGCCAATCAAGTACAGCTAAATCCTATGGCTGGTATGACATTTGCTACGGGTCTTCGCGCACTCATGCGCCAAGATCCAAACGTTATTATGGTTGGTGAAATCCGTGACAGTGAAACAGCTGATATTGCAGTGCAGGCAGCATTGACCGGCCACTTGGTTTTTGCAACTCTGCATACCAATAATGCCGCTACTAGCTTGCCTCGTTTGTTAGATATGGGAATTGAGCCGTTTTTGATAGCCAGCACTGTCAGGGCCGTTGTAGGTCAACGCTTAGTTCGTCGACTTTGCCTAGACTGCAGAGAACAAATTACTCCGGATGCGCCAATACTTAAACAAGTCGCGGATATTTTTGAAACAGATAACGCAGTAGTCATGAAGCACGTTCATCAGCTTGAAGAACAAGCCCTAGCCGGCGGTATAGGAAAAGCAAATTCCGGGAAAAGCCAGGTAGATACATCACAACTTTCTACTTCAGAATCTAGGATAAATAAATTATACAAAGCTCATGATAATGGATGCGACAGCTGTGGCCACAGCGGATACAAAGGTCGCATGGGTATATATGAAGTGCTGAGTAACTCGCCTGCCATTCAAAAATATATTGTCATGAATAGCACCAGTGACGACATACAACAACAAGCCGTGAAAGACGGAATGATTACTATGCAAGTTGATGGTCTTATTAAAGCCTTACGCGGACAAACTACTATAGAAGAAATTCTACGCGTAACGAGCGAGAAATAATCATGCGCTTTGCCTATACAGTCACCACAAAAGAAGGAAAAACGGTACGGGGCGTTGCCGACGCAACGGACCGTAGTAGCCTGATTGCTACGCTTAACAAACAAGATTTGCATCCGGTTGTTATAAAGCTTGCAGGTTCTACGAGTGGCAAAAAACGACGTGCGAAAAAAGTAAAACTTAAAGAACTGGTTGTATTTACACGTCAACTTTCTACTATGATTTCTGCCGGAGTACCACTGACTCGTTCACTATCAACAATGCAAACACAAACCGAAAGTAAGTATTTTAAAGAGGTGGTTGGTGGAATCACCAAAGACATCGAAGGTGGAGTTTCACTTGGAGAGGCACTTAGCAAATACCCAAACGTTTTTTCTGATATTTACGTAAACATGGTCAAGGCTGGAGAAGCGGGCGGTATCTTGGATGAAATTTTGAAACGTCTCGCCAGTCAAGTAGAACAAGATGCCAGTATGCGAAAAAAGATCAAGAGCGCCATGATGTATCCAATGGTTATTCTTGTTATCACGATCGTGTCATTTTTTGGAATCATGATCTTTGTGATACCAAAAATCAGTGCAATCATAACGGACCTGGGTGGTCCGGATGCTAAATTGCCTATCTATACTCAGGTGATGCTTGATATAAGTAAATTTATGCAGGAAAATGCTGTTTTTGTAATCGCTATAGCTTTTATCGTAGTTTACTTACTGAGAAGATATATACGAACCCCTGGTGGTAAATTTAAATTTCATAGCCTACTTTTGCGCACTCCACTCATAAAAGGTCTAGTGATTAAAATATCCATAGCAAGGTTTGCCAGAACTTTTGCATCGCTTATGTCCGCAGGCGTAAGCGTGCTTGATTCACTTGAAGTTACGGGTGGAGCTATTGGTAACAAAGTCATAGAGGCTGAGTTAAAAGAAGCAGCGAAGGCAGTCAAAAACGGCAAACAACTCAGCGAACCACTTAGTACAAGCAAACACTTCCCGCCAATAGTTAGTCAAATGTTAGCGGTAGGAGAAGAAACTGGTCAAATAGATACCATACTGGTAAAAGTGGCGGACGCCTACGAAGAAGAAGTGGAAAACATGATAGATGGCTTGAGTGCTTTAATTGAACCACTCATGATTATTGTGCTGGGAACTCTGGTCGGTATTATTGCTGCGAGCGTAATGGGGCCTATTTCAAGTTTGAGCAAAAATATTGGCAACTAATTTCTGAGTATGCGGCATTTTGTCGAGTATAAATATTTCATCTGTTCAAAACATATTTTTAACTACTGCCAGTGTTACAATTAAGCATAAGCATGCACTCTATAAAAAATACCGAAAATGGATTTACTCTAGTGGAGCTTTTAGTATCAATAGTAGTTGGTGCTATGTTATTGGTTTCAGTTAACACAATTTACACTACCCAAATTTACCTGGCCCAATCAGCTAGGGATACTTTTTCTGTAAATTCTTATGCCGAAGGAAAGGTCGAAGCCTTAAGAAGCGAGGGCTATTTAAGCTTAGCTAACGGCACGAATGACATAACTAGTGAATTACCGTCCGAACTCAACGCCCCAAGAAGCGCAACATTGATAATTTCAAATCAATCTACCTCTATCAAAAAAGTCGTGCTGAATATTACATATAATCAACAAGGTAAAATTCAGAATTATTCATACAGTACATTTTTAGGAGAACTAGGTGTCGGACAGTACTAATAAAACAGCTGGTTTTACATTGGTTGAACTTATAATGACCATATCGTTAATTGGGATAATCTCTATTAGCCTGCTGAGCGCAATGACATATTATTTTGCCTACATTACTCGCGCAAATCATTTCTCTGACATGACAGTAGATTCACAAAATTTACTCAGAACTACTGTCGAAGAAATACGATTCGGGGCAGGTGTAAGGCAATTGAATAGTATAGTGGATGTCAATGCGCCAGCTGGAGGCTGGAACACCAGTAATGCTAACTTTGTAATTATAATTGCTGTGCCCGCTAAAGATGCTTCAAAAAACTATATTATTGACACCAGCACGGGAAGCCCATACAACAATGAACTGGTTTATTATAAATACGGGAATAAGCTGCTTAGACGAATCCTGGCAAATCCAAGTGCAGTTGGCAATACTTCGACAACCTCATGTCCCCAAAGTTTAGCGTCACCAAGCTGCCCGGCCGACACGGAGTTAATTGAGTATCTGAATGATATGGTTTTTACGCTGTATGACCAGGACAACAATTCTACAAACGTTACTCCCCTGGCTAAATCAGTAAATATAGATTTGAGTATGTTAAGAAATTCACTCGGCGGACCACTAACTTTAAAAAACAGTATTAGGGTAACACTTAGGAATACATTCTGGTGAAAAAAACAATTAGACAAAGCGGATCTATATTATTAGCCATAATATTAATGTTTCCGTTCATCATACTGATTTCTGCAACATATACACAGTTAACTGTTTCTAGCCTAAGAATAGCCAAAATTGACCAGTCTCGCACTCACGCGCAGTTTGCGGCAGACGCAGGAGCCGACTATGCAGTTGATAAAATAAACCAAGACGCCACTTGGACGGGCACCGCCGTGGATGCAGGAGGTCCACAAATAGAGCTTCATAACGACGGTAAGGTCAAGACAACTTACGAAGTAACTGTTTCTGACGTGGATGATACGCACAAATCATTTGTTTCGATTGGCCGTACTTATAGACCCGTAAATGCATCAACTCCTGAGGCTTCAATCTCAATCAATGTTGGCGTAAGGGGCATAGTACCGGGTGCCGCAAGTGTTGTTAGTGGCGTAGGTGGATTGACTATGCAAAACAGTTCTAAAATTGTAGGCGGTAATGTATACGTAAACGGTACCGTAACAATGACTGGATCTTCACAGATTGGATTGATTACACTGCCAATCGACGTAAAGGTTGCTCATCAGAATTGTCCAGTCCCTGCAGATGCAACTTATCCCAGGGTTTGCGCAAATGGAGAAAATGGCGAGCCAATTTCGATGAGTAATCCAGCGTGGATTTATGGCAGAGTGGAGGCAACCAACCAAACTAACGGAGCTCGGATGTCCAACACAGGCTTAGCTGCAGGCATAACCGCACCTCCAATACCGCTACCTAATTATGCTCGTGACGCACAAAAAACAGCGATCACAACGACTATTACTGGTGCTTCTGCAGGATGCTCCTCGGGCACAAAAACCTGGGCAGCCAACACTAAAATTACTGGTGATGTATTAGTCATAAACTCATGTCAAGTAACTGTCGAAGGCAATGTATGGATAACCGGCAGCCTAGAATTGAGGAACAGTTCTGAATTAATCGTAAAAGCTGGACTAACGATTCCTCCAGTCATAATGATCGACGGCAGTAATGGCCTGGATACAAACCAAAGCTCTATCTTTAGATCAAATACTAACGCCACGCCCGTAGGCTTCAGAGTTATAACCTATCATAGTGCAGCTTCGTGCTCTCCTGATTGCAGTAGTGTTACTGGCATAGACCTGTTGAACAGTAAAAATTTAGCAACAATAGATTTAAATAACACTTCATCTGGACCAAATACTGAATATTATGCGCGGTGGACTAAAGTAACTGCAGGAAATAGCGGAAACATTGGAGCTTTAGTTGGCCAAACAGTTGCACTGCAAAATAGCTTTGCCATTACATTTGGCACTCAGGTGACGGGTTTTGGAAGTATTACTTGGTTGGTCGAAAGCTATAGAAAGGCTTTTTAATGGTTGAGTTTTGGTGTTCTAGCACCTCTATTCATGATATAGTTAGCCATGAGCGAATTGCTTTAATGGGCAAGCATGAACAATAACGTTTTTTATCAAGACAAACCGGTTTTTGGACTCGATATTGGCTTTTCGAGCCTTAAGGTTATGCAAATAAACATGCAAAATAAACGACGCGTAGTCACCGGCTATGGTGTAGCCAGTTTTGACCCAAAAGCAATAAAAGACGGGGTTGTCGTAGAGCCTGAAATTATCGCAAAAGTTGCTCATGAGCTTTTTGGCAAAAATCTAGTAGGCGAAATCACGTCACGTCACACTGCCGTTGCCGTACCTGCTGCGCGTACTTTTACTCGAACAGTCACGCTTCCAAAATTAAATTCAAAGGATTTGAAAGAAGCCATACGCCTAGAAACTGAACAGTACGTTCCTGTGCCTATAGAAGAGTTATATGTTGATTTTACCGTTATAAGCAGAACCGAAAAAGAACAGGAAATTTTAGCGGTTGCCGTTCCAAAAAAAATTGTTGATTCCTACGTACAGCTTACTTCTCTACTTGGGCTGGAGGTTGTTGCAGTTGAATCCACAATTAGCTCTGCTAGTAGATTATTTGTCCAAACCGAGCAGAGCGACGTACCTACTGTATTGATTGATTTGGGCTCACTCTCTTCAGATATAACCATATACGACAAAGCCCTGATAGTAACCAGTACAGTTCCGGGTGGTGGTGATAGTTTTACGACCGCTATTACTGAAAAATTAGGTGTCACCAGAGAAGAAGCGCATGTAATCAAAACTAAATACGGCATGGGACTCAGTAAAAAACAGAAAGAAATTACAGATAGCCTAAGCCCAGTCCTGGACCAAATGCTCAAAGAAATTCGTCGAATGATTCGATACTATGAAGAGCGCTCTGGAACCGAACGCAAAATAGCACAAGTTGTTACTATGGGTGGAGGAGCTAACATGCCTGGATTATCTGAACACTTAACAAACTTGCTTAGGCTGCCTGTACGTATGTGTGACCCCACACAACATATGGATTTTAGCGGATTACAACCACCGAATTCAATCGAAAAATCCATGTACGTGACAGTGTCTGGACTATCTTTGATGAATCCGAAGGAGATTTTCTGATGCTTTTTCCTTTATTTAGTATCGGCTCGCTATCAGGAGGCGAATCCTGGTGATAAATCTTTTGCCACCACAAGTTAAGGAAAATATTACATACGCGAGACATAACACTCGCTTGTTACACTGGATTATAGCTCTATTTATTGGGATTTTAGGGATCGTAGGAACGGTTGCAATAGGACATATGTACTTACGGCAATCCACAAGCTCTTATGCATCGCTAGTTAAGGCTGGTCAAGAAAACCTCAAGCAACAACAGCTAGAAGAAACGCAGTTAAAAGTGCGAGACATTACAGACAGCCTAAAATTAGCCACGCAGGTATTGCAGCGCGAAATTCTATTTTCTAAATTACTTGCGCAAACAGGCGCTGTATTGCCAAGCGGATCCGTTCTTACTGGCTTAAGCATAAACCAAGTACAGGGTGGCATAGATATACAAGCAGCCGCAGTTGATTATCAAACCGCAACCCAGGTACTATTGAATTTGCAAGATCCAGAAAATAAGATTTTTGAAAAGGCCGATATAGTAAATATTCAATGCGCTCCTGCTGGAGGATCTACCGACCCTATCAGTGCAAAATATCCGTGCAGCATTCAGATAAGGGCTTTATTTGCTAAAAACAATTCGTTTTCGTTTATAAGTTCTGGGAGTAGTGCGCAATGATGAGTAAAAAAGTGTTTTACGCCATGCTTAGCGGCACCTTGTTAATGGTCCTGCTCGTTATTGTGGCAGTAGTGGTTGGAGATACGTCATTACGCAAACAGTCGTCTAAACTTTCGAGCCTGAAACTGGAAAATAATGTCGTTGACGCTCAAGAAACTGCACTAAATCAGGCTAAAAAAGACATAGAAAAATATAGCGACCTAGAATCAATTGCTAAGCAAATTGTACCGCAAGACAAAGACCAAGCCCGAGCTGCTAGGGAAATTGTAAATATAGCTGCCCAAGCGGGTGTAAAGATTGCTAGTATTAGTTTTCCAGCCTCAACACTAGGTCAGGTAGCACCAAAAGCTACTAAACCAGCTGAAGGTAGTGATGCCACCGCAACCCCAACCACACCAACTACTACAGAGACTCAGGTAAAGCCCGTGGATGGTATACAGGGCTTATACAAACTTGAAATTGTAGTAAATTCAGATACAACTAGTCCAGCTAGTTATGAAAAACTAATTAATTTCCTAAACGGTTTAGAGAAAAATCGACGCACTGCACAAGTTTCGCAAATAACTATACTACCGGATCCATTAAAAAGATCATCTCTAAACTTTAATCTAACGATAACGGTGTATATAAAACCATGAGTATAGTTAGAAATTTCAGTCATATCCATAATATAAACCAGCAATCCGTAACTCTTGATAGAAAGGATTTCTAACGAGATGAAGTTAGATCCAAAACAATTATTAGAAAAACTCCGTCCAGTCCTGGGATTTATAAAACAATCCGCAGTTTTTATGTTTGTATTGGTATTTTTAGCAATCTTCGGATTTTTTGTTTTCAGAATCAACCAATACAGCAGGATTGAGCCAAGCGAAGAAGCTATCCAGGAAAAACTCCAAGTTGTCCAACGTCCAAAAATTGACCAGTCTGTTTTAGAAAAAGTCGAACAACTAGAGGATCAAAACGTACAGGTTAAGTCACTTTTTAACGATGCCAGAAACAATCCTTTTACAGAATAGGGTTAGTTTCCAAATTTTTTAAGGTTTTCTTCGTGTGCTCCCACTATATCTTTGGCGCGCTTATACGGATTTGGCGTATAAATAAACGTATAGTTTTGCTGTTCTCCAGCAGTTTCTATAACCAATGTGCCAAAGTTAAATAATCGTGCGAATACTCCTACTTGTGAAACCGTTACATCTTGTATGTCGCCAATACTTAGTTGTGATATCTTTCTGTCAAATATAGTTTTATGCAGGAACTGAGAAATTTTTTCTGTCGTTACAAGAACTACATCACTAGTATATAAATAAGCTGATATGAAAGTCATTATTACAGTTAGCACAATTAGTATGCCGCCAAATAATATAACTAATGGTTGTGCTTGGGATAAATCTGAACCAGTTTCTAGCGGGTCACCTTGTATGGCAAATGTCAGTGCAATCGTAACTGCAAGTAGCGCAAATGCAACCAGCGTGCCAATTACATACATAAGCAAAAGGCCGAAGGGATGCTTTCGTATTTCGCAAATTAACTCCTCATTCTCATCAAACTCTATCAACTTGAAGAGATTTTTAGCATTATTAGAAAGTTGTTCTGGTTGCATGTGTGACATTGGCTGTATTATACCAAGCTTGTTTGGTCTGAGTTATTTTGTTTTTCACCGAGGTGTTTGTACGCCTTCAGAGTAACTTTTCTACCCCTGGGTGTGCGCTCCAACAAACCTATCTGCATCATATACGGTTCATAAAAATCTTCAATGGTTGTACGCTCATCTCCCGTAAGAGCCGCAATAGTATCTAATCCAACTGGTCCGCCCTGGTAATGTTCAATTATGGCTTCTAGAACTCGCCTATCGGCTGGATCAAGCCCTAATGTATCAATTTCAAGCAGCGCCAAAGCCTTATTTGCTATTGTTTCGTCAATAATCCCATCTCCATTTACGTCCGCGTAGTCTCGAACTCTGTTTAGTAGTCTGTTAGCAATACGAGGTGTTAACCTTGCTCTTTCTGCCAAATGCATTGCTGCTTCTGGGCTAATTTTAACTTTCAAAATTCCAGCCGCACGCATGATAATCTGAGCAATTTCTTCTCGGGTATAAAATTCCAGTCGGTGCTGCAAACCAAACCGGTCTCTGAGTGGTGCCGCTAGCGCACCAGTCCTAGTAGTAGCACCAATCAAAGTAAACTTGGGTAAATCGAGTCTTAGGCTCCTGGCGCTCGGGCCTTTACCGAGCATTATATCTAACTTGAAGTCCTCCATGGCACTATAAAGTACTTCTTCAACAGAGCGATGCAAACGATGAATTTCGTCTATGAAGAGTATGTCGCCGTCCTGCAAGTTTGTAAGTAAGCTGGCTAAATCACCCGCTCGCTCAATTGCTGGACCGCTAGTTATGCGAATATTCGCACCCATTTCATTGGCAATCACACTAGCTGTCGTGGTTTTACCTAACCCTGGCGGACCGTATAAAAGAACGTGATCTACTGGCTCTCCACGCTTTTTTGCCGCTGCAATCGCTAATTTCAAATTCTTGACTAGTCGTTCCTGGCCAATATAGTTGGCAAAATCTCTTGGCCTAAGAGTAATCTCGATTTCCTGCTCAACTACATCTTCATCAGGTACAGACGGTTGTACAATCCGCTCAATCGCCATTGAACTTAGCCCTTACCCTTCAGCGCATGTTTAATCCTATCTTCGGTTGAAAGTTTTTCGTCTACTGCTTGAAGTGCGATTGTGGCGTCTTGCGGCGTGAATCCAAGTGCAACAAGCGCCTGGACGGCTTCATCTTGCATGGCGGGACCCTGCAAGAAATCGGTTGCGCCCTCACTGCTTACCAGCCCTACTTTATCTTTTAGCTCTACAATTACACGCTCTGCCACTCGTTTGCCTACTCCGCTGGCAGCTTGTATGAACTTGGTATCACCTGCTGCGATTGCCGTACGCACAGCATCTGCACTGCCCACACCAAGTATATTGAGTGCCATCTTAGGACCAACGCCGTTTACTTCTAGTAACTGCTCGAACAACCGTTTGCTATCTAAACTACAAAAGCCATACAGGTCGTGGCTGTTTTCTCTAATATGTTCGTGCATATACATTTTTGTTTTTTCACCAACCACAAGTCCACCAAAATCATCATTAGTCACTAAAAGCCCGTAACCAACTCCGTTCACGTCTAAAACTAAAACTTCAGACAGTTTTTCGGCAACTGTGCCAGTTAGTGTTGCAATCATTAATCAATTATCTCACACTTTGTGCGCAACAGAGGGCAGCCGCTAGCGCATCGGCACAATCGTCCGGCTTGGGTGCTTCTACAAGTCCTAATATGACTCGCACCATTTCTTGCATTTGCTTTTTGTCTGCCCGCCCATAACCCGTGATGGCTTGTTTAATTTGCAGTGGTGTATATTCATGCAACTCCAGTCCGTTTTGTTGCCCGACTAATAAAACTACACCCCTAGCCTGCGCCACAGTCATAGCTGTGGTGACGTTTTGAGCAAAAAAGAGCTTTTCTACGGACATAATCTGTGGCTTGGTACTTGTGACGATATCTATCAATTCTTCGTAAATGGTAAGTAAACGCACTGCATCATCTTCCTTTACTGGCGTACGAATAACCCCTGCATCTACTAAATGAGCTTTATTTTTGGCATCTATCTCAATAACCCCAAACCCCAAAATCCCCGTCCCAGGATCAATGCCGAGTATCCGATTAGCTGACAAGAAGCTCCTCCGGAATGTCGAAGTTTACATGGGTGGCTGTTACGTCGTCTTGGTCGTCTAGGGCATCCATGAGTCGCATGATTTTTCCTGCTGTTACGGCATCGTTAATTTCTACTGTGTTGTTTGGTACATATGTTAGTTCTGCTTCTACAATTTCAACATTTGCTGCCTGAAGTGCATCTCGAACTTTTGCTAGTTGTTTTGATTCGGTGTATATGACCGATTCTACGCCTTCTTCTTGCACATCTTCTGCGCCAGCATCGAGGGCAGTCAGTAACAAGTCATCTCCACCGCCCATAACGCGAATCATGCCTTTGTGGTCAAACTGGAAGGCCACGGCTCCCTTTTCTGCAATGTTGCCACCGTGTTTGCTAAACGCCAGTCGAACTTCTGGATATGTGCGATTTATGTTGTCCGTGGCGCACTCTACCAAAATAGCTACACCACCAGGCCCATAGCCTTCGTATATAACTTCCTGTAACTGAGCGGCACTTTTATCACTTACTCTGTCTATAGCTCGCTGTATGTTGGCTAGCGGCATATTAGCAGCTTTGGCTTTATCTATAGCCAGCCTAAGCGAAAAGTTTGTATCAGCATCGGTTCCGCCGCGAGCGGCCAGAGCTATTGCATTTCCTAGCTTAGTAAACGCTGCTCCACGAGCCGCATCTTTGGCTCCCTTCTGTCGTTTTATTGTTGACCATTTGCTATGTCCGCTCAAGTATTTTCTCCGCTTTTTTCTGTGGCTATTGTACCATGCTTCTTCTCTGTTGCACGCCACATTAATATCACAAAAACAAATACACATGCTTACTGAAAAAGCATAGCATTAAGTGAAAGTTGCCTCTCAATTAACGCATTTGGTATGCGAGACATTAACTGTACCAAATCTAGCAAATAAATTAATAGTACTTTGGCTGGAAGGGTAAAAATACCACTTAACGTGGGCAAAAGCATACCTGCTAGACCGGCAAATAGTGAAAATAACATAGCTATTGGTATAAGTGGCACAGCTAATAAATTAGCCAGATACTGCAATAATGTGAGTCAATCCGACAATTGAAAGTGTGGCCGTAACCATGTCTGTTGAAGTGCTCCTCTGCCCAATCAATAAACCGATCTCAAAAGAAGCTTGTGGCTCTGGCAGTGCCGTTTCCATACCAGCTGCAAAATTGCGCCTCATGCTGTCTACTGGCGAGCCACTGCTTTTCAAAACCTCCATGTCGGCAAAGCTCATTCTTAGTTGCCGGCTTACCCTGGTGCTATATACCTTGCCTTCTACTTGCACTAATACGCCTTTAAAAATTATTGGTTCGCCAAAACCAGATATCAACAATCTGCCTGGAAGTTCTCCATACTCTGGAACTCTAACGTTAAGCCTGCTTGTGTCAAAAGACAGTTCTTTTCGCTCATTATAAACAGCGTCACTATCTACCTGCACGTTCGCGACTATATGCTGACTATACAATGCCTGGATGGGTTGGAATTGTTGAAAAAACACCTGGCCACGCCACCAACCCCTGGATAATTATTGTAGTATGTCGAAACCTGAGACTCCGCTGAAACACCTTGAAACTAGTGTAGTATAGATTGACTTTTTAGGGAAAATACGGATAATGTAAGGAGTTAATTTCCCAATTGCCTATAGGGAAAAAAGCAGCTCGGCTTGGTTTGCTACGGCAAACTCGGCTTCGCCGACCGAGCAATGAGAAAAACCTTGGTTTGTCTCATTAAGGGCCCATAGCTCAGTTGGTAGAGCAGCGGCCTTTTAAGCCGCGTGTCGCGAGTTCGAGCCTCGCTGGGCCCTCCATACAGCTTATGCTTAAAACAGAGGTAATATGCCTCTGTTTTTATTTAGCTACGTTTAGAATGATTAATCCGACTGTACCGAGTACAGCGGCACCAATCTTAAACCAAAGCCACTCTTTTTCTTTTAAAACAAAGTAAGCAGATAATACTACCAATACTGCCATAAAACTTGCAGATGCACCTACTAATGAAGCATTACCGCTCAATTTGAGTGCTCCTACAAAACACAAGCCTTTAAAAGCATTAGTGATACCGTAACCCAGAATTGGCCAAAAGGTGGACTTGTCTTTCAGGATTTTAATATTGCGTCTTTCTGGCCAAGCAGCAATAGTCATCCACAGTGTCTGAGCACCCCATCCAAAAACAAGATAGGCCCCAAAATCTATACGAGTAAGCATCCAACGTTCAAACACAATTGCTAAACCCAATAAAGAAACGCTTACCAAAGCAAAAGCTAGACCGCTAGAACTACTTGTTGAACGATGTCTTAGTCTTGGTAATGTTGCAAGGAAAGTTGAAGTTATGATAATTACTGCCCCTAGTTGCTGCTGGCTGTTTAATGTTTCATTCAATAGTATTGATGCAGCAACAATCGTGATAATTGGGGTTAAATTATTCAGTATTGTATAAAGTCCTGCGTCAACATCCTTACTAGCTCGAAAAGCTAGTAAGTTTATCAGAGGAAAGACGCCACTTCCAATAAGCAGGATTAGCAGATTTTGCCATCCTATTGATAGATTGGGATTACTGAAAGATGCAACTATGAGACCAAGCGGATAGAGCACAACAATGAAAAAGAAGCCATTTATCAACCTATTGTGTTGCTTTAGGGTCGTAGCCAGTTTTCGTCGCAATAGATAGGCTGCAGTGCCCAGAATAAGGTATCCAGTTATTAATAATTGCCAAGTCATTCATTAAACTATATCAGTAATTGTGAGTGATGATGTTTGCTTTATTTTAGTTGCAACAGCAATACATACGTCCCTCCAATAAGCTTATGTCTAAAATACTCCACACCTGGAGTCTTTTTGTTGTTATTAGTTGTATATGCCCTAAAGCGAGCATCGTGTGAGAAAATAAAACAGTTAGTTCCTAGTACCTGGTGTACTAGGAACTTTTGTGCTATACTGGTCATATGAATACATCGCAGAAAATTGTTCAATACATACAAGAACATGGCCAGGTAGCAGGGTCTGAGCTAGTAGATTATCTGACTATAACAGATCGTGCAGTGCGTAAACAATTAAAGACTCTACTGGATAACGGTACAGTTGTTAAGGCAGGAAAACCGCCAAGGGTTTACTATTCTATCAACCGGGAAACAAGTACAGCCAATAAAGGTATGGACAGGACTAAGTCCATAGACAAAATTACTCAACAGACCATTAAAGATAAATTCTTGTATATAACTCCAAGAGGATTGATGCTTGAGGGATTGGATGGATTCAACATTTGGTGTCAGGAAAGACAAATTGACCCTGTGAAGACTGCGTCCACTTACCAAAAAACTATGAATAAATATCTGAAATACAGAGAGCAAGACCTTATTGATGGCATGTATAAGATGAAGTCAAGTTTCGAGGCAATAGCTCTAGATGAGGTTTTTTATATTGATTTCTATGCTATCGAGATTTTTGGCAAAACAAAACTTGGACAGCTCCTATTGGTTGCCAAACAGAGCCAGAATAGGAAACTAATCAACGAGATAGCCGATATAATCGAACCCTCTGTACTAAAGATAATTAGAGAATATAGCATTGACGGTGTGGGCTTTATACCACCCACAGTTAAAAGAGAGCTGCAACTTATACGGCAAGTTCAAAAAAGACTAAACTTGGATACCAGAAAACTTGTTATCAATAAAGTTAAAACTCCAGTAGCTGTGCCACAAAAGACCCTAAATAAGATTGAGGATAGAATTACGAATGCCATGGAGACAATTGTAGTAGAGGGTAATGAAAGCTACGGCAATATTCTGCTTATAGATGATGCGGTTGGATCTGGCTCTACTCTTAACGAAACAGCTAAGAAGATCCGACAGAAGGGGCTCTGCAAGGGCAAAATTATTGGACTTGCAATTACAGGTAGTTTTAAAGGTTTTGAAGTAATAAGTGAGGTATAGCAGCCGATCATTTGTATAATCTAGATGCCAATCCTATCATACAGGGTTCTCTATTTCCTTTCAGTTTAGTTGCAATACCGATACATACGTCCCTCCAATCTAGACTCTAGTAGGAATACTGCAAATAAACTCCCTTTCGGGAGTTTTTTGTTATGATGAAGCTATGAAACCGAAGCTTATTATTCTCAACGGTCCACTAGGTATCGGTAAATCAACTCTCGCCAAGAAATATGGCGAGAAGCACCCACTGACGCTACAGCTAGACATAGATGACGTATGGAGCATGATTAGCCATTGGCGTGATGAAAAAGAAACTTCCGCTCCAATTTCAAAAAAAATGGCTTTAGAAATGGCTCGGATAAACTTAGCTGCTGGCAATGACGTTATAATTCCCCAGATTATACAGACAGAAGAACTGGCAGATAGCTTTAAAGCTCTATCCAAAGAGTGCGGCGCTGATTACATAGAAGTTTTACTTTTCGTTGAAAAAGAAGAAGCTATTCGCCGTTTTATCAAGCGAGGACAAGAAGACGGTAACCCTACAGGTTTTAGACCAGGTGGCATTATTGATACGGGTGGCAGAGAAATAAAGTTGGCAGAGATGTACGACAATATGATTGAATTATCTGAGCGTAAAAATGACGTAATCAGAATTGAGCCTGTTCTGGGAGACATTGACGGAACTTACTCAGCCCTACTAGAAAAAATAAACAGTTGAGTAGCTAATTTAGTTGCAACAGCGATACATACGTCCCTCCATACCGCTTATGCTTAAAACAGAGATATTTTTTTCCTTTGTTTTTGTTAATATATGTTCATGAATAAATTAATAAGATATTTATTCCCTATGTTACTTGGTACAGGCATTTTGTTCTATTTGATTATTGTCCACGGACTAAGCTTAAATAATCCATACTACGTTTACGATGACAGACTGGTTAATACATCTTTCTGGTTAATGATTATCGGTGTTCTGGGAAGTTTGATTATTACAGTTAAAAGGTTTGGTGTTCACAGGTTGAAAGTACTTCTAGTTATCTGGGCTGTTGCTTTTCTGTCTTTATTTTTACTCTATACAGGTGACGATTTGTCATCCTTAGGCTGGGCAATCTTGGCTTATCCAACAGTAATCCTAGGTAGTATATTGGTCATTGTATACTCGTTTCGAAACGCAAAATAGTTGCAATAGTATCTACTACGGCCCTCCAATCCGGTTATTTTTAAACTCTGCTCTTAGAACTTTCTGTTTATATAATCTCATACGTTCCTATTGACATACATAGATACAATATGTACAATATTATGTACAAGGAGTAGTACAAATGAAAATAGCATCAATCTCAAAGTTTCGTAAAGATATAAAACGATACGTTGACGAAATCGACCAAGATCAAGAGCCGTTAGTTGTAACGCGTGGCGACAATGTCTCTGTTGTGGTCATATCTCTTAATACCTTTAACTCTTACTCGGAAACAGAATATCTGTTACGGAGTCCGGCTAATGCTCGCCGCCTGCTAAAGTCAATGGAAAACGCCCGCTCTGGAAATGTTGAGGCTCACGAATTGATTGAGGGATAACACTTTGAGTCGAAGGCTTACATTCACACCTCAAGCTTGGGAAGAATACCTTTATTGGCAAGGGCACGATAAACAGCTGTTGAAAAAGCTCAACCAACTCTTAAAAGATTGCCAGCGAGATCCACTATCAGGCATCGGCAAGCCAGAGCCCCTCAAGGGTGATCTATCGGGTGCATGGTCTCGACGAATCAATGACGAGCACCGCCTGGTCTATATTGTTGATGACAAAGAAATAAGAGTTTCATCCTGCCGCTACCATTATTGAAGTACGAATCTCAGTTGCAATAAACTTGTTACGTGAAGGCTTTTTGTATTGGCAATTTTGGTTGCAACAGCGCTACATACGTCCCTCCAATAAGCTTACGATTAAACAGATATTATTTGTCTCTGTTTTTGATATAATTCAGTAGTGAATATTGCCATAATCGGCGCCAGTGGTTACATTGGCCACAATTTAATTCAGAGATTACTAGCTGAAACAAATCATTCTGTGATTGCACTTTCACCTAGTGCCGAATCAATACAAGTTGATAATGAGCGTTTAACTAAGCACAATGTTGATGTTTTCGACACAGATATTCTACGTACATATCTTCTCAACTGCGATGTTACCTACTATTTAATACACATGATGGCACAGAAAAAACTTGACTTCGCTGAGGCAGAATTAATAGCAGTAGAGAGTTTCTGTGCCGCCGCAAAAGATTCAAAAATTAAGCGAGTAATATACCTTAGTGGTCTGGGTAATGATAATGAACAGCTGTCAAAGCACCTCAAGAGTCGTCATAATACAGGCAAGGTATTAAAAAATATACTTCCGCAAGTTATTGAATTCCGCGCGTCGATGGTTATCGGAAAAGGCAGTATTTCGTATGATATTGTTACGAACCTTATTCACAAATTACCCTTACTGACATTGCCAAAATGGGCTAGAACGCTCACGCAACCAATAGGGCTACATGATACTTTGTCATATCTGGTTGCAGCGCTCAATCTACAGACTACACAACATCAGATAGTCGAAATAGGTGGACCTGAGCAACTTTCGTATGGTGATTTGATGAAAAGATATGCAGCCTGGGAAAATAAAAAGATAATTATCATAAAACTACATGTGATTCCAGTGAGAATTGCAGCATGGTGGTTAAATTTATTTACGCCAAAAACTCATGCAAAAGTAGGGAGGATAATGGTCGAGTCTTTGTCTAACCCTATGGTAGTTACAAATAACACAGCCGCCGAACTGTTTCCTGGTATACGCCCAAAAACACTCGAAGAAGTTTTTGTATAAAAAATAACCCGGTCTCGCAGGCCGGGTTATTTGATAGTCCTAATTTCTATTAACTAGGCAGTAAAACGCCACCAATAACATGCACAACACCATTGTCTGCATTTACATCGGCTTTTTCAACGATTACTTTATTTCCCTTAGCATCAGTTAAGTAAACTTTACCGTCCATGATAGAAACAGTTAGTGTTCCACCCTGCACGGTTGTAATTACCTGACCATCCTTAAGGTCCTGTGCCAAAACTGCTCCTGACACTACGTGATAGGTTAGTATAGATTTTAGCTGTTCAACATTTTCAGGTTTTAGCAAAGTAGCGAGCGTACCTTCAGGCAATGCCTCAAAAGCTGCATTCGTCGGAGCGAATACTGTAAATGGACCTGCTCCTTGTAGCGTATCAACTAAACTGGCTGCTTTTAGTGCAGTTACTAAAGTTGATAGACTAGGTGTTTCTGATGCTACGACTACGATTGAACCTGCATTTTGCTGTTTCATTTGCTCTGCCATATCAGACTGGCTTGCCGTTTCTTTGCTAGCTTGATCATCATTCATATTCATTGCCCAGAATATTCCACCACCTATAACTAAGACAGTTATGATTCCGACAATGATTCCAGTAGATTTATTATTGCTTTCCATGATTTCTCCTTAAAAATTAAATACCAACAGAACAAGATTACCCTCCTACTTCATTGCTACCTCCTTGTTTGCTAGACTCCGCATCAGAAACTTATGGATTGAACTGGTAACATCATCGAGTTCGCTTTTTTTGGGAGGCTCGGGGTAATACTCAAGTAAAAAACCGTTTATTGCGTGGGCTATTACCTTTGCTTCTTTGTTGATTTCGGATTTATTAATACTAAATTCTTCATTTTTAATTCCAACTTCTAATACTTCTTCAATATGGAGATAGCCTTTTGTTGGAAGATAACCATTATCCAATTTCAAAAAATTTGACCTAAAGTGAAGATAGTATTTCAGTAAAAACACTACGTTTTCGATATGATCAAACTGAAATTTAATCCTGCCCATGAGCATATCTGATGCAGAGTTTGTGAAGGGTAATTTTTCCCTAGCGATTCCAAGTGCCTTGTTGGTGTTATCAAATATTTCTTTTAGCAGCTCATCTTTGTCGCTAAAAAAGTGGTAGATACTAGAAATGCCTACACCACACTCTTTGGCCAGTGTGCGTATGGAAAATCCTTCATAGCCATTTGTGGCAAAATGTCTTTTGGATATTTGTAAAATTGTTGATTTTGTAGTTCCAGTCATAATATCGTAACAAACGTTACATTAGTTAGTGTAACATTTGTTACACTATTTTAGCTAGTATTTTTATTATCAATCAGTAGTTAAAGACATTTCCGGCTGAGAGTGTCGTGTAAATACAGCATCCTAAACCTCACAAATTACAGAACGAACTTTAAGCAGATTGAATTTTGTCACTGCACAAGAGTAGCGGAGAATATTTGCCATGCAAGTAATGACTTAGCCACGAAGCTCAGAATTATGTAGGTTTTCTCACCCCTCAAATAGTTAGCCCATTTACCTTTTGCTTTATACTGTTTGTACTGAACCAATGCAAAGCAATTAAAGAATACAAAAAGAGAGAAAACGATTCCATAAACGAACCCAGGAGCAGAAGCACCGGCAGGCCCGCCAGGTGAAAAAAGCTGGGTCACGATTATAATCCAGGGGATTATGCCCGCGATACAACCAAATATAAATGGTAGCCATTGTCCGTCCCCTGGTTGCGCGTATTTCTCTTGTAGCCAACCAAACAATATCATCGATACGTTAACACCAAAGATTGCTAGTAGGGCAGCATAGTCGCTAATACCATTAATCTGCGCGATCAGGAAAATCATGACCGACGAGCTAAGAGAGTATTCAACCCAACGAAAGATATTTCGGTTGTGCTTTAATCCTATAGCATATTTTGGGAAATACTTTTTTGAAGACACCAAAAAATGAAAGAACGCCGACAACCCAAGGAACAGTGCCACTGTATAGCTCACGTTGGTACTAAATAGTAATATCGGATTCGTAAATGTGCTACCGGGTGGACCTGTCATATAAGTAGCAGTAACTGGTAATGCGAAATTATTTGACAAGGCAACAACTGCAATTAATGACGCCAGATGCAACATCCCAGCCGAGATATTCCACTTTCGAAGTGGTTTTATTTGTGCGTCTGTTAATTTGTTCATTATTTAATTATACCACTCTGTTACTTTTTGAGTAACGGTGTTTTGGCAATTGTGCCATGGTGATGCATCAAGAAATGAGCTTGCATTCTGGTATAATTTTTCAATCATGGTCTACGTGTTATCTTCTGACTATAAACTGGCTATTCCCCTTATCGGATATAGCTTTTTTATACTTGTGGCAAAATGAATGAGCGTGGAGAAAATATACCAACTGCCTGGCTCTATAGGCAAAGCTATTGTACAAGATTCATTTAACATTAATGTTTCGGCATCACCAGTCGCCGCTCAAATAACTGAAGCCGCATCCCCTGTAACCACTCCACCTGCAACTGAAGAACCCCAAACTACTCCAGCACAATAATTTATTTGTGGCGCTTACCGTGTTTGCCGTGAGATTTCGGTCGCATCAAAAACATGACCAGTAAATGCATGCCTGCCACAGTCACAATAATTATATCTTGTGATTTTCGCATTATATTACCTGCATCCGTAAGATAAATAGACCCTTGTAGGCCCGGAGTTAGTAACGGTAACAAAAAAGTTGCTAACAACAAGCTGTCTGCGACTAGCAAAATAAACTGGAAAGGCAAAGAAGCTGCTGATAATGTTTTGCGCATTAGTATAAATGTTAGCAATACGGGAATAAGTAGTAGGAAAACGTTTGTTATCACGTCTGTATTGGACACGTTAGTAAAAGTTCCTACCAACAGCCCTGCGCTGTCACCCAAAAACTCCGCCCAAAAATAACCAGTGACTAAGCTAACAAACAGATACAGGGGCTTTACTCTTAGCAGTATTGCCAAAAGTAACGGCAGTCCCGTAATTATAGCTAGGATAATCAGTGGTGGCATGCCCCCATGATAGCTGGCAATTCATTAAAATGCTACTGCTTTTGCAGCACTAATTCATCACCCAATTTCATGTCAACCAAATTCGGATTGACTTCAACTACATATGTTGCAAGAGCTGACGGACAAAAACTTTTTGGGTATGAGCTGGGCGCAACGTTTTGCTGTTGATATATAAGTTTTCTATCAGCATCAAACCATAGTACGCTTAGGTTAAATTCCATATCTTTCATCCAAAAACAGGCAGACTCTGGAGTTGAAAATGCAAATAGCATACCTTTCTCATTCGGCATTTCTGTTCTGCCTGAAAGCCCTTGCTGATGTGACTCTGGGGTATCGGCAATTTCTAGTTCAAAATTGCGCTCACCAATCTTTGCAGTTATATAACTTGTCTTAAGAGCGGGGGCTTTTGCTGACTGGATAAGCCCAATAATTAACAATGAATAAAAAGAAATCAGAACTAATGCATATGTAACCGATTTACGCGCCCACACGGTCACGTCGACGCGCTCGTTTGGCGTTTTGTTCTATATAATCAAGTATATGGCTGGCAACATTTCTATTTGTTACCTTCTCTATACCAAAGCCGGGGCTTGAATTGACCTCAAGCACGAGTGGACCACGCTCTGATCGCATCATATCAACACCACAGATAGCTAAGCCCATGGCTTTGGCGGCACGCTGGGCTGTTTTGCGCTCTTCTTCTGTTAGTTTTATAGAAGAACCTTCTCCACCTTGATGTAGATTTGAGCGAAAATCGTCGTTCAGACTTTGACGTTTCATACTTGCCACAACTTTTCCGTTTACCACAAACGCACGAATATCCGTACCGGCAGATTCCTTTATAAATTCCTGTACCAAAAAGTTCACCCCCTCCACGTAGAAAGCCTGCATTACAGCCTCAGTGGCCTTTTTCGTTTCGGCCAGTACGACTCCCTTGCCGTGTGTGCCACGTGCCACTTTTATAATAAGCGGTACGCCTCCAGCTTGCTCTATGACGTCTTCTGGGTCTGCAGTTTCACGGGCAAAAACTGTTTTAGGTATGCCCACCCCCGCCTTGGCTAGGAGTTGCATACTGCGTAGTTTGTCACGTGAGCGAACTAGGGCAATTGAGCTGGTTGTCGTAAAGACATTTTGCATTTCAAACTGACGAACAATTGACGAGCCATATTTGGTAAGACTTGATGCGATACGTGGAATAATTACGTCTACATCACTCAAATCAGTACCTTCGTAACGAACTACGGGGTTGCTCCGTTCTAACGTGACGTAACACTTGGCATAATCAATCACTCGTACTGAATGTCCGCGAATTTTTGCCTCTTCTTTGAGACGTTTGGTAGAGTAATTACCTGGACCTTTAGATAAAATTACGATGTTCATTCTAGGCTATCATCCTCATTCTTTTCTTCGTCTTCGATTGGGTCACCTTGGGACACATCCACAACAAAACGATTTTTCAGCAACTTACGACCTATGAGCGCAGGATACGTCTTAACAGCCCTGTTTGCAAGTGTAAAATTGGACTTGACCAATTTGCCACCAACGCGAATGCGCAAGAAAACACTGTATCTCTGCTGTCTGTGTCCAAAAGAGTTTTCGACTTGTACTAATTTGAATATGGTCGTAGACACTTCCTTGCCAGTAAAGTAAGGAGAAGCTGGACCAAGCAGAGTGAAATAGAGCACACCGCCCTCTTCACGAATATGAGTAGCCCAGATAGACGAACGATACGCGCCTGTATCTACTTTTGCAGGTAAACCTTTTATGTTGGCATCTAGAAACTCAACTCGCTCAACCCGTCCAATTGTTGGTTTTCTTTTGGCAATACTCATTATTCTTCCTCTGCTAGCTCAAGGTTACGTTTTATGAAATCAGTAAAATGAATAACTTTTTTCGAAACATCATAGCCAGTAGCCAGTGCTGGCGTTGAATTAACTTCTAAAACATAGGGTTCATTAGTGTTTTTATCTACTAAAATATCCACACCGCTTATTTCACGCTTCAGACAAGCCGCTGCTTTGCGAGCAATAATGAGATGTTCTGGTGGTACGGCTTTGACATCTAGTGCCGTTCCGGCTCCGCCCTTTGAGGTGTTGTTTAGATGAGTCTCGCCTTCTGCTTTGCGGTGAAAAATAATAGGTTCAGCGTCGGTTCCAATGAAAAGATAGCGATAGTCGCCATCATTTGGGTGATAAGTTTGTACAACAAACTGTTTATTTGCTTCAGAATCACGTACTTTACTGGCAGCATCTTCGGCATTGTGAACAAGATAGTTGTCACTGCCCTTTGAACCGTCATCCGCTTTTAGAATAAGCGGGAAGTTGAAGCCTTCAGGAAGTGCGTCAGCGTCGAGCGTTGTCTGCAAATGCTGATGCTTTAGAAATAATGTGTCACATACAGGCACGTCGTCCATGGCCAGACGACAAATTTGTGAAATCTTGCCCCATGCCAGCCCAGCATCTACTTCTTCGTTTACGAATGATACGGAGTTTTTACGTAGATAGTGAGCAATCAACGAAGCATGTTCATAATCAAACATCCAGTTTTTGAAATGAATCAGATGTACGTTTTTTAGGTCAATATCGTGTTTTGTGTCCGTAATTGTAACCTTGTTGTTCTGAACCACACACATGATGTCATCATAGGTGGTGTATAAAACTGATGTGTCTTCGAGTCGTGACTCTACAGACTCATAAAAATCACGAACGTACTGTTCGCGCTGTTTCCAGTCGATAGTCTTATCTGTACGTGCAGATGTGATAATAAGTACAATGGCTTTCTTCATAGGCTTACTTTACCATGATAACTACTTAGTTTACTCTGTTATTTATATCTAATTGCCGAACCTTTTCTAAGTATATTTTAGCATATTAGGCAGTGTTTTGTCAATAACGGTCGGTTGTTTATCGACAGCTAATCCTATGAGTTGCCGAGCAACTAGTTGTCTAGTAAGTAAACCTAGTGAAACGCGAGCTATTTTACCCTCTGCGTCTTCACCTTCTTTGTCTTTTTTCATCTTTGGAAGTGCCGGTTCTCTAGTGTTAATTTCCATCACCCTAAACGCACCGTCAAGCCATATTATATCTATAGCGCCGTGCATATGAGGAACACCCGTATGGGCAGCAATTTTATCAAATGCCCGCCTAGCAAGTGCATACGCCTCATCTGGTACTGACTCTGGCTCGATAATCACATAATGGTCATCTAGTAGTATGCCCACCGTCTTACTTACGCGCAATAGTGGAAGCATATCCGTTTCTCCGTCGGCAAATCTGTAACTGAACATACGAATTTCTTTGGGTACACCCTCTGTGGCTACTAAGCCTGCATAAAAATCACCAATACCTACAAGCTGTTTGGGCATTTGGGTTGTATCAACATAGGGCTGGATTATCATTTTTTTAGCATATGATTTGTCCGCCTGTTCAAGAGTTCGAATAATCTCCACGCCCTTAGCCATGACTCCATGAACCGGCTTTACTATGTATGGTCCGTTATCAAAATCTCTTATTTGTGTACTAAGGTTTTCACCTGCCTCCAATAAGGTTGTTGGTAGCCCATCTTCACCCAAAATATCAGATAAAACAAACTTATCAGCAGTAGCCGCACGTACCTCTGTTTCATTAAGCGTAGGTACGCCTTGACTTGGTAAGGCGCCAGTATAATCTCGGATTGCCGCAACACTATACTCAGTTTCGTCAACTTGCACATAAGTACCGGGGCTTTCAGGATCCAGCAATAGCCGTACAAGTGGAGCATCGGCTTCACCGTTTTCTGGAGCACCAAGCAATACAACAGGCACGTTTGCTTTTTGCAACTCTTTAATTAAGACAGCAAATATTTGTGTAACTGTTTGTATTCTCTCTATGGGCGTACGGACACCTAGGCCTATAGCGTTTTGGGGCATCCGTATATTTTATAACTATCCCGTAATTTTGTCAATTACTTAACCGTTTGCGTTACTCACGCGCATATATACAAAAATCAAGCCAAAAATCAGTAGTAACATAAAAAATAGCATCGTCGGTATAAACCCATCTTGTCTAGGCGTAAGCTTTTTCATCTTAGTGTTAATTATTTACCAACTAGCTGAAAAAGTACATACCCTGTTAAAAAGTGTATACTTCGATAGTCTTATGTCTGCTAAACTCACTAATTTACCAACCCAGGAATCCATGCCAGAACCACCTGAATCTTCTGTAGCTAGTTCTGTGTTAAGTAAAGAAGCTTGGCATACAGCAGCCGAATCAGCGGTTGAAGAAGCTCATCGAACTGGGGGACCACTTTCTGTATTATATATAGACGCAAATTACTTCAGTGATGTAAACATTGAACTCGGACACGAAACTGGAGATTATGTTATTGAAGATATCCGCGGTATTGTTGCTAAGCTTTCGGACTCTTTTCGAACTAAAAACAACGAGGGCGTGGATCGTCCTCTCGATATTGTTTCTATAAACCCAATATCGGAAAAAATAAGCTCTCTGAAGATAGGTGCCGATGAATCTATGGACACTGAACTTATAGACTTGGAGGGTGGTCATATTGGTGGTGATGAGTTTGCCGTACTGGCACACACAGATGAAACTGGTGCTCAAGTCATTGCTGAACGATTTCGAAAAATATTTGCAGAATACTTAGAGGACAGCCTTCATAAAGATGCACTTTTAGAGATTGGGCTCAGTCTTGCTATAGGTGCATCAACACTAAGCGAAGATATGTCATGCAGTAAATTACTAAGAATGGCCGATAACGCAATGTATGAAGATAAACTCAATCACTTGCCAGAAATAAACAGACGCCAGAAAGTATTGTTGCGATTATCAAAGTTCGTTTTAGAAAAAAGTGGTGTACGCCCTCGTGATGTGCCGAAACACTGGCGTCGTATGTCTAGTTAAGGCCAGAATTTCTTTTTGCCATCAGTTGCTTTGAATTCTTCTAAGAGTTCTTGCTGGCGTTTGCTTAGTTTGGTTGGGGTATCTACTAGGATGGTTACTATGTGAGCTCCTCTAGATTCACTTTTTAGATGAGTAACGCCATGACCGGATAGTTTGAAGTCCGCACCAGATTGTGTGCCTGCAGGGACCTTCATCTTGATTGGTCCATCTACTGTGTCTACCGCTATTTCGGTACCTAGAGCAGCGTCGATCATGCCAATGTGTTCTTCGCTAAGTATTAGGTCGCCTTCACGCGTAAAGCGTTTGTGAGGTTTTACTCGTACATGTACGTACAGGTCGCCTTTTGGCCCGTTGGCTATGGCTTCACCGTGTTCACGCAAGCGTATTGTTGCACCGTCTTCGTCTATGCCGGCGGGGACTTTAAGCCGTACTTCTTGGTTTTTGGACTTGGTGCCTTTGCCACTACAGACGGTACAAGTTTTTTCTGGTATCTTGCCTGCACCACGGCATTTAGGACAAGTTTGTGCCTGCTGAATGTTACCGAAAATGGTACGTGTGGCAGTAACTATTTGACCCGATCCTTTGCACTGCTCGCAAGTAATAAGCTCGTGTCCGGGCTCTGCCGTGGTACCTTTGCAGTGTTCGCAGGTGTCTTCAAGGTTTAGTTTTAGGTCTACTTCTGTGCCAAATACTGCTTTTTCAAAGGTAACTTCTATGGTGGTTTCTACGTCTCTACCGCGGTTTCGGCGCTGTTTTTGACCGCCGGCGTTGCCGCCAAAAAAATTGCCAAATATGTCTCCAAGGCCTAAGTCTCCGAAGTCAAAGTGAACTCCTTGATCGCCTTGTCCACTAAAACCTTCGTAAGGATTCCCGCCACCCCCATTCCCACCTACACCAGCATGACCAAACTGATCATAACGCTGGCGTTTTGAAGCATCTTTGAGTACTTCATAAGCTTCGTTGATTTCTTTAAACTTAGTCTCATCTCCACCCTCTTTGTCTGGATGATGCTGTACGGCAGCCTTGCGAAAGGCCTTCTTAATCTCATCTGCGCTGGCAGACTTACCTATCCCCAGAACTTCATAGTAATCACGCTTGGTCATTAATTATCCTATCTTCTGCGATTTCTATGGCAGCTAAAAGTTCATCGGGCTCTAACATATAGTCATCTAGAATTACTTCACAGATCGTCGAAAACCTTGCTTGTGCAGTAATGTCATCTTTGTATATTGCTTTTAAATTAGCCACCATTCTGCAGTCTCTGGCTGCCCATTCTATATCGCCAAGCTCATTAGGCGTTTGTAAATCGTCTAAACATCTTTCCCAAACCACTTGTTCGTAACTACCTAAAGCCATTTACTTCACCATCAATTTGGTTGGCATTAATTTTCTTCCTTTTCTTGCTTGTCTTCGTTTACGACTTCGCCTTCTACTGGTTCATCTTTGTCGTCTTTCTTTGCATCGCCTTCTTCAGCTGAAGCTTCATCAGACGACTCTTCTTTGCTGGCCTGCTCATACATTTTAGCGCCAATGGGCATGATTTTGTCATTTAGTTCTTTGGTGGCTGCTTCTAGCGCTTCTTTGTCTGACGTTTCGTCTGCTACAACCTTTTTGGCTATTTCTACGGCTTCGTCCAAAGTCTTGGCATCTTCCTCAGAAATCTTGTCTTTGTTGTCTGACTTCATCTTCTCGGCTTGGTAAACCGAACTATCTAGAACGTTGCGGGCATCTATGGCTTCGCGTTTGAGTTTGTCTTCATCAGCATGCGCCTCTGCCTCTTTGGCCATTTTTTCTACTTCTGTCTTGTCTAGGTTACCACTACCACTAATGGTTATGGACTGCTCTTTACCGGAACCTTTGTCTTTAGCGGTTACATTCAAAATGCCATTGGCGTCAATGTTAAACGTCACTTCAATCTGTGGAACACCACGTGGAGCAGATGGTATGCCATCTAGCACAAAGCGTCCAAGGGATTTGTTGTCTGCTACCATGCCACGCTCACCCTGAACTACATGAATCTCTACCTGCGGCTGATTGTCTGCAGCGGTACTAAATGTTTCACTCTTACTGGTTGGAATCGTGGTGTTGCGTTCAATCAGCTTAGTGGCTACATTGCCAAGTGTTTCAATCCCCAGAGATAGTGGTGTTACGTCTAGAAGTAGCACGTCTTTGACGTCGCCTTGAAGCACACCACCTTGAATAGCTGCACCTACGGCTACAACTTCGTCTGGGTTTACGCCCTTCATGGGGTCTTTGCCAAAGATTTTCTTTACTTGCTCTTGTACGGCTGGCATACGAGTCATACCACCCACTAGAACTACAGCGTCAATGTCGCTAGCTTTTAGGCCAGCGTCTTTGAGAGCTTTTTCACAAGGAGCAGCAGTTTTGGCTATCAGATCACCTACTAAGTTTTCTAGATTTGCGCGAGTCAGCTTGTGTTCGAAGTGCTTAGGACCAGCTGCATCGGCGGTTAGGAACGGCAAATTGATGTTTACTTCTGTAGTGGTAGATAGTTCTATCTTGGCCTTTTCTGCTTCGTCACGCAGACGTTGCATGGCAGCCTTATCGTCCGTTACATCAACACCTTGGTCTTTTTTGAACTCGTCGCGCAAATAATTCACTATGATTCTGTCAAAGTCAGCGCCGCCTAAGTGCGTGTCGCCATTTGTAGATTTGACTTCAAACACACCGTCACCGAGCTCTAGGATAGATACGTCAAACGTACCGCCACCCAAATCGTATACAGCAATCTTTTCGTCTTTTTTGTCGCCTTTGTCTAGGCCGTAGGCCAGAGCAGCAGCAGTTGGTTCGTTTATGATACGCTTTACTTCTAGACCGGCAATTTTGCCTGCATCTTTGGTGGCTTGGCGCTGAGAATCATCAAAGTAAGCAGGTACGGTTATGACTGCTTCTGTAACCTTGTCCCCTAAGAAGCTTTCGGCGTCCGCTTTCAATTTACCCAGTACCATGGCACTGATTTCTTCTGAACTGTATTCTTTGTCGCCCATTTTAACTTTTACGCCATCTTTACTTTTGCTCATTTCATAGCCCATGAGCTTTATATCTCGCTGAACTTCTTTGTCTTCCCAGCGCCGACCGATCAAACGCTTCACTTCATAAATAGTGTTTGCGGAATTAGTAACTTGCTGTCGACGAGCTACTTGCCCCACCAGGCGTTCTCCACCTTTATTCACGGCCACAACGGACGGCGTAGTGCGTGCACCCTCACTATTAGCAATGATCTCTGGCTTTCCAGCCTGCATCACCGCCATCGCGCTGTTAGTTGTTCCTAGATCTATTCCGATAATTTTACCCATAATTTATAGCTCCTTATTTAATTTTCAATTAATCCTGTTCTCATCTATAGGCATAGCTTGCTCACCAGCCTTCGGCATTATATCTGCCGGATCGAATGGATATACAGAATTCGCCTCCTCAAGTGTTACGTCTCTGGCAACTAACGCGTCTCTGCGTGCTTTTTGAGCCTCTGGAGTTAGTTTTCCCTGAAGTTCAGTTGGCAATCCAAGATTTGCATCTAAATCAACTTGTCTAATTATTCCGCCTGATTCAACCATTATTTATTCTCCTTTTCTCCTACTGAAATATTTGTAGCGTTCTCCATTTTAAGTTTGACCATGGCGTGACGGATAATGTCATCACCGATACGGTAGCCTGATTGAAGTTCCTCACAGACAGTTTCTACTAGTTCCGCTTCTTCCCCCTCCGCCAAGGCTTCGGAGGACTCGTCCATGCTTACTGCTTCGTGCAAAACGGGACTAAACACTTCGCCAACAGTTTTGATTCTCTCAACGCCCATTTGAGTTAACGTGTCTTCAAACTGCCTTACAACTCCTTGAACGCCTTTTACGTATTCATTTGCCTGCAAATCTTTAGGTACGTGCTTAAGCGCCCGCTCAAAATTATCTATGACTGGCAAAAGGTCACGAACCACGCCGCTTTTGACCATGCTTTTAAGCGAAGTCATCTGCTCTTCGTGTCTGCGACGAATGTTATCTGAGTCTGCTCGCTCACGTTGCAACGCTTCAGTCAGTTCGCCAATCTGTTGCTCTAAATTAGCCAATGTTGGTTTCTTACTCACAATGATTCTCCTGTATCACGTACCCTGTTTTGAGCTAAATACGCTAATGCTGGAACTTCACGATCTTCTAGTACGTGTTTTTGCTGAAGATCTATCAATGTGTCATATGGAATATGTGGATCGCCATAATTAACAAATGCAAATTCGGCTGCTTCTAAAAAAGATCCTGCTGCATGATGCGCCAAAAACGGATCTCCTTCTGGTAAAAACATACTACTCATATAACGCTCCTTCTAGGGTGCGACCGGCATGTTCTACTAGACCCATTACGTCTCTGTAGCTCTGTCTGGTTGGGCCTAGAACTCCTATATAGCTTTCATCACTATAGGGACTGCGGAATTTACTAATTATGAGCGAGCACTGGGCGCTTCGGCCAATCGGGTTTTCGGCACCTATGTATACACTCAGGGGCTGATTTGGAGCTGCTTCACGAAGCCATGGCTCTAGATTATCCAGCAAACTCGCAACTTGCTGGACTTGAGCACCACCTATGAACTCTGGCTGACCAAATAGATTCGCCAGTCCGCCCATATATAGCTGATCACCAATTGTCGCTAGACCAAGATTGTGAGTTAGTTCTACCAGAGTATCTACGGCGTTACGAATAGTACGTTCTGGTAGTCCGCCCCCACCTACTCGTGCAGTCAGAGCCCTTTCACCGCGACTGACTGCACTGGATTCTGTTTGCTCCGCAAGGTTATTTACGTAAAATCGATAGCCTTTGTCTGTTGGTACCCGCCCAGCACTAGTGTGTGGCTGGTGTATAAAACCTAGTTTTTCCAGCTCTGCCATTTCAGCACGAATGGTAGCAGATGAAACGCTAAAAACCCTTGCCATCAGCGAAGAACCAACTGGGCTGGCAACCTCGGCATATTGCTCTACAATTGCCGCTAATATCTTCTGTTGCCTATCTGTTATGGCAGTCGTTATCATATAGTGCTAATTGTACTAGAGCTGGCACTCACATGTCAAGAGTGCTAATAACGTTTAAGCAATTTTTGAAACCACCCATAAGGTACCTTGCCTAAGTGATGAAATTCTGAGCATAAAATATTTTAACGAAGATGTTGTTTGGTGCTGGCTAGTAGTTTTTCTATCAGATGCCTTGATTCTTTTTGCGATGTTAGGTGCGTATTGTTCATAATAGCTTGTACCTGCTGAACCGCACCATCTAATGTGTCGTTAATAATAAAGTCAAAATAATTATGCTTTAGAGCATTGTTAAAAATCTTTACAGCGGTTTTCAGTCTTCGTGTATGTTCTTCGGGGTTCATCTCACCACGGTTTAGCATGCGATTCTGCCATTCATCAAACGATGGTGGCAAAACCATAATGGCTTTTACGTCTGGTTTGGCCTGTACTATATTATGTAAACCGCCCATATCAACATCTGTTATGGCAATCCTGTTTTCTTCGTTGGCTTTTTGCAGCTCTCGAATACTAATACCAGAAACCTGCTGATCATGGATCAGCTCTGCTTCTAAAAACCTACCCTCGCGTAGGTCGGCTAAAATTTCTTGCTCGCCCCTAAACCAGTATTCAACACCATTCTGTTCGACGACATCATCATTTACACGAGTTCTGCGCGTTGTGTCTGAGACTATGAAGTGATATGCGCCGGTTTTTACAAGTTCACGGATGACTGTATTGCGTCCACCTCCCGAAGGAGCCAGTAGTAAAACCAGTTTAGTTTTTGTTAAAATCTGTTTGCTGTTTTCGGAAATATGATAATTTGCAAGAATTTGTTTAAACTCCTCCAGGTACCTCAGTTCATTATCCATAGAATCTATACTAACAGTTTTGGGGTTGTTTTTCTTGATAAAAGAAATCTTGGTATCTAATAAAAAACTTGGTGCATTTTTGAACGCATGGGTGTAGCATAAGAGCAAACAAATATTCGTAAAATGCCCCGTGGTATTCTCGTAATCCCATGGGGCAATTTTTATGTTTAATCGCGCTTAAGCATGATAGTAAACGCTTCGGCCGGTATGTCGACTTTGCCAAATCGTTTCATGCGCTTTTTGCCTTTAGCTTGTTTAGCTAGGACCTTCTTTTTCCTTGAAACATCACCACCATACAAACCAGTTGTTACGTCTTTGCGGTATGCACTAAGGTCTTCGCGAGCTATATATTTACCACCAATTGCTGCCTGAAGCGCTACCTGAAAATTCTGACGCGGTATAACATCTTTTAGTTTGCCCACAACCTCTCTGCCGAGTGCTTGTGACTCTGAACGGTGAACCATAATACTTAGCGCATCTACACGTTCTCCAGCCACATAAAAATCTAATTTTACTAAATCTTCCGGACGGTAGTTGTCTAGGTCATAATTGAACGAACCGTAGCCACTGGTTACGCTCTTCAGCTGATCATAAAAATCGGTTAGCAAATTTGCAAGTGGCGCCTCAAAAGCAACAAGAGCTAGCTGGGCGTCTACGTAACTGAGGTTTTTTTGTAAACCACGCTTGTTTGATATTAACTGAATCACCGCGCCAACGTATTCTTTTGGCACAACTACTTCACCCTTTATCCATGGCTCTCGTATTTCTTTTATCTTTGCTGGGTCTGGTAGATCTGTGGCTGATTTTATGTCTATTTCATCGCCATTTAACAAAGTAATTTGATAATCAGTAGAAGGATTGGTAACTACTAGCTCTAGGTCATACTCGCGCTCTAAGCGTTCACGCACAATATCCATATGCAGCAAGCCGAGAAAACCTACCCGGACGCCAAATCCCAGCACTGGCGAGTTTTCTGGCGTAAACTGTAGTGCCGAATCGCTTAAACTTAGTTTTTCTATAGCATCTTTTAGCAACTGATAGCTTTCGTTGCTATCAGGGAAAAACCCGGCGTAAACAAACGGCTTAACTTCGCGATAGCCAGGCAGTGACTGCGTAGCCGTCGTATTTGCCAGAGTAACTGTGTCTCCTACCTTGGCCTCGCGAGTACTTCGCAAATTTGTTACTATGTAGCCTATTTCACCTGCCAGCAATTGCTTGGATGGTTTCATATCAGGTTTTAGGGCTCCAACTTCAAGAGCTATGCCTTCGGCCTTGGTTGCCATCATGTGTATCTGTTCATTTTTGGAAATTGCGCCATCAACAATCCTCACATACAAAACTACCCCTCTGTAATCATCATAATAACTATCAAATATAAGACCTCTAGCAGACTCAGAACTGCTGCCTCTCGGCGACGGAACATTATTTATGACTAAGTCCAAAACTTTTTCTACCCCCTGACCTGTTTTGGCAGATATGTGGAGTATGTCTTCTTTTGCGCAACCCAGTAAACTCACAACTTCCGCACTCACGCGCTCTACGTCAGCAGCCGGAAGATCAATTTTGTTTAGCACGGGAATGATAGCTAGCTCCGCTGCCATGGCAAGGTATACATTTGCAAGTGTTTGAGCCTGAATACCTTGGCTGGCATCCACGACTAATATTGCCCCTTCACAAGCCTCTAAACTTCTCGATACTTCATATGAAAAATCGACGTGTCCGGGCGTGTCTATCAAATTTAACTGATAGCCCTTGTACTCCATTCTTACTGGAGCTAGTTTAATGGTAATACCCTTTTCGCGCTCCAAATCCATTTTGTCTAGCATCTGTGCTTTCATGTCGCGCTTGTCCACGGTACCGGTGAGCTCCAATAGTCTGTCAGCCAAGGTGGATTTACCGTGGTCAATATGCGCAATAATACAAAAATTCCGTATGTGGTCTTGATTCATGTTCGTATAGTGTACCATCTCTGTTAAGATTGACATAACAAGGCTTTACATGTTTAAAATTGCTTTATATTCGGATGTTTTCCAATAAGAACGATAGCTAAAACTTCGCTGGACGTAAGATAAATTGTTTGGTTTTTGAAATTACTGCACGGGCCTCTTCAAGGTCAAATAACGAAGACACCAGAACGTGTATTGCGAAAGTACTCAGAGTAATAGTACCAAGTTTTGCGCCTAGTGTAATAAATCCTGTGTCGGCTGTATTTAGCGGCAACAGACTAATCATCGTAAAGGCAGTTATTACATCGAAGCCCGTTACTGAAAGCATTTTGGCTATACCGCCCCAGAAATACGGATCTAGTAATCTTCTATCTCTTACAATCATGATAAGCATCAATATGACCACCTCCACTGCTGCAACAATTGACTGAGCGGCAGCCAGGCCAACTAAACCATACGCCGAAGGACGTGAAAGCAAGTAAGCAAGTGTGACGTTTAAGGCTATGGCGAATAACGAGACAATCAGTGGAGTTTTAGTATCTTTTTGTGCATAAAACCAACGCGAAACCATTGCGTACACGGATCTAAAAAATATGGCAGCAGCAAAAAATCCAAACACCACGGCAATTTCTGGTGCGCTGTTTGTAAAAATTAACCGCGCAAAGTAGCCACGGGAAAAATACGAAACAACAACTACGGGCAAAGTAATCCAAACTATAACTCTAAGTATCTGTAAAAATTCCTTCCGAAATAAATCACTACGTCCTTGGGCTAGCCTTTGGGTTAATTTGGGATATGCAGCCGTACTAATACTAATACCAATCAAAATAATGGGGGTAGTATGGAGAATGTAGGCATTTTCGTAATAACTAATACTGCCTACACCAAGCCTAGCGGCAAAGTTAGTTTCTGCAATACTATTTATAGAATCAATACCTTGGTCAATTGACCGCGCAGGCAACAACCGAAGAATTTTACGAAAGTCTGCACTGCGCCATAATATACTGGGATGCCAGTGAAAATTTGCACCTATGAGCCCAAAAGATACAACAATCAACTGAAGTACAGCACCGGCCATAGCACCAATACCTAGACCTACAATCCCTATATTATCTCTGAATATAAAGACACTCAGCATGATGGCTACGTTATAAAAAATTGGACCCGTTGCGTAGAAAAAGAACCTGCCAAACGTTTGTTGAGCGCCCGCCAGAATTCCAGATATAGTAAACAGTAAAGGGTTAAAAGATATACAGCGCATGATTGTGACCGCATTGTGTAGCTGTTCTGGTGTAAAAGAAGCAGGAACTAGGAGTTTAACTAAGGGTTCAGCAAATACAAACATAACTACGCCTACAATTGCCATGATAATGGCTAGGAAATTCAAAAGACTGCTAGTCAAATCCCATACACCTTTTTTATCACCCCGCTCCAGGTGTTCGGACAGTATGGGTATAAATGCTACTCCCAGAGCTCCGGCCGCCAATGTATAAAAAAAGAAATCTGGAATCTTGAAAGCGGCAAAATACGCATCAGTGCTTTCTGCGCCAGTGACAGGAAAGTTGGCGTTTACGATTTTATATCTTAAAAATCCAAGTACTTGACCAATTAAAGATATACCGAGAAGCAGCGTAGCTGCACCGCTGACGCCTAGCTTATTATTGGCACGCTTAATAAATCGGTTCATTCCTAATTAGTATAGAGGAACTACACTCTAGTAACTAGGTGTTATTTAGTTTAATTTTCATATATTAAGACTTGCCATAGTTAGTGCAACGCGTTGCACTTCAGAGCTGACTTTATTCAGCGGCTGATCTATTCTAAGTTGGTCGCATATATTTTAGACAAAATTAAATATATTGAACCTCTGCCCTAGCATAACCGTCAGTTTGAGCAGCAAGGAAGCGCTGTGCTAGTCTATCTCTAGCACTTTCTGGGTTTTCGGCAAACAATCTCTGCATAGCTAAAACCTTTAGTAGAGGGCGGCTTCTTTGGGCATCTTGGAACCTTTTAGGATTTCCAGGACTTGCTCAGCTTCTACTGTTTCTTTTTCTAATAGAGCATCTTTGAGTTGTTTAAGTTTATTCATGTTGGCTTTCATGACCATTCTGGCACGATTTGCTGCTTCAGTTATTAGCTCTTTTACTTCATCATCTATAATTTTGGCAGTTTCGTCAGAATATTGGCGTTCATGCATAACTCGCTCTAGCATAATACCTTCTTCTACGTGAAACACTTGGTCGCGAAGCTTTTTGCCCATGCCTTGGTTTACTATCATTTCGCGGGCTAATTCTGCAGCTTTTTGTAGGTCACTACCAGCACCTGTGGTAACTCGGTCATTACCGTAAATTACTTCTTCTGCGATACGTCCCCCAAGCATACGAGCCAAAATATCTTTGTACTCAATCACACTGTGGTAACTTTTATCTTCTGGTGGGATAAACCACGTTACTCCACCAGTACCACCGCGCGGAATTATAGTTACTTTATGTACCATGTCGCTGTCTGGCAACACATGTCCAACTATGGCGTGCCCTGCTTCGTGATAGGCAGTCAGTTCTTTTTCTTTTTCGCTCATGATTTTTGACTTTCGCTCCGGGCCAATTGCTACTTTTTCAAATGCAGCCGTTACGTCGTTTTGAGTAATTGTTTTTCTGTTACTGCGAGCGGTAATTATGGCAGCTTCGTTAGAAATGTTTGCCAAATCAGCACCGCTACTGCCGGCAGACTTAGCGGCCAGAGCATCTAAGTCCACGCCACTATCTATGGGTTTATTGGCAAAATGAACTTTTAGAATCGCCTCACGATCTTTGCGATCAGGCAGGTCAATGTTTACTCGACGGTCGAAACGACCAGGGCGAAGCAAGGCAGGATCTAACACATCAGAGCGGTTAGTTGCCGCTAGTACGATTACATTTGTACCTTGCTCAAAGCCGTCCATTTCAACCAATATTTGGTTGAGGGTTTGTTCACGCTCGTCGTGTCCGCCACCCATACCAGAACCGCGACGGCGACCAACGGCATCAATTTCATCTACAAATATTATGCATGGAGCATTTTTCTTGGCTTTGGCAAACAAATCACGTACCCGCGAAGCCCCGACTCCCACAAACATTTCTACAAACTCAGACCCAGAAATACTAAAAAACGGTACCCCTGCTTCGCCAGCTACTGCTCGAGCTAGCATGGTTTTACCAGTTCCTGGAGGACCAACAAGCATGACACCTTTGGGGATTTTGGCACCTACAGTTTCGAATTTTTTTGGAAATTTCAAAAACTCTACAATCTCCTCAAGGTCTTGTTTGGCTTCTTCAGACCCAGCGATTTCTTTAAAAGTCATTTTGTCTTTTTCGTTGCCATAAAGCCGAGCACGGCTTTTGCCAAAACTCATTGCTTGGTTACCCTGGCCCTGGGCGCTTTTAAGCATAAAAAACAACAAAAAGCCTATGAGCAGAACTGGAAGTATTGATATACCCAAATTAGTCCAGGTAGCACCGCTGTTTGACTCTGGCTTAATTATTACTTGTACGTCTTTGTTTGCGAGGCCTTGTTCGTAAATGCTGGAGCCTGGTTCTTTTCTAGAAATATCTGAGGGCTCTTTGTCATCTTTGTCAGTAAATATTCGCAGTTCTTCGCCAACAACCTCAATCTTTTCAATCTCGCCGGCATTGGCCTGTTTGATAACATCATTAAAGGGAAGTTGTTGTTTGGCGGGCGGTTGAGCAAAACTAGCCCAGACAATCAAACCAAATAACGCCAAAAGCGCCACAAAACCAAAATTTTTCAGACCACCGCGTCCATTTTTTTTACCGCCAGCGTTATTCTTGAAGGGTTTCTTGTCCATGCGTAGATGTATTATACATAATCCTATAGATGAATTCTAGCGCTCTCTAGCTCTGAGTGCTAGCGAGTATTTATTTATTTGTAGCTGGTACTGGCTATCGACGTCAATTTTTTGTCCACCGTGTCCTGTTTTCATTGCTACAATTAATCTTTCTATAGTTTTTTTAGTTACGTCTTTCACTCCATGCTGGCGCAACCACGTATGCAAAACGTCTTTGGCAACTTCGTGTGGAAGATGAATAAACCAGGCTCTGTCTAACACGTTAGTTGCGGGCTGTGTATGCAAAAGTCCAACCATGCGATTATCCAACTCATCATTTATTGTCCTAAGTTCTTCCAGTAATATTACGAACTGGGCTCGTTGTCCATCAGAAAACTTCGGGATTACATTGGCTCGAATATAATTTCTTGCATAAGAGACATCTTGATTGCTGCTGTCTTCTCTCCAGGGTACCGCATGATCCAGAGCATATTCGCGAATCTGTTCTTTATTGTGTCCGAGTAATGGACGAACTAAACCGTCAGTAGTTTTCAGTGACGTCAGCCCTCTGCGCCCGCTGCCACGCATTAAATTCATAACAGCTGTTTCCAGAGCGTCATCTTGATGATGTGCCGTTATGATTGCTTTTGCTCCACTAGCATTTTGCACACTTCGTAAAAACCCATAGCGTGCCGTGCGTGCCTTTGCTTCGCTTGTACCGGCTCCGAGATTACCGTTTTTGTACACAAATATAAGGCAGTGTTTTTTGGCAAAACTCTGCACGAGTTTTCTATCTTGTATGGAGTCATTCCGAATACCGTGGTCAAAATGGGCAACAACCAATTTCATATCCCGCCTCTGGCGCAATATATCAAGCAACACCATAGAATCCACGCCACCACTAACAGCTACAATATAAGTTCCCGCACCCACCGAAATTCTCATATACTTATACTACTATGTACGCGTATCTAGAGCGATGTATTCTTATCAAGAAACTGATTCACGTGGCATAAAGTTGTTTTAACCTATGCATTTTAGTAGTAGCCTGACTGTTTCAGTATTTGTAAACAGCGGAATATGGTTAGCTATAGCCAATCGTGATTTGTAAACGCCGCTAAGCAACATTAATCATTGACTAGTGGTGTAGTGGATAACTATGCGGTCGTCAACAGATATAAAACATGGTATATTTATGGACATAAGCTTTATAAAATAAAAATATGCAACATTTTCTACTACTATTTATACCTGGCGTCATAGGCGGCATGATAAATGCCATAGCCGGAGGTGGAGGTATCATTATGTACCCTGCGCTTTTAGCATTTGGTTTGCCACCTATCATAGCAAATACCACTAGTAGTTTTATAGTCTGGCCCGGCAGTCTTACTTCTGCCTACGGATATAGAAGAGATTTGCGGAAAGTTCCCAAAAAGTTTTTGTGGATGGCTGTACCTTCTGTAACTGGGTCATTAATCGGTGCCTATATATTGATACATACTCCTACTGCAAAGTTTGAGCAGATAGTTCCTTGGCTAATTCTTTCTGCTGTAATCTTGCTTGCCACACAATCACGCATTCATCGTTTCTTAATGAAACAAACCAAAAAGCGCAAAATTCACTGGCACACTATGCCGTTAATATTGCTTGCAACGTTTCCCCTCGCTGTTTATGGGGGTTATTTTGGCGCCGGTTTTGGACTTATGATGTTGGCCCTGTTGGGATTTTCTGGATTAAAAAATATATACCAGATGAATGGCGTAAAAAATCTTGTGGGTGCAACTATGGCCATGACGGCAACCATATACTTTTGGCATAACGGCATGGTTGATTGGTCTGCTGGTCTTACTATGGCTTTTGGTACAGCAATTGGTGGTTTTACCGGTGCCCGTCTAACCAAAAAAATCTCTGCACATTTGGTACATGATTTGACAGTAGCAATCGGTCTAATAATTGCCATCGTATTGTTGGTGAATTCCTAGTCAACAGATACAAAACATGGTACAATCACCCCTGTCTTCGACCTTCATTTAGGAAAAAGAATAGCTCGGTATGGTCTGCTAAGCAGACTCGGCTTTGCCGACCGAGCGATGATAAAAACCTTTGGTTTGTCTCATACCAAGGCGGCATAGCTCAGATGGTTAGAGCGCAGGACTCATAAGCCTGAGGTCACTGGTTCGATCCCAGTTGCCGCTACCAAAATAAACGCCCATCGCAAGATGGGTTTTTGTTTTACTTTGAGCAGTCTGCATAAAGAGAGTCCCGATTTGCACCGGGACTCTCTTGTTTTCTAGGCGCTAATCAAAATCAAGCGTCTTGATTTGACACGACGTAGTTTCAGGTGTTTTCCACTTGATTTGTTGTACGGTGTGATGTCTTGTATTAACACGCTATATTTCCCTCCTTTTTTGGGAAGTGAGACAAACTTATGGTTTATCTCATTGCTCAGAGGAAAATGAAATACATTTGTTCTCTGGCTTCTTTTTCCCTTTTAGTTTTATGTGTCTATTACGAATTAGTCATTTAGCATGGCATCTATTTGTAATAGTTGTTCGTCGGTTGTGGGTATTAATTCATACGCCAGTCCCCCATTAAGTGACAATACACTCACTAGATTTCCTTTCTACTAAGCACGAGACAAACCTTACGGTTTTTCTCATCGCGCCGGCAAAATGGAATACATTTTGGCGTGCTGCTCTTTTACCTTATTTATATTTTATGTTTGTTTAGATGAGAAGCGAGACATCCTTTGCGAGCTGGATTTCTCTATATAATCTGGTTAACCAGATTATTGCTTCCTATCAGAACGAATGTTTGTGTTAAAGCTTCAACACTACGTATTATACATGATGTTGCTTGTTTGTCAATATAGTTATACTTACTGCTTACACAAACTTGTTGCTTATGCACCTCTATTGTGCTTAAATACGCATGCAGGTTCCTTATCTGTTAGGTAACAGTTCGATATGTTCCTTGGTACATGGTGATCAGGCGTTCGATAGTTCGTTAGCAATAAGTGGTCGTACCTGATCATTAATAATAAAGGAATATATACATGTACAAATTATTTGTAGGTGGTTTACCTTTCAGCACAACCGATGATGAGCTAGCCCAAGTTTTTGGCGCTCACGGTACTGTAGCTAGCGCCAAAGTCATCACTGACCGCGACACTGGCCGTAGTAAAGGTTTCGGCTTTGTCGAATTCGAAAACGACGAAGAAGGCAAAACAGCTGAAAAGGAACTCAATGGAAGCGACATGGGTGGCCGTAGCATTACAGTCAACGAAGCGCGTCCAAAAGAGGATCGTCCTCGACGTGACTTCGGTGGCGGCGGTGGCGGCGGTGGAAACCGTAGCTGGTAATTAATTACCAAACCTAGAAAGACTCCCTTTTAGGGAGTCTTTTTTATATTAAGCATAAGCTAATGTTGACATATATTTGCACAAAAGGTAAACTAGATTTTCGTGTCTTTTTTGCCTACGCGGGCGCAAAGACATGGACACCTACCTGGACTAACGTCCAACCAAAATAGAATCTAATAACAGTTAAACTTACATGCACTCGCTAGCGCGAAGGTATGTAAACCGTTGTGGCTTTTCAGGGGGTTTTAGGAGGAGTATTTTATGAAATCACTACTGGTGATGAGTTTGCTGTTGTCTACAATTATTGTGGCAGGCAATACGCCCAAACTACACGCGCAAACAACAACTGATCTGTTGGCACAGTTACAAACGCCTCATATACTACAAATGCCAGAAATCGAAAAACCGTCGCTACCGCCTGCTCCAGAACCTAAAAAAGTTCAAGTACAAGCCGGCGATTCACTGGCTAAGATTGCATCAACTAATGATACTACCTCGACAAGACTGTATGCCGCCAACGAACAAATCAAACATCCTGATTTAATATATCCGGGTGATACTTTGAGAATTCCAAACCCAGACGAGCAATTACCTACCCGCCCCTTACCAGTGCCTGCTCCTGTGGTGCAAAAATCAGTAGCTACAAGAGCTACTCCAGCGCAAGCCATAACATACTCTGGTGATACCAGCGTATGGGATAAGCTAGCAAAGTGTGAGTCTGGCGGAAACTGGGCTATAAATACTGGAAACGGTTACTATGGTGGCTTACAGTTCAACGCCGGCACATGGCTAAGCAATGGTGGCAGTGCCTACGCCCCAAGAGCTGACTTAGCCACCAGAGAACAGCAAATATCTGTAGCCGAACGCCTAAGAGCCGGAAGAGGCTTTGCCCCATGGCCCGGCTGTGCCACCAAACTTGGCCTCCGCTAACCTAACATTGACAGTTCCACCTCTGTTTGCTAATATGTAGATTCGCTTTTAGCGAACCTACCGCGGGGTAGAGCAGTGGCAGCTCGTGTGGCTCATAACCACAAGGTCGCAGGTTCGAGTCCTGCCCCCGCTACCAAGTGAGAGTTTTTGACCGCTACGGCGGTCTTTTTCTTTGGTGCGTATCTGTAAAGCTCGCTTATTTCCGAGGTTCCAAACTGATGGTTAGTTGAGTCATAGACCACACCCCTTGGGAACAACATGCTTTGGAACCTATATTGATTATCCAGGTCGGATGACTTCCACTGTTTGTGTACTTTATGCATAACATTAATAGCCAGCTCTATGTCACTCTCTCGAATTTGCTGTTGCTGTTCTAGGCTTTCAAGCTCTGCCGACCTATCTATTTTTTGCTCATCAAGGCTGGCTAAGTATTCGTCTTTCTCACTTTCTGTAATGGTTCCCTCTATGAATTTATTGACAGCCTTACTTCGTTTTTCAGAAACATCATCCAAGGCTTTTCTAGCTCTCGATATTCGTATGTTCAGATTATCCAACGATGCATTAGCCTCTTTTATGAGTACCTGCAACTCCTCAATAAGTATGTTCCAATTCGAATGAACGGTGTTCAAAATTAAGTCATTACTATTAATAGGCTTTTTGTTGTAGGGGATGGCAATTGATATATAAATCTGACTTTTGATACTCGGCAATTTCTGTTTTTGATGCAAAGTTTTGTAACTTTGGCGTAGATGGATAGGTATACTTCTCGACGCAAGCATCGTACTTCCACTGATAGTAGTTCTGGCTAGCCCAGCCCCATATGCCTGCTGTTATTGGCAATATAACAAAAGGTATAAGTATGATAAATACTGCTATCCCGATTTGCTTTTTGCCTCTAGCGTCGCTTATTAAGAATTTTCTTAGTGTTTTGTAAGCTAGAAAAATCATCAGTGCCCAGAAAGCCAAATACACTATTAATCCTAATACAATGATTAGCGTTGCCTCAGGCGATAGGTTTTCAAATTCCCAATTAGAGCCAGCAAAAATTTTAAACATTAGTATGATTGTATCAAAATGCCGACCGAATACCTTTCCACCTAGCTAACTCATCAAGCAGTACGTTCCAATTCGAATGAATCAGGGCTACCAAGCATAAGCAGTATGGCTCTCAGAAATGGGAGTCTTTTTTGTTCCCTTTGTTATGATTAGTAGATGAAGAACGATAAATATTTCTTAACGGTCGCTATTGAAGAAGCTAAGAAAAGTAAATCCCCGCATAAATTTGGAGCGGTAGTTGTTAAAGATGGTGAAATTATTGCTCAAGACTGCAACCACGTACGTGAGATAAATGACCCCTCAGCCCATGCAGAAATTTCAACAATACGGAAAGCATCGAATATATTGGACAACTACAACATTGATGGATGTGTTCTATATGCAAGTCATGAGCCGTGCTTAATGTGCTTTAGTTGTGCGGCTTGGGCAAACATCTCAAGAATTGTATATGCACATCCTGCGTCAGACAGTTCCGAAGATAGTTACGAATTTAAGGGCGTAAGCTTAAAAGAATTGGCTAAAAAACTAGTAAAGCCTATGGAAGTTGAATTGATACAGGTATAAGTTCTAGTCTGCTGTGGTAGAGTAACTTACTACTGATACGCCTCCGCCATTAACGAATATTAAATTTAATCCAACTGCAGACGCATATATCAGCCAAGGCTCTATCACCAGCAATTACGGCAGAAACACTACCTTACGTATTCGTGATGATTCATCAACAGACTACCGCTCATACCTACAATTTAACTTAAGCGGCTTAACCGCAGCACCTAGGTCTGCAAAAATACGACTATACGTCACGGACGCCAGTCCAAGCGGAGGAAATATATATCTGACTGGAAATAGTTGGACGGAAGAAGCAATAACTTGGAGTAATGCTCCGTTAGTTGGCGGAACACCACTATCAAGCCTTCAGTCAGTTTCTATTGGTTCTTGGGTTGAGTTTGACCTCAAAAATTCAATTACGGGCAACGGCACCTTTAGCTATGCAATATTAAGTAGCAGTACTAATAGCGCATTGTTTATGAGTAGGGAAGGTCTTTACAAGCCTGAATTGGTCGTAGTTCCATAAAAACTAAATAATATACTTGATATTACAGCCTGTTAATACATATTGTTAGTCAGTTTTTTAAATAGTTATGTAGGTTGGGCTACCAAAAACAAAAACTATTGATACTAGTATTTGCTAGATAATAATCCTATACTTTAAAGCATAACTAAAAAGGTATAGCAACATGAAAAAACAACAGTCAGGATTTACAGCAGTTGAAATCATAATAGCAGTAGTGGTCATAGGTGTTCTGGGTATAGTCGGTTGGACAGTTATGGGTCGCAAAAGCACTGAAAGCAAAAATAATGATAAGCCCACTACTGTAATTACCGAAGAATCCGGTGCATGCTTTGGAGTATCCAAAACAACCGTCAAATCGTTACTAGGAGAACCGGCAAATAACCTGCAAGGTCCAAGTGACACGGGAATAGTAGATATCGGCAAGGGAGACAAGGCTCAGACATGTGTATATCCATTTGCAGCAGGGGCAACGGCTACCAATAGTTTCACCATAGACCTAGGAACATACGCCAATCAGGCCAATCTGGATGCTTCACAAAAATACGTTATCAACGATGGCGGATCTGTAGCGGGGCTGGGCGACAGCGCTAGTTACACAGCCAAAGACGCAGCTATATCAAATAGCAGAGATTTTGTATTATCTGTTAGACAGGGCCTAAAAATATATACATTCGGTATTAGTCAGCCGACGAATGCGTTGACATACAATGACGCATCAGCACAGCAAGTACTCATACAAATAGCCCAAGCTGCAACTCTTTAGTATTGCTTATCCGCTTCTACTCGTTTATTTCGTTCTTCAAGAAGTTTGATCCTCTTGTTTAAATCATCGTTCATTACCTAATGATACAATTTGTTCTAGCCTTGACGATGAAAGATAAAGTCCATCCATTCCGAGAAGTTTTTTTGGTAACTCGGCCTATCATCAGGTAGTGAAGTTTGGGGTTTTACCGTGGTTTCTGGAATTTCTTTGGCATAGACTAGGGCGATGCTTTTGGGAACTAGAAGTAGTGTTTCTCCGGGTGCACCCTTCCCCAGCTGCTTTCGTGCGGTCAGCTCTAGAAATGTGTCGCTCTTGTAGTATTCGTTCCGTAAGCTTAGGTTACTGTTCGTAAGCTCCTGGAGTTTATTTTGCTGATCTAATTGAGCAATCTGTTTTTGTAGCTCATAGTTGGTTTCTATAACGGCCACGCCACTCCAGGTAGCCAGTATAACCATAACGCCAAACACTACGAACCCCAGAACGCGAACATCACGCAGATTGTGCCAGGCTGGGTTTTTTGATAGCGTTTTGATTTTATTGAACATTTACAAATCTATTATAGCAAGTCAGCACAAGTATGGTGGCAGTGTGGAAATATAGCGCCTGCGCTCATACAGTTCGGTTCTAGCCAGAACCAAAAAAATAAGAATCCCGCCTTGCGATGAGACTTTGATTTTGGTGGACTTGGATGGAACGTTTTGAAATCAAGTATGGTGGGGGTGGTAGGAATCGAACCTACTACCAAGTGGTTATGAGCCGCCTGCTCTAACCGATGAGCTACACCCCCGTCGTTGAAACCTACAACACTGCCTTGTTTTGGCTTAGCTGCAGTTAGCAAGCTAACAGATGTGAGTATATCAGATTAGCGACAACATGACAGTAGCCATGACAAACATTAGGAGATCTTCCACAAAACTAATTTTAGATAGCGGCAGACGAATCACAGTACCCAAGCAAGCACACATGATATCTGACCTGCTACGCAGCTCTTTAATGACGCCTACACTAGCAACACCTGTAACTAATACAGTAACGACGTGTAAACCCACTGTTTCTGAAATCAACAGATAGGCGAAGCCTAAGCCCAGTTCAACAAAAGGAAATATGTATCCCCAAACTGGGAACTTTTTTGTAATGATGTCATAGCCCTTGTACGTAATTGCAAAAGTTTGGAGATTTACCAATTTAAAAACCGCAAAGGTTATAAAAAATAGACCCATAAAATCACTCATGAACTGGTTGAGACCCCAGCCACTCCACAGAGTCAATGCCGTACTTGCGACTATAATTGTACTGATTACTAAACCGAATTTTAGATACTCACGGGCTGATTCCTGCGGACGTATGTGCGAGCTGTGGTCATGTTGCATGCAACTATTCTACAACTCTGCAAGAAAATAAAGCAATTTATCGGTGCTATCGGCAGACATAAGTTTTTCTCGGAGTTTTACTGCGCCGTCGAAGCCCTGAATGTAGATTTTGCAGAATTTATTTAGGGTTATTACTTTTCGTTCGTTGTTTTGCCAAGTCTTTTCGAACAACTCAACGTGCTGGCGATATAGGTCAGTCTTTTGCTCTGGAGTGTAGTCTGCCCATGGCGAGTCCTTGGCAAACACAAATGGGTCATCAAACACACCTCTGCCAATCATGATTCCATCCAATGAATACTGAGCGGCTAGTTTTAAGCCATGATCATGAGTAGCGACATCACCGTTGCCAATTATTTTAGTAGTCGGAGAGAGCTTATCTCTCAGCTCTCTAATTTCACCTATTTTATTCCAGTCGGCTGGGACTTTGCTCATTTGAGATTTGGTTCGACCATGAATAGTTAACGCACTAAGATTTTGCTGTAGCAAAAGTTCATGCCAAGTCAGGTCTACCGTACTATAGCCTAGACGGGTTTTTACAGAAACGGGGAGGGAGGGAGCGCCTTCTTTGCAGGCCTGAATCATTGCTACTGCCCTGCCCCTGTTTTCTGGCAATATAAGTGCCGAACACGTGCCGTTTTGAACTTCAGATTTGGCCGGACAGCCCATGTTTAGATCGATACCTGCAAAGTTTATGCCCTCAGGTAAGCCAAGTTCTTTTGCCAAAGACCCGTCAGCAATTTGCCGCGCCACGTCATAGAAACTTTCTGGATTTTTACCCCACACCTGAGCTATGAGTGGTCTCTCTATATCTGTAAATACCAGTTTGGGCAAAGTTTTTGGCCTGCCGGCACTTTGCAGTGCCTCTACATTTACAAACTCAGTAAAAAACAGGTCTGGTGCAGCCGTACTGGCAATAATCTGTCTAAACACAGTGTCAGTAACGTCATCCATAGGCGCCAATACAAAAAAAGGCTCCGGTAACTTATCCCAAATATTCATCTAGACTATTCTACACCATTTGACAGTCTTAAATTTTGCCTAGACCGTCATGTGCAATCGCTGCAAGATTTTTTGGTGAATGTTTGGTAATTTCTTCTAATCTTGGCCTCCAAAATAAAAATCTTTTTTTTGTGTCTTCTTGGGCAAGTCCTAGTTTACGCTTTACTTGTCCAACTCTCCAGCTTGACTCGCCCATTTCAAGATGAGCAACTATGCCTGGGTTATCTTCTGTATATTTAACTTTCTGTGGGTCATAACCAACAGTTTCAACTTTTCCAGTGGATCTTAAGGTAGCCAGATCAAAAAATCGCATAAATTTCAAAAGTCCAATCCTGCCTATATCGTTTCTTAAATCAGGCTCTGCAAGCGATAGCTCTGGGTTTATGTCTGCTAATTGAACTCTTAATTCCTCTAGTTCCCTGCCAGTTTGCTGTGCTTCCAAAGCCCAGTCTACGTAGAGTCTCGTGATTTTTCGTGCAGCCCTTTCTGGGTCGGTACTATTTGCAGTATTTTGACCCCGACGAACTTCTGCCAAGTGACGCGACACACCCCAGGATTTGCCAATTACATCAAGTAGTCCAATAACTTCTACCTGTTCTGGTTTTGAGACAGGCAGAAAGCCTTGTGGATCTAACCCCAGTACTTCAAGACGCTGAAATCTATCTAGTTCAGGAATCTTATGCTCATAAAATGGTAAAGTTGGCTCGTGCATGCCTTTAGTTGACATAAAAACTAGCTTAGATATTACCGGTTCTATATTGGTGGACAGCTGTTTTGCGTGTGTTTGGTGGTCTAGGAGTTGCTGGGGGTAGATTGGCACGCGTAGCATCAATTATTCCTCGTACATCTTTGGGAATTTCAGGTACTGTAGAACCCACTACAAACAAACCAACCCCTGCTGTAGGTTTATTTTTGTCTTCTTCAGTTTCAGCGTATGGCGCATCATCTGGTGATAGCTTATCGCGGTTTCGAAAAGGCTCAAAACGGGCTGCATTGGGGTCATTTGGATCAATGTCATGTAATCCAACAGGATCTGGTGGCAATATTTCACCATCTACTTCTTCATGTGTTTTTTGTCCTGCGGGAGTAATCATGTAGGTATTATACCACACTTGTTAAGATTTGACAATATCTGTAGCTGGTTTGTGGTTTTTTAGCTTTTTGCTATAGATGTAGGCTAGTGAAACTATAAGAGTTAGGGCATAAAAATACCAGACTGTGAGGTACCAGCCTGACCTTAGCTGACTACCTAGTTTTAGTGAATGCAAAACTATTAGTAAAATTGCCAGGTCGCTGGCGTATTGGACAAATTTCCACCATGACTTTTGGTCAAATATTCGCCGAAGTTCATATGCCAAAAACACCGTAAGGCTAACCATACCTATAACTATGCTGGCTTTCATATTTGGCCCAAGATAGTTGAGCTCACTGGCTGGCGGTAAACCTAAACCATCTCGCCATAACTGCCAAGCTAGCAGTGCAGGATGTAGCAAAACTGCCACCAGCACAGCCAAGCTAGTAACCTCAAAGTAAGACTTCAATACTGCCTTTTCTATACCAAAATGTAACCGTAGTGCAGCCATAACGTAATGCACCCACATTAGGCTAAATGCCAGCAGCCCGAACAGAGGGAAAAGCTGATATGTGCTGATTCCACTAAGCTGCCAACTATTTCCCTGCCCCCATGCCAGCACCGCCAAAACAACTGCCCCAACACTCACTCCCCACGCCACCATTTGCAGTTGCTTATCTTTCATCCTAACATCATACCAAATTACTCACCCGAACAAGCGGATCGTTTTCACCCTAGCCACTTTTGCCAAGGGCAGTATGTAATATTCCATGCTTGTCCATACGGACCGGGGGCTCGGGTGAAAATGATGAGCGCCTACTCCCATCGGAAAACGCGGAAAGCTATAATGTAGATTACTACTGTCCAGACGCCAATTATAGCTAATTGCGGACCGAGTTCAAATATAGTCTTACCCTCCGTTACAACCAGTCTTATACCCTCAACAACTGGCGTGAGAGGTATGTATCTAGAAACCGCCTGCAACCACACTGGCATAAGAAACGTAGGAAAAAATACCCCGCTTAGAAATAACATAGGCAGGGTCACTAGCTGTGCTAGCGGAGCAGCTTGATTTTCGTTTTTTGCCCAACCACCCAGCGCCAGTCCTATTCCAAACAACATGGTAACGCCGGCTACTACTATGGCAATAAGGCTTATGTAGTCTCCTTTCATGTTAAGATTAAATACAACTACAGCAAATACAAACATCAGTCCGGCTGCTAGGATACCCGTGATACCGTTTGAGATAACATTTCCCGTAAAGTACTGCCACACTTTTAGTGTCGTGGTGTGATAGCGACGCAATACCCCCCGCTGTTTTAGCCTTGGGAACACTGTAGTTGGTCCAAATATGCCCAGTGAAAGTAGCGTAAAGCCCATAAGGCCAGCAAAAGTGTAGTCAAACCTGGTTGAACCTTTGGTGTCGGTAGTCTCGGTTTTTACCGTAAATGGCGTGTCGGCTTTTACTAAATCTGCATTTATACCTTTGAAAACGCCTTCCATAACTGTGCTAAGCGTTTGACCGGCCGATTCGTTGTTTTTATTGTAAACAATCTGTAGCTCGCCCGAGGGATATTGGCTGTTTTGAACCTGCCCAAAATCTTCTGGCAATATGATAGTGGCATCTAGCTGACTACGACTCATTTTTTCGTTAGCTTGTTCTCTGGTTTTTATGCCTTCGTCGATTTTAATAACTGTGCTTTTTTGCAAATCGTCTACGAATTTCTTTGAAAAATCGCCACTTGAGTTGTTTATTAGTGCGACTTTGAAGGAAACCTGATTGTCGCTACTAAAAATTGAACCAAAAATAATCAAGAAGATTATAGGAAAAAGAAAAACAAAGAAGATAGCAGTTTTGTCACGAAAAAGGCGCCGTACATCTATGCGTACAAATGTTGTTATGGGTAAAAGTGCCTTGCGCATACTACTCCCTAAGCGCCTTTCCCGTCATGTCTATAAATACATCTTCCAGATTTGCCTGTTGAACGGTTGCGGATTTTTTGAATCCTTTTTTTAGTAGCGCATTTACTAAGTTTTTAGGAGTATCTAGGGCGATAATCCTACCGTTATCCATTACAGCTACTCTGTCACACAGAAGTTCTGCTTCATCCATATAGTGTGTGGTCATAATAACCGTAACCCCGCGGTCTTTGACTTGTTTTATAAGTTCCCATAAATTACGACGGGCTTGTGGGTCTAGCCCAGTTGTTGGTTCATCTAGAAAGAACACCTTTGGTCCATGTACAAGTGCCGCAGCTATACTAAACCGTTGGCATTGCCCTCCAGAAAGCTGTTCTACGTAGCTGTTTGCTTTGTCTTCTAACTGAAGGTCTTTGAGAAATTTCCTAGGATCGACTTTTTCACCGTAAGTAGATGCAAAAAACTCTATGAGTTCTGTTAGCTTGGTTTTTTCTTCAAACGATGGAGTCTGCGGCTGAACACCAATTAGTGATTTGATTTGGTCTGGGTTTTTAGTGATGTCTATGCCGTCTAGTGTGGCGCTACCGCCGTCAATAGGACGTAATGTCTCAAGCATCTCAAGAGTTGTGGTTTTTCCCGCACCATTTGGTCCCAAGATACCAAAAATCTCACCTTTATTTACTTCGAAGCTAATACCTTTTACCACAGTTTTTTTGCCGTACATTTTAGTAAGTCTAGAAACTGAAACAATCACTTCTGCCATATAACCCTATTTTATCATGCCAATAGTTAACACGTTAAGCAAAATTTCTTTTACGATTTTTACACAATAAAAATCCGGATTTACTCCGGATTCTTTGTTTCCTTGTTTAGGAAGAGTAGTCTGCTGCGACTATACGATGAGAGACCCGCATGGGGTCTCTCATTATGATTACTTGCGCTTTACGGTCAAAAAGCCGTTGCGTGGGTTTTCATTGACCATCATACCTTCTGGTACTGCGTCAATTGCTTCTGCTCGCTGATCTTTGCTGAAGTAGTAAATTCGCTGTTCTTTGCCGCCGCGTAAAACGACTAGCTTTGAGTTCAAGAAGTATGTTACTCCTTTAGAGTTTGTGTGCTTGTAAGCCATTGTGTAGCTCTCCCTCTCTTACGTTACTGTTGGTACTAATTACCATACGCCCTCTAGTTTTTACTTGTCAACCCCGTTGACTACTTTTTCGACTCTTAACAGGGGCAAGTAAATAAACTTACAGAGTAAAACACAACAAAAAGCACAGATCACAAACTAGTAAATCATTTCAGATGAGATTTATCTCAAATACTATGTTGGATTGTGCGGATCTAACATTTCCACAAACTTTCATTAGACAAGTCTTGCATGATAAACCGCTTATGCAGTACACTGGCTTAGTATTACGAAATCTAAATAAAGGTGGTTTACTTCAATGGAATGGAATCGTGGCGGCAGCCCAACACAACCAGCAGGCCAACCCGTTAATCATACAGGCGGCTCACGCAAGAGAAAAATTTCATTATTAAGCATGAGTACTGCAAGTGTCGTGCTTGTTATTTGCATTGCCATCTTGATCTCAGCTGTCGCTGGTTCTATAGCCTTTGTTCGTGGACCTGCTTCTCAGAGCAAATACGTAGAAAGCAACAATATGCAAGCGGTTTTCTTACAGGGTGGTCAGGTTTATTTTGGTAAAATTACCACACTAAATGATAAATTCATGCGTGTTACTGAAATCTACTACTTGCGAGTAAATCAGATTGTACAGCCTGATGGCAGCGCAGCTACAAACAACCAAGATATATCACTAGTAAAGCTTGGCTGTGAACTGCATGGTCCACAAGACAGCATGGTGATTAACCAAGAACAGGTTATCTTCTGGGAAAACCTAAAAACCGACGGTCAGGTTGCCAAAGCAGTTGCCGACTACCAAAAACAGAATCCAAATGGTCAGAAGTGTGAAACCAAGACTAACACTAATTCTGGCACAAACAATCCTTAGTATGGTCTAAGTTAGCAGTAAAAAGTCCGGGGCAATCCGGGCTTTTTATATGGAGCACTTTCAAATACCCGTCGGCTTATTTAGCTTTATAGAACAATGCAATTATAAATGGCGCTTGAACTGGTGGCGCAGCCAAAGCTCTAGACCATATCGCACTACAAACATAAAGCCAAAAAATACTGCCAAAACAATACTCCAGCCCGCTAAATCAGATGACCAAACTGGACTGGCAAAATTGTACTTGTACAAGCTGTCGGGTATGGTCTGTTCTTTTTCTAGGGGCGGGGCTGCACGTGTATCCAGGTAGTTTTGTATGCACGGTAAGCGGCCAGCACCGTAGAAACTTTGTGGAACGGTTTGTTCACAGTATTTCTGGGCATCATTATACAAATTGCTTGACGCATTTGCCTTGTCCACTCGCACTTGTTCGGCAGCAACTAAGCGTTCATAGCGGTATTTTAGCTGTATTGGTGGATAAACTGATGTAGCGGAAGCAAGGTCGGTATTCATGTGGGCATATACGTACTGGCGTAGTTCTTTGAGCGCTGTTTCCGTATCGCCATTTTCTTCATCTACTCTCAGCACTTCGTCACGAAGCTTTATGACTGTAAGATTGTTTTGGCGCAAGGCAAAAACTGCAACAACGGTAAAAAAAATAGCCGCTATCAAAAAATACCAGTAGCTCACTCTTCTGAGCTGAATCAGCATATGATGCAGTTTTCTTTTATTCATTACGCTTATTGTAACGACTATTCGACCATTCGACCATTCGACTGCTAGACTTAAAAGATGCATATCTTTTTCTCTGGCATAGGCGGGACCGCTATAGGCCCACTAGCTATGATTGCTCAACAGGCAGGATACACAGTGTCTGGTTCTGATAAACAAGATAGCCAGTACATACAATATTTGCGTTCTCGCGGAATAGAAAATATCCATATTGGTCAGTCAAACGAGCAGATTACTCAGACCCATAGCCATAACCCGATTGATTGGTACGTATACTCTTCTGCAGTAGCAATCGAAAACCCAGATGCACCAGAACTATTGTTTTGCCAAGAAAACAACATAAAAACCAGCAAAAGAGACGAACTACTAAAACAAATCATTGCCGACAAAAAACTCAAACTAATAGCCATAGCCGGCACGCATGGCAAAACTACCACCACAGCTATGATTATATGGCTGTTCAAACAGCTCGACATCCCCGTCAGCTATTCGGTTGGCGCCAAAATTTCTTTTGGAGAGATGGGTCAATATTTAGAAGGGTCAGAGTATTTTGTCTACGAAGCCGACGAATTTGACCGTAACTTCCTACAGTTTTATCCATTTTTTACAATTATCTCTGGAATTGCTTATGACCATCCTGACATTTATCCAACTGAAACAGATTATAATAAAGCTTTTAATGACTTTGTCTGTCAGAGCCAAAACATAGTTGCTCATCCAAATGACTTGGAAAAAATTGGGCTAACTGCAGAACCGTCAGAATATCTGGAAATTTTATCCGAGTTAACACTGAGGGGTCAGGTCAACCGCGAGAACGCAAGACTGGCAATTGAAACTATAGCCAAACTAACAAAAGAGTCTGTTGCTGATTTGATAGCCTCTATGAATCGTTTTCCGGGCATTTCAAGGCGTTTTGAGAAGATTATACCAAACGTATACAGTGACTACGCACATACACCAGAAAAGATACTAGGAGCCTTGCAAATGGCTCATGAAGTGGCTGGCAACAATGTTGTAGTGGTGTACGAAGGCTTGCACAACACGCGCCAACATTTTATCAAGAATGAGCTAGCAAATTTGTTCGATTCTGTAAAAAAACTATACATAGTACCTTCGTATCGAGCACGTGAAGATGAAAAACTTGAAGACCTGACTCCAGAAAAGCTTGTTGGCTTGGTATCTCAGCCAGAAAAAGCCGAGCCAATGACCCTAAATAACAGATTGAAAGTCGCCATACAAAGCCATACGAACGCCGGAGACTTGGTGCTATGTTTGAGCGCTGGTGGAGGTGGCTCTTTAGACGAATGGTTGAGGGTCCAATTTACCAGCTAGCGGTTATCTCCGCTACCACTTAGCTTTCCGCGTACACTACGACTTTTTAGTTTGGCAATGTTTTTGGTGGCAATTTCGTCAAGCGGAACATCTAGATAGTGGCCTAGTAGCGCTATGTACCACAGCACGTCCCCTAGTTCTTTAGTTAGTTCTTGCCTGTCTTCATCTGTTATTTGAGCATCTTTGTCTCTTAGAATCTTTTTAAATTTTTCTGCTATTTCTCCGCTTTCACCCAGCAATCCTAGTACCTTGTCCATGAAAGCTATACTCAGCACATCACTACCTTTGCCAGCACTTAAATCAGTAGTAACAGCCTGTTTTTGATACTCATCAAAGTTCATAATATTTTCCCTGTTTCTTCATCTATCTTAACAGCACCGTCTCTTAGAATCTCTACCGCATCATCTACTATCCGAATAAGCGTGGAGGGCGCACGGCCAGACAAATCTCCACCGTCTACATAGAAATCAACAGAATCACCGAAGTAATTTCGCGCATCCGCTACAGTCCCTGCCGGCTCCTCGCCTGGCATATTGGCACTACTTGTTAGTAGCGGTCCAGTTATGCTTAACAAGTTAAGCAATTCTACCGGTCGTTCGACCACCCGAAAGGCCTGTCGCCCTGTTGATTGGCTTAAATACTCTACCTGATGTGGAATTTCTACACTAATGGCGTTTGGCCAAAACCGTTCTATAGCTTTAAGATATCTAGCCTTTATACCTATTTCTATCAACTGCTCTATGCTAGATGCGATGATGGTACCTGGTTTATTTTCACGAAACTTTAACTGATACAGACGTTTTACTGCGAGTTCGTCAGAAGCTCTGCATACTAAACCGTACACAGTATCAGTAGGCATAACTCCAACACTTCCTGATTGCAATAAGTCGATAAGTTTATGGTCGCTTAACGCGTTAAGTAATATGCTCATAGATTATTTTGATTCTTGAGTTATTTGTTTAATTATCGGCAGGGTTTTCATCTGATGAATCTGATCTTTGCACCACCAAGACCAGGAGTTTGATCTATCAGCCAGTGCTTGATTGCAGAAATCCTGCCACATCATCCATTTATAAGCTTCGACTTCATCTGTATTTGGTAACACGGGGTTAGTAGACCGAGACACATAGACTGGGCAAAATTCATGTTCAATAATTCCATTAAACGGTGGTGTTTTGTATGTATAATTTGGTAAAGCCACCATAAAATCAGTCACTTCCATGCCTAATTCAAACTTCAAACGACGTTTGATTGCGTTTTTAATTTCTTCACCATCACCCGGGTGACCGCAGAGGCTGTTTGTCCATACACCTGGATAAACTTTTTTGGTCAAAGCTCTCTGCGTAACTAGCAGTTTTCCGTCACTGTTAAAAACGTAGCAAGAAAATGCCAAATGCAGCCTTGTTGCTGAATTGTGGGCTTGTAGTTTTTCGGCTGTTTCTCCGGTTGGCGTACCATCAGCCTCACAATAGACGACTAGTTCCTCAGGCATTACAGATTATTATAGCTTGTTTGATAGCTACTACTTAAATCATGTACAGGATTAAATAAATAATAACCGTTTACAATAATGTCTAGAGACCAAGGCTAGTGTCGCTAAGTTCTTCTGGTGGGAAATCTTTTTCGTCATTTGTTCCGGTAACGCTGGCGTCAATTTCTTTGATGGTAATGTCTACATCTTCTGAGCTGGCTTGTAGTTTTTCGACACTTGTGGTGGAGTCTTCGCGATTTATTTCGCCATCATTGTTTGTCTTCATGTAAGTATATATAACCAAACCAGCAATACCTACAGCAACAATTACTGCAATTACTAGGGCTATTACAGGCATGCCTTTTTTATGATGCGGATGTAGCGGTGTAGTGACTGGATGACTATCTCCAGCGGGCGTCTGTTCGTGCGCAGATTCTGGTGAGGAGGAATTCGTTTCAACTGAAGATGCATCTGAGTTCGTAACATTTATGCTGGTTGTCTCGGGTTCTGGAGCTGGCGCTTGAGCCATTATAGGATCCGTATTCAAGACATCGGGAGTTGAATTACTTTCTAATGAAGGAGGTTCAAAATTATTTGTTTGAACATTGTCGCCTGACATTTGTGAAGCATCTCCTGAATCTGCTGAAGAATCATTTACATCCCAGCTGTTTGTGGGTGGTACTCCAGTGCTTTTTTCTGGCTGTGTTGGTGCCGTTACGTCCATAACATTACCATTACTAGGAATTGGCTCATTATCTGGTTTATTCTGTTGATCCATAGCTATTGATCCTCCTCTGGAGTATTAGATTCAAGTTGAGCGCGAATGGTTTTGAGTAATGGTTTTATGGTGTCTTGTACGTGACTGCGTATAGCTTTGACGTCTTGGCTGACTTTTTCGCGAGCAGTACGAGCAGCTTCGAGCGCTGCCTTGAAACCATCTGGATCTGTTTTGCAATCCATTGCCGCCAAATCCGACACTGCTAGCTTATAGGTTGCCAAATCTGTATTGAACAAAGTAATTTTGGATTCCAAATCTGCAATTGCAGTATTAAGTTCATCTGTATTTACGCCCTTGTTTTTAAGTTTTTCCGACAAACCCGTTAGGCGACTGACAATGTTTTTATGTACTTGAGTACGGCTTGTCTCTATGCCCTTAACTCTTCCGCTAATTGAACTTACAAGACCTTGAGATGCTTTGCACTTTGTTTGTATGCGTACTTTTTGTGCCGCGGTAAGTTTAGTCTTAAGCTCTGCCTTTTTTGCAGCTACTCGATCGGCAATTGCTTTGAGTTCTGCTGGAGTTTTTGGGATTTCTGTCTCTGCTTTTTCTGTTGTTTGAGTAGTTGTTGTTTGATTTGTTTGACTACCTTCTACTGCAAAAACCACAGCTGAAGACGACGGTAAGGCTAATACCGTCAGGAGCCCAAGTGCTAGTAAGCGTTTCATGTGTCTTTAGTTCCTTTTTAATTCTTTTCATATTCTACCATAAGCTCTTTAATATAAGTGTACTAGTTAGGATTTTTTAGAAGCTATCCAAGTCATAACTACCGCGGCAGCAATCCACTGCGGAAAAATACCATACAAAGTATCACTCACTGAGTGCGAGTTACGATCCACCACTATAAAAACCGTTATCAAATAAGCAACGAATGGTATGTATAGCAACCAGCCTTGCCAACTATTTGGTAAATAACTACCCCTTACTTTCACAAACCACTTATTAGATTTACGCTTTGTCATTAAGCTAAGTATACTCGCCATGTTTTATGTCTTACAGAAAGATCAGCTTGGCTTAGTCTGCGCCGTAGACTTGGCTTTGCTGACCGAGCGACTAGGAACCCACTTGGGTTTTCTCATGACCTAGTAGTAGTACCAGCGGTCAATTCCTCTAGAATTAGTAACGTCCCTAATTTTTACCGGTTCACCACCGTCAATACTTATGGCATAATCAGCTGTTTCTTGGTCAGATTTCACTCTGTATACCAAAACACTGTCACTCAACCAGCTAAGCGGGTAGCCCAATCCACTTTGACTGCGCAAGTTCACGTCTTTTTTGTCTGTTAGTTCATATTTTAGTAACACGCCTTTGCCATCGCGGCTATCTACCCATGCACTATATTTGTTTGCTGGATTGTTGATATAAACTCTAGATGTTTGATTGGCTGGAGCGCTGTTGAGCTTGGTTGGCACTTTGGCACCGAGTTGGTAGTCATACCATAGCTGTTGAACTGACAGCGCAAAATGGTCAAAGCTTGTTCTGAATATATTCCATACTTCTTGGTCAAAAATAGTCTGCTTGTTGCTGCCGTCTGCACGAATTTTATAAAAACCGCCTTTTTCCGTTTGGTAGGCGCTAGACGTAGCGTAATAAATAGACCCGTCGGCAGCAATTACATCGTTAAAATAGTTGCTACTAGCAAGCTCTGTATTTTTGGAATCTTTGTAGTTGTAGCTCATCAGACGATAGCGTTTTGGACTATTGGCGCTACTACCTGCTGCAATCTGCACATAAACTAAATTATCATCAATCCAGTCCACTATTTGAATACGCTCTGAAGCCACAATATTTGTGGTGCTGGAATCTTCTGGATGTATTAGTATCAGGTTGCTCATTACAAAGCCGTCGCTGTTTTGCAAGCCGGCTCGAGTAGAAACATATGCTACCAAGTCTTCTTTGGGATGAGCGACCAGCACCATATCGTCTTTTTCTTTTCCGCTTCCAGCAAGCAAAAGTTTTTCTTCTTTGCCGTCAATATATACATTATATATGTCATATTTGCCAGAGCGTTTTGATACAAAAACTTGCTTGCGTGCTGGTACTAACTTTACGTCATGATTCGATTTGTCATCAGGATCTATGGTTACTATTTCTGTTCTATAGCCTTGGCCCTTTATGCTGACGTCAAATTTCTGATCATTTAAAGCATCTATGGTTAGTTTTATATTGCCTTTGTCGTCTGAGATTGCATTGGCTACGTCACTACTGGCTTCAACCTTTGTAAGTGGTTTGCCAGACAGAAATTCTGTAATAGTAAAGCTGTATTGTGTACCTGTTGGTGTAAGACTAAATTCACCTAGCGGATTGCTTCCCAGGCCAACTACTACGGCTTGACTAATTTGTGCAAAAGCTCTCTTTTCTATTATAAGTTCGCTTGAACCTAGTTTTATTTTTTTCAACTGCACTTTGCCTTCTTCGTCAGTGACACTTTTTACATTGCCTATAGTGACATTTACGTTTTTTAGGGGCTGGTTTGTGCTTTGGTCTAGCACTACAGCTGAACTGCTAGCTCGCACCCCCGCTGTATTTAGTAAAAAGTACCGAGAGGTGGGCATTACTGCAGCTACAATAGCGCTTACTAGAAATAATAAGATTACTGCCCATCTATGTGCAGGTTTTACCCACCAAGCTTTCAGAGTTTTAAGTAAACTTTTTCTAGGTTTTTTTTCTGGTTTTACTGGTTCGTCCGTATCACGTACGGCATCTTCTACTTCTAGGAGTTCATCGCCCTCGGCAGCAATAATTTCTTCTACCGCCTTGTCGGTACTCGGGTCTGCCAAAATAGCTGGATCTTCTAGGGCAATATCATTTGCGACTGGCTCTATAGGTTCAATCTCTTCTTTGGTTTCGTTTTTTGGTTTTTCTAATGGCTGTTCCAGGGGTACATTGGCAGCCTTCTTGTCTAAGTCGGCTGTAGCTTCGTCATGATGTGAAATAGGTATTATAACTTTTTGGGAATTTTTGGATTCTGCTGACTTGACATCATTTTTTTTAGATGGAAGTTCTGGAGCAGAAGGTAGCAGATCTGTCTTTGATTTCAGGTGAACTTTAGCTTCATCTTCAGTGGGAGCTGAAACGGACTGGATTTCAATGTTTGTTTTAGCTGTGGCAGATTTGGCTACTGGGGACGTTACTGGTTCTTCAGGAACAGCCGGATCTAGCAGGCGCTTTACCCGCACTTCAATATCATCGCTTCGGGGATTTAGGTCCTCAGTACGCTCGTCATGACTCATAAATATTTATGCTTATCCTTCGTTGAAAGTGTAGCAAAAACGTCGGTGGGTTACTATTTTCTTTTTTTAGTGTTTATCTTTTTCTTTTTAGGCTTTTTCTTTTTAGGCTTTTTCTTTGGCTGAGACTTTGATGGTTCTGGAGCAACTACTAGTTTTGGTTCTTCGGTCTTTTCTTGTTCTAGTTTGTCCGCTGGTTTTGCAAACTTTAAAATCAAAATAAGTACAGCTAAAACAACAGCAATAGCCACAAAAAACAGCGTCATTGCGCTGATTCCCCGAGAATTAGAAGTAGAATCTGATTTTTGCCAAGAAGCCTGTAGGGTCGTGCCGGTAGATTCAACCTGGAGTGAGCTCGTTTTTGGAAAGGCTTGCGGGTTAACGCCAGGCTGGTTGAAGGCATTGCTACTACTAGATGAAGTTATTGGCTGTAGAAAGGCAGAATTTGGCTGCAAACCACCTCCTACATTCCCTTGCGGATTGCGAGTAGGTGGTTGAATATCTGTGGAAGTACTTCCGCCGGGTATTGTAGAAGCCATGATTGCCATAACAGTATATCTAACTAAACCGAAATGTCCGCCCATAAAACAACTCATGGTCTCTAGTTGTTGTCATTGATGACTAGTGACTGGTTATCCTTCAAATACATAACCCTGTCATTGTCTTTATAAATTTTTTTCATGTGGTTTATATACTCTAGGAATTCTGGGTTATCGGCGTGTGGTGCAATAATTCTCTCTGTTAGGCCCAATCCTTTCCATATGATTTGAGCCGTCTAGGTCGGTTTTTACCACATCTATTTTGCCTGTTTGCTTAGACAAGAAATATATTTTACCTGCAGGAGTTAGCACAAACTCGTTTTCTTTTACCGCCTGCTGATTAACCGTTATATCAACTTTTTCTTCGTCAAATTCAGGTTTATTAGGAATTTCTAATAGTTCACTTTCAGGCTGTTCTGGTTCTATTTCAAATGACGTTTCTTCAACGATTTAGTCGCTGGGTTTTGATTTATCTGCCACGATACTACTCTGTTACATAAGCTATATGCTGAGCACAAGAAGTTTCCAATATTTAAGTCGCACTTAAAAGTTTTTGCAAGCGCGCCCAAACATCTTCTTGCTGGCGTCCTAGTTTTGCACAGACTCGTTCTAGCGGTTGCTGTTGACGAACAAGCTGTTTTAGAAGCGTGTCTTCTTGTGCAGTCCAGTTTGAACTATCTTGCAGGGCAACAGGTTTGCCGGTGTGTTTGGCTACGATTTCTAGAATATCTTGGCCATACTGTTCTACTTTGCGTCCTCCAAAACCCTTTATGCCCAGCAGGGTCCGTGAAGAGTCGGGCTGCTTAGATGCCACTGTTTCTAGCACGCTGTCATGCGCAATTACATAGGCTGGCACACTGTCCGTACTGGCGCGTTTGAGCCGCCATGCCTTTAATTCTGTTAGTAGTTTTTTGTTTACTTTTGGCTCTTCTGGTTCGCTAAGATCTTCTTCCTCAATATCGGGAGTAATTTCTGCAAGTCCTGCAGAAGTTTTGCGAAGTTCTCGGTCAAATTCGTAAATTTGCGGGTGCATTTGCAGTGCCATGGCATTGATGCCAGAAAGATACAGCCCATCTATGCTGCGAATGCGAGACAGTGCCACATAACCCATGCCCGGCGTAAAAGATTTGCTTAGGTCAATCTCAGCTGCATCCAAGCTCATGCCTTGGCTCTTATGGATTGTAATTGCCCAGGCAAGCCTGAGTGGCAATTGCGCAACTTCTGCCCTAACTTTATCATCTTCTTCTAGCTTCCAGCTATGCTGGCCGACCTTTATATTTCGCCCATTGGCAAGCCGTACAATTGGCTGTTCATCACGAAAATCCACTACTTGACCACGAGTACCATTTACAAATCCGCCAGACGGGCTATTGGCTACAAACATGACTTCTGCGCCTTTTTTGAGTTCTAGTTTTTCTGGCGCCAGCACGCTTCTGCGCAATTGCTCAACCTTTGCTGCCGAACCTTTGGTTGCCATTTTATACTCATAAACTTCTTGGTCTAGCGCATCAAGGTGCCGCTGGTTTACGGTGTCTATGTCTACGTTATGTGCATACAGGCGAGTGACGGGCTGGAGGGCGGAAGGGCGCTGACCTAGCCGTTCACTCAGCAATTCTTGATGAAACTCTTCCAAGTCTCCGCTACGCATGGCTTCTAGCAGTTCTAGTAAACCATCCCGTTCTTGGCGATGTTGTTCGGTTATGTAGCAAATTTGCGGGCTTAGTTCCTCCCACGCAGCTGATTCGTGCACAAAGTCCGCTGTTTCACTGCCCCGCGTTACCGGCGGAAGCTGAAACAGGTCTCCTACTAAAATAACTTGCAGCCCCCCAAACGGGTCAGTGTTTTTACGCAGCAATTTGCAGGCTTCGTTTACCATGTCCAGCCGGTGGCCATGCAACATAGAAACTTCGTCTATAACCAACACATCCGTTGCGTTGTAGCGTTTTACTAGTTTGGCATTGCCAGCTAGCTGTTGTTTATCACGGTGACCTAGCGAATCGCGAATACCAAGTCCAGACCAAGAATGAATGGTGGTACCGCCTATATGCGTGGCCGCTATACCCGTGCTTGCTGTTACCGCAACCGTTTTGCCAGAACGGGTTGCGCGCTTTACGAACGCGTTCAGTACATAAGTCTTACCAGCCCCTGGAGGCCCAGTCAAAAACAGCGGCGCACCCGACAACATTACAGTAAGCGCTTGGGCTTGTTTCATGTAGCTCATTGTAGCAGGGAGAGCATGCAAGAAGCCGTCGACTATCTGTTCAGACACGACCCCGGTCTTGGTCGCATCGATTGCTGCAGCCGTTGGCTTCCTCGTGTGGCGGCTCATAAGGAGGGAAGAACACCCGTGCTCGATGTCTTAGCGCTGAACAGCGACGCCATCCGCCTGTTACTCGATAATGGGTTCTCGATCATCGACCACACCGACCATTGGGGCGCACCGCTCGTAGTCATGGCACTACCATTTCAATGAGCGCCGTCTACTTGGCCGCCACTAACCTTTTAGGGAGCCAGGCGGTTGATGTCGCGAGGGAAGAGCGTGACTTCTTTTACGCTGTGAAGTCCTACGATCTTTTGCGTTAGACGTTCTAGTCCCATGCCAAAACCGCCGTGAGGGGGCATGCCGGCCTTCATGGCCATTAGAAAATATTTAAAACCTGGGTCTTCAGGGTTCCCGCCAGCCATTTCTTTGAGCTGCTTTACTACAACCGCGTAGTCGTTTTCACGCATAGAACCGGTAACAATTTCTACTCCACGGAAAAGCAAGTCTACGCGGTCAGCTAGTTCAGGATTGCCTATTTGGGCTTTATGATAAAACTTCATTTCACTAGCTGGCCAATCAGTTACAAACACAGCCTCACTCCCTAAATTCTTTTTGGCATAGTCGCAAATCCAGCGCTCTTCGTCAGGACGAAGGTCTTTTTCTCCAATCGTGCTCTCGCTGTTGACTTTGCTGTAGCGTTCATGGATTTCCGCCATTGAGATTGAAGGAATTTCCTTGGTCAGTGTCGGCTTAGTGGCATTCCAGCGCTTCAGGTCTTGTTCATGCTCTTCCCAAACATAATTCACTGTATGATTTAGCTGTCCGCTTAACAAAGATTTTATGTCTTCTATATCGGCAAATCCCATTTCTGCATCTACGGATATGTATTCGGTCATATGGCGAGTAGTAGCGCTAGGTTCTGCTCTGTAGGCCGGCGCTATTTCAAATAATCGTTCAAATACTCCTACTAGCATTTGTTTGTAAAATTGCGGGCTCTGTGCCAGGGTTGCTTCTTGACCAAAGTAGTCTAGTTTAAAAACTTCCGCTCCGCCTTCTGTGGCAGCTGCAAGCAGTTTAGGGGTTTGCACTTCTGTAAAATCTTGTTGGTAGAAATAATCGCGAAGCGCCTTAGTTATAGTTGAGCGAATTCTAAACAGAGCCGTTTCGTTCAGGTTGCGTAAACTAACAGGACGATTATCAAACAGCGTATCCTGGTTTTCTGGCTTATGGTCAATTGGCTTGTCTATTTCTATTGGTGGCTCTTCGGTTACCGGCACCAATACTTCAATTTTAGGCTTATGGAGTTCTGCACCACCTGGAGCGCGCTCTTCTTCTACTGCTTTGCCCGTTACCTTGAGCACAGTGCCTATATGCAAACCACGAAGTTTTTCTACCTCTGATTTGTCTTCTATAACCATTTGGATTAAACCACTACGATCTCGCAAGCTAATAAAGTTTAGTCCTCCGAGTAGGCGCTTTTTGTGCACCCAGCCTTGGATTTCTACTTCTTTGCCAATATGTTTGGCGATGTCTCTGCTTAAAACTCTAGTCATATAGAAGCTATTCTACCACCTCTGTTGATTCTTCGGTAGGCTTTTCTGGTTCGGCTTCAGCCACGGCGTGTTCTTGATGCTCCTTTTTAGCGGCGCGCGCAGCCACGGCGCGCAAGTCGTCATACTGATCAAATTCATCTATGATGGGCGAGCCAATCACTGCCTCTAGCACGTCTTCTATGGTGATAATACCGACGTATTCTTCAAAGCTGTTTACCACCGTAAACAACTGGCGATGCGTACGCAAAATTGCCTGCAAAGCGTCATGTAATGATTGGTCTTCGTGAATGTATGAAACATCCGGCTTCATAAGCTTACGGACTGTTCCGCTGTGTTTTTCCCGCACTAGATCACGCAAATACAACGTGCCTACCATATTGTCTGGCTTGCCCGCGTATACCGGAAACCGTGAATGACCAGAACCGTGCAGCTCATCCATAATTATTGGACCGAGTGGTTCATCTGCTTTTATGGCTTTAACAATTCTGCGCGGAGTCATGTGCTGAGCTACTGTATCGTCACCAAATGTCAGGGCATGAAGGGCGATTTCTAGTTCGGCTTTTTCAATCCTGTTGTCTGGCTGAACTTGTTGCCTCTCTAGCAATTCTATTAGGTCATGCCTGTCATACATGCCAGTGTGAATATGAAGTGGGCGATGTCGTCGTACAAACCGTACAAGCCAATCTATTAGCGGATGAAGTAAAGATACAACTTTTGCCAGCGCTGGTGCACACCAAGCCGCTAGTCGCTCCCCAATGTATGACACTCTGGCTGCCGGCATAAATACAAATCCCACCCAAATAAGCAAGCCACTGGCAACCAATGCAAACCAAACAGGCGCGCTAGACGACACGGTTACAAAAAATCCAGCAGATGTAATACCAATCAAAAACCACAAAACAGCTCGTAAAGAATGACCGTAGCCAACCGCTTTGAGCAAAGTGCTAGATAGTTCATCGCCATGACGACTTCTACGTTTGAGTTCTTTTATAGGCACACGGTAATATGTGCGCTGTAAACTGACGGCTAACAGTGTCAAGCAAGCTAAAAATACCGTAAGCATTGTCTGCATACAGATATGGTATCACGCCTTGTGTGCTTAGCCTTCGGGGGTCAGATTGCATTTGAGTGAGCGAAAGCCTTCATCGCAACCGAATCATAACTGTAGTTATGGTGAGAGCGAAATGAAAGCTTGTAGCCGGACAAATGTGGGCTGAGACGGGGGAAAGTATGCGATGCGTGTTAATATAAATAGCGATAATAAGGGAGATTTGTGAATAACCGATTTTTTATAACTTTATTAGTGATCATTGCTTTGATAGCCGGCATTTTTGTTTTTAGCAAAAATAACAATTCATCCACCGAAACTTCTAACAGAAACGTTCAGCCTACAAGCCATACTAAGGGTAGTGATTCTAGTGGTGTGTCACTTATAGAGTACGGCGATTTCCAATGTCCTGCCTGCGCGCAATACTACCCAATACTCAAGCAAGTATACGAAAAATATAAAGACCAGGTTACTTTTCAATTCCGCCACTTTCCACTAGTGCAGATTCACAAAAATGCTTTTGTTGCCTCGCGTGCTGCCGAAGCAGCCGGCAATCAAGGCAAATTCTGGGAAATGCACGATGCACTATATGAAAACCAGCAGTCGTGGGCCGAGGCGAATAATCCCAACACTTACTTTGACAGCTATGCCAAAGAGCTTAATCTGGACATAACAAAATTTCAGCAAGATATGGCGTCACAAGCAACCAATGATAAAATAAACGCCGATTTAGCTGAAGCCAAGAAAACTGGAGCAAGCTCTACGCCGACCTTCGTACTAAACGGCAAAAAGCTAGATCAAAACCCCGATAGCATCGAAGAATTGTACAAACTAATAGACGACGCAATAGCAGCAAAAAAGACTACTCAGTAGTAGCCTTTACTTAATTCTGAATACTAAACTTCTAGAACTAGAACTTAGTAATGCAGAAACTGCTGCCATTTTGGGCGGCTGACTTTAACTTCCACGTAGGATACCCCTCTGTTTTGTTTTACTTTAATTTTGACCGGCATAAGCCGAACTCCTCCCTAAGCAGACCCCTCACAGGTCTTTCGATTTTTTTTAATTTGAACGTTTTTGTCTTCTGTTGTTACAGGCAAAATACCCGCAATTCACGAAGTACTTATATCTTTACATAACGCTTATGCAAATGCAAGCAAAATACTGTTATTTTTCGTCTTTGTTATTGTGATTACTTAACGGGTTAAACTTATTTAACATGTCTTCGGCGCCTTTTAGGCTCATGCGACGTTTATGTTCAGCTGCAATTTTGGTATGCAGCTTGTGCAGGTTAGTGCTGGCTATTTGTTTGTCATGTAGATCGCGAAACTCTTGGTCAAGTGCCCCTAGTTCGTCGTCAGTCATGTCTTCTAGATCCATAAATGAATCTCTGGCAGCAGTAGTCCTGATTATCTCATCTAGCTTTAACTGCATGGCTTTACCGTCCCGATTCTGAGTGTTTTGAATCAAAAAAACCATTAGAAATGTCACAATCGTTGTGCCGGTGTTTATAACAAGTTGCCAAGTAGATGAAAAGTCAAACGACGGACCAGTGAGCGCCCAAACAGCCACTACACTAAAAGCTAGTAAAAAAGCCCAAGCACTGCCCGTCCAGGTTGATATTTTATTGGCAATTCGGCGAAAGAGATCTTTCATATTTTGATGCTTATCCTTATTTGCTGTAGAATACAAGCATAAAGAGTAAAACGCAAATGAACACTAATTTAAAATTAACGATTAGGAACAGTTAGTGCAAGGCGCATTCGCTGAACTCAGTGTAGTAATAGTTATTGCCACAGCTGTCTCTCTGTTTATGAAGTTTATTCGCCAGCCCTTGATATTGGGCTATATATTGGCAGGTTTGTTAGTTGGACCATCGGGCCTCGGGCTCATACACAATACTGAAACATTTGAAGCGTTTTCCAAACTTGGCATAGCGCTTCTACTTTTCATTATTGGTTTAGGTATGAACATCTCGGAACTTCGAAGACTTGGAAGGGTAGTATTTCTTATCACGTCCGCCTCTCTTGTGACCGTAGGTACTCTGGGCTTTACGGTCGGTTCTTTACTTGGTTTTGACAAGACAGAAGCTGTGATAGTTGGTTTGGCGCTGTTTTTCAGTAGTACCATTATCATTGTTAAAATTTTGTCTGACAAAAAAGAACAAAACCGTCTGCATGGCCAGATTGCCATAGGTGTAATTCTGGTGGAAGACTTAGTGGCCACATTTGCACTGCTGTTTGTCGTGGCAGGCGAAGGAAATGGCTTAGAACTTGGGGAGCTAGGAATATTACTGGGCAAAGGATTGCTACTAATAGCTCTTCTGGGCTTTTGCCGTACTAGAATACTGCCACCAATCTCAAGATACATGGCAAGTTCACAGGAACTATTGTTTTTGTTTGCAATTGCGTGGGGATTTGGCATAGCCAGCTTGTTTCAATGGGCTGGTTTTTCTATAGAAGTTGGTGCCTTATTTGGAGGTGTAGCATTAGCTTCATCACCCTACGCCCAAGAGATTGCATCTAGACTTAAGCCTCTGCGAGATTTCTTTATAGTTTTGTTTTTCATCACGCTTGGAGGCAGTCTAAATACTACTAATTTATCTACTGGATTTGGTGCGGCTTTGATACTTTCTGCCATAGTAATATTGGTTAAACCCTTTACCATTACCTTGGTATCCGGCGTGCTTGGTTACACAAAACGCGTTAGCTTTAAGGCTGGTGTAAATTTGTCTCAAATAAGTGAATTTTCGATTGTGTTAGTAGTACTGGCCAACGAAGCAGGTTTAGTGCGCGAAGAAATTAGCGCCATAATTACACTAGTAGCCATAATTACCATCGCTACTTCTACCTATCTCATGCAGTACGACGACAAGCTTTTTACAGTGTTTGATCGTATAAAACTCCACATGTTTGAAAAAGAAGTGGTATACAAAGAAAAACGTCGCAAGCCTGGCTACCCACTTGTTTTGTTTGGTTATCATCGAGGTGGACATGAATTCGTAAAAACATTTAGACAAATTGGTAAACCATTTTTGGTCATCGACTATGACCCATCGGTAATTGAGGCGCTGGAAAGGCAAAGTATTCCCTACATTTACGGTGACGCTACTGACACGGAACTATTAGACGAAATAAATATTGACTCTACTAAGCTTTGTATTAGTACTTTTTCTGACTACGGAGTTACTCAGCAACTTGTTAGAAATATTCACAGAATAAACCCTGGAGCTGTAATAATTTGTCATGCCGTAAGACGCGACGAAGCACTACAACTATACGAAGATGGTGCCACCTATGTGATGATTCCACATTTTATCGGCAGTGAAAAAATCAGTTCCTTTATACGTAAAAGCGGACTCAAAAAGAGCGAGTTCAATCATTTCAGAGACAAACACCTGGCAGAACTTCAGCAGTCGCGTCAAAATGATGATTATTCTGCCGCGTAGAGTTTGTTTTTGGTTATATATGCTGAGACTTCCGTCATTAGTCCGCTAACTTGTTTACCGTGTCGTATGCCCAGCCGTATTTTTGAGCTTGTGACTTCCTCTTTACCCGGTTGAACTATTTGATATTCAAAAGATAAGTTACGAGTTATTTGCAGGTTTTGTATCGTAGCTTTTAGGCCGCTAATATCTTGGTGGCGACTGGCGATCATAAGCTCTGCATCCTTTACTAAAGAATCTACGTGTGGCCAACTAGCCATGTGTGACACAACGTCGTCACCAAACAACATTACAAGCTTATAGCTGGCAAAACGAGCCTGTAGCACTGGCAGTGTTTGATGTGGCGTAAAACGAGCCTGCTCCAGAACAATTGTACCAAAGCGAGGTTCGTCTGCCACTGCTAGCTGGACCATAGCTATGCGGTGTTCTAGCGCCCTTACGCCCTGCTTTCTCCTAGGCCTTGGTTCTGGTAGAAACATAACTTTTTCTAACCCTTTTTCAAGTGCAGCATATGCAAACGCAATATGTCCATCATGTATAGGGTCAAACGTCCCAGCAAAAATTCCAATTTTCTTAGACATCTTGAGGCATTCCTTCACAACATTTTGTAGGCATGTGGCACTGTGGGCACATAAAATGTCCGTGGATCGGTTCTATCGGGTAATGCCCACAATTATCGCAAAAGAGTGCTGGGGATTTTTCTTTCACCAGTTCCTGATATGGGTCAAAATCTACATCATTCATGACATTAGTATACGATTGTAAGCGTCTTTTCCCGCTCAACTAGTTCATCAAATTCTCTTGCTAACTGCTTATTTTCAGCCTCGGCTGCTTCCCGGGCTTTCACTTCAAAAAGTGCTGGTTGTTTTGCTTCAGCTGTTGTCTGAATACTATCAACTACGTCTTTTGTTGGGTCTTCGCCTTTGTCAAATTTTGTTTGGCAGTTTCTACATACACTACATGGACCAACTTCAGTCTCGCCCGGTCGAGTAAAACATGACCTAACCTGACAAACTCCTTTTTTCCACTTCCAGTTACTTTTATTTTCGGCATTCGAAAAATTATTTCTTTCATCTGTACTATTATTTCTGTCTTGTTCAGATCCAAAATTTGAGTCATTAACCCCCGCACAGCCACCGCCAACACGAACATTTTCACCAGCTACCAATTTGTTGTTTTGGGCCTCTAGAAATACTGTTTGATTTCCGTTTTGCCAAGCCATCTGCAATAACATCTCATTGCTATGAATTCTGTCTGAAGCGCCTAAGTCAAGCTGGCTGAGCACATCTGGATTATTGGTAATTACAGCAGCTGGCACCCATAGCATATTTCTTTTAGCATTTTCGAGCACCACAGCCAATTGTCGAGTCATTTTAATGTCTGTGTTTGACAGCTGATGTTGCTGAATAATTTCTAGATCGTCATTGCTCCAATGTCCTTGCAAACCGAAAATAAAACTTCTTATCTCAAGATTTGCATAACCCATTTTCATGCCTTCAGCCAGATCAATTTCAAAACTTAACCAGCGCTCGGCAATGCTTTCAGCTTTGCGTCGCATGTCTTCTTGATCGTCATGATAACGCTCCAGCTGATAAGAAACACTCTCAGCCAACTTTTCGTCAGCTATATATGGCAAAACCGCTTCTATCAAGCTTACCGGCCCCTTCGGCAGCACCTCAAGTGGTACCTCGAGTTCACGGTGAACCTCCATAACCCCAAGTGCTGATTCGGGATTTGCTACTTTAATTGATTTACCGAAGATATTGTCAGAATCTTCGAGCATTGCTACCCACGCCGTTAGCGGAATGTCGCGTGCAAGCAAAGACTGCAAGATTCGTTTATCAGCCCTACTACCTTCTTCACGCTCTATCCAGCTGACCCTGACTGAATCATCGTCACCTAAATGTTCTTGTTTGGCTATTTCGTAAGGGGCATCTGCTTCGCTAATCCTCGGAGAGATGAAAACTTTCACTACACCTGGCCTTAAGTCTGTTTCTGCGTGCCTCGCTTCATCAACCTCGACGTCAACGCGACTTCTAGCTACTTCGTGAATATGAAAATCATAGCCGGACATAGCAGCTTCTACGGCAGTTTTACCTAGCCACATGAAAGTTCGTTTTTGGGTTTCCGGATCTATTGATAACGTGTGCTCAGTTCTTGAAACAGCAAATGGCATTGCAGCTTCTTGGACAGCGGTCGTAAGATTCAACAGCAAGTCATCAAGCACATAATCTTCAAATGAACCATCTGGTAAACGATTCGCATTTAGATGGTCGACTTCTGTTAAGACTCGTTCATCAATTGGGATCGGTTGTCTGTTTGCACTTTCAACTGTTCCGGCTGCTTCGGCCATATAAAAACCCTCGCTCTCCGGGAGCAAGGGTATGAATGTCTTCATTGCTCCTGCTCGGGAGACTTTACCTGCTGTATCGGGCTTTAACCGTTGCGGCACAGCGCGAGAATTACACTCACTTCCAGCATTTTTTATTAAAAAGAACTTATTTAGAGTGTACCACAACCCTGGCTACGCTATATGTAGTATTTTTAGAAGATATTTTTATACTATGTGTGCTTTTTACCATATATCGACTCTTATCATAAAGTTTCTGCTAATACAGAGCAACCGCTGCCAAAATGCATACCCCTAATACTATTCGATAGTACGCAAAGATCGTTAAATCATGCTTGCTAAGATAGCGAATCAAAAACCGAATAGCAAACAAACCGCTCACTAGCGCAGACAATATGCCGGCCAGAAAGATACTAGGCTGTTGGCTTAGCGCTTGGCCGCCGCCATCTGACATTATTTTCACTATCGCACCTAGGGTGATTGGAATTGCTAGCAAAAATGAAAATCGCGTAGCTGATACCCTATCTAGACCGGCAAATACCCCTGCAGTTATAGTTATGCCGGATCTTGAAACTCCTGGTACAAGCGCCACTGCTTGAGCAACACCTATTACGGCTGCTTGAGATACTTTCGTTTGCAGTAGAGTAGTCTTATTTTCATAATGACGCCTGGCATAGCCTTCAGCTGCCAACATAAAAAATGCTACTAAAATAAGGTTAACTGCAACTAGAGCTGCTGATCGAAAACTAGTTTCAGCAACGTCTTGCAATAGCACACCCATAAACACAGCTGGAATAGTTGCCCCCACTAGCAACCAAGCTAGGCCCTTATGATCATTGCGGCCGAGTATGCCTTTTGCCAGCAACAACAAATCCTTATAAAAGAAAATGGCAAGCGCTGTTAGCGTTCCTATATGTAGTGCCACGTCGAACGCTAGGCCATTTTCTTCTATACCAAAAAGTGCATGAAAAATCACAAGATGTCCACTGCTAGATACAGGTATAAACTCAGTGAGACCCTGTACTATCCCTAAAATTATCGCTTCAAATATCGTCATCTATATCTAGTATAGCCTAGGGATTCCTACTTTGAAGTTCGGTTTTTAAGCTCGCTGAGCCTAGGAATGAAGCTTTGGGCCGCTCCGTCTAGCCCCAATACTTTTAGGGCACCAATTAGCACATATAGTTCGTCTAGTTCTGAATTTTGTATACCGGGCAGGCTCTCGGCTTGACTAAAACGATACTCAACTTTTTCTACCAGCCATTTTTCGTCTGCTGGTTTTATTTCGTTGGTCTGAAGTTTGGCCGTTTCGGCTGACTGTACTACTTCCAATGAGCGGGCGGAATGGTCTCTTTTGTGCAATTGCCCACGCTTTATTAGGTTATTTACGTGCAATGCCACAGTTGCCACAGAGTTATAGTTCAACCCGGCCATAATTTCCCTGTAACTGGGACTATAGCCATGCTCGGCTATAAACTCAGCTATAAAGTCTAACAGCTCGCGCTGCTTCTTGGTTGGGCGAATGGTTTCTGGCACTACTTTTTACCTTTTTTAGTTTTTTGAGGATACTTATCTGGGAATACCCAGTATTTGTACCAGGCGTAGTTCCAAAAAGTGAAAAAGCCAGATGCAATAAACTGGCCAATGTACGGCGTAATGCCGATTTGCTTGAGTCCCCAGACTATCAAAAAGTCTAATACAAAATTTACTAATGTTATGGTGATATATCGGTTAGTAACTTCGGTCTGGTGTTTTTTTAGTTTTGGATTATTAAATACCCAGTAGCGCTGCAAAAGATAATTTACCGTCCAGCCCACTAGGGTAGCAATTGACTTTGCCCAGAAAAAGCTCCCGCCTAAAATCTTATCAATTACAAAAAAAGTGGCGTAGCCTGACCAGAAATAAGCCCCCCCGCTGATCATGTATTCGGTGAAGCGCTTTATTTCTCGTTGCTGCTTTTTTTTAATTCGAAATTTCATACTGCTTCTGCTTGGTTTTCAGTATAACAGTTGTCTGCTTGAGAAGTGTTACAATGATGTCAGTTTATGAAGAATAACGCTTCTCTAGTCTATGCCTTTTTGCTAATTATTGGTGACTTTATCGCCTTGCTGGCTGCTTTTAGTGCTGCCTACATACTGCGTGTAAAAATTGATCCGCGTCCGCTTATAGAACAAATTCCAGCCGCTACATATTTCTCTGCTGTCGCCACAGTGCTACCGCTTTGGATTTTAGTAAATGCCTTTATAGGACTGTATAACCAGAGTATCTACGAACGCCGATTCGCAGAACTAGGCCGATTATTAGTAGGATCGATTCTGGGAATTCTGGTGGTTATAGGCTATGACTTTGTGGCTCAAAAAGGCATATTTCCAGCCCGACTCGTACCTGTATATGGGCTGGCACTTGGTTTTAGCTTTTTGGTACTGTTTAGAGCTTTTGCCCGCATTTTACGTAGATGGTTGTATCACTACGGTATTGGGGTTAGCAATGTCTTAATTATTGGCGACACACCGGCTACCAAACAGATTGCTGAAGGCCTGAGCAACACCAGACAAACTGGCATGAAAGTACTGGCCCTAGTAGCTAGTAAATACGAAGGATTTAATACCTACGACTCGTTTGCCTCGGCCGTCACAGAACTAAAGCAGCCCATTCATAGCATCATCCAGACCGAACTGTACCGTGATCAGGACAAAAACAACACTATTTTACTCTACGCACAGCAAAACCATGTGGCCTATCGGTTCGTTCCCGGAAACACTGATTTGTTCGTCGGTAACATCACCGTTGAACTATTTGGTGGCTTGCCCATGATAGCCGTTCACCAAACTGCTTTGACGGGTTGGGGTCGAATTGCCAAACGACTATTCGACATATTTCTTAGCGGTCTAATGTTGGTAATTTTGTCACCTGTATTCGTTATTATTGCAATCTTAGAGTTTCTGAGTGGCGGCAAACCGCTGTTTCGCCAGACTCGCCTGACTCGATTTAACATTAAATTTACCTGCTATAAATTTCGCACCGTCAAACATAAATACAATGGTTTACTGCCTGAAGAAGGCTTTGAGCTCATGGGCAAACCAGAACTTGCCATAAAGTACCGAAAAAACGGCGATTTTCTTAAAAATGATCCACGCCTAACCCGCCTCGGTCTTTTTCTGCGCAAAAGTAGCCTAGATGAACTGCCCCAGCTATTCAACGTGCTAAAGGGCGACCTCAGCCTCGTAGGACCTAGAGCACTTGTACCAAGAGAGTTAGACAATTATTCCAAAAAGCACGCTATTTTGAGTGTAAAGTCAGGGATAACTGGACTAGCTCAGATCTCTGGACGTAAAAACATCAGTTTTGAAGAACGGCGTACACTAGACATGTACTACGTACAGAACTGGAGTTTTTGGAATGACATAGTCATTTTGCTTAAAACTCTACGTGCCGTATTTAGTGGAATCGGAGCAAAGTGAAAGTCGCCATAGTGCATGATTGGCTGTATGGTGGAGGTGCTGAAAATGTTGTTCTAGAACTGCACCGGATGTACCCAGATGCTCCAATCTACACATCTTATTGTACTGATGAATGGCGAACTAAACTTGATAACAAAGTCGTGACTGGCTATTTGCAAAAGTGGCCCTTTAATAAATTACGAAAGTTCTTGCCCCTACTTCGACAGTGGTGGTTTGCTCGCATCGACCTATCAGCTTTTGATATGGTGATTAGTAGTAGTGGCAATGGTGAGGCCAAATTTGCAAAAGCCAAAAAAGGAGCAAAGCACATTTGCTATTGCCACACACCCACACACTTTTACTGGCGTCACTACGAATCGTATTTGCAAAATCCTGGTTTTGGCCCAAAGCCTTTGGTTCGTTTTGCTCTCAGAAAACTTGTTGGACCACTTAAGAAACGCGACTATGAAGCCGCACAAAATGTAGATGTTTTTTTGGCGAACTCTACCCATATCCAATCAGACATAAAACAGTATTATAAACGTGAGTCAACGGTAGTGTATCCACCCGTGGATACTGATAGGTTTAACGCAGTCTCAGCCAGTACTCCACGAAGTGGTTATGTAACCTTGGGCAGACTTGTCCCGCAAAAGAAACTTCATATTATTATTGCTGCATGCAACGAGCTGGCACTACCGCTAACAGTTATTGGTAGAGGACCGGAATATAGTCGCTTACAATCTATGGCAGGGCCAACCATCACATTTATGACAAATGTTACTGATGAACAATTGCCGTTACAGCTTGCCAAAGCCGAGGCTTTTATATTTGCTGCCGAAGAAGACTTTGGTATGGCTCCAGTTGAAGCCATGGCAGCGGGAACGCCTGTTATTGCCTACAAAGCTGGCGGTGCCCTGGACTACGTTATAGAAGGCAAAACCGGCCAGTTTTTTACTAATTTATCCATAGAAAGCCTTGGCAACTGCTTGCAGGGCTTTAATGCATCAAATTATTCTATTGATGATATAAAAAGTACGGCCCGGAAGTTCTCTACTGACATTTTTATAAAAAACATACGAAAAGCCGTTAACAACACAGTACAATAGCCCATACCCCTAAAGGCGAAAGGAAAACAGCATGTGCGGAATAGTTGGCTACATTGGTACAAAAAAACAAGCGACTCAGTTTGTTTTAGATGGTTTAGAGGCTCTTGAATATCGGGGCTATGATTCAGCCGGCCTTGCAACACTCAGCAATAATAATCATGATCCTTTGCTCTTCAGACAAGTTGGCCGAGTTGAGGGCTTGCGAAAAGCTGTTGACGAACAAATCACTGACGATACCTATATTGCCGTTGGCCATACTCGCTGGGCAACGCACGGCACACCAATCGCTATAAATGCACACCCCCAAACTAATACAGAGCAATCTATTTATGTAGTTCATAATGGTATTATTGAAAATTATCGGGAGCTGCGAAGCCGACTGATTGGAGAAGGGTACGTTTTTACGTCAGAAACAGATACTGAAGTTATCCCTCAACTAATTGACTTTTACTTGAAAAAAACACCAAAAAAATCATTTCTTGAGGTGTTTGAATCAGCAATCAAAGACCTCGAAGGTGCCTATGCCATAGCTGTTTTGTACACGGGCGAACCGGATACACTTTACGTTGCACGCTTGTCTAGCCCAATCGTTATTGGTGTTGGCATAGGAGAGCATTTTCTGGCGTCAGATGCTTCGGCACTAATGGATAAAACCAAGGAAGTTCTGTACATGGATGATTACGAAATAGCCGCTATTACCGCAAAAGACGTAAAAATTCACAATATACGAGATGCCATAAAAGTAGAAAGACATGCAGAGAAACTAGATTATGATCAAGAAAAAGCCATTTTAGGAGATTTCCCACACTTCATGCTCAAAGAAATATATGAAGCACCACAGACCCTGCAATCTTCTACTCGCGGTCGATTGCGTCCGGAGCTTAATACCATCAAACTAGGTGGTCTGGAAAGTGTGAAAGAACAGCTCCGCTATATCGATCGCATCGTGATTGTTGCTTGTGGTACCTCGTATTATGCCGGCTTAGTAGGTGAATACTTGATTGAGGAAATTGCCGGTATTCCTGTAGAGGTACAGTTTGCTTCAGAGTTCAAATACCGTCATGAGCCATTTTCGCGTAGTACCGCCTTGCTGGCTATTTCTCAGTCTGGCGAAACGGCCGATACCATTGCAGCGCTTAAGAAAGTTGAGCAGTACGGCGTCCTGCGGCTGGGTATTGTTAATGCTGTTGGTAGTACTATTGCCCGTATGACTGATGCGGGAGTGTATTGTCACGCAGGCACAGAACGGTCGGTTGCTAGCACTAAAGCCTTTATTGCACAGGTTACTATTCTGGCAGAGATTGCTCTGCATCTGAGTAATGGCCAGTCCCCTCTATATAAGCCAGTCATGGAAGAATTGATGGCAATGCCAGAAAAAGCTAAAAAGGTCTTAGGGGAAGCAAAACACATAGAAAAACTCGCTAAAAAATACGCGTCTATGCAAGACTTTCTGTTCATTGGCCGTAATATCTTATATCCGTGTGCGATGGAAGGTGCGCTGAAGCTTAAAGAGGTATCCTATATTCATGCAGAAGGTTACGCTGCCGGTGAGATGAAGCATGGGCCGCTGGCTATGATAGACGAAAACTTTCCAACTTTTGTCATCGCCACCGATTCGCCGCTGCTTGAAAAAACCCTATCCAACATTGAAGAAATAAAAGCCCGGAAAGGTCCGCTTATAGCCATAGCCACCGAAGGCAACATGCAGATTAGCAACTTAACTGACGATATCATATATCTCCCCAAAACCATCGAACAACTCCAGCCATTACTTGTTGCTATCGTCACACAAATGTTTGCCTATTATGTTGCCGTAGAAAAGAATCTCAACGTCGACCGTCCAAGAAACCTAGCAAAATCCGTTACCGTGGAGTAACTTTTAGTATTGTCTGTACAACCAAGGCTGTTTCTTCCCAATTCTTTATACTGATTGTGTCTGCGCCCATGACTTTGACTGGGTAATCATTACCCCCCTCTACGATTCTGTCACCAACAAACAACAGCTCATCAATAGTTAGATCTAGCATTGCCAGTAGTTTTTTCATACCGTACGCTTTATCTATCCCACGTTTAGTAACATCAATCGATGTTAAGCCCCCAACACGTACTTCAAATTCTGGAATCAAATCTGCCACATAGTCGCGAATTTTTTGTTTTTTAGAATTATCCAAATCCCAAGCCTCTTTCAGCTCCACACCTTTGGGCCCTAGTTCACTGACTATATCTTGGCCTAGTACTGAAAATGTGATTTGGCTCTCTCTGTCTTCCAGAGTCTCACCATAGACCTTAGTCTCGCGGTATTTCAAATCGTCAATACCTTTATTTAGAGCATCTTTTATTTTTACTTTCTCAGCTTCAGTAAAGTCTTCTGCATACTGCAAATCCCAGGTTTTTTTGGCAATATCATACAAGTAGTAACGGGTTCCACATGTTGGCATCAGGTGCAGCCGCTGGAGTTCCGTAGCAGATGCCTCTAGGTTGCCCAGTATCTGCAACTCAAACAGGTCAAATTTACCACCAGATATAATACATACTTCGTACTTCTGAAGCAGCTTCTTTATGAGTTCAGCCATCCTGTCTGGCAAAGGGGATTTACTTGGTGCTAGTGTTCCATCTAAATCAAAAGCTATGACTTTTTTCACTATATTCCTTTACCTGTAATTCGTTTACTTACTTCACCAATATTTTGGCCCAGGTCTTTTCTAGCCACCAAAATACCATTTGGAGAGTTTATCACAACCACGCTATCTAGCCCTACCACCGCAAGCGGTTTGTTTTCATAGTTTTGTATAAATGAATTTTCTACTTTGTCAGTTAGCACAATATGAAAGTTATGGACACTTTGGGTCATTAAATATAAATAATCATAGCTATTGATCATTGAGATTATATTGCAGTGAATTGTTGTTACTAATTATCCTTTACCTCCTTAACTCATTAGGATCCTCATACCTCTGATAATTGAGGTATACTGTATCTGATGAAATTACTAATCACTGGTGGTGCCGGTTTTATAGGTTCAAACTTTGTGCATTATGTCTACAGGGAACGACCTGACTGGCACATCACAGTACTAGATGCACTCACCTACGCCGGCAATAAAGAAAACTTGTATGGGCTAGATGATTCACGAGTAAATCTTGTAGTCGGAAATATTTGTGACTCCGATCTGGTAGGTTCACTATTTGCAGACACCGATGCGGTCGTTCACTTTGCGGCCGAGTCACACAACGACAATTCACTGCACGAACCTCGTCCATTTCTGGACACCAACATAATCGGTACTTACACACTACTCGAGGCAGCCCGAAAGCACAAAACCCGCTTACATCACATATCTACAGACGAGGTATATGGTGACTTGGAGCTTGATGACCCTAACAAGTTCAATGAAACCACTCCTTATAACCCTTCATCGCCCTACTCCAGCACAAAAGCCGGCTCTGACTTATTGGTCCGCGCTTGGGTTCGCTCGTTTGGAGTTCAGGCTACTATATCTAACTGCTCAAACAACTATGGACCCTACCAGCATGTAGAAAAATTCATCCCGCGCCAAATTACAGAGATAATAGAAGGCCGAAAACCAAAGCTTTATGGTAGTGGAGAAAACGTTCGTGATTGGATACACACCGACGATCATTCTTCTGCTGTGCTCACTGTGCTAGAAAAAGGAAAAATTGGTGAAACCTACATGATTGGTGCGGAGGGAGAAAAAAACAACAAAGACGTGGTGGGAATGATACTTGAATTAATGGGTAAAGATTCTAGTGACTACGAACATGTTAACGACCGCCCAGGTCATGACTTGCGCTATGCAATTGATGCAACTAAGATAAAGAACGAACTTGGCTGGTTGCCAAAGTACACCAACTTTCGGGCTGGACTGGCAGATACAATAAAATGGTATCAAGAAAATAATAATTGGTGGAAACCACAAAAAGAAGCAACTGAAACTAAATATAAAGCAATGGGGGGGTAAATATGCCGGACCAGCTAGCGGTTAGAGAAACAACTATACCAGGTTTATATGAAATCGACCTTGTTCTACAAAGTGATTCACGTGGCTGGTTTAAAGAAAACTATCAAAAATCCAAACTAGAAGCATTGGGACTACCAGCTTTTGATATTGTTCAGAATAATTTCTCGTATAACGAAGAGGTTGGCGTGACTAGGGGCATGCATGCAGAACCATGGGAAAAGTATATTTCGATTTCTAGTGGCAGGGTTTACGGCGCCTGGACTGATTTACGCCGAGGAAATTCATATGGAGTGACATACTGTAGTGAAATTACTCCAAGTAAAGCCATATTTGTTCCTCGTGGAGTTGCTAATGGCTATCAGACACTGGAGCCAAATATCACTTATACTTATCTAGTAAATCAACATTGGTCACCGGATGCTAAATATGTATCTGTCCATCTCTACGATCCTGCCCTGTGTATTGAATGGCCAATACCACAAGACAAAGCCATAGTCTCAGACAAAGACAATAATAACCCGTTACTGAAAGATTTGGTTGCATGATGGATAGTTCTAAGATATTTATAGTTGGGGCAAAAGGACAGCTAGGCCTAGCACTTCAAGCGCAGTATCCAGATGCTCGCAGTGCCGATATTGATGAACTAGACATTACAGACAAGGACTCTGTAGAAAGCTTCGACTGGACTAGCACAGAAATTATATTGAATGCCGCTGCTTACACCAATGTAGATGGAGCCGAGACAGCAGAAGGTCGAGTAAGTGCATGGGCAGTCAACTCAGACGCCGTAGCAAACCTTGTAGCCGTAGCAGCTCAACATGACATTACTCTGGTTCACATTTCTACGGACTATGTCTTTGATGGTACACAAAATCCCCACACAGAAGACGAACCATTCAGCCCGTTGTCAGTTTATGGCGCCTCCAAAGCTGCCGGGGACTTAGTGATTTCTCTAGCACCTAAATTTTACATAATCCGAACGTCTTGGGTTATTGGAGATGGCAAAAACTTTGTACGCACTATGCTAGAACTAGGGAAAAATGATGTTTCACCTAATGTTGTAGTAGATCAAGTTGGTCGCCTCACATTTACAGGTGAACTAGTAAGAGCCCTAGATCATTTGTTAATTACCAATGTGCCTTATGGTACCTACAATGCAACTAACGAAGGCAAGCCTGCCAGCTGGGCAGAAATCACCAGAACAATCTTTGAACTAGCTGGATTCAATAATCTTACAGTCACAAACACCACCACAGCAGAATACTTTGCTGGCAAAAAAGGCATTGCTCCACGTCCTTTACAGAGCACACTAGATCTAACTAAACTTAAATCTACTGGATTTATAAATAACGACTGGCGAGACGACCTTAAAGAATACATAAAAAAGGAGTCCGAATGAAAGGTATTATTCTAGCCGGTGGCAGTGGCACCCGCCTCTACCCCATTACCAAAGGCATCTCAAAACAGCTAATGCCCATATACGACAAACCTATGATTTACTACCCTCTCAGCACCCTCATGTTGGCCGGGATCAGAGACATCCTTATTATTACTACCCCTCATGAGCAAGCTCAGTTCCAACGTTTACTTGGTGACGGTAGTGATTGGGGCATTACTCTACAATATGCCGCACAGCCTTCTCCAGACGGGCTGGCACAAGCATTCATCATTGGTCAGGAATTTATTGGTAACGACAAGGTTGCTCTCATTCTAGGTGATAATCTTTTTTACGGTCACGGGTTTGGGGAAAGCCTTAAATCTTGTACCGATCCTGATGGCGGTGTTATCTTTGCTTACCAAGTGTCTGATCCAGAACGCTATGGTGTTGTAGAGTTTGATGATCAAATGCGCGCGGTATCAGTAGAAGAAAAACCAACCACTCCCAAATCTAACTACGCCGTAGTTGGTCTGTACTTCTACGATAACTCGGTGGTGGAAATTGCCAAAAATATCCAGCCCAGCAATCGTGGTGAGCTAGAAATAACTACAGTAAACGAAGAGTATTTAAAGCGTGGCAAGCTTAAGGTTATGAGTATGGACCGTGGCTCTGCCTGGTTAGACACTGGTACTTTCGAATCAATGAACGATGCATCAGAGTACATCAAAGTCATAGAAAAGCGCACAGGCGTAAAGATCGGCTGTCCAGAAGAAATTGCTTACCGCGAGAAGTACATAACAGCCGAGCAGCTCCGTAAGATCGCTGAACCACTCGTAAAAAGTGGCTATGGCGCTTACCTGAATCGTATTCAGTAATTCAAACTAGAGACAAAAGGAACGCTCACATGAAAAAAACTATCCGAAAAGTTCGTTCGTACGTACGGTACGCTAATCCTATTGCGTTACACAGAAAAGTCACGATGGATCATGCCACAATTATTGCCCAGCAGCAGTATATAAGCGATCTACGGAAAGAGCTGAAAATGGAAGAAGCTATAACAAAAAAACTCTGGATTGAACCCGGCCATTTTTATTCACCAATTACAGCCGACACAAAATTCAAGCACTTCCAAAAGCGAAGCTTCATTCCTGGCATTGACCTGAATGCCAAGTCACAATTAGCAAGTCTCAAAAGAATGTCTAAGTATTATTCCGAGCAACCCTTTACAGACCACAAGAATAAGAAGACGCGATACTACTTCATGAACGATCAATTTAGTTATTCCGACGCGCTTGGACTATATATCATGCTCCGTGACATACAACCAAAGCGAGTCATTGAGGTAGGCTCTGGCTATTCATCCGCACTAATGTTAGATGTCAATAACCAATTCTTGAATGATTCAATGAAGTTAACATTCATAGAACCCTACCCGACGCGCCTGAAGAAACTACTCAAAGTCAAAGATAAGGCTTTGGTTAATATCATTGAAAAACCAGTGCAAGAAGTACCCATGTCTGTATTTGGTAAGTTGGAGGCTGGCGATATTCTCTTTATAGACTCGTCTCATGTTGCAAAAACGGGCAGCGACGTTAATTGGCTGTATTTCGAAGTTCTGCCAAACCTCAAGCCTGGTGTTCTTGTTCACGTACACGACATTATGTATCCATTCGAGTATTTGGATAGTTGGATAACACAAGGGCGTTCTTGGAACGAAATCTACCTTCTCAAAGCATTGCTTATAGAAAACCCGAAATTCAAAATAATGTTTTGGCCCAACTACTTACACAAATTTCACAAGAAGGCTATCCAGGCTGCTTTGCCGTTGTCTAAGAAGAATCCTGGTGGTAGTATCTGGCTTGAGCGGCAATAGTAGTCTATTCCTGATAGAAGTCGGCTATGTGCTCATCAGGCAGCCTAAAGAGACCTTCATCGAGGCGTTTTTGATCCAGGTAGTGAGCGATGAAGCCTACCGTTCGTGCATAGACGAATATAGCGTTACAGAACTCGGTATCAATTAGTGACTGTGTTTGCGTAACATTGTAGCCCTCATCTTCTTTAAGTATGTCTAGCAACATAGCGCCTATAAGTCCGTCAATGTTTAGTATCAACTGAGCTTTTTTTGCGGTGGTAAGTCGCTCTACGCTACGTGCAAACTGCGTGTAAGCGCCCCCTGAACCAAACTCTGCAAGCATTTTTTCAACCCTAGGATCAGGGTTATCAACTCTGTATTTTTTATGACCAATACCGGGTATATACTCTTTTTTTGCCGCAAATCGCTCTACAAAGTCAGCTGCTTTTTCCCCCGAATTAACCGCAAAGAACCAATTTGAAGAAGCCTCATTTATCGCACCGCCGAAACGTGATCCTATGGTCAACAAACCGCTAGCTAGTGCTGAAGTAAGATCTTTGCCAGCCCGTGCCGTAATCATGGTATTTACTGCCCCGGATACCTGTGGCCCGTGGTCAACGAGCAAACGCAGACTAACATCAAAAAACTCAACTAGTCTCTTCGACTTTGGCTTATGCCCTAAAAACATGTTTAGTGCGACTTCTGAAAGTGATTTATTGTCTACGAAAGAAATCAAATCCTCTCCAAGTATTCGTACTTCACCACCTTTGTCGGTCGATACGGAATTGGCAAACATCGAATGCTGGCGTTGTTCAATATCTTGTAACTTATCTTGATCCATCTCGTTATGTGCACCTTTCTTCTCAATCGGCAGTTGCTTTATTGTTTCTTCAAACTGAGCGAATGTGTTGGAAACCAAAACCCCAGCATCACTCAGAGCTTTCTTTTTCTCCGTAGCTGTCTCACGTTTATTATGAGCCATTGCTTTTGCATGTCCAAACTGTGGTGCGGATTCGAACTGTTCGGCTATCTCACCGGCTATATAACCAAAAACTGGTTTGTTCGAGTTAGCGTTTTTAATCAGTTCAGCAACTTGGTACTCATCATCACCGCCTAGTTCACCAAAAAACACAATTGCTTTTGTTTGATCATCCTCAAGCGCTTGCTCAATGAGCTCAGCCGGTTTGGTGAGCGGGTACCTCTCACCACCAATTGCCGCCGCAAAAGACACACCATAGCCACCGTTGCCGACCATCGTAATAAGTTCGTTTATCATCCCACCCGAAGTAGATATAACTGCGACTGAACCCTGCTCGGTGATCCCGCTTGTTGCAATTTGCCCAGGTAAGGTTCCGCCAATTGCACCTAACTTGCATGATCCTGCCAGCAAAAACCCAACGCTTGCTGGCCCAAGAATAAACACTTCTTTTTTGTTCGCGTACTTGATAAGTCGCAGTGCGTGCCTTTCAGGAACACCTTCAGCAAAAATCATGCCTCCTATCAGTGCCGGGCATTGCTCCAAGACTTCAATACTTGCTTCAACAGCCCGCCGGCCTGACTGGGCCACGGCAAAAAAAGTCACAGCCTCTTTTAAATTGACCGGAACATCTTCAATGCTGGTGTAGCCTGGTATGGCTATTTCATTGGCACCCCAGAAGTATCGCAAAACACGCTGACGAACTCCGACAATAGCGATAACGCTTGGCACAGACTTGTGAGCCAAATAATCGAAGTCCAGCGTTGACTGGATGATTCCAGGATGATTCCCAAGCATTATAACCGTTGGATTTTTAACTTCTCGAAGTTTACTGAGTCTGATCATGCTTTCAGTTCTCCTACCGCACGGTTGACAATATTGCCGAGTGAAACTTCAGGTCCGCAGACATCATGCTCTAGCGGCAAGTTACTCAGGAAGGACTCGATCTTAGCCAGACCCGCTTTTTGATTGGGACCACCACGACGTACAAAAACAACTGCATGCTGTTCTTTGAGTTGCTGTGCGTCATCCGTTATTGCTCTTATGATGCCTTTGAAAGTTTGCTCAACGTCTGTAAAGTTTGCAACTCCTCCAGCTATGAGCAATAGCTTCTTTGTCGCGTTTGAGGCAAGCAGTAACTTGATCACTTCTTTGGTGTAGAGGTATGTTTCTTCTTCACTGGGATTACCGCTATATTCTCCATAGTTTGCAATGGCATCTTTGAAGCCCAGGCTGGCAATCTCATCGGCAATCACTACACTTGCACCGCCGCCGGACAACAACAGGAACAACGAACCATCAGCGTTGAGCACTTTTAAACTGAGCGATGCGGGGCTTTTAGACGCGAGTCGATCGATGGCTGATTCTGTCGGGTGCACTTCCTTTTTTGCACTTCTCCCGTCATCCGCAACACTCCAAGCCCCGTCAACAAAAAACTCGGCCGCGGAATCAACTTCAACCGCTGCGTCCAAAGGTACTATGGCGCTCCCTGCCATTACCAACGGATTAATCTCAAGGTACGTCATGTGGTTTTTCTCAAAACAAGCCAGCAGTTTATTGATTAGAGCTTTGTCGAAACCCACTTCATCCACTCCTAGGCTGCCGTCATGAGTAACAACATGATGTTCCATGGCCTCCCTATTTTCCTCCACATTGACACCTCCCTTTGGTGAATAATGTATCTCGACACCGGTTTCAATTAGCTGCAATGCAATGAAATGTTCATCTGTTTCTTCATGCTCGTAATAACGCTCAACAAGTGCATGATGGTAGCCCTGATCTTTGAAATCTTGTAAATCCT
>CAZQZT010000001.1:88807-92667 GCA_964597925.1 uncultured Candidatus Saccharibacteria bacterium
TAACGCTCAACAAGTGCATGATGGTAGCCCTGATCTTTGAAATCTTGTAAATCCTTCAGGGCCTCTTGGCGGCTTCGCTTAAGCCTGACTAGCCCTAGCTTATTGCGTTTTTTTACTGCTTGATCCACTTTCACAACATACAGGCTATCCTCTAGGCTCTCCAACGCATCGGCCAGCTCACCATCCAGGTTTACTGAATGACCATTGTACTCCAGCGACAGCACGTCGTAGATTATTTTCTTAGCTCTGAATTCTGATAATTTTATTCGTGACATAGTTAAACCGCAAACTATATTGTACCAGTCAGTGTCTTAATAATTGCCAGATGATGTATGTTATATAAGTCTCGCCTGACAGCTGCATAAAAGTAACTTGTCACCTGCACTGGCGTCAACGCTTGAATCTCTGATAAAAGCAGACTATACTTCAAGGCCCAACTTGATTATGTTTTTCTTGTAATCCTAAGGATTTTGTGTTATGATGATACTCAGAAAACCTAAAACAAAACCGTATTCCATGAAAAAAACAAAATCCACCAACAAAAAAATTATTATTGTCGCTCTGCTCGTCGTTGCCGCCTTGCTGGTTGCAGGTTTTTTGTATACAAGTCAGCGCGCAGAAGATAAGACTGGCTCTATCACAGAAGCTGGAACGATCAGCTCAGGAGAAGGCCCCAAAATAGACCTCAGCCCTCCGACTGCTCAGGATATTCAAGATACGGATGCACGCAAAGAATCTCTGGCAAACCAGAATCAAACCCCAACGGCGGGCGCAGACGGCAAAGTGCAGGTATCGCCCGTGATCACTAGCGCTACGTCAACCGAAATACGTGCTTTTGTGTCCGGAGTTTTTGAAGATAATGGTACTTGTACCGCAACTTTCAAACAAGGTGGGACTAGTTTCACAAAACAATCGGCAGGCTTCGGCAATGTAAACAGCACCAACTGCACTCCTATCACTCTTACGCGTTCTGACTTTTCATCTGCCGGTCAATGGACCGTAATTGTTACATATTCATCAACTAAAGCCGCTGGATCATCAAGTTCTAGCACCTTCACGGTTCAATGATGCGCAAAAAAAACCTTAGCAACAAAGTAACGCTATTCTTTGGTGTTATGTTTTGTTTAGCACAATTAGTACTTTCAATTGCAAGCCCACCCCAAGCAAGCGCTGTCAGTGGGGGTGAATTTAATCCAGCACGTATTATTGATGATGGTTTGTTCTTCAATCCTTATGGTATGACAACTCCGCAGATTCAGGAGTTTTTGAATTCCAAGGTACCCGTCTGCGACACGAGCGGAGCTCAAGCCTACGCAGGGACTACACGAGCAGCTTACGGAGCAAGCCGTGGCTACCCTGCACCATATACTTGCCTCAGGGATTATGTTCAGAATATCCCAGGCATTAGTCCTGATGCCTATTGTGGTGGCGCAGTTAGCGCTGGCTGGAAAACAGCAGCAACTATTATCAAGGATGTAGCACTAGCTTGTAATGTCAGTCCCCAGGTGATTTTAGTAACGCTTCAAAAAGAACAAGGACTGATCACCGATGACTGGCCGTGGTCTGTGCAATACACAAAGGCTACTGGTATGGGCTGTCCAGATAGTGCGCTGGGAGTAGATGTTGACCAGAACCAAAATGGTTGTTATGACGATTATGAAGGTTTCTTCAAGCAGATTTACTATGGAGCTCGTCAATTCCAACGCTACGTCAAACAGCCAGGCTCGTTCAACTATGCAATAGGTCGTACGAGCTTTGTTTCGTATCAAGCAAACAACCCCGGCTGCGGTGGAACAAACATAACTCCCCAAACCCAAGCAACTGCCGCCCTGTACAACTACACGCCGTATCAGCCAAACGCAGCGGCATTAAATAATCTATATGGCACCGGTGATGGTTGTAGCGCCTACGGCAATCGTAACTTCTGGCGTATGTGGCAAGACTGGTTTGGCCCCACCACAGTTGGTAGTTATGAGTATCAGTTCGTATCATCTACGTCTTCTCTACTGCCGCTCGACTACGGACAGCAGACCACAGGGTCGATCACGCTCAGAAATATCGGGAACTCGCCCTGGTATGCAGATGGCGCTGTGCCACCAAACCAGAAACCAACTCGCCTCGGAATCATTAACTACTACAATACTTGGTTTGCAGATACTTCGGATCCAAATTGGCTGGGCACGAGAAACCAGATAAAAATGACGCCCGCTTTAGTGAATCCTGGCGAAAACGCCACATTTAGCTTTAGTGTTGTGGGACCTTACGGATACGCGCCCTTAAGCCCGATTACGTTTATTCCTTTAGTAGATGGTCTTGGTTGGATGAGAAACTCAAACATGCAGTTTTTGGTTGGATCAAATGCCCCGAGGTACCAGTACATCTCTGCACTTGTGCCACCCGCTCAGATTATTCCCGGTCAGGAAGTCAACGCAAATCTGGTAATCAAAAATACCGGCAACGGTCCTTGGTATGCAGACGGCGCAACTCCGTCAGGCAAAAAGAGTATGCGTTTGGCCGATCTTACTTACGCAAATAATCCCTACGCTTCTAGTAGCGATCCAAGTTGGCTTGGCACCAAGAACCAAGTAAAGATGACGCCGGCACTCGTAAATCCTGGTCAAAATGCTACCTTTAGCTTCAAACTGGTCGGTACTCCGCAGCCCTCAACCTATAACTTTAGGTTCTTGCCAGTCCTAGACGGGGTAACATTCTTGCAAGATTACGGCATGGCCTTCGCCCTCAAGACAGTGCTGCCATCATATACCTACCAGTTTGTGTCTGCTACCAATCCACCGAGCACTATGGCCCCAGGGTCTATCGCTTCGGTGAGCCTCCAGCTAAGGAATACTGGCACGGCAACCTGGAAGAATGAAACCACTAGAACTGCGAGCCAGACCGGTGTGAGGCTCGTCATGGCACAGCCGTGGTATCGCTCAAGTGCTTTCCGTGATCCTGCGGACACCAATTGGTTAACCGCCGCTCAGATTGGTATGACAACGCCGGAAGTAGCTCCGGGACAAGTTGGTACATTTACGTTTAGCTGGAAGGCCCCTCTTCAAACCGGCACCTATACCGAGTACTTTGCTCCTGTAGCAGACGGTGTTACGTTGATGCATGATATAAGCATGGGCTTCTTAGTAAAAGTACAGTAGCCTAATCCTGTTGCTGTCGTTTATACTGTGCGTATAAGTATTGGATTATTAATTACGTGACTGAGATATCCCGTCGGAACTCTTTTGACTTTATTCGCTTTTTTGCTGCTAGCTTGGTTGTATTTAGTCATTCTTTTCCATTATTAAAATTACACGAACCCCACATAGGAAACTTTCCCGCTGGGGGAATTGGGGTATGGGGATTCTTTATTCTTAGTGGCTATCTTATTGCAGCCTCTTGGAAACAATACCCCCGAACTAACGTTTACTTCGCAAAACGCGCGCTTAGAATATTCCCCGGACTTATCGTTGCGATCTTGATCACAGTAGTTGTGTGTGGTCTGTTTTATACTAGCCTAAGTCTGGTTGATTACTTTACACATGCCGAAACGCTTAGCTACTTCAACAATATATTACTCATAAATACGCAGTACGCTTTGCCGGGTGTTTTCACGGACCTTCCTTATCCAAACGTTGTAAACGGTTCGCTTTGGACGCTGGCGTATGAATTCCTCATGTATATAGCGGTAGCCGTCTTGGGTGTGGTTGGTCTTTTAAGGAAAAACTACGTGCTCAAAATGTGGTTATTGCTATTTGTACTCCAGGTTATTATTTCTTTCGGAAGACCAACTCTATTCGATTTCAGTTTGTTCTATTTTCAGTTCAACCTTCTGGTCATGATGGCACTCATGTTCTTCTCTGGCATAC
>CAZQZT010000001.1:92767-103868 GCA_964597925.1 uncultured Candidatus Saccharibacteria bacterium
TATTTTCAGTTCAACCTTCTGGTCATGATGGCACTCATGTTCTTCTCTGGCATACTCGCACTGACATACGCTAAACGAATACCCTACACATACTCGACAGGCTTCCTAAGTCTTGCCTCATTCCTAGCCATCGCAACCCTATTCCCAAAGCTTACTGTCCTGTGCGGTGCAACATTGCTTGCCTACGCACTGTTTGCGCTGGGTAGGTCGCCTGCGATGAGCTGGTTTGGCAGATACGGTGACTTCTCGTACGGAATATACATATACTCTTTCCCTATTCAGCAAGCCCTAGTAGCCACATTTAATCCAGCAAGCCCTTACAAATTTTTTGCGGCGGCATTAGCACTAAGCATCCTTGCTGGTGCTATATCTTGGCACGTAATTGAGTCTAAGTTCATAAAGCTAAAGACTAGAATTGACTTAGAGAAGTACCCTCTCTCTGCCCAGCCAGATACATCTTGGTAGGGTATGTTCAGTATGAGTTCTGTGGCACACCATAGTGTCAGATTTTCCGTTCCAGAAGTCTTCATTCAGGAATTGTTTAGCGTATTTCTAACTTTATGTGCGGCTTTTTTTATGGTAGTTCTCGGTTTTCGTACTGCATGCTTGGTTCTGTGATATTTAGCTCTTGCTTTCCAGAATTTCGAGTTCTTTAACTGAGTCAGCTCTTGATGCACACTCGTATATAGATCGTTTATGTGTTTGTTTTCTACTTGTAATCTTCCGAGCTCCTCTTCAGTCACTTGTGATCTTTTCTGAAAATCAGCAAACTGCTCACGCAAAAACCGTAGCTCAGAAAAATATGCAAACTGGTGGTTTGCTTGTTCTGCTGAGTGTTGCCTGTATTCCAAGTAAATGCCAGGCACCTTTTCTGCTAGCCAACCTTTATTGATCATTGAATGAAATAGGGTAAAGTCTTCTGGACCGCCGTCTCTTGAACGATAACCACCGGCTTCTTCATAAGCCTTACGCTTGTACATAGAAGATCCGTGAATAAAGTTCGTTCCAGCCTCTAAAAGTTTTCGAGACTTATTAGTAAACATAGGGAACTTGATAGCAAACGCTCCTAGGGGTAATACGTCACCCTTGAATGCTTTTACAAAACCCTCATAAACACTCTCTGCCCTATTTCCAAATAAAATAAAGTCTGTATACACAACTCCGATTTTAGGATTAGTAAGGTGGGTTGTTATGCATGCTTCAATGTAGTTACTGGGAAAACGATTATCTGCCCCGAGGAAACACACAAAATCTCCAGTAGTTTTCGAAACCGCCAAACTAAAATGCTTTTCTATGCCAAAGTTGGTCTTGTTGTGATTAACCTTAATGAGGTTAGGGTATTTCCGTTCATAATGCTGCATTATTTTCAGGCTATGATCTGTTGAAGCATCATCACTTAACAATATTTCATCCGGTAAGTATGTTTGCCTCAGCACTGACTCTATTGCCTCAACCAAAAAGCTTGCGTAATTATGGCACGGGATCACAACACTAACTTTCTCTTCAATAAATTGCGTTTCTTCGTACACCGTTAACCTCGGCCATATTGTTTTATCTTTTGGAGATCCATTCTCACAGGCCAAACCACCGGTGTAATGTTTTTTTACTAGGTCTTGACTCCGATCATCAAAGATACCATGCGCATATCCAAACCACCTGAAACCGTCTTTATCCAGTGACCGTATCGACTGTGGCGGCAGTACTTCAGCTTTTACTTCTAAGTCTTTAACATCTGTAATTTTACGGTGGGTTTTGGTGTGCCATTGCAATCGGCCACCAATATCAATGAGTTTCCTGAGCGTATCCTTGCTAGCAAAGTCACAAGGTGGCTCAACAGTATCAAATTCGTTACCTTTACCGATTGTGTCCCCAGTAATAAAAAGCTCGAACGGATAGCCAAATTTTTTGAGGATTGGCGCCGCATACTTCAGTAAGTTTTCGTAAACTCCGTCAAACGTAATAACAACATGCTCAGAGTTATTTGGGTCGTAGTCATCTAGATACACGACCTTCTTGTGTTTGAGCTGAGCCATCTGTCTGTAGAAAGTATCTGCGGACACCCACCACTGTGTTTTATTTCCTGAATCTATTTTATGGTATAAGAGTATCATTTCTTTATATACACTTCCAATGTGTGTTGATACTCACGATACTCGTATGACACAGTCTTTAGCATTGGGTAAGGGAATCGTGAAGTATACCAATCATTGATATGAACACTTACTACGATACCACCATCGACCAGCAGGTCATCTATAATCTGATAAATAGAAACCCTGGCATTCTCAATGTATTGTGGATACAAAACACCCGTAATTATTATCAGATCAAAGCCATTATCTTCTTCTAGTTTTTTGCGTGTTAAGTCGAACATATCCATAGCGATATAGTGCTTGCCAGCCGTTTTAGAAGCTTTATTTGCATACTCTATGGCCTTCTCTGAAATATCAACGCCAATTACTTTATCGCCCACAATATCCCTGGTAATAAATCCATGGCCACAACCAATATCCAACACACGCTTTGGCTTTGGCAGTTCTGCCAACTGACTGACTAGCATACTCTTTCGGTTTTTATCAGATGGGTTGTTTTCGTAGCCCCATGGATCATCTTCGTTATAAAAATCTTCGAGTTCATCCTGTTTTTGAATACTCATTTACTAGTCCATTCGTGTTTAGACACTATTACACCTCTTGATTGTAGTTTAGGTGCGCCCGTAACCTCAAACTTTATGGCTTCCCATTTATAATCATATGGTACCGCTTCCGAGTCCCCAAAAACTACAATATAGATAATATAGTTACCATTTCGAAGTAGTGGCTCGCTAATGGTTAGCCTCGTTGAACTTGAGTTTAATCCAAGGTTTATTTTCTCAGTCTGTGTACTGGAGCCAAATACCCTGTCGGCATGATCTTCATATAAGCCATTATAGACGCCAATAGCTACGTTTAAACTCTCGATCTCTGTCTCTATTTTAAAGTCTATGTCGATGTGGATATCTTCTTTATAAGAAAATAGCTTAGTGGGACCTTTATCGTTGCTCGTGCCATAGGAAAGAATCTCAACACGTCGTTTAACTTCGCTAGTATGGTTTCCCTGTACAACTGCTTGCCTTACATCATCCTGCATGAGTATTTGCTTGTACTCATCAACTACATCTTCTATATTACCTAGACTAACTACATTGCCGTTGTTTATCAAAACACCCCTGTCACAAAAACGAAGAAGCGATTCCGTGTCATGGCTCACAAATACAACAGTTCTACGTTCTCGCCTGAGCTTTGTAAAATATTCAAAGCATTTCTTCTGAAATAAGGCATCGCCAACAGCCAAAACTTCATCAATCAACAAGATGTCGCTTTGTGCTCGTATGGCAATACTAAATGCAAGTCGTACCTGCATGCCAGAAGAGTAATTTTTTAATTTTTGATCCATGAATTGCTCAATCTCGGCAAAATCAACAATATCGTCATACATTTTTAGCATTTGTTTTCTATCAAAGCCCAGTAATGCACCGTTTAGAAAAACGTTTTCTCGGCCAGTAAGTTCTGGGTTGAAGCCAACGCCCAATTCTATAAATGGTGTTAGTTTACCGCTTAGGTTGATGTGTCCTTTATCTGGAGAATAAATACCTGCGAGTAGTTTTAATAATGTGCTTTTACCGCTACCGTTTCGACCAACTATTCCAAAAAATTCTCCTTTTTTTATTTCAAAGGATGTGTTCTTAAGTACTTTTTGCCGCTCTACACTACTTTTTTTCCGAAATATGTTGATTAAATTGCCTTTAATTGAACTGTGTTTCTCGTGTGGCAATTTAAACTCTTTGTAGACACCGTCTACTCGTATTGCAACATCATCGTCCATTACAGGTTCTCCGCAAAATTCTTGGCCTCACGCTTGAAGTACAGAATCCCGCCAAAAAGCGTAAGCACGGTAATACCTACGGGAATAAGGTAATACACATTACTGCCATACACATCAGAGATAGTCAGTGACTGCGGGGTAACTGCAGCATTACGTATATCCTGGATTACCTGCGCTACTGGGTTAGCGAGCAGCAGTTTTTGAAAACTTTCATTCGTGATTAACTGTAGTGGGTATAGAACAGGAGTCAAATAGAATCCTGCCTGAAGTACCACTTCCCATATGTAGCTCATGTCTCGGTACTTTACGAAGCCTGCAGCCAAGAACAATGAAACTCCAAGGGAGAATAGATATAACTGTATAAGCAGCAGTGGTAGCCAGATGGATGTTGCAAGCAAATCCATCTTGCTAACAAACATGAATAGTAAGACAATGAGTAGGTTAAGTCCTAGGTTAATAACGGCCGAAATACTGCTAGACAGAACAATAATCCAACGCGGAATGCGAATTTTACGTATTAAATCACCTCTACTAACGATAGAGCTGAGGCTTTGGTTGGTCATTTCCGAAAAGAAGTTCCATAGTACAATACCGAGCAACAAATAAATTGGGTAATTGGGTATATTTCCACCTAGACGCAAAAATCTGACGAAAACTACATAGAGAATCACAAAAAGCAGCAAGGGTCTAAGTAGCGACCAAGCATAACCCAAGGCTGAACCTTGGTAACGAAGCTTGAAATCAGTTCTGACAAGCTCTCTGAGTAGTGTACGGTTTTCTTGTTTTAAAATATGTCTCATGGCGAATATACCTTATCATTATAGAGTAAGATGGGTAAGTCAGCATTATTAATTAACCAAGAGAGCTCATGTCAAAAAACCAATCTCCGCTAGTATCGATTGTTATCCTGAGCTGGAACACACTTGCTGAAACAATGGAGTGTCTAGAAAGCATTAGGGAATCTGATTATAAGAACATGGAAATTGTAGTTGTTGATAACGGATCCAGCGACGGCTCCAAAGACTATCTTTCCGACCTGAAATATATAAAGTATGTTGACCTTCCCGAGAACACGGGCTTTACGGGTGGGCAACTAGCTGCGCTTGAGGTTGCCAACGGTGATTATCTTGCATTAATTAATAGCGATGCTGTGATTGCCCACAACTGGGTAAGCGTTCTTGTTGAATATCTAGAAGCAAGCCCTGGGGTCGGTGCCGTTGGCGGGAAGGCATTCACTTGGAAGGACGGCGAAAAGCCGTATGTAACTACGGGATCCTTCTACAGCTACCAAGAGGTTGATATATACAAAGGCTATCCCACTACGCTAACCACAGGAGATGAAAGCTGTTTCGTAGACTCCATATCTGGCGCGGGTGTTATGGTTAGGAAGTTAGCAATAGATAAGACTGGGTATTTTGATGACAGATTTTTTGCATATTATGAGGAGACCGACCTTTTTGCAAGAATGATACGAGCCGGATACAAGATTGCCTTTGTCCCCGAAGCGCATGTTTGGCACAAGATAGCGCAAAGCACCAAAGATAAGCCCTATTTTTACCTGTACCACATGCACAGAAATAGATTTATGTTTGCCGTGAAGAATTTCGACGGTATGTATGCGCTGCTGTTTTTCCTTTTTTATGTTGCCGATGGGCTCAGAGCTGGCTACAGCTATTCTAGACGTGGACAGTTAGACGACAAGGCTCGTTGGCATAGTTTATGGTGGAACCTTAAAAATCTGGGCAAGACGCTGAGGTCTCGTCGCGCCGTCAAAAGCTTGGGCAAAATGTACACTCAACACCTTGCACATTTTCCGCGTCCGGCAGATGTCACGATCATCATACCTTGCTACAACTACGCGCAGTACTTATCTGAAGCCATAGAATCAGTGCTAGGCCAGACTCTTGCCCCTAAACGAGTAATCGTCATCGACGACGGTTCCACTGATGACAGCGTCAAGATTGCCAAGAGGTATGAGGATAGGGGTGTTGAAGTAATTTCAAAGCAAAACGAAGGTGTTATACCAACCAAGAACCTAGGTATCCTTATGGCAACGACGACATGGACGATCTTTCTAGATGCAGACGACGTTATCCCAAAGAACTACATAAAAATTTTGGTTAGGCATGCGCAGAAAGAGGATTGCGATGTGGTGTATACGGACATGGAGTATTTCGGAGCTAAAGACGGCGTACTCAGAGCGGGACGCTTCAACCGCAACAGGCTCCTAAATGGTAATTATATTCATAACAGCGCCTTGATCGCAACGCATCTTCTCAAGCAAATTCAGGGTTACAAAGAAGTGATGCGTGGGGGTTACGAGGATTGGGAGCTATATCTAACAATCGCCGAGACCAACGCCCGCTTCGACTACAGCACTAAGACTAAACTCTTCTATAGACAACACCCGACAGAAAGTAGAAATGCAGACGCCGAGGCAAGAGCAATAGAACTGCACAAACTCGTAGAAAGTCTGCATCCACGCCTTTACAATAACTACCACCCGACATTGTACAAACTGAAATGGGGTGTAGTTGGCTTGGCAAAAAACCCCTTGTTACCATTTCTGCTCATCATAAAACTTCCTCGCATTTTCGGCGCATCACTAAAAGCATTTATTCTAACCTTTCAACACCGCGTACGTCTAACGGCGCATACGTATTTTGCTGAAAGAAATGAGAGACGGATAGAAGAAGACCAGTTGCATGATGATTAAACGGATCTCAATTATTACCCGACTTCAGAAACGGGGTAGAAATGCCTAAGAAAGCACACCTGCTTGTATCTGTGATCAATTGGAATAATGGCGTAGCGACTGGGGAGTGCCTGGCGGGTATTGCCAAAATACCCATGGAGGCTCAACCGGACGTATATCTAATCGACAACCACTCTCTGGAAGAGAAGTTTTCAGTAGACACTGGCATCCTTGAAGGGCTTCGATCAATAAAGATCGTTTATAATGATACTAACAAAGGTTTCGCCGGTGGGCATAATGACGCTATCTCATATGCCGTAAAGAATCATTATGATTACGTATGTTTACTAAACAACGATACCGAGATTATTGACACGTCTGTTTTCAAAAAGCTAGTCAGCGCACTAGAAGAAAACAATGATGCTGTTGGTGCCTCGCCAACCATCCTAAAGACCCTAGATCCTCCTACCATATGGTTTGCTGGTGGCACAATGGACAGTAACAGAGTGCTTGTGCGCCACAACCAGGTAAATGACGTCTATGATGATGCATCCGGAAATGACGTAGAGCGAGTTAGCTTTTTGACCGGTTGCTGTCTAATGATTTCTCTACGAGACAAAGCCTTGGACGTATCACTATGCGAGGATTACTTCCTCTATTGGGAAGATGCCGATTGGTGTGCGAAAATGCTAAAAAATAACAAAAAACTGCTATATGTCCCGGACGCCCTGATACTCCACGATGTGTCCAGCTCGCTGGGTCTATTCTCACCGCAATATGCTTACTACAATGTCCGCAATATGCTGCTGTTTGCAAAGACGTGGTCAACACACAAAACAACGCTACTCAGAAGCATATGGATAAGTACAAAGATCCTGGGCCTTTCATTAAAGCATCCCTCCAGAACACCCATAACGTTGCATCATCTATTGCGCGCACTTAAAGACGGAGTGACAGGAAGGGCCGGGCCCCTACAATGAATCGTTTACTCGTCATCAATGGCTCAGCTCCGCCCATGAAGTGTGGTGTCGGCTATTACGGTGAAAAGCTTATCCAGCAGCTCCCAGATGAACTAGAGGTTCACCTACTTACAACTGATGGTCTTGGCGAAACAAGTATTGATTCGAAGTTTCTGCATCATACAAAAAACTGGCGAATGACTCAGCTAGGCAAAATCACCTCCATAATCCGTGGCATAAAGCCTGGAGTTATTCATATACAGTACCCCGCCGTAGGTTATAAAAGAGAGCTTGGTATAAATATTCTCAGTGTGTGGTTGCGCATATTTATGCCCAAAACACCTGTGCTTGTAACGTTGCATGAGTACTATGGGTCAGCGCTACTAGGCAAAATCAGAAATATTATCACTGTTTTAGCGGCCAGAAAAATTATTGTTTCGAATCAATTTGACCATGATGCGTTGCCGCGTTTTCTGAAAAAGAAATTAATTATTATCCCGATAGGTCATACGCTCGACGTCAGCAGTAAGAATCGTAATAGCTATGAAAATTTCGTTAGGTCAGTTGGCCTTTCTCCTGACAAGCCTACCCTCGCGTATTTTGGCTTCGTAAATGCAAGTAAGGGTATAGATACGCTCGTAAGGGCGTCTGTAAATATCAATGCGCAGATACTGCTTCTCACCCAACTTGATGCGAGCAACACTTACCAAAATGGTATTTTGCCGCTGGTAGAGGCCGCGAAAGATAAGGGGGCCGTGATTAGTGTTGCTGGCTTCTTGGACAACACACTGTTATCCGAAATTCTTCAGGAGTGTCAGCTATTTGTGCTGCCTCAACCACTGCCCCTCACGGCAAAATCAAGCACTGCTATAGTTGCCGCCGAACACGGTCTCGTCGTAGTATCGAGCGCCTCCTCAAAGAGTGCGTACAACCTTCCTTTTGTGCACGACAAAAATGCCATACTGCTCGATTCAATGGACGAGCAATCACTAGCCGCTGCTTGTAATGAAATGCTTGGGAATCCCGATAAAATGAAACATCTCCGTAGCAACCGCCAGGAGCTTGTGAGGTATTTCGACTGGAAGTCCATAGCACAGAAACACCGTGAACTTTACGCGGCTATTTCTTCGTAACAGCTACTTTCCTGGTAGCTGCACCTCCTAGCACTAAGCCGGCGGGAAACCACCACACAAATGCTAGTGATTCATTTGACCATGAATGATTTAACAAGCCAAACACCGCAATGCCTAAGCCCGCACTAAACAGTATCAGGCCAAGCGATGATCCGTCTTCGTACAACCCTTTGAGCACCAGATACAGTAGGGCTAGAAATAGGGCCAGCCCCACGACACCAACCTCGTAAGCTATCTGTAAGTAGTAATTCTCCGTGAGTACACCTCCATCTGGATTTCTTATGGCAACCAAACCTGCTGATCCTGGCCCTTCACCAAGGGGATATTTGACAATATGGTCAATTGCGCTTTGACCAAAACTAATGCGAAGCTCATTAGGGTCTTCTTGTATCGTCGATTCGTCCGCATGAAACAATAAGTTCTGAACAACGAAACTATTTCTAAACACAAAGACGGTAGAGGATACCAGCAAACAGGCGATACCAGCAACGATCATGCTCCTTCGAAAAAGTGCCCTTCTGTCTTTGGCGACCAAAAAAGTGAGCGTTGCCGCTGCAACAACAGTAGAAATAAGACCACTTCTAGAAAACGTCAGCAGCAATGCGGACAGGCTTGCCGCAAGCATGAACTTGAGCCAGTTATCGCTAAAGATGTTTGTTTTTTTCGTTCGTTTCAGGAATAAAAAGTTACCCGCGTAAACTATTGGCAAGATCAGAAAGGCCCCAAGAGAATTTGGATCACGCAGGGTGCTCATTACACGAGGAAAGGCCGGTTTATCATCAATAAAAAACATTGGTTTCACGCCTCGTTCAAGACTATATCCGACATGGGTCAGCAGGTCTTTTGGTAGAAAGTACTGGACCACCCCAAAACTGGCAACAATCATGCACATACTGAGTAAGATTTTCATAAGCCGCTTACTGCAGCTCTTGCCCTCTGCACTATTGGCAACCACATAACCCAACAGCAAGTATCCGAAAAATCGCGTGTTGTATACCGAAGCAGTTATGACAGATAACCCATCAGCATTCTTATCAAAAATAAAAAATGCGAGATAGAGCATAGAGTAAAGGCCCCCCAAGTAGATAAACCTTCTGAAGAATTTGTGCGTAAATGCGCCCTGTTGGTAGGCAACTAGTAGTAGAAAGGGTACGGCCAAACATAGCACAACATCTTTGGCGGCCTTCCATATGCTCAGCCCGCCAGTTACAAGACTCAGGCTCTGGCTCAGAAAAATGTGGAGCGGCATATACACTACAAAAAGCAGCGCAACATAGTAGGTTAACTTTTCGGTACGTCGTAAATTCATATGAATAGTATTATATAGACATGTCATCGAATACCATTGTTGTCGATGCACGTATTCGTCGCAGCAGCACAGGACGGTACGTGGATAGGCTAGTCGAACACCTACAGAAGATCGATCACCAGAATCGATACATCATTCTGGTGCAGCCAGATGATCCATGGGAGCCAAAAGCCGCAAACTTTTACCGCATAGAATGTCGTTACGCCCAATTTTCCCTCAACCCCTTCCAGCAGCTTGGTTTTGCTTGGCAACTTTACTGTTTGCGAGCTGCTCTGGTGCATTTTCCTCTGAACAGTCAGCCCGTTTTGTACTTTGGGAAAACGGTGGTCACCACGATGGACCTCACGATGCTACATTATGAACGACGAGGCAGAACACCGTTACCATTTTTTAAGGCCAAGATGGCTCTTTTTCGATTTTTGTTCTGGTACAGTAACCGCAAAGCGGCCCACATAATTGCCATAACCAATTATGTAAAAAGTGAGTTAGGAGAAAAGTATCCATTCACTGAGGGCAAAACAACAACAACCTACGAAGCCAGTGAGCCACCGATTGCTAGTGAGGCCAGCCACCCAGCTGCTCTACAAAAGAAGTGGAAAATGGAAAATGGAAAATTGGAATTCATCTTCTATGTGGGCATGGGCTTCCCGCACAAGAACTTACAAAGACTTATCGAAGCGTTCGAACTACTGCATATTTCGCAACCAGAATTACATTTAGTTCTGGCAGGTAAGAAAGAACAATACTACACGGCCCTAGAAACACAATTTGCAGAATCCCCTGCCCGTCCTGTCGGAAAGACGCCCGGGAGTGCCAGATCACAGATAATATTTACTGATTTTGTTTCCGATGCTGAGCTCAAATGGCTGTACGAGCATGCAGAGGCCTACGTATTCCCATCACTTAGTGAAGGCTTTGGACTGCCAGGCCTAGAGGCCATGGTACATGGATGCCCGGTTGTTAGCAGTAACGCCACCTGTTTACCTGAAGTATATGGAGACGCGGCTCACTACTTTGACCCAAATAACATTGAAGATATGGCTAGCAAGATATCAGAAGTACTTAAGGATAAAAAGCTGCGCACCAAACTAGTAAAAAACGGTCACAAGCAAGTAAAAAAATACTCCTGGTCCCACATGGC
>CAZQZT010000001.1:103968-185991 GCA_964597925.1 uncultured Candidatus Saccharibacteria bacterium
AACTAGTAAAAAACGGTCACAAGCAAGTAAAAAAATACTCCTGGTCCCACATGGCCGAACAAACCCTAGAAGTATACGGCCAAGCCCTCGGTAAATAGTCATAAGCGCCTGTAACCTAAGTTGTACTGCTCTATTTAAATCTCAGAAAATCCTCAGATACATTATGTATGGTCTAATTGGAGTTGCAGTTCTGGGAGCTGTTTTAAGGCGTGGGCTTTAGAACAATGTGACGGTCGCGGCCTTCGCCTACTGATTCTGTTTGTAGGCCGGCGTCTCCGGATACTTTGTGAACGATTCTACGGTCTGCTGCGTTCATGGGATTTAGTTCCATGGCTTCACCTGATTCTTGGACTTTTTTGATCCAGTCTTCGGCACGTTCGGCAATTTGGTCGGCACGAGCTTTTTTGTAGTCGGCTATATCTACGTTTACGCGGCTATAGGCATGGCCTTTGCTTCTTAGTGCATTACTAACAAGATACTGCAGTGCACGCATGGTATCTCCCTGCTGGCCAATAAGGAAGCCATTGAGGTGCGTACTAGGTACATTTAGCTCAATAACTTCGTGATCTTCGGTTGTGGCGTAGACGTCTGTGTTGAGTCCAAAGAATGACAGTATATCCTCTAAGTACTTTTTAGCGTATTGGATTGCGTCTTCAATGGACGGCTCTGGTTGGTCTGTCATTTTTTCCTCCGTTTTTTAGCTTTGGAAGATTTTTTTGGTTTTTTGGGTTTGGGTTCTATTTTCTCGGTTTCTATAACTTCGCCTTCGATAATTTGTTTGCCTTCAGCTAGGGCTTCCATTTCTTCTTCGTCCCTTCCTAGAACACGAGCTTGCTGTATATATGCAACGATACCGCCAGTTAACCAGTACAGAGATAATGCTGATGGAATTCTAATCGTAAACAGCACAATCATGAAGGGTAGGATGTAGCGCGTACTCTGGCCGACGGCCGCGCTGACTTCTTGTTGTTCGGCTTTTTTGCCACTGTTGGCGTCTTTTAAGATTTTTCTTAGACCACGACTGTCTTTGTCGTTGGGTAGTAGTTGTTTGCTTTGAAAGAATTGCGCTACAGCACTAGCGAGCACTAAAAACAGGGCTGGATAATAAAAACCGCCGCCTTCGTTTATGGCTGCCCGTGTAAGATCTATAAAACCAAATAGTGTTGCATCAAACTGGCTAATATCTGCCTGGAGAGATTGCATCCAGCTGAGGTTTCGTAAGAAGCTGTATGAATATTCAAGTATAGCGTTTGGATCATTCACTACCCTATTAAGTCCAGAATAGAGACCAATCAATATAATAAGCTGGACAATTAACGTGCCAAGAGAGCCAAACGGACTGATACCGCGCTCTTTGTATAGCTCCATGAGCATGGCTGACTCTTCTTGTTTGTTGGCAGAAGCTTTTTTGATCTTCTTCAGCTCTGGCTGAAGTTTACGCATAGCCTTGGCTTGGTGCAGTTGTTTTTTGACCAACGGCCACATGAGCAAACGAACAATAATAGTAAACAAGATGATACTCATGCCAAAGTTATGGCCAGGCAAGAGCCCGTATATAAGCACTAACAGGTTGAAGATTGGGTTGACTATAAAAGTATCAAATAGCGATGCTACGAACATGTAAACTCACTTTCTTTATACTATCTTACCATGATTAACAGGGTAAATTAAGCCCTAATTTGTTAAAGCGGTTTGGCTGGTTTGGGCTGGGACTTGCTGATAATCCCCGCTTGGCGCAACTGCGCGCGAACAAGCCGCTGTAATTCGTCAGCTGGAATCGTGGCCAATTGGTCGTGAAACACAGTCATAACTACGTCATATGGCTTTGTGATTGAAGACTCGTGGCTACGTACAGCTTCGTATAAGCGCCTTCTGATCCGATTGCGCATAACTGCAGATTTGCTGACTTTTTTGCTTACAACTACCGCCAATCTATACTTGGTGCGCCGAGAGTTTTCAATATATTTGAGTGATGTTAAGGGACCGCGGACTGTTTCGCCATGCTGGTATACGTAGCGTAGTGAGCCATGACCATGAAAACGGTGAGTACGACTAATCATAGGTACAGATTACAGCAAATAGATAACAGATAACAGGAACAACAAGTTGGATCTATTAACTAGGCTGAGAGTTTAGTGCGGCCTTTGACGCGGCGGCGCTTCAAAACAGATCTGCCGGCTTTGTCAGACATGCGCTTCATGAAACCATGCACGCGGGCGCGACGGCGCTTCTTAGGTTGGTAGGTTCGTTTTGGCATAGACATTTATATTAACAGAGATGGAGTAAAAATCAAACAGGGATAGTAAGTTTTGACTACGAATAATTACATATAAATGCCGTGCGTCAAAAGATTTTATGCAGCTATGTCAAATTGACAATATTTTCCCACCAAATGGAGTAAGTTGTCCCCATAACTACAAGCTTTTTCCACAGATTAACAGTTTGGGTTTTTAGCTGTGTATAACCCCTGCTCTGTTTTTGCGAAACTAACTATATATCGTTGTGAGTTCTGAAAAGTTGTGGAAAACTCACCCGTGCTTAGGTATAGTTAGGTACGAAAGTAACTTGGGGAGAGGGATGCAAGAGGACCTGTGGCAAGCAGTACTAGGTGAGATTGAACTATCTGTTTCAAGGGGTAGTTTTGTCACTTGGTTTAAAAACACGCGCATGCTTCGCCACAAAGACAACGTACTGGTTATTGGCGTGCCAAACGTATTTATAAAGCAACAGTTGGAGCGCAAATATAACGATATGGTGCTAGAAACACTTGCCAAAAATGGCATTGTCCCCGAGAGAGTTGAGTACAAAATACACTCAGGCATAAACCAACAGAAGAGAAATGAAGAAGAACCCATGATACTGGGAGCCCAGCCTGCGACGACACCACAAAACGTTCAACAACTTACAACCACCCTAACTCATAGCTACCGCCAAGGCCTGAACGAACGCTACACATTTGACAGTTTTATTGTGGGTTCTGGAAATGAACTGGCCTACGCTGCTTGTCAGGCTATTGCCCATAGTCCAGGGACAAAATACAACCCGATGTTTGTATATGGTGGGGTAGGAATTGGTAAAACCCACCTAGTCCAGGCCGTAGGCAACGAGGTATTGGCAAAAAATCCTAGTGCTCGAGTTGTATACGCCTCTACTGAGCAGTTTGTACAGGAGTTTGTAGATGCCCTGAGGTTTAAGAAAACTACTGATTTTGCCAAACATTACCGCAGCGCCGATGTGCTGATAGTAGATGACATGCAGTTTATAGCCGGCAAAGAGAAAATGCAGGAAGAGTTCTTCCATACATTTAACGCCCTGCATCAAGCAAACAAGCAAATTATTATAAGCAGCGATAAACAACCTAAGGAAATTCCTACCTTAGAGGAGCGTCTGCGCTCAAGGTTTGCCTGGGGCATGACGATTGACATGCAAAACCCTGACTTTGAGACTCGTTGTGCGATCATCCAGACAAAAGCGCAGCATCACAATGTCGTATTGCCTCAGCCAGTTGTTGAGTACCTTTCTAATCTTGTACAATCCAACATTCGCGAGCTAGAAGGTGCATTGAACCAATTGTTGGCGTTTTGTGAAATGAGAGGACTGGCTCCGGACATAAACATCGCTACCAGCCTGCTGGGTAGTAGCAAAACGCGTGCAAAGCATATAAGTGCAAAACAAATCATCGAACGCACGGCTAAATATTTTCAACTGCCGATGGAAGATATGTTAGGACCAAAACGCGACAAAGACATCGTAGTACCCCGCCAAATAGCCATGTATATGCTGCGCAGTGAGCTACATTTGAGCTTTCCAAAGATTGCCCGCGAACTCGGCCGCAAAGACCACACGACCGCAATTCATTCCGTAGACAAGATTGAAAAAGAGGTGAATTATGACACCGAAATCAAAACTGCCATACATGAAATAAAGGAGAAGCTGTATGCCTAGACTGTTCACAACCAGTTCACAAGCGGGTAGCCTGCCTATGCACAACCTGCGCATAACTACAGCTACTTTGCCACAAGTAGTTTTTGCAACAACCCTCCTGGGTACAATTAAGGGTTTTGTGCTCAGCTTGTACAACCTACCTTCACAGGTTTGTGCACTATGGGATTTAGTTTTTTACAGATTGTTTGGACTATTTATACACACTGTCCACATCCCTAATAGTAACTATTACAAAGGAGATTAATTTATTATGAAGCTACAAGTAACTCAAGAAAATTTACACAAAGCACTAAGTAGTGTGGGTAGAGTGGCTAATAGTCGTGGAACACTACCGATACTTTCGAATGTACTTATCAAAACCATTGGAAATCGTCTGAGCATCGCAGCTACAAATCTAGACATTGCAATCACCCACTACATTGGATCAAAAGTAAAAGATGAGGGTGCAATTACGGTTCCAGCCCGGCTGATGGTGGATTTTGTCGCCAGCCTTCCTTCGGGAACTATTACTCTGGAACTTGACGAAACAAAACTAAAAATAACTACCGATCAGTACGAGTCGGTTATAAACGGAACAACCGCAGAAGAGTATCCAGTTATGCCAGCAATAGCCGATGGATCTACCTGGAAAGTTCCTTCAAAAGTTCTAAGAAGCGGTTTACAGCAAGTTTTGATGGCGGCATCATCTGACGAAAGTCGCCCAGTTCTAACCGGGGTATTTGTGCACACTCACAACAAAAACCTCTACCTTGTTGCAACAGATAGCTACCGCTTAGCAGAAAAAACCCTCATGAAGACAGCCCAAGAAGCAAACTTACTAATCCCGGCCACAGCAATGCAGGATTTGCTAAGAATTCTGAGCGATGTCGAAGACGAAGTAATAGTTACCCATGACGAACAACAAGTGTTGTTTAGAGTCGGAGATGTTGAACTAGTAGCTAGACTGATCGAGGGGACTTACCCAGACTACCGCAAACTTATCCCAAATAGTTTTGCGCAGAGTGCTGTGCTCAAAAAACAAGAGTTCATAAACATTACCAAAGTTTCTAGTCTATTTGCCCGCGAAAGCGCCGGCAGTGTAACAATTCACCTAGACAATACCAAGCAAGAAGTTAGCATTCGTTCAATAGCCTCGCAACTAGGAGAAAATACCGCTAGCGCTAGCGGTATAATTGACGGAGAAGGAGTTATAACACTTAACTCCCGCTACATTTTAGATGCCCTACACGCCATACAGGGCGATGACGTAAAGATTGCTTTCAATGGCAAACTAGAGGCCTGTTTGTTGAGCGGACCAAAACACGGTGACTACCTGCACGTCATAATGCCACTGAAAAGTTAAACCTATACAATAAGGACATGATTTTAAATCTGCGATTGCAGCATTTTCGTTCTTATGCGGATTCTACTTTTGAGTTTGGACCCGGAGTAAACATTATCGTAGGCCCAAACGCTAGTGGCAAAACCAACCTGCTAGAGGCGGTATTGGTGCTTTGTAGAGGCAGTTCTTACAGAGCTGTCGACAAAGATCTTGTGCAGCACAAAAAAGACTGGGCTAGGCTAGACGGCGAAACGCACAACCAAAAACGAAGCGTCAAACTACGCCTTCAAGGAGATTTGGTCAAAAAAGAATATACCGATGGCGGTACGGTTCTAAAACGGTTGCCGCTTCAGCGCACGGTGCCGGCAGTTGTTTTTGAACCGAACCATTTACAACTGTTAACCGAATCACCTGAACTCAGGCGTAATTATTTGGATGACGTTATAGAACAAACAGTTCCCGGTTATGGAGAGTTGCGTCGGCAGTATAAAAGGACGTTATTACAGCGTAACCGTCTACTAAAACAAGATTTTTTGCCAGATCAGATTTTTGTATGGAACGTCCGACTCAGTGAGCTGGGCGGACAAGTTGCGCAAAGGCGCATGGCATTTGTGGCAGAGCACAACGCAGAACTAAAAAAACTTTATAACAAACTAGCCGGCAAGCGGTTAAAAATAGACATGGAATACAGTACGAAAATAAACAAGGGGTCTTACAGTAGTAACATGCTAAATGCTCTGGAGGCACGAACAGAAATAGATAGAGAAAGGGGTTTTACTACGATTGGCCCGCATCGTGACGACTTGCTACTTATGATTAACGGCTACCCAATCGCCAACTCTGCCTCACGCGGAGAAACTCGGACCATGTTGTTGGCACTAAAACTATTAGAAGTTCGTAGTGTAGAAAAAGCCCGTGCGACAAAACCGATACTATTACTAGATGACGTATTTAGCGAACTAGACGGTGCTAGGCGCCGAGCCCTAACCGAATACCTCAGAGATCACCAAACATTCATAACAACCACAGATGCCGACATAGTAGTCCACCACTTCCTGGACAACTGCACTATAATCCCAACCGCCACCTAACAGAAAGTTAATGAATAAATTGAAAAAGAAAAATATTTTATTTGTTATTTATAGCCTAGAAAGAAAATGTATCAAGGCCAGTTATGCTAGTAAAACCTTTGTCAGCTGTAGCTAATACAAAGCCATATTGTTTACACAGCGCTGCAATCCATATATCGTTTTGCTGAATAGGTTTACCAGCACCAGCAAGTTCAGTTGCTATTTCACCAAAAACGCGCGCAGTATCTTTCGTTATTTCAAGTACTTGAAGCCTTGGAGTATCCAAAAAACGCCGTAAATTAGTGAGGTTTTGTTCTTTTCGACTACCACGCTCAATCCCATAATATAATTCCCCTAATACCGTGATTGGTAAACCGAGCACCTGAGCCTTCTCTACTTCAGTAATCACCGCATCATTATTATCATCTAGAGCACGGTAAGCATTGGTATCCAGCGCCAACATTAACATTTACATGTCCGCCGGCAATTTATCTAACCATTCCATAGAGCTATCAAATGCACGGTTATCCAGTTGCTTCTGACCTATAAACCAATCAAGATCGTTATACATAACGGGCTTATTAGTTACACCGGTTGCTTTTTCTAGAGCTTGCACGACAGTCTCATTAAAGCTGTCTCCGCGCTTTTTAGCCTGTTGTCGAAGTACTGTATCAACATGGCTAGGTATGTTTCTAATGGTATATTGTATACTTTTCATGCCTACATTGTATACAACTTTATATACAATGTCAATAGCCTAGGTAATATGACCATATAAGCGCCATCTTAATTGCTCTTAGTTTGCACTATCGGGCGGCTCCTCAGTAATCCCATCTATCAAAATTCGCTTCGAAGCGTAGAGCATCTTTCCGTCTAGAGTGAGGTTATATTCAAACACATAAGCGTTAGGTATTTTGAAAGTTACTAATATAGGACTTGAGCCTTCTTTATATAGTAGGTCCGCTTCTAATAAATAGGTTGTTGGATTAAGTCGAAGTTTTACGATTTTGAGTGTCTTATCATATGATCCAATCTGCTTTATGCCATTTTCTAACAGATCTCTTTTAAAAACCGGTAACTGGTCTGGGGTAAGTCCAGCCGACCCATAATCTCCTAAAGTCGATAAGCCCAATAACAGTGGCTCATTTGCATCATTGCCGTATTGTTCTGGTTTGACACCTGGCTGTACAGAGACAACCTCACCAGTATCAGAGTCGGTGTATTCGTAGGAGTCATCACGCGGACTTGGTGTCTGTTGACGAATTAGCAAAATCAAACCAATTCCCAACACTAAAATAGCACCGGCTATTAACATATTTCTCTTGGTTATGAGTTTGTTCATTATTTATTAACCACCCACATGTTACTTATTGATCCTGATAACTGCGAGACATCCCACTCTTGGTCGCTTGTATCATTATGACCAGAGTCGCCTACAAGTATCTTACCACTAGCAGTTATGCCTCTTAGAACTAATATATGTCCACCGGTTGTAAATGGTTTTGGTCCTTTCCCAGAAGCTATAATAAACGATCCGTTACTTAGCTCGGCTGCAGCGCGAGTCATATTTGTACCAATCTCAATAGATGTTAGTCCATATGCTTCCGGACCTTGAGTCATGAGATCCCAGCTACTTCCCTCACCCTCTTTGTATAGATTTGAGAATCTCAAAGCAACTTGATCTGGTGTAACGCGGTCGCCTAGTGTCGATGCTATCATGGCAACAGAGCTAGGACCACATCCCGCTTCGGCTACAGTACTGGTGCCATACGGCTTGTTTGCCCAAGCAGGGTCTTCCTGGTTATAGATAACAAAGCCATCTATGATTGATTCGGTTCCAGATATATTCTGATTATCACAACTAACCCCGCCACTCGAACCTGGAGACGCAGGAACTGTGATGCCTTCCGGTGGTTCTTTTTGTGAAAACCTAGCCAATACTTTATTGGCTTCTTCTATACGTCTGGTAGGGTCACGACTTTTGGCGCGTTCGTATTCATTTAGAAAACTTCTAGTTGCGTCTGCAACGGTAGTCTGTCGTTTTAAATCATCTCCAGCCGATTTTTCAGGAATTGCCGAACGTCCTTCTAGTTGCTCCAGTAATAAATAGACTTGAAACTCTGCGGTATTTGGAGCCATTCCAGATTTCTGGGCGTCTGGTAAGATTTTGGTTCCAGGCGTCCATTGCACAAGGCCATATCCACCACTGGCTGGAGTATCTGCGACGCTTGAGGGCTCACCTGCAACCGAAACTTCACCCCTGGAGTTTGTGGTACCAAACTGCACCCGCCCTGGCTCTAGTCCAACCGACTCTATCCACATATTCCCCAGTACTCCAGATGCCTGCTCCATGGTGTAACCTTTTGATACAAGCGTCCAGAAGATGTATTCCTCCATCTCAGTTATTCCAGCCGTAGACAGAGTGTCGGTTGTGCTAGTGGCCACACCTCCAGGCGTACAATCTTCAACATTGAAGTATAGAATCCCAGAATCTAGTACTCTTTTTTGCTCAGCAGAAAGTGCATATAATCTAGAGTTACCCACAGTGATTACTAGGCTAATCAAGAAACAAAGACTAATAGTAAGTATCTTTTTCATAGTATTATCCACCCGTACTCGACCAGTGCCAAGGCTCCGACGCCAATGGCTTTAATCCATACCTCGATGCGTTTACTATCAGCCAGCTATAACAAGCACTACTTCTACTACTACAGTCCTTAAAATCAATCGCCAGTCCTTGTTCGTGCATTGATTCACCTGGGCGAGCAGTGGGTGGGCTGCAAGTACTAGCAGACGCAGTATAAATATCCGCACAGTTGTTGCTTTGTCTTAATGATATTTGCGAGGCTGTGGTACGAAAACTATTGCCAGAGAGACTAACTCCACTACCTTTTGCATCAGAAATCATATTAATGACATTTTGAGTTATAGCAACATTCATACCGGTAGGTATTTCTGGAATACTACACAAACGGATGCTATGTCTAGGAAGGTCTGCTGGTAGACCTTCGCCTGTAGGTACTTGCATAACGTCAAGATCCGAAGCACCAGAAGGACAAGTCATCGCAGACGTATCAACGCCCCTAAAGCCTTCTCCTGGGATATTCGTTGAAGGGGTTGAGGTTGTTGTTGGGGGTCCGAAGCCAACTTCTGCACAGGATGCGGAACCACCATCATAACAGTCCATAGACCTGGCTATGGAGTCATCCATAACAAACAATGCAGTTCTGATCCAGCTTTCTTCGCTTAAGACACCACAGTCTGCTTCGTTATATTCAACTGACAATGGATTAATTTCTTTATCTAAGGGCACTGCTCGAAACTGTTGACCTTCACCGTCCAGCTTTACGCCAAAACATTTTTCAATCTTGACTACATCCAAACTAATTCTGTTGTCGGCAACCCAAACTGCGTTTTCTAGCGGGTCTGCATAATTTGGGTCGTCGACAACGCTAGCAGGCAGTGTAACCATGGGGAATCCCCAGTCATAGGTTACGGGTTCGGCCTGAACACCGCGAGAAAAAATAGAAGCAAATCCTGTGCCTATGTGAGAAGGCGCATTTAACAAGCTACTTGCCACCGAATTAAGATTGCCAGACAAGACCCCGGATTCTAGAGATGGACGTACTATGGCGGTAGCCAGAGATCGTTTTTCTTGTAGGCTAAAAACTCTGGCAAATAGGCTCTTTTCCCTGAACTGCAAGAGCTCCTGTTCGTTGACTTCGTTCATCAGTGCGGTCTCTTCGGTTCCGCTTATAGGAACTCCGCCCATAGAGGCGGCGTTAATATTACTTGAGGTTCTCGAGGCATATGCCAAGCAGTTGCCGAAGGATTCAGCGTCCTTAATCTCTATGTCTTCTGGCTTGTCACTTTCTCCAGCATCGTACTCTACCCCACAGGCGTCCGCTACACCATCCTTTACGCGTCCGTCTATAAATTCACCAAGAATTCTGCTCGCTGCATACGAGATAGTACCAGCTATTGCACCCTGCACCGCTACTCGACTTAGGGCTCCTGCTGTAAGAGTACCACCAGTTGGGATTCCGCCCACAATTCCAACAGCGGTGAGTACCACACCACCGATAAGTCCGAGCATCCTTGCTGTTGAGCTACAGGCCCAATCGGCAACACTATCAGAAACATCTAAACCAGTAACTTCGTCGTATCCCAGGGCTTCAGCAAGTCCGGCTATACTACCACCAGTGGTGGTAAATGCGGACTTGGCGCCGACATCTATATCTCTACCGACGCCTTCACCCCCACTAGATAGTGCGTTCATAGATTTTGAGCCCCAAATATTTCGACCTTCAGAATCCTTAAAATCTGCAGAAATATCACCCATTTGTTGCAGTGTAAAATCTTCATTAGACATAAGCTGTGATGCGACACTTTGAGCTTGAATTGAGCGTATCATGGAGGGCATAACTACAGCCGAGTAGTATATGTCAGGAAGGGTCTTTGTAAGATCTTTAACAAAACACATTGCTCCCTGTACTGAAATGGCTCTACCAGTAGTTTTGATCAGTGTTATCGCTCCATCTGATCCCACTGCCTCTTTTAGAGCGTCGCGCGCTTTAGATTTTCTTTGATCAACCTCAGTGCTTTTTCTGGATCGTTCGGCGTCGGCTTGTTTTCTCAGCCGCCTTGCTTCAAAAATATTGTCAACGCGCCTCCCAACGCTTTCGCTTGCCCTTGTTACGGGATGAAATAGGCTAGGCAGACGGAGTGTTTTTGAAAACAGTCTTTTGTTGATTGCGACCGCCAGTTTGGGGCTGAGTTTTGTAACAGTGCCACCACCAGTACGAGAAGCCAGTCCTTTTTTGATGCCGTCAAGCTCGCTAGAACTAAAATCTGCTAACCGAAGACTAAAAGAGGTATCCGTATTGCCGATGGTGCCCACGCGCTGGATTTTCTTTGCATCAATACCAAGCTCTCTAGCTATTTTCAAACGTGTCAGTGTTGGGGTTCTGCCCCTGAGTGGGGAATCAGCCGGTGGATCAAATGTAACTGTTACTCGGGAATTTCCTGTTACGCGGCCTGTTGTTTCGGTGAACTTTATGCCATGCTTAGCTTCCAGCCTGTCCATCATGCCGCCAAACGTTCTGTTTTGAACAAAACCCAAACGAGAGCGTCCCACCAAAAGCCTATCGTCGGGATTACGCAAAAGAGCTCTGTATAACATGCGGTTGATTCGCTTATTGATAGTGAGCGTGTGTGCACTTTCAGTTTTGCCTAAGGCGGCGCCTAATTGCAGAATTTCAGCCGGTCCTGATAAAAACGTCAACACACTAAAACCACCAACAATCAAACCGATAAAAACTCCAGTCATACCTTTTTGGCGACCAGTCAGACGCCCTTTTTTCTTGTTATTTTTTCTCGGCTCTTCTTTGAAACCACTCCCTACTTGGTCGCTCTCTGTTTGTTCCGCATTGGTTTCTTCTAGGTCTTCAGGATTCTTTTCTGAATCACCAAGATTCATACCCCAGCGTTCGTCGGCTCGCTCGCGGGCAGATTTTTTCTCGCCGTCTTCTTCCTCGGGCTGTTCGCGGGTACGCGGATCCCAGTCATCCTGGTCGTCATATCTCTGTAGAGCTGGTTCACCCATTATTGTTACTCACAATCATACCTATTATACCCCAGGGGTTAGGCGGTTTTGAAGGTCTATTGTTCCTTGCGGCTGGTCCAGATTTCCTTGTTGTTGCATGTCTTGAATTTGCTGAGGATTGGTTGTTATTAGTCCTGTTTCTGTTGGGCTGGCTGTGATCTGTATGTGGACATGGTTTTGACCAGCAAAAAACAGTCCCTGGCCTACCGGGAACTGGCTAAGTCGCTTCTTTTCCTCGCTGGTAAGTTTAAATGTATCAGATAGTACGTCTACCGCTGAAGTTGACTGCTTTAGGAGTATTTGTAAACTGGCGTTGGCAACAATTGCTCTACCCATACGGCTGCCCATAAAATCTTCTACGTCTTGGGTGATAGTTGTAATCCCAAGGTTATATTTACGAGCACGTTTGGCTAGGCTAAACAAAAAGTTTGCTGAGTCTTCGTACTTCATAAGCTGCCAAGCCTCGTCCACGATTAGGATGCGCTTTTTCTGATCTGATTTGGTTTTGTTCCATATGAAGTTGAGGACAATATACATAGCAACTGGACGCAGTTCATCTTCTAGGTCGCGTATATTAAATACGACTAACGGATTATTGATGTCTATGTTGCTTTGTTGGCTAAATATGCCCGCAAAAGTACCGGTGGTGTATTTGCGAAGTCTCTGGGCAAGCTGCGGTCCGGTGTTGCCCATATGGAGCAGGGTGTCATATAAATCACTGACAGTTGGAGGCTGCGAATTATGCGTCAGGGGGTCGTTAGTTATGCCTGCTTTTGCGTAAGTTTCTATAAGCGCAGCGTCTAGATCTGCCTCTTCTGTGGGGGTAAGCGCCGGGGCAACCATTTGTTGTCCACCACTTCCAGCCGATGCCATTTGTGCCTGTGCTCCCCCCATCATCAGTCTAAGTAGGCCATGAAGTGTAATCAAATTACTTCGCAACGCATTATCTGCTTCTTCGCTATCCACTACTTTTGGCAAATCAAACGGATTTATTCTCACCGACGAATTAAGACTTAGCCGAACATAAGCTCCACCTACGGCTTCAGACATGCGCTGGTATTCGTTTTCGGGGTCTATTATAAATATTTCGGTGCCGTACATCATACTTCGCAAAGCTTCGAGCTTTACGGCAAAGCTTTTACCTGCTCCTGATTTTGCAAAAACCACCGAGTTCCCGTTTTCTAAAGAAAATCGGTCGAAGATAACCAATCCAGAATTGTGCATATTGATACCGTATAAAATACCGTTGTCTTGAGTTAAGTCTGCGCTAGTAAATGGAAATGTTGTGCTTAGTGCTCCGGTGCTAAAGTTTCGCTTTATCTGAAGCTGGTCGCTAAACTGAGGAATCGTGCTACTAAAGCCCTGCTCCTGCTGACTAGTAGCTGGCTTAGAATATACCAGTTGCTGACCTAATATAGACTCAACTTTATGGGATACGAATTCTAGCTCATCCATAGACGACCCGTAAACTGTGAAGTATATTCCAAATCGGAAAAAGCGTTCTTCTCCTACCTGTAATTTGTCTCGCATTTCTTCAGCATCCGCTACGGCTGCTTGTTTACCCGGATCACGTACTTTGCCTTTTTCAGAATCTATTTGTAGTCCGGCCTCAAGTTGGGAAACTTTTTTGCGCAAGTTTTCTAAAACCACTTGGCTTTCAACGGGGTATACAAACATAGACAGGTCAATCACCTCATCTAAGTTGACCATACTTGAAAGCCAGCCAGTAAAAACCTGCCTGGGAAAACCGTATATGTAGTAGGTGCGAGCTACTCTAGTACCAATCTGAAAGTGACTGGCACTAAATTCCAGCGAACTAGGAGCAATAAAATCACGTAACGCTGTAACGCCTTTTTGAAAAGCAGCTTGGACTTCTTGCTGTTCACGCATTTGTTGTTGCTGTGCCAAGGCAACAGGGTCAAGTTGTGGATTTTGTTTGCCAAATGCCACTACAGTACCTCCCTGTCTAGATTAGGCTGAGGCGCCATACCTTGGCCCTTTTCAACTACCGGTGCGGACAAATCACCAAAGTTTTTCAGTTGCTGGCGAGTAGCGGTATCTGGATTGTAAGTGTCATAGTAAAGTTCAATCAATTCCTGAGTATCAAGCGGTAGACCTTGTATGCTGCACTGCATGAGTCCGGCTAGTGCGGCTTGCACGCGGTTTCGCAACTCGTCTTTGGCTTTATTTAAATCGGCTTCGTTGACAGTTACGTGCTGTTCTTTGTTGTTGAACAGGCCTTTTAGGCCGCCAAAGAAGTTTTTGCTCTGGGTAAGTGCCTTGGTAAGGTCTGCAACCGGAAAGTAAGGAATTATTACATAGAACTTTTTGTCCATAATGTTTGTTTGCTGGGACAGGTCAGCAATAAAGCCTACATAGTCTTCCATCAGTAATGCTAGTAGCATGTTGTCATGTTCGGAACGGATTTTATCTAAACGGTCTATATATGGACGCAAATCAACTTTCTGCGAGCGAATAAATATCTGAATTGGAAAATACAGTGAATTCAAAAAACCTTGGTAACTAAATTCAACAGCCTCTTGTTCCTGGGAACTCATTAGATCAAAGTTGATTGATTTGACCATGATAACAGAGCGGAAACTTCCATCATTCATTATTACTATTCCATCTCGTATTTCAGCGATCTGTAGACTGTTTTGGGTGCTGTTTGGATTAGACTTTAGGTGTGGAGCATTAATTGGCGGGGTGACGTTTGCGCCGTACTGTGCGGGAGGCTGCTGGGGTATGTTCGGATTATAAGCACCACTAGGCATAGGATACGGCGATGGAGCAGCTTGATTAACACTAGTGTAAGGTGGTGAATTCATGATGGGAGGTTGTGTTTGGTCAATCTCATATGGTGAATAAGGCGCAGTGTTAGCTATAGGACCTTGAGCGGCGCTTGGATAGTCGGGTTGCCCCTGTTGTGGCGTGTATTGTGGTGTATTACTTGGATCCATGTGTGTTTAGCCCACCTAAGATAATCTATGAACTCGAATCATTACAGTTACGCTTTAGTATAACAGCCCGTAGGGCTGTGAGTACAGAGCTGAGAATAGGTCAAATACAAGGACTACAAAAAAGTTATGAAGTTCACCTGCGACGCACCCTCAAGTTACATTTTTCATCAGCAAAAAAAGTAACCAAAAAAGCTGACAGCCCTTCCGGAGTCTGGAGAGGACCAGGGTAAATTGCACAGTCATGTTTCGCAGTCCATGGCGTCAGTTTTTGCTTACTTTTTGCTGACCAAAAAGTATAGGACAAAGCAAGCCGTAGGTATGTATAAAAACTGGTTTTAGGTTTGCCCAATTCCTATCTTAGCGAAATTACTACTTCATCTTCGGGGAACTGTTTGGCTGCTTTGTCCGCTTCCCTTGCTATGGTAGCTATATTTAGGTCATCGTTGCCGGCGAGTCTAGCAATTTCGGCCTTGCCCCTACTAAGTTGTGGGTCTTGGGCTGGAGGTTTCGGGCTGGGTGAGAGCTTTGAGGACAGCTGTTTTTTTACTCTTTTAGTACCACTAGGATCGAGAACACGCATGTGGCCATAGGCTGGGTTTGGTTTGGTGTCTTCAAGGTGTATCTGTTCTAGTAGTTTTTGTTCCGCGTCGCCCGTAACTGAGGATGCTGGAGAATTTATCGGGGCTGATCCGGGCAGAGTTGTTGGTCCACCATCAAACATGGCGTTTCCATCTTTTGGCTTTGATGGTGGGGATGTTTGGTTCATAAACCAGTAATCTGCCGGAGGATTGGTAGGCTTTTGCCCATTTTGTACTGTTGCTACAACTGTCTCACGGTGTACTTGCTCCGACTGGTTAATCATAGCCTTTAAGTGCTGGGCGGTTGGATTATTGTTTTCATCTAACATATCATCTGCGGCATATACATCTGTTGTTGGGACACTTTGAGGCAAACTATTACCCGCCACTAGCCTATCGGAATCGTAAGATTCGGTAACCACATAAGAGGCAGGGTTGTACATATTTAGGTTAACGTTTTTCACAGCCCAGCCTCTACTATCTATGGTGTTTGCTAAAGCCTGTAGCCGGCTTTTTACCTCATTTTGTGTCAGTCCGTCTGTTAGGTATTTTTCCACTTTCTTAGGCACAGTTATAGTTACCAGTTCTCGCATGCCAGTTTGATCCCAAATACGACGACGAGGTTTGAGCATAAAACCAATTTTCGCCAGTAACCAGACTTCGGACGACTGATCGTGTCCGAAAGGGGCGGCGAGTAATGCAAAAAACCCCATAGGTAGAATAAACGGTATAACAAAAAATATACTGATGGATGCAAGTTTGAAGGCAACAAAACCCATAATTGCCACTATGGCAGCGTAAATAAACTGGCGCAGGGTTAATGGCCCCAGCAGCTTGTCTTCTGACTCAATATCCTGAATAACTTTATAAGTAGCCATTGCCTATCAGTGTAGCAAACCTCACGAAAAATAGTCATGCTTAAACTAAGTTTAATTAAGGGAGCAGGTTTTGACGACGCTGACGGAGTTCCTCAGATTTATCATCATATTTACTTATCTTGTCTCGCTGTTTTTGTACACGACGTTGATTTCGTTTTTCAGAACCTCCGTCGCTTGCCATCTGCGCAGTAATAACACGACGAGTTGTTTCCCGTGAAGTGCGGCGTTGGTCTTTACCGCGCACTGATACAAGCTTGGTTGAACCGGTGCGGCTGCCGGTGCCTCGGGATGCGCGTATAGCTAATTTTTCCTCATTAAGTTCACTGACTGTGAGTTCACCATTCTTATATTTCTGACCTGCTTCACGCAATCGCAATTGTTGGCTTATTGCTGGTCGCACGCCGAAAGTTTGTGAGTTGGCGTATCTGTGTGTATTGTTATTCCGAGCCCGTGCCTGCGCCAATTTATCGAGCTTTCGTTCAACGCGCTTATCTTGGCGACGTTCCCTGGAAGTCTTGGGGGTCACAATAGTTACTGCGTCTTCAGGGGTACCTTCAATATATGCTTTTGTCTTGCCTTGCAGGTAATCGTGAAACTCAACGTTACGATGTATTTTGGCAAGTTTTGTTTCGGCCTTTATGGCCTTTTTGTCAGCCCTTCCAGCTCTCATACCAACGAATGCTATCTGACCAATTTTGATCGCGCTGCGCGCTGCTTCACTTGTGCGTTCGGCTATTGCTGGTAAATCTAGTGCGCCAGAATCACCCTGCATGTGTTCTACTGCGAGAGAAATTGGTGCTTCTTTTTGTGTGGGTATTGATTCTAGAGACATGCTTTAACATTAGCATAATCTTAGCTAAAAGTCAATGATATTACATGCTATAAATTATGGTTTCATCTTACAGGCCTTGCCATTGCTCAATTGTCATCGTCTGCTTACCTAGAAGTGCGTAATTGACCATATAATATCCATTTTCATCTAATGCTAAAGCTTCTGAGCGCGAAGAAATTAAATCTTTCGCCACCCCACGCGTATTATTAGCTCCATAAATACTGGAACTGATAGAATTTTATGCTGCTATTTGTGAATTTAGTGCTTGCTCGGTCATGGATTATTATTCAGCCGAGCGTTCATATAAGCCAGACGTTCGGCTTCGGTTGAGTCTTTACTGTATTTACGAGCAGATTTTACTATCTGGTCTCCAGTTACTTGACCATCCCCACCTGCTGGCAGTCCTAAGGATGGCAACCGTTTATTAATCTGGTCAGCAAGTTGATCCTCAAGACCAATCTCGGCATCAGGATCGTATCCAACAGTATTGTTTAATAAGTTGTTAATAATCGCCGCGTTAGCCTCGGTAGCACCCGGCATTCCTCCTTGTAGTTCTGCTATTCTTTGTGCTGCAGTCCCTATTCGCGATACGTCGTTACTATTCCAATCTGCATTGATTTGTTCAGCAAAGCCTTCCATTGCGCGAGTGTCTCCACCCACGATAGCACCAACCGTTTGCCTTCCCCACGACTCATCTAAGCTATTTGCGTGATTAATGGTGCCGTCATCATTTCTGTCGAATACCCCATGGTCCGCTCGTCCATTTCCTCTGGCATGAAATGCATAACCCTGCAAAATGGCTTCCTCACGTTGTGTGTTTCCGCCAGCCAATCGTCTGGCCGAATTCGCAATAAAATCACGCCCTCCAGCACCCTTCACTGAGCGGGATTTATTCTGTGCAAGCAAAACTCCAGCAGCTGCAGAGTTACTACTAGTTATACCTATGGCTCGTGCCGCAGATTCTGCTCTGGTAACTCTTCTATGAGCTTCAGCCTTGGCATCACGATCGTTCTCATGTCTACCACTATCAATTTCGTTTTGAGTCCATAATCTTTCCAGTTCTGCCGCGGCTTCTCGTGCTCCTTCATTTGTGCCACCCGAACCAAACAGGAAGGCGTTTCCGTCATCATCAGTTTGGGCAAAATGTTGTAAATCAGCGTTGTTCTTTATTGTATCTTGTTCTTGCACACCTTTACGTATTGTAGCTGCTTGTCTGCCACGCTCACCTAGGCCAAAATTACCTTTACGTCCCAAGCCTACTCCACCGGTAACGGCATTATATCGTTTACTCAATGCATTATTGTTTTTAAAACGTGTACCTTGTTTCATGTCTTGCAAGTTCTTAGACAGCTTATCTCCACGAATTTTTTTGAGGCGATCAAACGCACCCCTGCTACGATCATTGACCATACCAGTAGCCGCCGCAAATATGCCTCCAGCAGACTTAAACATGGATGGTATGAGGAAATATGGAGCTATATAGGCCGTAAGCTTTAGGATGGTTCCCAGGAAGTCATCTGGCCCAACATCTTGAACAAGAGCAGCAAAGCCCTTGCCGACACCAAGTAAAAACATGATTAAAGGGAAAAGTAAAAGAAGTTTAGAAAAAGAACCCCACCATAGCTTCCACAACTTGTCGTTGCCCGGAAAAATCCAACCCAAAATCGCTAGCGGAGCAATTATCATAAATGCAACCAGTAGCACTTGCCGAAAAGCCAAAGCAAGTAGTGCGATAAACAGGGATAAACCAGCGGTTACCAAATAAAGCAGAACCACAGGGATAACACCAATAGCAGCAACACCTCCGGCAACAACTCCCACCGTAAACAACCCGCTAGTAACTCCCCCTGGATTCAAAATCTTAGCCAAAGTTATATTTTCGGCTCCATTGAAGGAAGATTGTACAAGACCCAGCACTCCCTGACCAACATCATTAGTCATGATTATCAAAAACCTGGTAATTTCTAAAGAGAGCGCTATAAACACAGCTGCAATCAGCAGTCTAGGCAAAGCTTTTTTAATTGTATAAGCACTTATAAAATCAAAACCCAAAGCCGTGCTGATGACCATAACTAGCATCAAGGGTACGAGTACCAGGTAGGCAATGTCGCGCATACGCTCCCACGCAACTTCAATGACAGGGCTATTGTAGTAATCATTTGGTATGGTTAGTAAATTAGTGAGTTTTTCGTCCACAAAACTCAAAAAACTACTAGCAGTACGAAGTGCCGGGCAAAGTATCCAGGTATTTTCGCCACCGCCCTCTTCACATGATGGCTGATCATCTGCGGGGGGTGTCGCGTTCCCAACCCCAGCTTCGGGCACTGCCCCCGCCGGAATACCATAAATAACTCGAGCTCTGTCGCTAATATCTGCGTAATTGATTTGTTTGTCATGTGTAACAGTGTTCACACAAGATGTGTCTACAGAAACTCTGCCTGTGTTCCCAGGAGATGTCGTAAACCTAATAAAACCATCTAAGGGAGGATCTCCAGACTGGATCCCGAAATATAGATTAGCTCGATATGATGAATCACCAGCCGGCGCGCGTCTAAATGTAGTTGGTTCATCGTCTACCCAATACCCAAGACTACACCCGGGATCTTGGAAGCCTACCGGAAAGAAAATGTTTTCTGCATCTAGTCTATGTGCGGTCGTAAAACGTCGGGATGCACTATTTAGTAGAACGCTGTCTAATTTATCTCCTTTGCTTTCTGCGGATTCAAAACAATCACCGGTTGCGCCTTTTTCTTGTAGAATAATGCTAGCTGTCGGATTAGAATTTTTATTTTCAAAAGAAGCCTTCCCTATAGCTATTTTACTTTGACAATTGTCAGGGCCGTAAGTCCACTCATATGTTGTATCGTATGGATCCCTGTCGTTGTATGTTTTGCCATCATAGATTAGTCTTGTGCCATCTATAACCTCTATCCCTCCGGATTGGGCAGAGGCTTTTTTAGTCAAGGCTATGGGTAATAAAAATGAGGCTACAAAAACAGCCAGCAAAACACGCGGCAAAACTGATTTAAACGTTAGCCTGATCATCTGACCTAAACTATAGAGACACAAAGGTTAAAAAACAAGCTAACACGTCTGAGTCGGCTTGTTTTTTGAAAGGAGTAATACTATAGTAAAGTCAGATGCTCTTCCTAAAATACAAAAAACTACTATTCTTATTCTCTATCTTGCTTGCAATGGGCGGTGTTTTTGGCCTAACAGCACCACAAAACGAAGTTTTCGCTTATCACGTTCAGTGTTTTGGCTTATCAACACTAGGAACGGACACCACTGCATGCACAAACCAAAAGCAAGATGCAACAAATAGAGCTTGTCTTGCTAAATACGAAGGAAATAATGGCGCAATTACCGACTGTGTTACCCAGGTAATGTTGCACTATACCGCGCCGCCAGATACCGCGCCGCCACTTCCCGAAGAACTAGAAAGTGATTTGGGGAAACCTAACTGCAAAGATGTTAATCTTAGCAGTGATAATTGTGCTATAGTTCGCTACTTAAATGATGCAATCAAAATATTATCAGGACTAGTTGGTATAGTAGTTACTATTATGATAATTGTAGGCGGTATTCAGTACTCGGTGGCTGGAGCCGATCCGAACGCCGTAGCAAAAGCAAAAAAGCAGATTTTTAACGCCATATTTGCTCTGGTGGCTTATGGTTTGATGTTTGCGTTCCTACAATATCTAATACCAGGCGGATTGCTATAGGAAACACAATGTTTACGTGGATATTTTTACACATACCAATTTATCTAGGGGCATCACAAGCCCAGTGTGATGAAGATAGAGCTAAAACGTTTCTAGGTATATTCCCTACTTGGTATAAATATGTAAATACTTATACTCCTAGTGATTCATCACCAGATAAAAGTTGTGGGTTTGGAACTATAGAACCGGGCACATTTTCCGTACAGCTAGGGCTGGCAATAATAGACATACTTTTGCGCGCAGGAGCTTTGGCGGCTGTGATTTTCATAATTATAGGAGGCTACAAATATATTTCTAGCCAAGGAGAGCCCAAAAACATAGAGGCAGCTTTAGCTACAATTGTGAATGCTGTAATTGGCCTGGCTATAGTACTGCTTGCCACAGTTTTGGTTGCATTTATTGGAAATAGTTTGGGGGGCTAAATGTACGAATATATATTTAAACTATTAGCCGCAGTAGAAGTGGACACAAGCCCTTTGCCCCGCGCTGGACTGGATAACAATGTTGTTATAGATATATTCAACATTGTTTTTGGTTTATTGGCCGGGATAGCGTTTATTAGTATAGTTTACGGTGGATTCAAGTATGTAATATCACAAGGTGAACCGGATAAGATTGGCAAAGCCAAAGACATAATCTTGTATTCAATTATTGGTCTAGTAATTTCCCTGAGCGCATTTGGTATAGTGAATGTGTTTATAAAGGCTATAACGTAAACGATGAAGAAACTTTTATTAACCGCCCTCTTACCACTAACAGCTTTTCTAATTCTGTCTCCAGTGTTTTCTGTTACGGGCACGGCATTTGATCCCTTCAATGACGACCCTAATATATGTAACCAAACTACTGTTGAGAACCAAAAATCTCTGGTTTGTGCTCCCAAGAATCCAAAACCTATAACGGGTCCTAATGGAATCATTAATAATATTGCCAACATACTTGCCTTTATAACGGGAGTTGTAGCCGTGATAATGATAATGGTTGGAGGTTTTCAATACATACAATCATCTGGCGACAGCGCAAAAATTAACAAAGCTAAGAACACCATACTCTTTGCAGTAATAGGACTTGTGGTTGTAGTGGTTGCTAGGTCATTGATAGTATTTGTACTGACATTACTATGAAAACTAAACTATAATAAGGAACAGACATGATAAAAAAATTAACATATTTGACACTCAGTGGCCTAGTATTTTTATTTGGCTTGTTAAGTTTTACAGTTTTGCCGGCTTATGCGCAGATAGACCCTACGGGTCAAGCATGTGAAGCGCTGGGTGCAGCCAGTGGCACCCCTGGTGAATGTGAAGATCCAGCCGCCGCCCCAAAGATAGACGCCACTATAAAGTTAGCTATAAACATGTTTAGTTTGATAGTGGGTTTTGTAGCCGTAATTATGATAATCGTTGGTGGACTAAAATATGTTACATCGCAAGGTGATAGTTCAAATACAGCCAGCGCAAAAAACACCATACTATATGCAATTATTGGTTTAGTGGTGGTAGCCCTAGCACAGGTGATTGTAAAGTTTGTATTAAAGAAGTCTTCTTGATGTTCGTTTATGGCATTAAGTGGAGCATACAGCTTATGTATAGTATTGAATCTAATAAGGCCTTTGTGGTATAAGTAATAGAGAAATTAAGAAAGGTTAGACTAAGTAATGATTAAAAAATTAAAAAAACTTATGACAACACTATCGCTAGCAACATTGCTTATATTGCCAGCTATGCCTTTAGCAGTTGTTAGTGCACAGACTTCGGATACTAATATTTCAGCTGGTTTGGAATGTGGGTCAAGCTTTAACGCATCGGGAATCGGTAATCCAGCCGCAAATTGTCCTAATGATGAAGCAGGACAAGCAGGACAAACAATTGATGGCATTATTAAGCTAGTTATAAACGTCTTCTCGCTTATAGTCGGCGTCGTATCGGTTATCATGATTATCATTGGTGGCCTGAAATACATTACCTCAGGCGGTGACAGTGGTAACATTACAGGTGCCAAAAACACCATACTCTACGCAATAATTGGCTTAGTAGTAGTCGCACTTGCTCAAGTAGTGGTCAAGTTTGTACTAGAAAAAACCGCCAGCGTTTAGTAATAAACAACAGCTAAAAAAATCCCCGCGTACTGCGGGGATTTTTGTAAGTCCAATACTTTTCGCCTACAGGACTTGAATTTTCTTGACGCTGTCTTGTTTGACCTTAGTAAAGCTAATAGTTAGTACGCCGTCTTTTAGTACCGCTTCGATCTCATCTTCTTTTACGGGGACTGGCAAGGCAATGCTGCGGCTAAATTCTCCCCAGTAACATTCTTGAACGAAGTAGTTTTCTACATCATCTTCATTACCTGCGCTTAAAGTGCCACGAATACTAAGAGTATTGTCGGCAATGCTTACGTCTAGGTCACTTTTGTTTACACCGGCAACTCGGCCTTTTACTACTAAACGCTCTTTAGTTTCATATACGTCAACTGCTAGCTGACCCGGTACGGCATCTTCTTCGTCCCAATCGTCACTAACTGCAGTAGTTTCATTTGCGACAGCAGAAGCATCATCACTATTTGCAGGTCCAAAATCTTCTTCACCCAAAAAAGCAGCAGTTAGCTCATCTTCCATCAACAGATCATCGTCACGACTTCTACGAGCCATAGTTGTTACCCTCCACGAGCTATGTGATAAACCAAAGGTTTCTCTCATCGCGCTGGCAAAATGGAATACATTTTGTCAGGCTGCTCTTTTCCCTTTAAATTGAAAGTATTTTTGCAATTTTTGTTACTAGCAAGTATAGCCCACAGGTTATCAGAGGCGCAACCTCTAACTCTTATATTTACAACATAATATATACAACAAAGGCACAGCTATCGTTCGCAATGCGCCAATTACTAGTGTTAAACTGAAAATATGCCAGTTCTTGATAGATTGCTTGCAGTCATAGCGCCTCATAATTGTTTAACTTGTTGTAGTGAAGCAAGTTTGGTCTGTTCTGCCGGCACGCCAGACGCTTTTGCTGAACTACCAAGCCGACGCTATAGATGAAAACGAATTAATTCGAACTTTTCTGTCTGTGATCGCTGCAAAAAACGTACACCCTTGCGTCACGTATGGATTCGCACCGAATACAGCAAAGGCATTGTTACACGAATATAAATTTGAACGAGCACAATCAGCCGAGTTCGTCAGCGCGGATACGACCATACTGCTCTACTAGCTCGTTATATTGCTAAGACCGAACGTTTAATGTGGCTACGCGCCGTAACGCATCTTTTGCAGTCGAGACAAGACGGTGCCAGCCGCCAAAAACGCCTAACACAGCTAAATAACGACATAGTTGTTACATAGCCGGCGCTTATAAAAGGCAACGACGTTTTAATCATAGATTATGTTGTCACTACTGCCGCAATAATTGAAACTATGGCAAACGTACTGAAAAAAGCTGGAGCCAAACCAGTAACTGCCCTAGCCTTCGCCCAAAAACAATAGTTTTGATTACAGGGCTACAGATGCTATAATCACCCCTGTTATTGGAAGGGTGTCCGAGTGGTTGAAGGAAACGGTCTTGAAAACCGTCGTGCCGGCAACGGTACCGTGGGTTCGAATCCCACCCCTTCCGCCAAGTACCCAAAGTCGGCTACAATAATGTTTCGTGGAGGAGTACCCAAGTGGCTGAAGGGGACGGTTTGCTAAATCGTTAGTGGGGAGCAATCTCCAGCGAGAGTTCGAATCTCTCCTCCTCCGCCAGAACGAAATGCCCAACCCTAGGTTGGGTTTTTTGTTCTGTGAGAGATGCGAACTCAAACAAGGTGGGTTTTCTGCTACAATACGCTTATGCAACCGGGAGATACAATCACACCCTTAAAGCAGTCAGAGGATGCTGGGGAGCTTGTAATTCCAAGAAATACAGAAGCTGTAACCCAAGAAGTTCCTGCTACAACTCCCCTTGCCCAAACGCCAGTAGCAGAACCACCACAAAATCCCGAACCTGCACCACAACCTTCTGAAGACCAAACAGCCAACGAAATGTCACCTCCCCGGCAGTATGAGTCAGAAAATGGTTCATACTCAGACCAACAACCACAAATAGATATAAAGCCAGTTAACTGGTCTGCTTCTGAATTTATAGATAACGCAAAAGACACAAAATGGTTTATGGGATTGGCCGTAATAACCCTTGCAGTGGTCGTAGTCATATATTTTATGACCCAAGACACGATTACATCAGTGGTCATTATCATGGCTGCTGTGCTGTTTGGCATTACTGCCAAACGTAAACCTAGAACTCTAGAGTATCAGATTGACCATACTGGCCTAAATATAGGCGGTAAACCTTTTCCATACGAAATTTTTAAATCATTTGCAGTCATGAAAGAGGGCGCTTTTAGTTCTATACAGCTAATGCCCCTAAAACGGTTTATGCCCCTCATCAGTCTGTACTACCCTCCGGAGTCCGAAGATCAAATTGTGACCACGCTAGGCAGTTACCTCCCCCACGAAGACCGCACCCACGACCCTATAGAGCGCCTAATGCGCCGTATCCGGTTCTAGTAAGACCGCAGATTTTTCAACATTTCAGCAGTTGAATCTAGCTGGGGGCACGCTTTTTCGGAATAAATAAAGAGCATTTTACCGTTATTCAGAACAAAACTGTGGTTTAGCTTTAAGTTACTCTCGTCAGACAGTTTTTCATATGTAATTCTTAGCCCCCTGGCACAAGCTTGGGCCTGAGGTAGTTCATCAAACAATTTAGAAATATTTTGCGCGGTGTAGAGTTTTGATTGTGCGTCACCTAGTACGAATCTGTTACTAATCGTAAATTCTATATCGTTCGGGTCAAAATCATTATATGAATAAACTAAAACAAAACGGGAGTGATCATTGGCATATGGCAAATAAAGTTTTGATGGTGGGAAATATAAATCACCTGTTTTTGGGTCTTTAACCGCTGGCTGCTTGAGATTATCGATAGCTGATATTATCAGTTCTCGTGTTGTCACCATCTCTATTTGATCTCTGTTGATTTTGTATCTGATAATCTCCCAATACCCCGAGAACCCTACAATTAAAATTATTGCCAATATCGGTATTCCTATCGAGATACGTCGATATTTAGAAACCAGTTTTTTTGATTTAGTTTTTGCCATTTTTCATTATCTGTTTAATAAATCTAATTATGGCATACAAAATATTAAAATGACAGTACTATTCAGTACTAATCGAAATTTACCTAGCAATCACCTCTGTTATGTGATAGTATCTAATCTGTTAAGCACCCGTAGCTCAGCTGGATAGAGCGTCTGTTTGCGGTACAGGAGGTCGTGCGTTCGAATCGCGCCGGGTGTACCATTCTAGACGTAAAGCGTCTAATAAGTCATTTTTCATCTGTTGAGACATTGTTCTAACCTGTTCGAATTGTTCAACAAAGCGTTTTGTATTATCACGAAGTGGCAGTAGCCACTCGTTAGGTGTTATTTGTAGTTTTCCGTCTAATAACACAGGGTTCTGACCAATCGCTAACAGTATTTCCTTTTTATCAGCAATATCACCATTTATGAACTTAGCGTTAGCGTTCATGAACTTACTTATCAGGTCTGTCATATAGTCGTACCAGTTTTCGGTACTCTCATTTTTAGTAGCCTGTTGTTTATGCAGTTCTTTTAATTCAGCTTTGAGTTTTTCGGACTTCTCAATAAACGTATCTTCATCTACGAGTTTACGAGTAGACATGTCTAACAGGGTGTCTAGTTGGTCTTTTAAGCCCTTTATAGCCTGTTCTTGCATAGTTTCTACACTCTTACGCTCTGGTATGTCGGCTTGTGCCATTTGGCTTATAGCGTCCATGCTCCAATCGTAGAGTTCTGGGATTAGCTCCCATTTATTGAGTTCCTCTACGCATTCCTTGAATAATTCATCTTCCGTTTTATAGCCATACTTCTTAATCTGACCGCATGGGCGTTTACCAGTACAGTGATAATAGGCATGAATACGGGTAGTGCCATTTGCGTTCTTACGTTCTTTACTTTGAGCTGTAATCATACAATCACACTCACCACAGCGTATAAAGCCACGTAGCACGAATTGCTTACGAGTTGCGAAACGCTTACCACCATGACGACCTAATAGTAACTGGATTTTGTCGTACTCATCTTGGGTCATTAAGGCTGGGAAATCTGCTGGATACAATTTGTCTTCATCATAAGGATCAGGCACCCAACCTGCATAACGGACGTTACGGAACATATAATAGAGTGATGAACGACCAATTGGACCACCACCTCTTTTTTTACGCTGAACCGTGCGGTAACCCCACTCATTATTCATGATGTCTAAGATTTGCTGGACACTGTATTCACCAGTAAGCATCAAGTCTACGGCTTTACGCATTAGCGGAAAGCGTTCAGGGTCTTTGTAGACCGTCTTATTTATACGGTCATTTAAGTAGCCTTCTGGTGCGGTGCCAGTTATGCCACCAATTTTACGCTTTCTTTCATTACCACGTTTTACGTCCTTACTCAGCTTGGCTGAGAAGTATTGCGACTGGCTCATAGTCATTTGTAGCATCATGATATTCTCTGGCGAGTTTTCAAAGCTAAAGCTGGCGAACTTTAGGTCTTTTATACCGCCTTTGCGTATACGCCAAGTAATAGTTGAAGCGTCTACTTCGTTACGGGACAAGCGGTCTGGGTGCCATGCAATAATGCCGTCAGCTTCGCCGTTATCTAGCATCTCTAGGAGTTCCTTAAAGACTTCACGCTTATCTGGTTCGAAAGCACTCTTGCTTTCGTCTAGAGTTTTAATGATGTTTAGGTTTTTGAACTGTTCTTCACATTTATCTATTTGTGCATCTTTAGATAGCACCTGCTTTTCTTCATCTTCTGTAGACTTACGCACGTATAACACGTAGCGTAGTTTATTAGTCTTGTCGTTTGGATATTCACTCATTGTTTTGTTCTTTCTCGCTGTCATCAAAAAGGACAGCACGGCTGTTTTCACATCCAGTCGCCAATGGCTACTTTCTGCACCGTGCTGCCCTTAGAGAGCAGAAACAAAAATACCACTGGCTTTTTGCTGGAATGTGAAAACATTACTATTATATATTGTTAAAAATTGCCTGTATAGCCGCATTCTGGCTACTGGTATACCCACTAGGTCTACCTATATTGTTTGCTCTGGAAACCACTTCGGGTAAATTAGTTTGGTACGCCTGTCACCAACCTCTGGCACTTGCTGGGTAATAAGGCCGCTGGCTTCAAGTTGAGGGAGTATTTCTTTGCGTAAGTAGGTTTCGGGAAGTGTGGTCTTTTCCAAGTGCAGATACTCACGAGAAAGCTGCTCACGGCTTACACCTAAGCTGTATGGGTCTATGTTCGGGTGAGCTGCCACTAAATCGTAGAAGGTAGGTAAAATATACGTCTTATAGAAGTGAATGGCTGTCGGAGGAATGCCTAAGTTCTGGCTCTGGGCTAATTGCTCCCACAGTTCAAAGGCTTGGTCAATGTCTGACTGATTAGCCACGATAGAACCGTCTGAATGTTTGCGGTGCCACAGATTAAGTAATGTAATGACCTTAATGAGCTGTTGCAGGTGCGTAAAGTCACGAGTATGACGTTGGCGGAGTTTTGGGAATGCTTTGTAGAAACGCTCTTTAATTGCCCCATTATCTGGTAGCTTGATATGCTCTACGCATTCGTCACGGACCGCTATGATACGCTCTTTAAGTGCTACACGCTCTGGTTGAGATTCCAGCCACGCTGTATAGGCTTTTTCGTCTGTACCACGCTTGTTTTGCAGCTCAATCGCTGCACGTAATTTTGCCTGACTGGGTTCGGGGCTAAGTAATATAGCTCTGGTAACTTCTTGCTCGTCTAGGCGAAGTCCTGCTGAACAAAATACTGTTGCAGGAAATCCCTGTAAGATGATGAGTTCGGTATGGTTTTTACCTGACTTGCTCTTGTTGGTAATGCGATAGTTAATTTCCCAGCTATCGTGCGACAGAATCGGGCGTAGTTTAGTTTGTAGAACGGGATTACTCTGTTCGTAGAACAACAATATCTTACGTTCAAAAGATACAATCTTTGCACCACGCTCCTCATCTTCAACGCCCTCAGTATGGTAAAAGGACGTTGGACTCGCACCACTCGACTCAATCTTGTCTTCGTCTGGGAACAGCTCGGCTACTTCGGTGGTAATGTAGGTCTTACCTGATGCACTAGGTGCATTAAAGCTGACGTTAATCTGTGAATCGTGAGTATATGCAGATAACATACAGTAGAAAGTAATGAGCTTGCAGACATTATCTTCTTTAATTGTTAGTTCTAGCACGTTCAATAATTGCTGTACGGATATTTCAGGGTAAATGCGTTTATCTAGTCCGCCCAGTGCTTCATGCACTTCTTCTTTAGTCGTTTGAGTTTGTGGATTCATTTTCATATTCCTTGCTTAATTGTTGTTGTAGTTTCAGGCCAACTAGACGCAATATTGCACGTCCAGCAGCTTGGGCTTTTTCGTTGTCGTAGTCCAAGTTATGATGTTTCTTCAAGATTGCTTGGAGCTTACTGATGCTGTCGTCACTAATCCTCATTGTCTGAATCTCCATACACGCCGTTTAAGATGTGCTCGTATGCCATGAAGTAATGCTTGGCGTTTACCGTTAGCTTGCCACTTACGTAGGCTTCTGCGTCTTGCTCTACGGTTGATGTATCCTCGAAATGGAATACAGGGCACTTACAATCATCTGCTGTGTGCATGTCTATTAGTTCGTAGCCCAAGTGCAACAGTGCGGCCGCTAATCCGAAGTCATACACGTCAAAAGTAGTTGAGTCTTCGGTTTTAATTGGTTTATCCATTTTAACGACCCTCCTTTTGCAGGAGTTTTATCTTTTTAAGAACACTTTCAATGACTTTACGTTTTTGTTTCCACTCACGCACTGTCGGAGAGTTTGCCGCAACGGCATACCCCCATTGGATACCAAAGCTGACGGCTTTAAGCTCCTCGCTTGTTAGATTTAGTGTATGTGTTTGGCTGTCTTTCTCGGCCATGATATTTACCTCATTCTGAACATAAAAATGCTCGTAATTTATTGTTACGAGCTAAGCCTATCCTATGGTCTGGCAGAAAAGTTTTCTGTCAATCTTTCAGATAACGAGGGTTGATTTCGAACCTCCAGTCATTGGAGATTATTAAGTCGTCTACTCCTATTTTTTCATCAACTTTTCTGTTAATAGCAGCAGCTAATTCACGAGATTTTTTAATAATTTCCTGTGTATAACTCTCGCCTTTATGGGGGTATATGCTTCTGAAAGGCACTCCACGAAGAAATGTATATTCGTAGAATAACTCACGCATAAGCTTCGCTTGTTTACTTTCTTTTCTTTTGCCCAGTCTGTTTACTTGCCCAATAATATTTACTGGTTGCCCACGAACAACCAAAATACCTGACGCTGGATCATAGTTCTTGGCTTCTACGCTTATATGCCTTCTGTCTAGTGGCCGTAAGGTTTTCTTTTTATCTGAACCTATAACAAAACCGAATCTAGGGTCGATGACTGAGTAATTCAGGTCACCAAATTCTGTAATTGCAATCTTATCTTTATCTACCAAGTCAAAGAGTGATTCAAAAAACCTCACATTGTCTGGTATATGGAATCGAGTGATTTTTGCGGGATATTCTGAATCTTCAAGTAGGTTTGTGATAGCTACATATTGTTCCCCGTAAGGTATATAGGTAGGTGCGGTGGGTGTAAATATTTCATCATTTCGGTATCGCTCTAAATAATCTCGAACGACCTGTCGTATCCACGACTTATCAAGCACTTTGATATGAAACTCAAGACAACCGTGTAATGTTTCTGTGAGAATATCCCGTTGCTGAAGCAATTCGCTAAAGTTTGACCTATGTACCTCTCTGTCATCAGCCTCCCAATCGGCAATATTTTGAACCTTAACAATAAGTTCATTTAGCTCGTCTGATTCTGGTTCGTTTACTTCATGAAGTTGCTGTAGGTATTTTCTGAAGTTAAGGTACACGCCTTCTGTTTTAATTTTTTGCTTACCCTCTAGTGCTGCCAAGACATAAATGCTAGTTAAGACATCATCTTCTTGATTTACGGCTAGGTTGAGCGACTTAACCACCTCTTGAGGATTAAGCGATACGAAACCACCAAGTATTCCGTAAATTAGCAATGTTTCATCGTCCCAGTAGGGTATTGTGTCCATACGTTAATTATTATGGAGCATTGTCGTGGTACAAACCAGTTGTATTGAGGATTTATTTTCGGTGCTAGTATAAGAGTTATCATGTTTATCGCATTTACTCTGACAATTACAGCACTCTTGTATGCTGTTTTCAGCAAAAAGACACCGCCTAAAAGAACCCGACGACAAAAGCAAGATGACGAACTGATAACCACCATTTTGCCTACTATCAACAGCGACCAGTAAAGTTCCTAAAAAGTCCAATCTGTCATAATAATAAGAGAGGGACTAATACAAAAAGGAGTTTTATGACCTATACGAAAGGCGTGGGACGACCCACTAAAATGAATATTAGCATTATGGTGAAGTTAGCAGATGCCCTAAAGAACAATTACACCGTAAGTGATGCTTGTAAATGGGCAAGGATCGGCAGAACAACTTACTACCGACACATGGACAATAACGTAGTCTTCGCAACTAAGATGAATTATGCGATAGAGTGCCGTGACAAAGTGTCGTTTAATTTTGGTACAAGTTACTGACTCAACTAGTTGATTTGTACACGATAATAATAAAAGTAGTGTTTCATAATTGGTAGCTGTGAATGGTGAAAAATGGCGTTAGGGTTCGGAAATCTGGCCAAAAATTATATGTAGCCATACTGTTGCTTGGATTTAGCATTTAGGTGAACGAGATTTAATACCCTCTGTAGGCTCTCTGGAGCTTGCTGGACTAGCTTCTTGACGAAAGTTGGGTAAAGTTATATGCCGACCAAGAAACAGTGAAACATATACGGGTTCAGACGGTGGAGTAGTATACTGTGGGCAAGGAGTAAATTAAAAACAAATGAACGAACAATTTGACCAGCTAGTAAGCTATGTAAAACAACACTTGGATCAGGGTGTGCCAGAAGACCGTATTCGCCAAACCCTGCTACAACATAATTGGAACGCAGATTTAGTAAATAGGGCTTTTTTGTCAGTAAAGGCTCCACAAACATCTTATCCAGAGTCAGACGCAACCAACCAGCCAAGCAACTTAAATGCCAATAATTGGGAGCAGCCCAATACTACTCAAGCACAAGCTCCAAGTGCTTATGAACATGCGAATCAAGTCAGCCCAGAATCGAATGCTCCAAAAAAGTACAAAATTTTTCGTGCGATAGGCGACACTTTTCATGCCATAAAAAACAATGCAGGTGCCTTCTTCCTATCCGTTATTTTAAGTTATGCAGTTGCAGCCGTTTTTCTATTTGTAATATCGTTTATCATTAGCAAGGTTTTGTACGGCGAGTTCGGTTTATTATTTGCTTCTACGTCAAAATTACTAACCGTACTGTTAGGTAGCCTAATTCTTTATACTGCTTGGTACGCTTTGGCAGGAGCATTTATTTTAGCGACCACCTCTTTAGCTCTTTATGATGGCAGCGAGAACCGAAAAAGTTCGTTATCCACTATATTATCAAATAGCTTCTCAAGATTAGGCAGAGTGGTTTTAGCCGATATATTATTCTGCCTTGTAGCATTTTGGCCTATTGTATTGATAATATTCTTACCCATTATCTTCTTAACAAGTGGGGTCGGCGGGAGCAATTCTTCTCTAATTCTATTGCCAATCCTAATGCTTGTAGCAGTTATCTGGATTTATGTAGCATTGGTACGATTTGCACTAGCACCATACGTAGCCCTATTTGAGCCTAATATACCGATTACTAAAACATTGGGTCGCAGTAAGCACCTACTCGTAAAAGGTGGTCAGTGGTTCTTGGTTAAAGGATTTTTGTTTCTTCTCCTAATCTTAATTTTATTAGCAGTTGCTACTGGTCAAAACCTACCAGAGCTAATGGATTCCAACAACCTAGCTATCAACATATTTTTGATAATTGTTTCCGTGGTTGTGAACGGTGCTTTAGTTATGCTTTATCACAACCGTAAAATTATAAGAGGGTAGTTCTATCAATTCGCTACACGTTATAGATATAGTTGCCCGTGCTGGCGGTGGTGGCTCAGGTGGTGGTGGAGGTGGTGCAGGAATCATCATATTGCCCCTTATAGTTTTTGGGATTGTTGCTTCGTGGTGGATTCGCCGTAAAAGAATAAGAAAAGCAGAAGCTCGGCAAAAGCAAGCTCAAGCAAACGATCCGACGTGGTCTGACGAAGCGATTGAGCAGAGGGTTACAGAAGTTTTCCATACTTTTCAAAAAGATTGGAGCGATTTCAATACAGAAAATATGAAGTCCTATTTAACGCCCCGTTACCAAAATCACATATCACTTATGCTCGTTGCTCTCCATCAAATGGGTAGGCGAAATGAGATGAAAAGTGTCAGTCTAAGTAAGGTTACTCTTTTTGGTGTTGATGATAGCGAGCACGATGAACATGACAGATTTAATGTAGAGATTAAGGCTTCGGCAATAGATAATCTTGTAGATTTGAGAACAGGTAAAGTATTGCACGGCAACTCATCTTCATTTGAGGAGCTTTGGCACTTTGAAAGAGAAGGCAGAGAATGGGATTTAGATTCAATTACCCAAATAAATAGAGATGATTTGATAGTCAAATACGACCCTAAAGTTGACAAAAAGTACCTAGACTTTGCTGAACAAAATGGCTTTTTCTACAATGCTGACTTTGGCTGGTTACTTATGCCTCTTCACGGCGTTTTATTTAGCGAAGCCAGTTACGGAAGGTCGGATATTAACCATCACGTCATTGGCCTTTACAATAATGTTGTAGTGCAGTTTTTTGAATACATTCCTCTTATCCAAGAGAAAGCTAAATTAAAAGACCATTTCAGACACTTTTATAAAAAACGTAATTCGCTGGCTAAATACACGATTGCACACGCAACTCTGACAAAAGAATACAGCAACATCTTAGTAGAAAGGCGTAGCTTTCCCTCGTTCTTTAGTTTTTCACCTAGTGGAATGTTAAAAGTATCTTTGGAGTGGCCTCAATTTAATAAATTGTTTAATGTATTCGCCACAGATATTGATAAAGTAACCAGTTTAGAACTACTCCACCCTGCGTTTATGGAAAAATTGGCACACGCACCTTATCGTATTAACCTTGAAATTATTGGAAACGACCTTTATTTATATACAACCGACAAAAAAGCAGATTATCAACAAATGCTGAAAATACTAAAGGAAGCATTTGAAGAAATGAAAATGTAGATTTGGCTAATAACTATATAGGTTAGCGTGGTGGGTGGTGTTTTACAGGGCGTTTGAGCTATGATAAGCAAGGAATAGTGACCTAACCTGCTCTAGTATGCTGTACCAAGCATAAGCCTGATAAAATTCCTTTATAAAAAAACACAAATCTTTATTTATTATTTTGATGGTCATTGTGGTGCTTTTTATTGGCGGATGGTTTCTCTACTGGCATGTTACTGAACCAAAATGTATTGAATGGACGAATCAAAGCATTAATCGCTGCGTAAAGTGGGAGAAATAGTTAGGAAAATGGTTCTAACTCTGTACCAATTCGGTTTCAAGTAGTAGGAAATAAATTAAGTTTTTAGAGATTTTTATAAATTTCTCGTCTATGACCTATCCTAATTATAATAATTACGAGTACGTCCTTTTGTAGTTGGTAAATTACCCGATAATCACCGTGACGGATCCTAAATAAATCACGAGACCCTTTAAGCTTAGCGGAACCTTCTGGTGTTGGATCCTCTTTAAGCAGTTCAATTTTTTGGACAATCGTAACCCTGTCATGCTGGGTTAGTTTGCGTAATTCTTTTTTAACACTGCTTTTATACTCCAACCTAAAAGACATGACTAAAGAAGGCCTTCACTCTTGAATTCGGCCACTAACTCGTCAAATGAATGAGTAGGTTCATTCTCGCGCCTTTTTGCCTCTTCAATATCTTCTAAATCCTCGAGCATCTGGTACTTAACGGCATCCTCAACGATGGCAGAGATACTCTCATTACTCTCGGCAGCTCTCAATTTTAACGCTCTGTATAATTTATCATTTAAAGTTATGGTTGTACGCATCATTTTGCTCCTTGCTTACGATAGTTCAAGTATAGCACAGATACATCAATGCATCAATATGTACCTCCTCCACGTTTGCTTGAGAAAACAAAAAGTTAAAAAACCGGTGACCTTAAAAAGAGTGCTCGTCTACATTTTTTTATGTTTTTTCGCATTAATTATTGGCTGGCTAATTTCGGTAATTATTCTGACGTTACCATTAGCAAAAGACGCATTATGCTCACCAGATTTAAATGGTGGCAAGCAAAACGTCTGCGAAGAGTAGCTAACCTAACTGAGTGGCATAAAGTAAAGTTCTGACTTCCTCAACCACGGTGTACCATTCGAGATTAATTAGTAGACGTCAGAACGGCGTCTATTTTTGTTATCATGAAGATATGAAACTATACCTATCCTCTTATAGACTTGGTAACGACACTGAAGGCTTCAAAAAGTTGGTTAATAAGCCTGGTGCAAAAGTTGCAGTTATCGACAATGCACTGGATTTTAGTATGGACTTTGACCGAAAGGCACAAAGTCTTCAAAACGAGCTGAAAGACATGGAATCACTAGGGTTTATTCCTGAGCATGTTGATTTAAGAGAATACTTCAACGATCATGATGGTTTGTTTGAAAAAATGAAACAGTTCGACGTTGTATGGATACGGGGCGGCAATGCATTTATTTTACTCAAGGCTATGAAACAAAGTGGCTTCGATAAAGTTATCGTAGAGTTGATAAGAAAAAATAAATTAGTCTATGCCGGATATAGCGCAGCTCTTTGTGTAATTAGCCCGACAATGGACGGAGTAGAACTAGTGGATGACGTTAATGCCGCTGCCGAAGGATACAGCCAGGAAGTCATATGGGATGGTTATGGCCTTATCGACTTTTACCCAATAGTCCACTACAAATCAGATCACCCTGAATCGAAACTTGTTGATAAAGAATTAGAATATGTGAAATCAAAGAATCGAAAGTTCAAAACCTTACGGGATGGCGACACAATCATCATTGAAACCGACGAGTAAGGTTCTAACTTCGTTAATGATGCTGTACCAATGAAAGAACCAGTCCTTGTGACTGGTTTTTTCATTGGTATACTTCAATCATGGAGGGGTGGCCGAGTGGTTGAAGGCGCTGCTCTCGAAAAGCAGTATTTCGAGCAATCGGAATCGAGAGTTCGAATCTCTCCTCCTCCGCCAGTTACTGTACGAGAGTATTATTTGGTTTTGTTGGTTCTTGTTCCTTCTGCTTTGCAATAATCTCTGTGTCCTTATCGGAGTTTTCAGGGTTTTCTTCATCTGTTGCTGGCGCTTGCTCTTTGGGTTGTTTGGTTTTGGTGAACTGGAGTACGAGCAAAGTTCCAGCGCCCAGTACTACATAAACTAAGCCAATTGTCAGAATTCGGTTGTTAAATGCCCTACTTAGAGAATGCAGAAAAGCTAGGAGTGGTTCTTTAATATTTGCATCTGCCTTAAGTAGTGAATCCGACTTTTCCAATTGCTTAAAACCGAAGTTTGATATGAATATTCCTAGCAAAGAAAGCCCGCCTATTGCTAGAGCAGAGATTCCAAGGCTACGTATTCCCCGGCGCTTGTCATCATAAAGCAGTACTACTAATCCTGCGGAAATAATTGCCAAGATGCCAAAAATCCACGGAGTAATCACCACAAAACTAAATACTTCTGGTGCTTTTTCTGCATTTTCGGCAAAATTTTGTACAGCTGTTTTGCCATTTTCATCTTTTGGCAGTGTGTCAGGTGAAATTGTTGTTTGCTGGAGCAGATTATCTTTTTGCTGGCCTGCTTCGGTTTCTTGTTTGTTTAATTCTGTCTCTATCTGAGCACGCAAGTTCTCTACATTGTAGCCAGCCGGTACACAGGCTGTAGTTAATGCGTCTATAGACTGCTGAGTCAGCTGGGCAGATTGCTCTGCGGTACAGGCCGGCAATGTTTTGGCACGATTAACTGCGTAGTCGCCTACGGATGTTATGAATCGCTGCCTTACTGCACTTACGTCAATGTTAAATTCTGGTTGTGGCGTATCTCCCCGCAGCCAGCCGTAAATTCCATTTATAATCTCTTCGCTGGTTGTTTGTAAAAATACTGGCGTAAGTGCTTTTTTAGCTGCTTCCTGAACTGCGGGCTGACTAAATGCCGATTCTTCTATAGAGCCATCCAGTTGACCGGCACTTTCTTTGGTAGCGCTGTCTATAATACTAGCTACCAGATTGTCGTACACCTTGCTGACTTTTAGAGATTCTTTGAGCTGGCCAGGAGTACTAAAAACCAAAATTACAGATCCAAGCACAACCAAAAGGACTAAACTTATCTTAAATGCCAGCGAAGATATACCGCGCAAAAAGCGCTTCATAAACTGCATATGGTTTTATTCTAACACTATGCCTAAGGCTCGCCACTAATGTCGTCGCACGAATGTACGGTGGGTGGTATGCTGGCATTCAGACTTTGCCAGGCGACTACTCGACAGTCTTCGATTGTACCCGTATTTGGGTTCATTCCGGCAACTATGACAGTTGCCTCCTTGGCTTCGCGTCCAAAAGCTTGCGTAAATACCTGTTCACCCAATTCCATATGGCTAATATGCCTCCATGTCACTTAGAACCGAAGCATAAGAAATACAACGCGGTACAATGTAACTATGCAAGACTCAATATTTACTAAATTAGCTAAAGGTGAAATTCCTTGTGAAAAAATTTATGAAGACGACACTGTCATGGCGTTTTTGGATATACACCCCATTACTCCAGGCCACACGCTCGTGATTCCAAAGCAACAGGTTGCCCACTTCGAGGAATTAAATGATACTACCTACACTTCCCTGTTCAGTGCTGTAAAAAAGGTAGCAAAACGAATCAAATCTGTGACTGGCGCAGAGCGAGTTTGCATACGCGTAGAAGGTTTTGACGTGCCTCATACGCACGTGCACGTGTACCCGTGTAACACCCCAGAGGATTTTTATGGCGAGCCTGGTCGTTTAAGTAAAGAGCCTGACCACCCCGCCCTAGCAGAAATGGCTAAAAAATTAGTGTTCTAGTAAACTGAGTCTATGTTTTCAAATCTCACTATTGGGCTACTCATGGGTGTTGGTTTTGGGGCTTGGGTATATAGCAAAATATATCGCTCTAGCGGCGGAAACAATAAAAACGCCCTAATTGTTGCTGGTTTTGTTGGTCTGGGCGCGCTAATAGTTGTCACTACAATTCTAAGTGTAGTTTTATAGTACAACCCTATAACTAGCCATTTGATACTAGTTTTTGCTTGGTTTTTATCTGTAAAACTAGTACTATAGTCCCTATATGGACGAGGTGGGTCTTGGTAAACAGCTGCAGTCTGCTCGTAAAAAAGCAGGTCTGACACAACAAGATCTTTGCTACAAAGCAAAGCTTTCTTACTCTACCCTTGCCAAAATAGAGCGCGGGGCTATAAAAGCACCGTCTATATTCACTATTCAAGCAATTGCCGGGGCACTTGGTGTTTCTTTGAATGAACTTATGGGCAGTATCGCCCCCGCTACAGTTGTTAGCACAAAATACCGCTCTAAAAGCGGAATTAAATTCATATATTTTGACATCAACGGCTGTTTGGTAAGTTTTTTTCATCGTGCATTCACCGAACTTGCTGCTGATACTGGTGCCTCAGCAGATGTTATTGAGACGACTTTTTGGCACTACAACGATGCTGTATGCCGAGGCGAAATGCCGTTAAATGATTTTAATCAAGCTATGGCCAAACAGCTCAGGATGAGCAAGTTGGATTGGCAAAAATATTACATGGCGGCAGTGGAACCAATACAAGAAATGAACGAACTTGTGCTTTGGACTTCGGAATATTACCACGTAGGACTTTTGAGCAACATTATGCCTGGTTTTATAGACGAAATGCTTTCGAATAAACTTCTTCCAAATGTTAACTATTCGGCAATTATCGATTCTTCCAAAACGGGTAGTATCAAACCAGAGCCCCAGATTTTTGAAGCCGCACAACACTATACCAACTGTGAACCAAGTGAAATTTTATTGGTGGACGACTCGCGCGCCAATATCATGGCTGCCGAAAAATTCGGTTGGCATGTGCTGTGGTTTGACGACTACCGCCCAGGAGAATCAGCTGCTCGCATCAAAGATGCCCTAGAACTTGATACTACTATTTAAATCTATTGTATTCTTGCTGTTGCTTGACTAGAAGTTCCTGAGCATCTTCTAGTTGTTGTTTGGTTTGTTTGACTAGGTCTTTCGGTGCTTTGTCTGTATAAGCTTTGTTTTTAAGGCGCGCCTCTAGGTTAGTAATGGTTTTTTTGGTTTCAGTCAATTTGTCGGAAAGCTGTTTCGTAAAGCGCTCAATTGTGGCTTGGTCCAGGTCCAGCCAGCAGGAGTGGTCAGTTTGCGTCAAATGCAAACCATTGCCATCTCGCAATTCGGTTATTTCTGAGACACCTGACAGTTTTTTGATGAGCTTTGCATGCTGGGTGATAAACGCGTCCCCTGAATGGTACAAACACGGCTTGCTAGCCCCCACAGCGGCCGTTATAAGCCGTATTTCGGTCACAACCTCCATGATGTCCTCAAAAACTGCAGCAGCCTTTTTATTGGCACTAGGAGCCTTTGGCCAACTACTTGAGGCGAGCATACTATCTCCCTCCTCTTTTGCCATTTCATCGGTAGGTACATTCCATTTAAGGGTTTGCCAAATAGTTTCGGTAACAAATGGCGCAAACGGATGCGCTAGTTTTAGTATTGTTTCCAGACTGAAGGCTAGCACGCCTTTGTTTAACGCTGTTTTACTAGCTTCTATATACCAGTCCGCAAAATCATCCCACAACAGATGGTATATGTTGTCATAGGCCTCGGCAAAACGAGTTTCTTCCAGTAAAGAAGTAACCTGTTTTACAGACTGCTGCAGCTTGCTCAACATCCAAGCATCTGCTGGCGTTTCGGCTTTGAGGCTCGCTTTGCTTGCAAAATTGTCGTCAATTTTGTCTTCTACATAGCGGGCTACGTTCCATAATTTGTTACAAAAATTACGAGCGGCCACTAGCTTGGCTTCATCATACGACTGATTGTTACCCGCACTCTGGCCGGCAATAATTCCCATTCGAAAAGCATCTGAACCATACTGGTCAATCTTATCCATTGGGTCAACAACGTTGCCTTTACTTTTGCTCATTTTGGCACCGTGTTCATCTAATACTAGGCCATGCAAGTAGACCTCTTCAAACGGAATCATGTCGGTTACATAGAGCCCGAACATAATCATTCGGCTTACCCAGGGGTAAAGTATATCGGCGCCGGTCTCCATGACATTTAGTGGATAGAAATCTTTAGCGTCGGCGCTGTCTGGATAACCCAGCGTGGCATAGGGCCAGCTAGAACTGCTAAACCATGTATCAAAAACATCTGGATCGCGGCGGTAGGTTTTGCCGTCTTTTTGCAAAATCTCTTCACTAACACCAGTATCAAAAATCCAGTCGTCACGGTCATCTACATTTTGAAATGCTGGTATGGGTATACCCCAGGCAATTTGCCTACTTATATTCCAGTCGCGTAGGTCTTTTAGATAGGTGACCAATTGTTTCTTTTTAGTCTCTGGCCGGAATAGTATCTTGCCTGTTTCTAGAGCCTCAATTGCTCTTTTTGCAAGAGGCTTCATATTTATGAACCACTGCTCCATGAGCATTGGTTCAATAATCGAGCCACATTTATAGCATTTGCCCATGCGGTTTTTGTAGTGTTCGTCCACTTTTACCAACAAATCTTTTTCTTTGAGTGCTTCAACCACTGCCTTGCGGGCCTCTAACACTGTCATGCCCTCAAAACGACCGGCTTTATGATTCATAGTGCCATCGTGGTTTATTACCCGCACCGCTGATAAATTATGCCTCTGAGCCACCTCCCAGTCGTCAAAACTATGGGCTGGAGTTATTTTCACCGCCCCTGTTCCAAAGTCAGGATCAACAAAATCATCGGCAATAACTTGCACGTCAAATGGACCATTTACGCCCTCAACCGTTACTATTTTTCCAACCCACTCTAGGTAGCGCTTGTCGTCTGGATGTACCGCCACAGCTGTGTCACCAAACTTTGTTTCCGGGCGAGTTGTAGCCAATGTAAAAGGCCCATATTTCATGTAATACAATGGTGTTACGGCGTCTTCATAGGTTACTTCTATATCGGCAAATCCAGTGCGGTGATACGTGCAGTAATTGACCAAGCGCTCACCTCTGTAGATAAGCTTTTCGTCCCACATCTTTTTAAACGTGGCGTATGCCTGGGCGACGATTTTTTCATCCAACGTGTAGCTGTAATGTGTCCAGTCTAAACTGGCTCCAAGTCGGCGAAACTGAGACTCGTAATTGTCTCTGTTTTGAGCTACAAAATCCCAAATATTGCTGTACAGCTCTTCCCTGCTCAGATCAAAACGGCTTTTGCCCTGTTTAGCCAGCTCTTTTTCATACACTACTTGGGTTTCAAAGCCGGCGTGGTCAGCTCCTGGCAAAAATAGTGTTTTGTCACCTTTCATACGATGATAACGGATCAAAATATCTTCTATTCCCAGCGTAAGTCCATGTCCTAGGTGTAAATTACCGTTAGCGTTGGGCGGCGGGATTACAATGCTATAAGTGTTCCCTGTTCCGCGGTCTTTGGGTACAAAGGCTTGACTGCGCTCCCAGAGAGCGTAAATATCGTCTTCATATTCTTTTGGTTCATAAACCTTCGGTAACTGCATGTCTAGCAGTATACCCGAACAGAGGTAAATTGACAAAAACATCCCAAAATGATGAAATAGACTTATGAATGAAGCTGGAGAGCGTTATATTGTATCAAAAGGTCCCGAAGCCGAAAGAGTACTTTTGGCACAACAGGCTATAGATGATTTTTTGGCACGAGGCACAACGCCAGGAATTAAGCGAGACGCAGTACTAAGACTTATCGATACACAATTAAAAGAAACCGAAGCAGATGCTCCAAGTCCATTTGCCCCCCTTCTCTTCCCACATAATTCTAGGATAGAAGAAATTATTGGTAAACCTCAAGCAGAAGCAAGTCTTGATGAATTGGCATTCGTCCAGAGGTATCAATCGCTGAAATTTTTCAATAAAAAGCTTCAAGAAAGTAAGGGCGACCAATCGGCTCGGGACGCATTGCATGCTGAGCTAGTGGAACTTATGCCAAAAGAAAAGTCAGCTGGCAGGCAACGACGCGATGAAGCACGCAGATTAAGGCAAAAACAGCAAAAATAGTGTTGCTTTTAAGCTTTTAATTTCATGTGAAAGTTAGACAACTAAACTCAAAGGTTTCTTAAAAACCTCTCAGTATATTTCTCAACCAGATCCCGCACACCTTTTCGTTGCGTTTTGCAATATGATTGCAGATTGCTCCACCAAAAAAGATGAGGGGTTTACTTTTGTTCGCAATGTACGTGCCCACTAAGGCAAAGCAAAAGTTTTTGTTTTCATAAGCATTATAACAGATTAAAATAGATCAAACAACACCCGCTCTCCGAAGCACAATAAAAGTTAAGGGTGATTGACAAAACACTAAAGTTTCACAGTAACAAAACCAGTGTTTAGATAATCACATACTTAAGTTTGGTTGGATTTCAAGCGTGTAAGGATCTGCTTGTGGTTGATTATGTAGCATCTTAAAACAACCTAGGGTGGCTATCATGGCGCCGTTATCAGTGCACAGTTTTGGGTCTGCGTATTCTATGGGGATGGGCAAGCGTTCGGCTAACTGACGGCGAAGTTCTGGGCTGGCAGATACGCCACCGCCTATAATTACGCTTTTGGGTTGGAACTCTTCATATGCCAGCAAGGTTTTATCTACCACTGTTTCTACGGCTGTGCGCTGGAAGCTGGCAGCAATATCGGCCTTTTGAGCTTCACTGAGGCGTTCTGACAGCTTATGACTAGGGAAGTCGTATCCTTCACCTATAGCTTTTTGAGCAGCCCTTAGCACGGCAGTTTTGGGTCCAGAGAAACTGTAGTCGTATTTGCCAGGCATTTTGGCCTTTGGGAAGCTAAATGCCCGAGGGTTACCTTTAACCGAAAATTTCTCTATACTGGGGCCGCCAGGGTAGGGCAGGCCTAAAATCTTGGCCACTTTATCAAATGCTTCTCCTATGGCATCATCTTGGGTTTGCCCCAGGAGAGTATAGTCAAAGTGGTCACGCCATAGCACCAATTGAGAGTGTCCTCCAGAAACAATCAACCCCAGCATCGGAAAACTAGGTGCAGTTTTCGGCAGTTTATAGCTTTCATCTGTCGGCTCTGATCTGTCAGCTACTTCAGTTAGGAAGTTTGCATAGGCGTGGGCCTCTACATGGTTTATGGCGTACAAAGGCTTGTTTTTGGTAATTGCCAGCGTGCGTGCGGTCATTACGCCCACCAACAGACAGCCTCCTAGACCAGCGCCGTATGTGACTGCTATGCCGTCTATGTCATCCCAGCCACATCCGGCTTGCTCCAGTGCTTGTTCAATAACAGGGGTGATTGCTTCTATGTGACTGCGGGCGGCAATCTCTGGCACAACACCACCGTATTGGGCATGCAAATCCATGCTAGAAAGCACCACATTTGCCAGCAGTTTTTTACCATTTTCTACAATCCCGCAAGCGGTCTCATCACAGCTAGTTTCAATACCCAATATTCGCATGAGAGCAGTATACTAGTAGGTATGGTTAACCCAAAAAAGCTTGTTCGCAAAGTTATGCCTTCAAAAGGTATTGAGTTTGCTGAAGAAAGTTACCGAAAAGGGCGGATTTACAGTTTGCAGGCGCGGTTTGGGTTTCCGGCCAAGGGACTACGCGTTGTTGCAGTCACTGGGACAAATGGTAAAACCACTACCTGTAGTTTCATAAACGAAATGCTTAAAACCGCCGGCTACAAAACGGCTATGTATACTACTGCAACCATAGAGTTAGTAGGCAAAGTTATGCCAAATACTACACATCGCACACTGCCTCTCACAGAACAGCTTTTGAAGTTCTTGCGCTCTGCCAAAAAAGCAAAAGTTGACTTTGTTGTGCTAGAAGCCCCCAGCCAGGCGCTGCATCAGCACAAAATGCTCGGCATCCCTGTAGAAATTGCTGTATTGACCAATCTCAGCCAAGATCATTTGGACTATCACGGAACTATGGCTAGCTACGCTGCTGCCAAAGCCCGGCTGTTTAACAACTACATGAAGCCTGATTTTTGCGTGCTAAATGCCGATGATGAAAAATACGACTATTTTATGCTCCAATCTGCGGGGCAGGTAGTTAGTTATGGTCAGGGTTCGGACAGTACGGAGCGGATAAAACAAGTTAAACAGGATCGTACGGGCATGAGCTGGAAGCTTATGAATGGTGAGCAAGCTATGGATTTGAAAATCCAGCTGGCGGGGCTATTTAACACCTACAACGCCAGTGCAGCAGCGGCTGTAGGATTGATACTGGGCATAAAACCAAAAGTTATTTCAAAGGGTTTGGCAGAGCTAAAGCTAGTGCCTGGTAGAATGGAAAACATAGACGCCGGCCAACCTTTTACAGTATGGGTTGATTACGCAGTTACACCAGATGCGCTGGCCAAGGTATTAGAAGCGGGCAAACAAGCCGCTACGGGCAAAGTAAGCGTAGTTTTTGGTGCTACGGGAGATAGAGATAAAAGCAAACGGCCAGTCATGGGCGAGATTGCCGCCAAACAGGCAGACAGAATATACCTAACAGATGATGAAACTTACACCGAAGACCCAGAAACAATTCGCCATGCAGTCTACGAAGGTATAAAACAAGCCAAAGCCCAGAAGAAAGCCCAGATAATCCCAGACCGTGAACTAGCCATAAAAACAGCCTTCAAAGAAGCCAAAAAAGGCGATGTAGTCATCTTGGCCGGCATAGGCCACCAAGATACTCGCAATATGGGCGGCAAATCTATCCCTTGGGACGAACGCAAAATCGCTCACAAACTTTTAAAATAACAGATTATTGACATTATAACCATAAGTGTGATATAATATTTATATGAGCAAAAAACTTAAACCTTTCACTTCGGGAATGCCTTTTCGTACTGAAATTGGACCGACACTTGGTAAAGGACAAGATAATGCTGTATATGATATGGTTTACCCTGCAGATAAACCGCACCTTCGACCTTCGTCAGGCCAAGTTCTAAAGATAAATCATGCCACGGTAAATGATTACCGTATCAGATATGAGGATAACAGAAAAGCTGCAATGGCCGGACTGGAATACAAGAAAAATAAATACGATATCTTGAAGCTATTTTTAGGTGATTTTGTGCCACGTTCTTCGTTTGTTCTGGCGAAGGTCACAGAAGGTCAAAAGCAACGTTACGCTGAGTATACAGTACAAGATAAGGTACCGCGCCTGTCGCTTTCTGACCTTACCGAGGCGCAGAGGCAAAGTCCAGTCTTAAAACAACAAGTAGTTGAGCTAATGTCTCGTCTACGCCGAATGTATCAAGTGCTGGGTGAGGTAAACGCCAGAACTTCAAATGGTGTAAATTTGGATGGTAAGCTAGATCTTGGCGGTGTTTCTGATTATGTGAAAGCAGAATCGCTTGACCATGAGTTTAGTCAATCTGATGCTGAAGCGATTATTGGCGGTAACAGTTCACCAAACCTGCTAGTAAATCCCAAAACCATGGCACTGTACTGTGTAGATTTTGACCAAGGTCAATGGATGCCTGGTATGGATGAAGCTAAGAATTTGACATTTGAATTAGCCGAAAGACAAAACTCGTCCGCAGAACCGATAGGTAATGTGGCAATTGACCACCCAGAATTACCATTTTATCAGTTCAAATAACCCAACTTGACGCAAAATTGGCAGTCTAGTATAGTGAGTGCTAATGGCAGGTGTTCTGTGCGAGGAAACAGCTGCTCTTTATCACTTAAAAGGAGGTTCTTATATGAGTGTACCTATTCAACCGCTGGCAGACTATGTAGTTGCTCAGCAGGAAGAAGCAGAAACCAAGACGGCAAGTGGGCTGTATTTGCCCGGTGGAGCACAAGAAAAACCAAAGGTAGCTAAAGTTTTGGCAGTTGGCAAAGAAGTCAAAGACGTAAAAGTCGGCGATCGGATTATTTACGGTGGCTACAGTACAGAAGCCGTAAAACACGGCGGGGAAGACTACCTACTCATCAAACTAGAAAACATTTACGGAACAGTTAAATAAGGAGTAAACAATGGCTAAAAAAGTATTTTATGATGATGATGCCCGGCGCCGAGTCTTGGCCGGTGCGCAAATTTTGTATGACGCTGTAAAAACTACCATGGGTCCAAAAGGCCGAAACGTAATTATTAGCAAAAGCTATGGCAATCCAACTGTTACTCATGACGGTGTAACCGTTGCCAAGGGCGTAGAGCTGGCAGATGTAGATGACGAAACTCTGGGCTACAAAGTTGGCGCAGAACTTATCAAACAAGCTGCAAATAAGATGAACGACGTAGCGGGTGACGGCACAACCACCGTAACTGTACTGACCTACCATATCCTAAACGAAGCCAACAAACTGATTGCGGCTGGTCACAACCCTATGTTGCTGCGCAAAGGCCTAGAAGCAGCATCTGCAGAAGTTATTGCCAAACTTGGCACACTGAGTGAAGACATCAAAAGCAACAAAAAGCGCGTATCTGAAGTAGCTACCATTTCTGCTGGTGACGAAGAAATTGGCGAACTTATCGCAGACGTTATAGAAAAAGTCGGCAAAGACGGTGTAGTTACCGTAGAAGAAGGCCAAGGTTTGGCACTTGAAAGTGAAGTAGTAGAAGGCTTTACTTTTGACCGTGGTTTCGTGAGCCCCTACATGGTGACCGACACATCCCGCATGGAAGCAGTCTATGACAAGCCCGCCATTGTAATTACAGATAAAAAAATCAGCTCCATACAAGAATTTTTGCCACTACTAGAAAAGCTAGCTCAAGCAGGTAAAAAAGACCTAGTACTTATTGCCGACGATGTAGACGGCGAAGCTCTGGGTACGCTCATATTAAACCGTCTCAAAGGCGTGTTTAACACCATAGCTATCAAAGCTCCTGCTTTCGGAGACCGCCGTAAAGATGTGCTGAATGACATTGCCATTTTAACTGGCGCAGAAGTTATAACCGACGACAGAGGCATGACATTTGAAAACGTAGAGCTAGACGTAGTTGGCACTGCACGTAAGGTAATTGTCACCAAAGACGAAACCACCATCATAGAAGGTAATGGCGTAGAAGCTGAGCTAAAAGCACGGATTGCACAAATAAATACGCAAACTAAAGCCGCTACAAGCGAATACGATAAAGAAAATCTAGAAAAGCGCCGAGCAGCTCTAGAAGGAAAAGTTGCCGTCATCAAAGTTGGTGGAGCGACAGAGACCGAGATAGAAGAAAAGAAATTCCGCGTAGACGACGCAGTCCACGCCGTGAAAGCCGCATTAGACGAAGGAATAGTAGCCGGTGGTGGAGTTACTTTCATCAACCTCAGCGACAACATTAAGATAGATTCGTCAGATGAGCTTTTTGCAGGCAAACAACTACTAAAAACAACACTACTTCGACCTTTCTATGAGCTGATGCATAATTCTGGACTTAATCCAGACGAATGGCTACCCAAAATTCGGGAAAGTAAGGCAGGGCAGGGCGTAGACGTAAACAACCCAAGTAAATTGGTAGACCTGAAATCTGCTGGTGTAGTTGATCCAACTCGAGTTACCAAAGAAGCATTGCAAAACGCCGTATCCATAGCCGGTACATCCATGACCATGGGTGCACTAGTAGTAGAAGTGCCAGAGCCAAAGTCTGCCGCACCAGCTGGTGGTGGCATGGACCCTGGCATGATGGGCATGTAAACTGTTTAGCTTTATGAGGGGGGAGTAACCCCTCTCATCGCGCCAGGGCTGGGAATGAAACCGAATGTGGGCTACTTCCCCCTAAGACATTAAGCAACTAAATATAAGCGTTAGCGTTTACATGCAACCAGGAATAATTGCTTAAAAAGCCATTTTGTACTATGGTAGTTAGTGAATTAGGGAGTTTGTAGCGCTATGGCATTATTTCGCAAGAATAAAACAGATCAAGCAGGCATGCCTGCTGAAGTAACAGATTACTATCAAGCCGAAAAACGGGAACGTGCTTGGGTAGCTTGGTTGCTAGCTTTCGCCACACTTCTAGTTACAGTTCTTGTAGTTTGGGGCATCTTTTTTGGTGGTCGGTGGACATTCCGCAAACTAAAAGACTCTGACAAACCAGCCCCAGTTGCCATACAAAAAGACGAATCTAAAGACGTAACTCCAGAAGAGTCTGGTTCAAGTTCTCAAGCAACCAACGCACCAGCCGAATCTGGTAATACATCAAGTTCAAGCACCCAGTCTTCCTCGAGTGGCAGTACCTCACAAACTTCTAACTCTAGCGCTGGCTCAACCTCAACTAGCAGTTCCGCAACTTCTCAAACCAATGCAGCGGCAAGTGACCTGCCTCAAACAGGTCCTGGCGATACGGTAGCTATTTTTGTAGCAGTATCAGTGCTTGCATATATAACTCACCGCAAATTCCTAGCAAACTAACCACTCAATTTATTCTTGAGGTGTATGTTGAGTGAAGTAGTTTATCTCGTTTATAACGTCTAGTAACGCCTGGGCGCGAGCTTTGTCATCAGTAATCTGCTGGGCGGCTTCAAAAGCCGATTTTATAAGAGATCTGTCGTCACTAGCCTGAATCATCATCATTGTGGTCCGAAATTTTTCTTCTGGCGTTTGGTCCAGGTGGCTCACGAGTGGACTGAGATGCTGTAGTGCTTGTTGTTTTAAGTCCATTAAATCATCTTTTGGTAATGAGGGGTCTGAGTTTACAGGAGAATCATTAGTAATTGTAGTATCCATTGAATCTGAAGGTTCAGATGGCAGGCTAGGAGAAGCGCTAGATGTAATTTCTGGAGCGCTAAAATCTGGAGTCAAAGCTGGTGAAAAGCTAGGAGCACCTGAGGGGGTTCCAAATACAGGATTTTCTATCGCTGGTGCGGTTGTATCCAGTGAGCTGTCAGTAATTGGGTCAGGCATGGCCGCCTGCATGCTGTTTGTGCTGTCCGCTGGTTGCTGCTGTGTATCGTTGTTACCAAACATTTTTTCCACCCCCTTGGCGCAAAAGCGCAATGTTCATTTATTGATTATCGATTTACAATGTATAAAGCATAACAACAAAGCAATAAAAGGGGAAGAGTTTCACCTATGTTAGACGATTTAAAGTATATTCACGAACGAGACACACAGGATGCTCTAGGAATTGCAGAGAAGCAGTGGCAACAATTAGAACACGACTTCCAGCTACAGCCAGTGGTAGGTAATTTTGAGAATATTGTTCATTCTGGCATGGGTGGCTCAGCATTGTGGGCCTTACTTAGTGCGAGTTGGCCTGGTTATACAGTTCCTTTTGAGGTTGTAAGGGGCTATGATATTCCGGCCTATGTTAGTAGTAGGACATTATTCATTGCTTCAAGTTACTCTGGTAATACCGAAGAAACACTTTCGTCACTGGCGCAAGCCGAGAAAAAAGGCGCGTACATCGTAATCATTACTTCAGGGGGTAAACTGGCTGATATTGCTAGAAATAATAAGTATCAGCTTATTGACCTGCCAAAAATAGATAAACCGCGGTACGGTACCTTTTATGGTCTGAGAGGATTGATTTTACTTTGTGAAGGTCTTGGTTTGGTTGCTGAGAAAGAAGCCTCGAACGAAATAAAAAATTCTGCAAGCTTTTTAAAACAAGCTATTCAGTCTTGGCTCCCGACTGTTCCTGCAAAAGAGAATGCTGCAAAAAAATTAGCTCAAGAATTAATGGGCAAATCGCCAGTCATGTATGCGGGTCCGTTGCTCGCACCTGCTGCGCATAAATGGAAAATTAGTTTTAATGAAAATTCTAAAAACGTCGCATGGGAGTATGAATTTCCCGAATTTAATCACAATGAATTTACGGGCTGGACATCTCAGCCAGAAAACAAACCATACTCGGTAGTTTATCTCACTTCTTCCTTTGATCACGAGCGAATAAAAAAACGCTTTGAATTGAGTGAAAAGCTACTCAGCGGGCGCTGGCCTTCTCCACATTATATTGAGGCGCAAGGGGAGTCTAAGCTTCACCAATTATTATGGACTGTTGCCATGGGGGACTTCGTAAGTCTATATTTGGCACTTTTGAACGGAGTTAATCCCATAGACACAGGCGACAAAGACATAATCGAAAAATTCAAAAAGGAACTAGCATGAGTGATAATAAATCAATTCCAAAATTTGATCCAAGTGAATTTAGTAATGAGTCTTATGTTAAGCGTGTCGAAAAACCTTGGGGCTATGAAATGCATTGGGTGCCAGCCGACAAGCCGTATATGGGTAAGATAGAGCATGTGAATGCGGGAATGCGCATGTCACTGCAGGTTCATGACCAAAAAGAAGAAAGCTGGTTTCTTATGACTGGAAGAGCAAAAGTTATTTGGGAAAACAATCATGGTCAAATGATAGAAACAGAACTTGTAGCAGGTCAGGGATATTCAACTCAAGTAGGTCAAAAACATCGCTTAGTAGGCATAACCGATTGTGACATTATCGAAGTTTCAACACCAGAGCTAGGTACAACATGGCGCCTGGAAGATGACTTTACACGTCCTAACGAAACGGAGGAACAGCGAGCCAAAGAGCGAGACGAAAACTAAATAGGGTGGTCTTTTAATCCTAGTAAATATGCTAAATAGGCCACTACTAGGTGTAGTCCAAAGTAAACTACTATTATGGTAGTTATAACCCATACAGGCAACTGTACAAAGGGGTAGATTAAGACTAATCCACCGACTATGTAGTCCGTCTGGTCAAAAGGGAACCAACTTTGCCCTGGTGCAATATTGCGGCGTCGTTTAAAGAAGCTTTCTGCGGCGTCTCCCATTAGTGCCCCAAAACCAAGTAGACAACCAGCCCAAAACGGATCAATAGTAACGACCGTATTTGAGTTTAGTTTACTTACAATAACAGCGGTAATTCCTCCCATGAGTGTTCCAAACAACAATCCACGAAGTCGTTTGTTATCGCCCAACACCCGTTTGCCATCCCATGTTTTACCAAAATCCATAGGGGTATTCCAATCTTTTATGACAGGTAATCGATTTGCAATCATCGGACTCATGTTTGCCACACCAGCCGGCAAAAAAAACAAAATGGCTGCCACGTAATCATTCATGATTTGTGAATTTTCTTTCTGATTCGGTGATACTTCGGATACAGCAATGAGCGTACACCTGGTCTTTCCGTGACTGGGGTGCCACCGGCAATCACTTCCACCAAATCACCTGGGCTTGGTAATTTTTTTACTCTAGTGTAGGTTTTGCCTAGGCCCTTCAAGCCGTGAGCATCACTGCTGGCTGCCCCAATCACGTGGTTTAACTTTGCCCAAATGACTGTCTGAGAATGACGATTTTGCAAAAAAGCTCGTCCATTACAAACTTCTACTATGTCTATATAATCTACTAGTTCTTCTAAAGTTCCAGGGTGCAAACCTTTACGTATGTTTTCAAACGGATGTGGTATATAAACTAAGCCACCTTGTTCTTTGATCAGCCTAATTGTTTCCAAGGGCGAAAGTCCCGGCTTAATCCTTTCAGTCAGATACAAACCAACTATTTCACCACCGGTTGTCATTATCTCTTCGCCGACAATTATCTTGTCTCCTAGTTGGTTTTGCAGTCCTATAGCGAAATCTATGTGATTGTGGTCAGTTACAGCTATTACGTCCAGAAGATTATTGCTGATAGCCCGTGCATACTGAACTGCCGTTATACCACCATCTGGAGAAGCTACGGAATGTGTGTGCAAATCAATCTTGTACATGATCAAGTCTCTTTATAACATCTTGTAAACGACTCACGGCAGTTACAAACGAAAGTACTGCGACTAGAGCAACTGCTTCAATCAGACGGTCAGATAACAGCCCGAGGATTAGTACCACCATTCGAACCTCAAATCGCATCAAACCGCTCCTAAAAGATTGATTGATCTGGTGAGGTGCACGTTTGCCGATCAATACAACTTCACTCCATGCATTGGTGTAGCTGACTAACAGAGAGGCTCCACAAGCAGCCACAGCCCATACAACGGCCGCGTAATGGCCAGTGTTTATGAAAGCATAGGCAATTCCGATATATAGAATAACTTCTTTCATACGATCAGTTATTGAATCTAGTAGCATACCAGCCGGTCCGTCGCGTTTTTGCAATCGTGCCAAAGCACCATCCAAAGCATCAAATAGACCAAAAAACACCAACAGAGCTGCTGATAATACGTACTGCCCATCGGCTATCAACCAAGCAATCCCCAGATGAGCTAAAAGACCGGTAAGTGTAATCAAATTAGGAGTAATTTTACCGCCTGAAACACTATCCAACATTCGTGCAATCACGTTCATGTACTTTTGCACTATTCGTTTGCAGCTATCTAATAATGAATTCAACGGCCTCATTGGCCTTAATTATACCTTATGAACTCTTTAGTCTATTTTGTAGGTCTTTTAATTCGGCTACAAGTTTTGTTAGTCTTTCGTCAAGATCGGGTTGGTTTGGTTTCCCGTTCTCGTCAAAAGCAGACCAAATACCGGGTATATGCACGTTTGCAAGAGCAGGGTAGAGTTTTACGTCTAATACATTTTGCTTAAGCTGTTGAACTGCTCTCGTACCACCAGCTAGTCCGCCATAACTTATAAATCCCACCGGCTTATTTGCCCAACCATCGTAAACCCAATCTAAAGCATTTTTTAGTACTGCTGTAGGGCCATGATTGTATTCGGCTGTGATAAATATAAATGCATCTGCATCACTGACACGCTTTGCCCAAGCCGTTCCCTTTGGGTTTATGAATTGACCTTTGGCCGCATCTGGTGTTATTGCTTCATTGAAAAATGGCAAATCAACTTCTTTCAAATCGACAATATCGAGTTCTAGGCTAGGGTCATTTTGTAGTATCGGCAATGCCCAATTCTGTACGGTATCGGATTTTCGTCCTTCGCGGACACTTCCGTTTATAATCATTAGTTTCATCGTAGTGTTCCTTCTTAGATTTATAGTAGTTCTGGGCGAATACCCTTGGCTTGTAGTAGCGCTTTATTGAGCGTATATAGTTTTTCTTTGCCTTCTTTTTCTTCCAAAATTATACCCGCCTCTACGAGTTTGCTGAAGTGATGACTCATGGCTGGCTGCGATAGAGAAGAAACTCGGCTTATTTTACTACAGCTCGTACAGCTTTCTTCGCGGACAAGTTCGCGGACTATGTCCAGACGGGTTTTGTCAGCCAGAGCTTTGAACAAATCGACTGTTATATTGTCAACCATACAGCAAGTATATATTTAAACATTTAAATATGTCAATATGTAATTGTTTCCTTCTCTGTTATAATAGTAAATTATGGCTACAACGGCCGCAAATCGCGGAATTGTGCGAGCAATAGTTATTTCAAATCTAGTAAGTGTGATACTTTTTGGTTTGCGGGTGGTGGGAACTGACAGAACGGATTATTGGTTTATGTTCTGGAATCTGTTTTTGGCCTGGACGCCATTACTTTTTGCTTGGCTTCTAGTGATAAAATTAAAAACCCGGAGCTGGAAAGAGCCCACGCCAGTTCTATTAACTGCCCTTTGGCTGGGTTTTTTGCCAAACAGCTTCTACCTCATGAGTGATTTAATTCATCTACAAGAGACGGGCGATATAGGTCTAATGTTTGACATAGTCGTTTTCCTTTCGTTCATATGGAATGGGCTACTTGCCGGATTTATTAGTTTGTTTATGGTTCACAAGCAGTTACTAAAACATAGAACGAGAGATTTTGCATCGTGGTGTATTGCTGGCGTACTGCTACTAAACAGCTTTGCGCTGTATTTAGGGAGAAGTTTACGCTGGAACACCTGGGATTTGCTGGTTAGCCCCGCAGGGCTTTTGTTTGACGTATCAGAGCGATTGATTCATCCTCTGTCTCATCCGCAGGTTTTCGTAACCACGTTAACGTTTTTTGTTTTGTTAGGAAGCATGTACATGGTGATTTGGAACTTTGCTCAACAAGTTATGACTTTGAATCCATCTCGCCGTAGATACGCCCGCAAACCAAAACGCAAATAACTTTTTAGGCTTGGCTGATTAACCAGAGTCGTTATCTGTTATTATGATTGTAATGAGAGATGAATTAGAACAAGCAATTGCAGATGTGTGTAAAGAATTGTTCAACACGGATGTTGATATTAAACTATCGCGTCCAGATGAACAATTTGGTGACTATGCCACAAATATAGCGCTAAGACTGAGCAAGCAAATAGGCAAAGACCCGCGAGAAGTTGCGGAGTCTATCAGGGCCAAGCTTACGAATCCATATATTGCCGAGTCATCGATTGCTGGACCAGGATTCTTGAATCTTACTTTGACAGATGAAGCATTAGTTAAGCTCGTAGATGAAAAACCAGCACGCACTCTGGAGGGAAAAACAGTCGTAGCAGAGTATTCAGACCCAAATCCGTTTAAGGTAATGCATGCGGGGCATCTATATACCAGTATTGTTGGCGATGCTATTGCCAAATTATTAGAAGCCGCTGGCGCAAAAGTGCATAGAGTTAACTTCGGCGGAGACGTGGGTTTGCATGTTGGCAAAACCATGTGGGCAATTTTACAAGAACTGAATGGTGATCATCCAGAAAAACTCGAAGCAGTAGAGAACCGCGCAGAATGGCTTACAAAAGCCTATGTAACAGGAACCGCTGCGTACGAAGAAAACGAAACAGCCAAAAGCGAAATCGTTAGTCTGAACAAGCGTGTTTACCAGCTCCATGCGGACAATGATCACGATTCACCTTTTGCACACATTTATTGGACGTGTAGGCAATGGAGCTATGATTATTTCGCAGAGTTCTATGCAAGAATCGGTAGTCGTTTTGATAAGTACTATCCAGAAAGCGAAACAGTACAGTTAGGATTCCAAAAGGCCCAAGAACTCCTTAAGGATGGCGTACTCGAAGAGTCAGATGGGGCTATTGTATTCAAAGGCGAAGAGCATGGTTTACACACCCGTGTGTTCATAAATTCTGAAGGCTTGCCCACGTACGAAGCAAAAGATCTGGGACTTACTATTGCCAAAACAAACGACTACCATCCGGATAAATCAGTCATAATTACGGGCAATGACATAGTTGAATACATGAAGGTAGTTATGAAGGTTGTTGAACAGTTTGACCCTGAACATGCGCAAGTAACCACACACCTTACCCACGGTATGGTTAAGCTAGCTGGTGGTGAAAAGATGAGTAGTAGAAAGGGCAATATACTGCGGGCAGTAGATGTGATTGATGCTACTCAAAAAGCTAACAATGCAGCAAATGGCCAAAAAGATGAATCAACAGCACTTGCAGCAATCAAATATGCATTTCTAAAAAACCGTATAGGTGGAGATATAATCTATGATCCTGCTGAGTCAGTGGCGCTAGAAGGTAACAGTGGACCGTACCTGCAGTATGCTCATGCTCGGGCACGCTCTATTTTGGCAAAAGCGCAGGCAAACAATGTAGAGTTGGTAAATCTAGAATCAGATGAACGCACGTTGCTGCGTAAAATCAGCGAATTCACTGAGGTGGTGGACGGTGCAGTGCAAGAGCTTATGCCACACCATATTTGCACGTATTTGTATGAACTGGCTCAAAATTTTAATCGCTTTTACGAGCACAATCGAGTACTAGAAGAACCTCGCCAGTCCGTGCGATTGCAGCTCGTAAAATCTTATGCAGACACACTTAAAATGGGCTTAGAGTTACTTAGCATCCCAGCACCGGATAGGATGTAAATGGCAAATATAGTATTTGATTTTGATGGAACTTTAGCAGATGTGAAAGCTTTGCTCATGGAAATAGGAAATAGCATAGCTTTAAAAAAAGGCTGGCAACCTGTTGATGAAGCATCATTTGACCAGCTGAGTCGGGGTAGTATACGCGAAGGTCTAAAACAACTGGGTATTCCGCTCAGAGATGTGCCGTATTTATTACTCACTGGTAAGCGCTTGTTGGGCGAACGAGTTGAAGAAATTAACTTATTTGTTGGCATCGATGAACTATTCATAGATTTACGCAAGGCAGGGCATGAGCTATTTGTACTCAGTACCAATAGTCGTAAACTTATTCAGATAGTTTTGGAACGGCATGGGCAAGCAGATAAAATTATAGTACTACCGTCTAGTGGTTTGTTTGGCAAAGCTTCGGCAATCAAACGCTTTATGCGTAGCCACAAGGTTAGCAAAAAAGACGTATGGTACGTGGGCGATGAGCTCAGAGACATAGAAGCAGCGAAAAAGGCCGGAGTTCACAGCATAGCAGTCATGTGGGGGTTACAGCACCCAGACGCTTTGCGCGCCGCCAAACCCGATTTTGTAATTGATAAGCCCTCAGACATGATTGATTGCATACCTAACCTCAGCCAGGGAGTACTACAATAATCGTAAGCGGCTTTGTCTTACGACAAAAATATGAAATCAGTACTATATTTTAGCCTCACCAGCTTTACTCAGTGCATGATCTGTAAAAGGTAGAGACAGTTCTTGCGACTGGACTACGGCTCCAAATGTATATGGAATGAACTCATTTGCTACCGATACAGTTGAGGCTTTAGCGCCCCTCGCACCAAGCGAAGACATTATGGAAGTCAGCAATTATCAAAAAGGAGTGTGGTCAGATATTTGAGACGGGCTATTCTGACGCTTTGTATAAAAACAGCAAACGGTTTTGGCCAAAAATCCTCACACGGGCACACTAGTTCATCAGCTTAAAAAAATAGATGAAGACCACAAGCGAATTATTCACTATCGTGCCGAAGATTTCCTAGCCCAACATACTGCAGTGTAGTATAGCCGAAAGCCTGCAAGGATGTTAAAGTAACAATAATGTAATCGGTTACCTAAGTACCCAGGAGTATCTATGGCAGTTGATAAAAAAAAAGCAAGTAAAACAGTCGGCAAAGAACTAATTATTGTTCTGCCCCCAGTTCATGCGCCCAAATGGTTTCAGGGTTTCGTGGATTTTATACGTGAACAAGGCGTAGTCGGTATAGCGCTTGGTCTTACGCTTGGTCTTGCGGCCAAAGGTTTGGTTGATTCGCTTGTTGCAAATATTTTTAACCCCATTCTAGCTCTACTTGCTGGTCGCGGCAGTCTAGTCAGTCTTTCTATCTGTTTGAGGGAAATTGAAGCTAGTTGTACTGCAAAATTTGGTTACGGGCAGTTTTTAAGTGATCTACTGAGCTTTATACTTCTACTAGTTATTTTTTACTTTGTAGTCAAAGCTCTAAAACTCGACAAATTGGCAAATAAAAAAGACGAAGAGTAGTCGGTGAAATTATCTGAAGAAGAATGGGAAGCTAAACTCACGACCGAACAATATCGGATACTGCGCCAGAAGGGCACAGAGGCACCTTTTTCGGGTGAACTGTTAGAAGAGAAGCGGGACGGCATGTTTATGTGTGTGGCCTGCGGAAATCAACTCTTTGCAAGTAACACAAAGTTTGATTCTGGTTCCGGTTGGCCAAGTTTTTATGATGTTGCTAAATCTGATGCAGTAAAGCTTTTAGAGGATAATTCTTTAGGCGTGAACAGGGTAGAAGTAGAGTGCGCCAAATGTGGGGGCCATCTAGGTCACGTATTTGACGATGGACCAGCTGATAGAACCGGCCAGCGCTACTGCATAAACTCCGTCTGTTTAAAATTTGATTCAAAAAAACTATAGCCACCTATTTTGATAAACTAATCTCCTGATACAATAGAGTTCTATGGATGATGATATAAGAGATCGATTTAGGGGGGTGTCCAGAAGTGATCCGACCCCAACTAGTTATGGGCGCTCTCCAACACGTCCACAAGGCGCATCCGTACCACGACAACAGGCAGCTAAGCCCATAGACGGGTCTGCTTGGCCATCCTCTGCTTTAAACCCAACAAAGGCCGAAGACTCTGCACCTAGTCCTTCCGCACCACCAAAACTACCTCAAAAGCCCAAACCAGCCAAACGTAAAAAACGCAAAGAAAAGCGCTCCAAAAAGAAAAAGTTTCTAATTTTTCTAATCTGGCTTTTGATTATTGGCGCCATAGCTGGTGGGGCATACTATGCATTTACTAAAAAAAATCAAAGCGATCAAGATTTTCAAAAAGAATTAACTACTCCCCAGGATTCAGCTCAAGCTGAAGTCAAACCCACGGGCACTATTCGCTTTATAGCCGTTGGCGACAGCTTGGCTTATGAATCTATAAACAATGCCGCAAAACAGCCAGACGGCAGTTATAATTATCTGCCGATGATGTCAGGCTTCAAGCCTTTTTTTGAAAAAACCGACATAGGCTTGTGTAACCAAACAACTCCAGGTGGAGGAGACAAAAACGGCCTAGCTATTAGTGGGTACCCCACATTTAATGCGCCATTATCTTGGTCTAGCGGTTTTGCTGGGTTGGGCTGTAACGTAATCAACCTTGCAAGTGAACACATAAACGACAGAGGCCAAGTTGCGATTGACAACACTTTAGCTACTTGGGATGCCAATAAAGTTCTAGCTATTGATGGCGCCAACCGCACTGCCGAAGAACAGGCAAAAATCCGCTATTTCACAGTCAAAGGCTTAAAGTTTGCTTACCTAGCCTACACTACCAAAAGCGCCAATGCTCCATCCAGTGCATTTAGTGTAAACATATATAGTGATGAAACGGCAAACAAACAAATTACCGAGGCGCGCAAAAACGCTCAGCAGGTAATTGTAAGCATGAACTGGGGTGCAGAAGATAATTTAGATGTAAATGCAGACCAAGAGCGTATAGCTCAGAATCTGGCCAACCAAAATGTTGATGTGGTAGTTGGTGGTGGTCCAAGAGTTGTACAGCCAGCAAAAATTTTGAACGGAAATGATGGACATCAAACTTTAGTGTGGTTTAGTCTTGGTAATTTCCTAGGCTCAGCACTACCGATAAATAATCTTATTGGAGGTATGGCAATTATGGATTTTGACGCCGCTACCCAGCAGATTAAAGATCCAAAACTTATGCCAGTTTATATGCACTACGAATGGACGGCAGCCCAAAGGGCATCCGGTAATTTAAGCGCTCGAAATGGCTTCATGCTTTGGCCTCTAGATTTAGCAGGTGAACCGCTAGGGCGCTCACTAAACAACACAACTGTAGAAGCGCAAACTACTCGCATTACAAATACAATCACTAAATTTTTGCCAATAAAGGTCATCAAATCTACCGAGTTCTAATAATTTGTTTTTAAGGAAATGAACAGCCACCAAAATGTATTTCATTTTGCCGGCGTGATGATAAAAACCGTAGAATTGTCTCATAAAGCGAAGCCGCTAATATGGTTGGGATTCTGGGACAATTCCAAAAAATTCCTCTAGTGTATTATTGTTTTGAGTGTTCATTTCTTGGCTAAGCTCTTTTCCTACAAAACGCATGTGCCACGGTTCGTAATTATAACCCGTAATGGACTCTTTACCTTCACTGTATCGTACGATAAATCCATATTTGTGAGCGTTTGTTGCCAGCCATTTTCCTTCTGGCAAATTACCAAAGCAGGCTTCTAGTTCACAAAGCCTAGACACAGCACCTAGATCGGCCGCTAGTCCTGTCTGATGTTCACTAGTGCCAGGACGTGCGCTGATTTTGTCTGCCCCGGACTGACCATATTTTTGTACCCAGCCATTATAGACAGATACTTGAGTCGTGTATGATCTAAAGCCGCTAACAAGCATTAAATTAATATTTTCGAGCTTGGCAGCGGCAATCATTTTTTCTAGAGCTGTCGCAGGCTGTTGTCTAAGTCTCATTTCGCTACCACCACTACCAGAGCGCAATAAAACGTTCGGTACCACTAAGTCAGACGGGGCGTAACTAGCTGGGCTTATAGGGCGGACTTTGCTGACAATCCACCATATACTATCAGGTTGATCTATTGGGTTAGCTTGTTTATCAAATGAAGTCGTGTTTTCTGTGGTGTCGGCAGTTTCGGGCTTAGATTCGGGTTGCTTGCTATCAGAGGGAGCGCTAGCACTCTTGGCAAACAATATTAAAAAAGCACTGAAGCCTACGATTACCAAAACGCCAAATATTGCCTTTTTCATATTTACATTATACTCACACCATCGATAACCGCAGAATGTATACAGTGTAGGGTATAATCTCCATGGTAATGACAATAGATAAAACTGCTATACCAATCAAACTCCTATGGGTTGATTTAGAGATGACTGGTCTAGACGTGGCAAAAGACGTTATTTTAGAAATTGCCGCAGAAGTAACTGATTTTACATTCAAAACATTGGAGAGCTACGAAGCCATAATCAAACAAGATCACGATATTGTGGTTGAACGTATGCAAAAAAACATCTGGTGGCGAGATTATCCGGCAAACAGAGACGACTTTATTCAAAAGCTACCCAATGGCAAAGACTTGGTAACCGTTGAACAAGAAATGATTGCGCTGGTAGAAAAACATTTTGACGGCGAACCCGCGGTATTAGCCGGTAATTCTATACATAACGATAGGGCTTTTATAAAGCAGTGGATGCCAGCACTAGACTTAAAACTTCACTATAGAATGTTAGACGTCACCAGCTGGAAAGTGGTAATGCAAGCCAAGCATGGTGTAAATTATGAGAAAAAAGAAGTTCACCGTGCATTTGATGATATCCAGGCTTCGATAGCTGAGCTGCAAAGTTATTTGGACTTTTTCAATAATGCCTAATAGCTCTAAAGCCGAGCTTCTATTCCAAACCGAAACTAGCTAGAAAAAATAGTTTGCCAATCGAATTTCTTGGCGGGTGGCTCACCATACTTATTTTTCAGCTTTTGACCGGGCAGGACTAAGAGAACTAGCTGACCACCCGGGAGCAGCGCTAAAATGACGAACCAACCAGAAAGACCGACATCGTGCAGGCGTCGAATCAAAAGACAAATAGTAAAATAAACAGCCGAAAAAAATAACACCAAAGCCATGATTGCAATTAACGGCTTTGTTTCCAGTTGTTCAAGTTTTGCGTCATCGGCTAAGTAAAGCGGCATGATCAATCCGGATATCAATAAGTCACCAAGCAGAAATGTAGTGCGGTTTATGCGTTTTCGGACGTTAAACATGTACTAATATTAATCTATATTCTAGTAACTGAGTCCTAATTTATGTATCCTTGCTTGTATGAATCATAAGACAGTCGAGGAATATGTATTGAGTATGCCGTATGCAAAGCTGGACTATCCGTTCGGTGAAGACGTTGCTGTATATAAGGTAAAAGACAAGATGTTTGCATTAATTTCTGAAAAAACAGACCCCCTCCGTATTAGCTTAAAGTGTGATCCGCAATTATCGCTAATATTGCGTGAAAAATTTGAAACTGTACTGGAAGGCTATCATTTAAACAAAAAACACTGGAACACCGTAATTTTGAGCGGACAGCTACCCTGGGAAGAGATCCAGGGCTTGATCGTACATTCCTATAACCTAGTTAGCGGTGAAGGTGACCAACAGGCTCCCTTAGTTGAGTGATCATTGCTTAGTTTCTTTGCCCAGGAGTAAGTCTACTGAATTGTAGGCCTTAGATAAGGCATCTTTAGTAGTGTTGTTACTGCTAGAATCATATAATTTTTTGAGTGTTAACTGGTATTTTTTTAGACCAGCCAGGAGGGTCTTTAGAAACATTTCGTCAAATTGGTTGGATTGGTCTGCGGTTTCTAGAATAGTGTCTGTTTTTGCATCTTTACCGAGAGCCAACACTTTTACATCTGTACTTGCGCCCGCTTTTTTGGCAATAGTTAAAAGGTCAGACTGCTGTGAAGTTAAGGTGTACTGGGTGGTTACTGCTAAGTTTTTTGCTTCCGACTGGCGGGCCTTTGTTCTTCCAATACCGCTAACACGAATTAGTTCCGTTTGTTGCTGAGCAAGGCTTTGATAATCTGTTTTTAGTGCAGAGCCACCACTGTTTATTAGACCAACTACTATAACGATCAACATAATTAAAATAATCGCTCCACCACCAACAATAATCAGCCGCCTAGTTTTGGAGTTACCACTGGGGAAAAGTGATTTCTTAACAGGTGTACCTGACTTGGTAATAAAATCGTATGGATTTTGTTGGCCGCCAATTGGCTGCATTGGTGGTGGTGCAGGTGGCGCTTGTGACTGGTCTGAGTCTTTGTGTATCAAAAGATCTGACATTTTATCGCTCGGCATAAGCATAATAATATAGGTTTTAGCTTTCAGGTTCTAGAGCAAAGTATATAAGCATTACTATAACCTCTTACGCATAACCTATATACTAGAGTAATGGATGCGGTTGAAGAGGTTAAATCTAGGCTCAGTATTGAAGACGTTATTGGCGAATACGTGGCACTTAAGCGCGCAGGACGGAACTTTAAGGGATTGAGCCCATTTGGAGATGAAAAGACACCCAGTTTTGTAGTTAGTCCAGAAAAGCAGATTTGGCATGATTTTAGCAGTGGCAAGGGTGGCAATGTGTTTAGTTTTGTCATGGAAATGGAGGGGTTAGACTTTCGTGGTGCACTTGAGTTGTTGGCTCGAAAAGCTGGTGTTGATTTGGAACAGTTTGGCAGTCGTGGCAGTGGGAATACCAAGCTAAAAGAACGTCTATATGAAGCGCTAGAATTAGCTACTAAATTTTATCAAGTGCAGTTTAGCAAACACAAAACGGGGTTGGACTATGTACTCCAACAACGGAAATTTACAAAAACGATAGCCTTACAGTTTAGACTGGGATACGCACCAAATAATGGAACAGCCTTGGTAGACTTTTTAAAAAAGCAGAAGTTTACAGACGTGGAAATCCAAAAATCTGGCTTGTCAGTAAAACGTTATAACGGTGTGGGTGACATGTTTCGGGGTCGGCTTATGATACCTCTGCAAGACGTACAAGGAAAAGTCATTGGCTTTACCGCAAGGCTGATGGATGATCAGCCAGACGCCCCCAAATATATAAATACGCCTCAGACTTTACTCTATGACAAATCCCGTCATGTATATGGTCTGCATCTTGCCAAAGATGCAATTCGAAAACAGGGTTTTGCGGTTTTAGTAGAAGGCAATCTGGATGTGATTGCTAGTCATCAGGCTGGTGTTATAAACACGGTGGCAACCGCCGGTACAGCTCTTACAGAACCACATCTAAAAACTATAGGTCGATTTGCGGGTGATGTTAGGTTGGCCTTTGATGCAGATAAAGCTGGGTTAGCTGCAACAGAGCGAGCGATACCAATTGCTAGTAAGGTCAACGTGTCACTAAGTATAATTACCCTCCAAGAAGGCAAAGACCCCGACGATCTAATCCAAAAAGATCCTAAGCTTTGGGAAGAAGCTATTACTAAGCATCAATATGCTTTGGATTGGTTGATACAAAGATATCAAAAACAACTGGACCTAAATACTGGACAAGGTAAAAAACGCTTCAGCGACGTACTTTTGCCAACCGTTAAGGGCTTGCAAGATGCAGTTGAACAAGATCATTATTTACAGCAAATAGCTAAGATTACTGGGGTACGAGTAGAGGCTTTAGACACAAAATTTGCAATAGATAACAACCCCAGGCGACTAAAAAAGAAGTCGGACACAAGAAGTGTTCAAACTGACCAAATGCAACTGGAATGGGCCAAAACCCAGGACCATTTGTTGTCTCTGGCATTAGTGCGTCACAATTTACGCGATCAACTTGAAATGTTAGATCCAGAAATGTTGCCACAAGAAACGGCTAGACAACTTTTATCTTATCTTCAGGCTCATCCAGACTTTGACGGAAAGCTGGCAAATGCACCCCTGTTGCACGACATAGCAGACTATGTTAAAATAGTCGCACTACAATACGAGGCGTTATTTGTTGATCTTGATGAGCGCGAGGCCCGTTATACGGCTAATCGACTCAGGATCCGCCTCATAGATATGTTTGTGAAAACTAAAAAAGTCCAAATAGCTCAAGCCCTGCAAGACGCCGATGAAACAACCGCACAGAAACTGCTTGCACACGCTAAGGCACTAGATAATTTACTAAACACAAGTCAGGAGACTTTTTGATGGCAGACGTAGCACCCGTAGTAGATGACACTATTGATCCAGCATTGGTTATTGCCAAAAATGAACTAGTAGAAAAAGCCAAAAAAGATGGCAAAATTGACCAACGAGATATTTTTAAGGCAATTTCAGACACCCCAGAACACGTAGATATCCTGGACCAACTATATACAGAGTTAGCAGATGCAAGTATTGTTATTACAGGCGTAGAACCTGCAACTGGAACTGGCGATGCTTGGACTGCGGACGACGACGAAGAAATTGTTATAGATGAAAAGATTTACATGGATGACATCGCCGATGACTCAGTGCGTTTGTATCTGCGTGAAATCGGTAAAATTCCACTTTTGACAGCTCCAGAGGAACTAAAACTGGCAAATGAGGTTGTGGCTGGAGATAAAGGTGCCAAAGACAAGATGGCAGAAGCCAACATGCGTTTGGTAGTGAGTATTGCAAAGCGCTACGTAGGGCGTGGTTTGGATTTGTTGGATCTTATCCAAGAAGGTAACACCGGACTCTTGCGTGCTGTAGAAAAATTTGATCCAGACAAAGGCTTCAAATTTAGCACATATGCAACATGGTGGATTCGCCAGGCCATAACTCGTGCTATTGCCGACCAGGCCCGAACTATTCGTATACCCGTGCACATGGTGGAAACCATAAACAAACTGCTTCGTACCCAGCGGCGACTCACTCAAGAACTAAACCGCGAGCCTAGTAACGAAGAAATTGCCAAAGAGATGGAAATCGACGTCGAAAAAGTCGAACACATCATGAAAATTAAGCAAGATATCAGCTCGCTGGATGCTTCTGTGCGCGATGACGAAGAAGACAGTGTGCTGGCCGACTTTATTGAAGACGAAGACACCATATCTCCAGAGGAATCCGCAACGAACCAACTACTGAAAGAGCACGTCAAAGACATGCTAGGTGCCCTGACAGAACGTGAGCAAAAGATTTTGAAACTACGCTTTGGCCTAGAAGATGGCAAAAGCCATACGCTAGAAGAAGTAGGCCAAGAATTTAGCGTTACCCGCGAGCGTATCCGCCAAATAGAAGCCAAAGCACTGGCAAAACTTCGTAAGCACAAAGACGCCAAGAAACTCCACGACTATATCAAATAGTCGCTCACCATTTTCCCTTAGGTCCCCGGTCGATGCAGACGAGCAATCAATATTATGCATTGCCCTTGGCAGAAGTGACTTGAGTGACAATAGTTCACTTATTGGTACAATGGAGCATATATGAAAATTATTGGATTAGCTGGCACGCATGCTAGTGGGAAAGATACACTAGCACTTTATTTAGTAGAAAAACATGAATTTTTCCATGTCTCTACCGGAGATATTGTCCGTGACGAAGCCATGAATCGCTATGGTTCTATAGAACGACCGGTACTCTATAAAACCGCTAATGAAATTCGTGAAGCGCACGGCCATGATGCCACTAGCAGAATGGCACTTGAACGTTTTGAGGCTGTAAAAGACCGGTATAAAGGCTTAGTAGTAAGTGGTTTTAGAGCCGTAGCAGAGGCACAAATTATTAAAGACAATGGTGGACTGGTTTTATTTATAGACGCCCCAGAGCAAGTGCGTTACGAGCGATTACGCGACCGTGCTCGGGTAGAAGAGGGAAGTCTTAGCTTTGAAGAGTTCAAAAAACGAGAAGACGCAGAAAATGGTGGTGTCGACCCGGCCTTTGACATTAGCGCTATAAAATCTATAGCCGACTTTGTGATAGAAAATGATAATGGTAGAGAAAAGTTTCTAGAAGCAGCCGACCAGGCCCTAGGTTTGAGCCAATAGTTTTAGAATGTGTTCACGGGTGTGGTGGGTATTAGCGTGGCGCTGTATTTCTCGGATAAGTATAAATATGCTGGCAGCACCGACAGCAAACATCCAGTCGACTGTTGATAGTGGACCTGCACCAAAATAAGTGTTAATTAGTGGGTTGTAGATTATATTGAGTACGCAGAACATGGAAAAGGTCAGTGCTATTGCTAGCGCTCGGTTATGCAACTGGTAGCGTGTAAATAAACCGCCACGTGATCTACGCTGCAGTATGTTTAGTAATTGGCATAATACGATTGTTAGATACGTTAGCGCAGTGGCTTTAGCATAAAGGGAAGGATAGGCTGTGTCGGCGCCACTTGCCGGGACTCCATTTCTAGAAAAGAATAAAATGAAATTGGTAAATGCAAAGCCTCCAATAAGTAACCCACACCATAGCAAATCCAGAATACTATTTGGGTTAAGAATATGATCGGATGTTTTTCTTGGTCGGTCTTTCATTAGCTCGCCATCGGCCTGATCCCAGCCAAGCGCAGCAATTGGAAAGAGCTCTGCAATCATGTCGATTGCCAGTATCTGCATAACTGTCATAGCAAGTGGAACGTCTAGCAAAGCAAAAGCGCCGAGGCTTACAAGATTAACCACTAACTCGGCTGAATTACTAGTAAAACAGCTCAGCGTGGATTTTTTGATATTTTGAAACATCACCCGGCCTTGCTGGATAGCGCTCACCAGCGTGGAGAAGCTGTCATCCAGCAGTACTATGCCAGCAGATTGCTTGGCTACGTCAGTGCCGGTCATGCCCATAGCAACGCCTATGTCAGCACGTTTTAGGGCGGGGGCATCATTTATGCCGTCGCCGGTTACGGCAACTACATGATGATTCTTTTTGACGAGTCCAACTATACGTAATTTATCTTCTGGGCTAACACGGCTAAAAATTACCCCACCGCGTGTAGCGAGATGCAGAACTCGCGCATCATCTAGGTGCCTAAGTTCTTCGCCACTTACAACAATCAGGTCTTGGCCCTTTTTGGCAAGTCCTGCTTTGCGAGCAATTGCTTGAGCGGTCAGTGCAAAGTCGCCAGTAATTATAGATATCTGTATATGTGCTCCATGAGCAGCAGCCATTGCTGAAGCAACTTCTTCTCGCAAGGGGTCAACCATACCAACCATACCCAACCAAGTGAGGTCTTTTTCAGCATCTTCCATAGTTATTTTTTTTATGTCCGTACCCTTGGGGAGTATTTTGAATCCATAGCCTAGGTTGCGCGAAGCCTGTTTTGCCCAAGTATGACTTTGGCTATCTATCAAGTCGCGGTCCTTTTGGCTCATCTTACGGATATGACCGCCATCCCAAATATCATGACTGCGGTGCAATATACTTTCAGGCGCACCTTTTACAAATACATATAATTGGTCGTGTGGTCCGTATTTACGAACAGAGCTCATCCGCTTTCTGGCCGAGTCAAAAGTGAACTCTTTTAATTCAGGATGCTTTTGGTCTATTTTCTCATTATCAAAACCGGCTTTATTGGCCAATGTTAGCAATGCTCCTTCTGTAGGGTCGCCTACTACGTACCAAGTGGCATGCTCCTCGTCAGGCATGCTGATATGTGCATTACTAGCAAACACGCCGCAAGCAAAAAATAGCGAATATTCTTCAAAATCCGTCTTATCAATAACTTTTCCATGTACTGAAGTAATCTGCCCTATAGGTTCGTATCCATTACCGCTTACGTTGAATACTTTGTGGCCAATCAATAACCGTTCCACTGTCATCTGATTTTTGGTTAATGTGCCAGTTTTATCAGTACATATAACTGTGGTAGCACCTAGGGTTTCCACGGCAGAAAGTTTTTTGACCAATGCCTTAGCTTTGGCCAATTTGCTCGCTGCCTGGGCAAGTCCAGTGTTGATTTCTGCAGGCAATCCCTGCGGTATTAAGGAACTAGCAATGGCAATAGCATACAAAAAGGCTGTTTTGATACCTAGTCCCAGATAAATTGTAAACGGCAAAATAAACATACAAAGTATCACGGTGCCTTGTGTTACTCGGCCAGCAATAAAGTTTAGTTCACGCTGCAAAGGACTCAAATCGGCAGGCGTATCGGCACTTAGGGAAGCTATACGACCTAATTCAGTCTGCATGCCAGTGCCAATAACTAGTCCATAACCATGTCCTATTGCTACGGTAGTGCCCATAAATACCAGGTTATGCCTGTTGGCTAACTCTACATCACCGCTTATGGCGTGAGTAAATTTTCTGGATGGACTACTTTCTCCAGTTAGCGCAAAGTCGTTTGTATTTAGTTCTGACTCAGTAAGCATGCGCAGATCTGCCGGTACAGAATCGCCCTCTTCTATATAGACAACATCACCAGGTACGAGTTCTGCTGCTCCCACCGAACCTACGGTGCCGTTTCGTAAAACTTTCGCTTCATTTACTACAAGTTTTTCCAAACTTTCCATTAGCTTTTCGGCTTTAAATTCTTGAGTAAAACCAATAATGGTGTTGAACAAAACAAGGGCCAAAAGAACTATTGCAGTATTTGGGTCACCTAAAATAAGACTGATTACCGAACTCGCTAGAAGCAATAAAATCATTAAATCTTTATACTGGCGCAAGTACTTCCGAAAGCCGGACTCTTTGTTTAGTTGTTCCAGTTTGTTGTAGCCGTATTGAGAAAGCCGATTGCTTGCTTCTTTGGTAGTGAGACCATGCTTGAGATCGGATCCAAGCTGAGCTAAAGCGCCTTTGCCGTCCTGCCGGTAGTAAGCCAATTGTTCGTCGCCACCCATATTTATCTAATAGTATACGCTAGACATGCATGCTTTGAGATTAGTTTAAAGTGCCCATACTTAAGGTGATGACAAGTATGCAGGATAATGCTATAGTACTGTGTCCATTAGGACGCTTATGATAAATGTACCAAAACAAGAACAAGGTAATTATGGCCCCGAAACTACGGCCGATTTTCTTGCTCCTTCCATAACTGCAGGTGAACCGCATAGTACAGAATTAATGCCTGAACACACAGACGAATCTTTAGACGTTGGCGCAACAGCAATTGCTGGATATTTAGACCCTACCGAGGAAACACCTACGCCTACGCAGCCAAGAAGGCTAAGCGATACCAACCCGTTGAATGGTGATAATAAGAGTAGTAATGAGCCTAGGCGCCGCTACATCAAAGAGCTTGGCGGGAAGCATTCATTGCTTACAAAAGACGATGAATACAGGCTTGCTAGAGCAATCAAAAGAGGCAATGTAGCCAAAGCTGAATTAGAACAATCTGATACAGAAATTTCCTTACAAATGCGTCGAGATCTACAGAGGGTTGTAACAAAAGGGGAACAGGCTAAAGAAAATTTTATTAATTCAAATCTCAGGTTAGTCGCATCAATAGCAAAAAACTATCAGGCTGATAGTATGACATATCTTGATTTGATTCAGGAAGGAAGCTTAGGGCTTATACGGGCAGTAGACAAATTTGATGAAGAAAAAGGGTTTAAATTTAGTACTTATGCGACCTGGTGGATAAAGCAAGCTATCACCCGGGCCATTGCTGACAAAGAACGTATGATTAGGTTACCAGTACACGTAGTAGTTGACCAAGGGGTAATTATGAAAACCAGCTATCGGTTGGAACAAGAACTATCCCGTAAGCCAACTACTGACGAATTAATTGATGAAACAGGGCTTACTAGAGAGCGGGTTGATAACGCACTTGAAGCAAGCTTCGTTGCAATATCAACAGATGCAAAATTAGGTAACACGGGTGAAGGGGCGGATTTATATGAATTGCTTGAAGATCCCGATGCGTTGGACGGCAACGAAAATAGACTCACTACTATTGGGAACAAAGATGAAGTTCAAAAGTATCTAGAGTATCTAAAAGACAGTAAACCCGAACTACGACAAATTCTAAAACTACGTTATGGTGTGGATGATGGAGTATGCAAAACATTTGACGAAATTGGACGAGAGATTGGGTTGTCCAAAGAGCAAGTTAGGCAACTTGAAGCAAAGGCCATACTAGCTATTCGTAGGAAAATTAAAGCACCTGGCAACCAAAGTTTTCGATATGAATAATTACACAAGACTAAAGACATCAACAGATAGCGTATACTGAATATTGGATGACTAAGGAAGTTGTGGCAAAAAGGAAAAAACTTGCAATTATTGACGGTAAGTCAGTGTTTTACAGGGGCTATTACGCTATGTCGAATTTGTCTACAAAAGATGGCACACCGACTGGTGGTGTATTTGGATTTGCGACCATGGCACTGGAGGTTATCAAGCGCTTACAGCCTGATTACGTGTGTGTAGCGTGGGATAAGCCGAAGACCAATATACGTAAACGGTTGGAATTGTATCCTGAGTACAAAGCTGGCCGCAAACCTCCGCCCCCAGATTTTTATGAGCAAATACCTATATTACAGGATTTATTAGAAGCTTTTGGTTGGCCGTTATACGAACTGGACGATTACGAAGCCGACGACATTATGGGTGCACTTAGTACGCAGGCCGCAAAGCAAGACATAGAAAGTATGCTCATAACCAGTGACTTAGATATGCTTCAATTAGTTGACCCGCATATACACGTATACGCACTCAAAAAAGGACTTAGCAACATAGAGCTGTTTCATCCAGAAAGTTTTGAGGCCAAATACGGCATTAAAGCCACGCAGTTTTTGGACTTAAAAGCTTTAAAAGGGGACAGTTCAGATAATATACCTGGCGTACCTGGGATAGGCGAAAAGGGTGGAATTGAACTCATCAAACAGTTTGAAACACTAGATGGTGTTTACGATAATTTGGTACTAATCAAAGACTCGACTCGTAAAAAGCTAGAAGCGGGTAAAGAATTAGCCTACCTTAGTAAAAAACTCGCCAGTATTTGGACCGATGCACCTATAAAACTAGACCTTAAAGAAGTAGACGGAACAAAAGCAGACCCGGAACGCATACGCGATATTTTACAGAAGCTAGAGTTCCGCAGTTTAGTGCGTCAGTTACCAGAAGTGATGCAACTGACTGATCAGCACCAAGCACTTAATGTATTCGAGCACGATGGATCAGCGAGCCTATTAATTACTAGCGATGCAGAACTTTCTAAGCTGGATTTCAAACAGGCTAAGCATGTGTACATAGATAGTCGCTCGGCCGGCAAACACGGTAGTGAACCGTTGGTATTGTTGCTAAGTAGCGACAGCAAAATTACATTTGCTATAGATGTTAAAACTGTGAATCGAAATGTACTTAGTGCCAAGTTATCAGAAATCAGCTCTTTGATTGGCTATGACTTAAAATCAACCCTAAAAGTATTGATTGGACTCGGTATAGAACTACCAAAAGTTGAACACGACGTACTAGTCGGAGCGTTTTTAATAAATAGCTTGCGCAGAGAACAGTCACTGCAAACTTTGGCTAACGAAGATATTGGCTATGAGGGATCTATAGACGACTTAAATACTGAAGAATACGCCGAATGCGGCGGCGAAATAATTGGCATCATAGCGGCACTACACACACAACAAGTAAAAGATTTGGCAGATATTTCCAAGGTCGCCAAACTAGCCAAGGACATAGAATTTCCAGTCATATCGGTTTTAGCACGAATGGAATACGAAGGCATTCAGCTAGATACTGGTTATCTAAGAGTGATGGCAGAACAGTTAAATGATGCCGTTTCTGACCTTGAACAACAAATTTATGGTTATGCCGACCAAGAGTTTAATATAGCTTCGCCTTCTCAATTGGCTGATATATTGTTCAACAAACTAAAACTGCCAGCAGCTAATATAAAAAAAGGAAAAACTGGTTATTCAACAGCCGCAAGTGAGCTGGTAAAACTCCGCGAATCCCATCCAATCATAGATTTCGTAACTCAGTTTAGAGAAGTATCTAAGCTTAAAAATACCTATGTAGACACACTACCTACGCAGATAGATGAAAATTCACGAGTGCACACCACTTTTGCCATGACTGTGGCTCAAACCGGACGGCTGAGTTCAAATGACCCAAACCTGCAAAACATACCAGTAAAAACAGATTTAGGTAGGCAAATACGCACTGCTTTTGTGGCCGGCAAAGGCAAAAGATTTGTAAGCGCAGATTACAGCCAGTTTGAGCTTAGAATCGCTGCTCATTTGTCTAAAGATGAGCGACTGATAGATATGTTTAATCGCGACATCGACATCCACACAGCCACAGCTGCAGAAGTTTATGATCGTAATGAAGCGGATGTTACAAAAAATATGCGGCGCGAGGCCAAAGTGATAAATTTTGGCATAATGTACGGAGTTGGTGCGCACGGGCTGGTGCAACAAACAAGTATGAATTACGACCAAGCTAAGCATTTCATAGCAAAATACTTTGAAATCCGTCCAAAGCTTAAAATATACATTGATTCGGTCAAAGAACAGGCTAACAAACAAGGCTATGTTGAGACACTTTTTGGTCGTAGACGACCTACGCCAGACGTTCATTCAAGTAATTTTGCTGTTCGTGAAGCGGCATATAGGGCAGCTGTAAACGTGCCATTCCAGGGTACGGCAGCAGATATTATGAAGATAGCAATGGTAAAAATTCAGGAAAAATTTGACCATAAGTTCAACGGTGTGCCAAAAATGCTCCTACAGATCCATGACTCAGTAATTGTTGAATGCGATGAAGCAAACGCAAATGAGATAGCCGAATTACTAAAGGACACTATGGAAGGTGCCTACAAACTACCAGTCAAACTGACCGTAGACACCACCTCCGGCAAAAACTGGGGCGAACTATAGACATGAGTAGCGAGTACCTAGCCACGATCATCACTACAAAGCCGAGGATACTCCGATAAGGGAGTTGTACGAAGAAGTGCCGAATATCCAGAAGATACAAATAGACGAAATTCTGGACGCACACAGAGTGCACAAAGACATAGAGGCTAACAAGAGCCTAGCGTTTGTTTATTATCGTGTCGATACAGCATTTGCAGGTCAGTCGGAATTAAGCGAAGAGCATCTGGAATGGCGCTGGGCAGACAAGCAAATACGTAAAGAACTTACGCCAGATTTTCAGCAACATCTGTGGTAAAGCTAGACAATCGCAGGTTGGCCGCACTGCACCTGATTTAACCACAGTCCGTCGGGGATTTAGGAGAAGTTTCTTGGTTAGAAATTATGGAACCGCGACCAGAAAAAGTCGGCAAATATTTTGTAGGATTGGAGCATATAGAGTTTTATTATCCGGATTTTGATGAAGTGCGAGAAGCACTTGATAAATACAAAGTTTCATACACACAGCAAAACAACCCAGGGCATGACTGGATAAGCATTGTTCTAGGTGAGGCAGGACAAGAATTTAAACTAAACAGTCGTTTGCTAAGCGACGTAGTAGAATAAGAATTAGAAGAAGGCGTATCCAGCCTAGTTGAGTAAAGTACAGCTAGCCAAAAACATTGTAAACTTTGCACTATTGTGGTATTGTTTATGAGTAAATTGAGGTGTTTGTGAGGTACGGTCTAGGCGTTTTGTTAGTAATATTTCTGGTCATCGTTGGTGCGGTGGTTTTGTTTGATGGTGACAATTCTAGTTCTAGCAAACAGTCGAGAAACACGCAGATTGTTGATTATGAAAACAAAGATAGGGCCAGTGTGAGCTGGACCCAACAGGGTGTGTTAGTTGGTGAAGATCAGCGTAGATCTATAAGAGTTATAGTAACCAGAAACAATCGTATGGTTGAAGTCCTAGATGGTTATGAGCAAAGGGTAGAAAAAAGCCAACAGTACACCAACACCCCAGCTGCTTTTTCTGCATTCGTAAGAGCCCTAGACGATGCTAGTTTTGGTCTGGAGAGAGATGTGAGCGAACCAGATGAACGGGGTATGTGCCCCACCGGTAATATATTTATATATAGGCTAACGGATGTGGGTACAGAAATTATGCGTACTTGGTCGGGCAACTGTTCTAGGGCGGGCGGATCGTTTGGCGGAAGTACTAAAAATGCTTCACTAATTGCCAGATTGTTTAAAGCCCAGATTACCGACTACAGTGATTTTGTTTCTGGCGTCAAGCTATAATGTTCTGCTACAGTTAGCTAGTGATAAAGGGAATAATTTTTGATTGTTTTGGGGTATTGGTTGGGAGTGGGTTTAAGGATATATATCGCCAAGCCGGCGGAGACCTCGCAAAAGACAGTAAGTTTTTAGATGCAGTTTTAGCTACTGCAAATCAAGGACGTATGTCTAGTCGTGATATGCACCAAAAAGTTGCCGACAGAATTGGTCTGACCTATAACGCTTGGTACGAAGAAGTCAGAATGGGCGAACTGCCAAACGAAGAACTACTGGCTTATATTAAAGAACTAAAGCTAGGTCATAAAATTGCAATATTGAGTAATGCAAATGTTGGCACACTTCAGCGTAAATTTAATCCAACTCAGCTGGCACTATTTGATGCCTTAGTAGTTTCTGCAGAAGTAGGTATGATGAAGCCAAATGCCGAAATTTATAAACTTACAGCAGAACGACTAAATGTTTTGCCAAGTGAATGTGTGTTTACCGATGATAGCGAGGAATACGTAAAGGCGGCACAAGCTATTGGCATGCAGGCCATTCATTACCGAGACTTAGTGCAATTTAAAAATGATTTAGAAGAAATTTTGTCCCCTTAGGTCTACATTTATATCACACATGATAATAAAAGTACCATGCTTGTGCTTTTTATCATAAAACCCTAGAAAAGTTGACGCAATCGTTTATAATGAATGTCAGTATAAGCACTAACAAACAAAGGAACAAAAGTATGGCACTTTTTGAATTAGTAAATAAGTCGGGCGACACTGGTATGTTGGTGGTTGGTGCTGGTGTGGACGCAACATTTCGTAAACAAGCAGATGAAGCAGACCGTCCAGACGAACGACTTCTTGATACATCTGCCAGAGAAGCATTAGATCCTAGTTTAATCCATGTCGCGGCCATAGGAGCTTGTGGTCAGATCGCAGTGAGAGAAGTACGAAAACACGAATCAGCCTAGCTGACTATTCGTAGTACGAGTCGCTTGTCTGTTTGGCAGAGTGTTTGCAGTTCGTGCAAACGAACCCGCACTGTGCCAGCCAAAGAAGCACCCTTGAGCGCTATAACTATTTGATTATTATTGGTAGTAATTTTGCAGTCTGCCTGGTAGTTTTCGTGCAAAAATGTGCGTATCACTAATATTTCTGCCGGTTCTCTCAGATTTTTCTGCGCCAGTAGGTCACCTAACGATTCACTCATGTATGTATTGTACAATGGATGGACTATGCCAGAGTTACCAGAAGTCGAAACCGTAGTTCGTGGACTCAATCAATTCATAGTTGGCAAGACAATCAGTGCCATAGATTTTGATTGGCCCAAATCATTTCCAAATGCAAAAAGCGATGTAGATGCTTTTTTGATTCACTCCAGCATTGTTACGGTAAGGCGCCGTGCAAAAGTTTTACTCATTGACCTTTCTACCGAACACACGCTGGTCATTCACCTCAAAATGACAGGTCAATTGGTATATCGCGGGGCAAGCGAAGCATTTGGAGCGGGGCATCCAAACGACTCGTTAATCGGTGATTTACCAGATAAGTCTACGCGTCTAACAGTAGTGTTTACTGACGGGTCTAAGTTGTACTTCAACGATCAACGCAAGTTTGGCTGGGTAAAGTTGTATCCAACAGTTGAAGTTCCAAACATAGACTTTTTCAAACGAGTTGGACCAGAGCCTTTGGCTGTAGATTTTACTCAATCATCGTTTCGTCAGCGGCTTTCGCGACGTCCGAATACAAATATTAAGGCTGTGTTGTTAGACCAGACGGTCATAGCAGGAGTGGGCAACATATATGCGGACGAAAGCCTATGGGGTGCAAAGATTCACCCAACCACGCTAGTAAAGTCTATGTCCAAAGCTAAAACAGACAAACTTTTTAACGAACTACGGTTCGTATTAAATCTAGCTATAGAAAAAGGTGGCTCTACAGATAGAAACTATGTTAATGCCGAAGGCAAGCGTGGAAGCTATATGGACTTTGCCAGAGTGTTTCGCAGAGAAAACCTGCCGTGCCCCCGTTGCGGCACTTCAATAGTAAAAACCAGAGTAGCCGGCCGTGGGACTCACACTTGCCCCAAGTGCCAAAAACCCTGATAATCACTACTGGATGATAACTACGCTATCGGGAAGTAATGGTTTTTTGCTGAAGGCTGAGCTTCGGCGGGTTGTTGGTGGGTTTGTGGCAGAGCATACCGACATGGGATTGGATAGGATAGACGGTGAAGAGGCAGAATATGACCGGATTCGGGAGAGTTTGGAAAGTTTGCCGTTTCTAGCAAGCCGTAAACTAGTGGTTTTGCGGGCGCCGGGCGCAAACAAACAGTTTGTAGAAAACGTAGAGCAACTTTTGGGTAATTTGCCAGAAACAACAGATGTTATTATCCACGAACCAAAACTAGACAAACGCTCCAGTTACTATAAATACCTGAAAAAACATACGGAATATAAAGAGTTCAATGAGCTAGATGAATACGGACTAGCCAAATGGATTACTGACCAGGCAGATGTAAGCCAAGCCGATGCTAAATACCTGATGGAACGAGTCGGCGCAAACCAGCAACTGCTTAGTAACGAAGTAGCAAAGTTAGTAGCCTACAGTACCAAAATTACCCGGCAAACTATTGACTTACTGACAGAGCCAAACCCGCAAAGCACCATCTTCCAACTGCTAGATTCAGCATTTTCTGGCAATCATAGACAAACGCTAAAGCTGTACGGCGAACAGCGTGCCAGCAAGGTAGAACCACAGCAAATTATAGCCATGTTGGGGTGGCAACTGCACATACTCTCGGTTATAAAAACGGCTGGCGAAAGGAGTGATGCGCAAATCGCTAGTGGGGCAAAGATAAATCCATATGTAGTTGGCAAAAGTCGAGGGATTACGCGCGGTTTGACATTGCAGAGGCTAAAAGAGCTGGTTAACAATCTCATGAAGTTAGATTTGCAAACTAAAACCACCGCAATAGATGCTGACGATGGCGTTCAGGCATATTTACTAACTATTTAGATTATTTCTTCTTTGCTGGTGCTTTTTTGGCGACTGCTTTCTTAGGTGTAGCTTTTTTGGCTATTGGCTTTTTGGCAACGGCTTTTTTGGTTTTGGCTATTCCAGCGGTTTTTACTCCCGATTTTTTGGCAGCAGCAGCGAGTTGTCTCTTTTTGCGGGCTACTTTGTTCTTGTGTAGTAAACCCTTTTTTCCAGCTTTGTCTAAGGCGCTTTGGGCTTCGGCATGTGTTTTGCCAGTGATAGACGTCTGAAAAGACTTAATGGCAATCCTGAGTGAGCGCTTGGTTTTAGCATTACGTACGGTTGCTTTACGAGCTACACGAACGCGCTTTTTAGCTGATTTGATAATGGGCATGGATTAATTCCTCTTTACGCTTATATTGTCTTAGATGCACAACTATACAGAGGTGAGGGGGAATTGTCAAAAGACAATTGAATTGATATAAGTATCTTAATTTCTAGTTATTATAAATAAATACCAACATAAAAGTCGACCAAACACATAGCCGTAACAGTTTGGATGCATGAGATTTTGGATTTATTTAGGTTAATTAAGTCAATTAGAAGTTAGTACAATTCACTAGAGTACTTTCTACTTGTAAGACACAAGCACTTATGGTAAAGTGACTAACAGAGGATCAAAAAACAAAAAAATGGATTCAAAAATGGATTCCCCAAAAAACCAGATTAGTGACAGATTGAAGCAAGCCAACAATATTTTGGTTACTGTTAGTAACAGTCCTTCTGTAGACCAACTGTCAGCCGCCATAGGCATAACACTTTTGCTAAATAAACTTGGCAAACATGCCACGGCTGTTTTTAGTGGCGATATTCCCAGTACAATTGAATTTTTACAACCAGAAAAAACTCTAGAAAAAACCACTGATAGTCTGCGCGATTTCATAATTGCTCTAGACAAGGCAAGAGCAGACAAACTACGCTACAAAGTAGAAGACCAGATGGTCAAAATCTTTATTACGCCGTACAGGACCTCTATAACAGATAAAGACTTAGAATTTAGTCAAGGTGATTTCAATGTAGAGGTTGTGCTGGCGCTAGGGGTAAATGAACAAAAAGATTTGGACCAAGCTATCACATCGCACGGGCGTATTCTACATGACGCAACAGTGATTAGTGTAAATACAAAAGACGGCGCAAGCCTGGGGAGCTTAGACTTGGTACAGCCAGATGCCAGCAGTCTGTGCGAGATACTACTAGATTTAGGGCTAACCCTCAAACCTGATGTCCTGGATGGACAGATGGCTACGGCCTTTTTGACAGGAATTGTGGCAGAGACAAACAGGTTTAGTAACGAAAAAACTTCTTCTGAAACCATGCAGTTAAGTGCCAAGCTTATGGCGGCAGGCGCAAACCAGCAATTAGTTGCCACTCAACTTCAGGCCGTTGCGCCTACAGATTTATCGGCTGCGGCATTCACGGCAACACAGGTTATGGCCAAAAATGAAGATGATGCCGAACTGCCAGAAATTACAGATGGCGAGCATGCTGCGGCCCCTGCGGAAATAGCAGAAGTTGCGAACACAGAATCAAAAAACGGAGCTTTGCAGATAAATCATGAAAATCCAAAGCCTTTGATTGACTTAACCGTCGATTTAGAAAACGAAGAGCCTGCAGAACAACGGCTAGAGCAGATACACATAGATCAAGATGGAATCATCAAAACTGCTGATCAAATTGATTCTATGAAGCAAAAGATCGTAGAACCTATTCCAGGAGTAACCACAGAGGCTCAGGATCCATCGAGGTTAATTATGCAACCACCAGCTCTAGGCGGCACCCTAACTGCAAACAGCGTACCTGAAGGATTAGACCCCAGTATCGATCCTCTGGGGGTAAGTGGCACCAGCCCATTACTTTCACACGAAACTCCATTAGCTAGCAGTCCCCTAAACGATCTACCGCCAGCTGGTTCGGCCCCAATAGTTGACAAAATTATAAACGCTAACTCCAGCCAAATGCCAAATATTGCTCCAGATTTTTCGGCTACACCGCCCGAGCCAGCAGAGCCAGTCAAACCACAGGATACGCTAGCAGCGCTAGAAGAGGTTGTGCACAGTCAGCATATTGTCCAGCAACAGCCAAACTCAGAAGAAGAAACACCGCTGCCCGTTCAGTCCGCTGTTGATCATGTAGACGCAGCTAGAGACGCAGTTATGCAAGCAGTTAGCGGCACTACTCCTCAAGTTCTTGAACCAGTGCAGTCGCTAAACATCCAGCCCATGGATTTGAATCTAGGCGACATGCCTGCCGTAGCAACCTCACCAGCTTCATCTTTTGCTGACGCAGGAGGTATGGTTAATCCATCAATTGCTAGTCCACAAACACTAAATAATGACATTGGAATAGCTCCAGATACTAGTTTCCCCTCCGGGCTAGTACCTCCAGCTCCCGGTTTGCCAGCAGATAACACAGCCCGTCAGCTTAGTGACCCGACAGCCCCACCTCCAGTACCACCGCCAATGATGCCACCAAGCATGCCTCCAACTCCTTGACGTATAGCGGCTTCGCCTAATGAGAGGGGGATATCCCCTCTCATTGCGTCGTGCTTGGGCAAAGCCCGAGTCTCGGGCTACTCTCTCTTAGCTTCAGTGTCAGGTATAATCCAAACTGTGAATGGGATTTTACTTATAGATAAACCCTCTGGCTGGACGTCTTTTGATGTGGTGGCCAAGCTTAGGGGTATGGTAAAACAGGCAACTGGCCTAAAAAAGCCGAAAGTCGGCCATGCTGGAACATTAGACCCGCTTGCGACTGGATTGCTAGTAATTTTGGTAGGTAGTTACTGCAAACGGGCTAGTGAATTGAGCAAATTAGACAAAGTATACGAGGTTACCATGAAATTGGGCACAACAAGCACAACTGGTGATGAAGAAGGAGAGAAGATAGCAGTAAGTAGCAAGCAGATTGCAGAAAGCGAGCTGCAATCAGCCCTAAAACACTTTAGGGGGGAGATTATGCAAACTCCGCATGCTTTTAGTGCAATCAAAGTAAATGGTCAGAGGGCTTATAAATTGGCCAGAGAAGGTAAAAAAGTGGCTATTGAGGCTAGAAAGGTCACAATTCATAATATTTCAGCTATAGAGTATGCATATCCAGAGGTAAAATTTATCACAGAAGTATCAAGTGGCACCTACATCCGCAGCTTGGTGGAAGATATCGGCAAAGAGCTCACTACGGGCGCCTATATGGCTGGCTTGGTACGTACGCAGATAGGGGCCTTTAAGCTAGAAAAAGCATTCCAAGTGGCGGACCTGGACAGTACAAATATTCTAAGCAGTCTGACAGAAATGCCAGAGACAAAATCGTGATTGCAAACATACAGATTGACGAAAAATCCTTTGGTAGCAAGGTGCTGTACAAAGGGTTAAATTTGCAGTTGCAGGCCAAAGAAAAAGTGGGTGTGATTGGGCGCAACGGAACGGGCAAAACAACATTATTTAATCTATTGACTGGGATAGACAAAGACTTTTCTGGCGAAATAGAGTTTAAAAAGAACCTTATCATCATTTCTTCTCGTCAAGAACATCAGGACCACAGTAATGCACCAGTTATGGAGTACATTTTGGATGATTTACCTCAGTACGCCGACTTAAAGCATGTCATGGACACGTTTCCCGCCACTATGGGCAACGATACCAAAAAAATATCGCGTTACAGTGACGCGCTGGAGCAGTTTTCTACACTGGGGTATTTTATGGTAGAGCAAGAGATAGTGCGTACACTGCAGATGTATGGGCTAGTGCAAGCACAGGTGGACGGCACTATCGGTCAGCTCTCTGGTGGGCAAAAGCGGTTTGTGGAACTAGCCAAAGTACAGCATGCCAAGGCCGATATAGCCCTGATAGACGAACCTACCAACCACATGGACTACGTGGCAAAAGAGCGGTTTTTGGACTGGTTCGGTAGTACACCCGAAGCAGTGGTGGTGATAACTCACGACAGGGACGTACTGAACCAAGTCGATAGGATAGTAGAGATTCGAGATGGTAAGGCGCTGAGTTTTGCTGGCAACTATGATGCGTATTTGCGCACAAACACCTCCAAAATTACCTCTGAAGTCAACGAATACGAAGTAACCCAGCGCAGAATAGTCAACCTAAAAGACGATTTGGTACGGTTTCGTAGGCTCAAAGAGCGAGCACGAGACCCTGGCACAATTCACCGGTTCAAATCACTAGAAGAACGTACCAAAAAAGAATTAGCAGACCTACAAAAAGCCGAAAAACCGTCATTTTGGATTGATCAAGAGTCTGTGCAGGGACTCAATACCAAAATGAGTGCTGCTTATGACGAGCATAAAAGCCGAAACATAAAAGTTCGTGCTCGTACTGCGGTAAGTAAATCAAGTCGTCAGCTCATAGAATCCAGCAAGCTTGCGCTAGGTTACGGCACGAAAGCCTTGTTTGAAAACATGAGCTTTCAACTGCGCGAAGGTGACAGGATTCGCCTGCATGGACGCAACGGCGCTGGTAAAACCACGCTGGTAAAAGCCATACTTGCGAGGTCAGAAAATGCAGAAACTGCTAGTAAAATCATGGCTGGCGACATAGTTTGTGAACCAGAAATCAAAATTGGAAACTATGAGCAAGAAATTGACTCAAAGCTGCTCACAACTTCTTTGGCAGAGGCAATTGAGCGAGTGTATTTGGCCAAAGACGTGAAGATAAATGACCAAAAAATAAAACAATTACTCAGTGACTACCTGTTCAATCCAGCCACAGACGGAGCCATGCCACTAAAATTACTCAGCGGTGGTCAGAAAGCTCGATTCCAGCTTATTAGCATGCTGGCAAACGACCCGATGGTACTGATACTAGACGAACCCACCAACCACCTAGACCTTCCTAGCATAGAAGAAATGGAACAAGCACTAAAGCAATATCACGGTGCCATCCTGTACATCAGCCACGACAGTTACTTTGTAAAAAACATCGGCGGCAC
>CAZQZT010000001.1:186091-222964 GCA_964597925.1 uncultured Candidatus Saccharibacteria bacterium
AGCGAGCACCAAACCAGCAAAACTGATGTTGGTTCACCACAAGTACAGGTTGCTATATTGACAGAACGCATCACAGAACTGACCGCGCATTTGAAAGTTCACAAGCATGACTTCATGGCTCGACGTGGACTATTACAAGCTGTTGGCAAGCGAAAAAGACTCCTAAAGTATTTGGCCGAACAAGACGCAAAAGCATACTTAGATCTAGTAAAAAAACTCGGTCTTCGCAAATAATTTGCATAGATTAGTCCTGCATATGCGGGATAAACTTGTGCACATTAACTAATTAGTAGGGATTTTCGTACGTAGAGATCAGATATACGCACTGCACAAGGGCAACTGTATATTTGCACCTTACATATGAAATATCCCCCAAGAAAGGCAAAAATGGCAACAATAAATCCATTTGGCAAAGATGTTATAAAAGTAGAGACCCAGCTGTGCGGACGTACGCTTAGTCTGGAAGTAGGCCGAGTAGGCTTTCGTACCAGCGGTAGCGTGCTGGTCCGCTATGGTGACACGGTAATACTGGGCAGTGCTCAGCTGAGCGACAGGTCTATTCAGGGGATGGATTACTTCCCCCTCAGTATTGATTATGAAGAGAAAATGTATGCCGCTGGTAAAGTCAGTGGTTCGCGATTTATAAAACGAGAGGGTCGTCCGTCTGATGACGCCATCCTAATTAGCCGTCTGATTGACCGCCCAATTCGCCCCCTGTGGCCAAAAGGCTACCGCCAAGAAGTACAGGGCGTGGCAACCGTACTAAGTATGGATCCAGATTTTCGTCCTGATATGGTGGCTATGATTGCCATGAGTACGGCGTTTATGCTGACGGGTGGACCGTTTGACGGTCCTGTTGCCGGACTTCGTGTAGGTTTGGTAGAGGGTAAATATAAAGGCTTTGCCACTCCTGAAGAGTTGGACAAAGGAGATCTAGACCTCGTAGTTGCTGGTACAAAAGACGGAATTATGATGGTAGAAGCCGGAGCTAGCGAAGTAACCGAACAGCAGATTGTAGAAGCTATGGTGTATGCCTTTGAGGCCATGCAACCAGCCATAAAACTACAAGAAGAACTGGTCAAAAAAGTTGGCGTGACTAAGCGCGAATACGAACTAGTATTACCAGAAGAAGCCATACAAACAGAGGTAGAGAAATGGGTAGACGGCAAGTTAGGCGAAGGCTTACGTGCGCCTTACCCAGAGCGTAATGAACTGATAAAAACGCTCAAAGATGCTTTTCACGCTGACGTGGAAGCAAAACTAGGCGAAGACTACGCAGGTAAAGTACGAGCTGATTACGACGAAGCGTTTGTAATGGCACTTCACAAAGACGTGCGAAAAGGAATCATCAAAGACCAGCTTCGACCAGATGGCCGTAAGCTGACAGATATTCGTCAGCTTTCTAGCGAAGTTGGAATACTACCACGAACACACGGCTCTTCACTGTTTACTCGTGGCATGACCCAGGCATTAAATGTGGTTACACTGGCTCCACTTAGCTATGTTCAACTGATAGATACTATGGAGCGCGAAGGCGAAAGACGCTATTTACATCACTACAATGCACCTGGCTATACAGTGGGTGAAGTTAAGCGATTGGGTTCTCCTGGTCGTCGAGAAATAGGTCACGGCTACTTGGCAGAGAGAGCACTCACAGCAGTCTTACCCACAGAAGCGGAATTTCCATATATGATTCGTTCAGTTACCGAAATCATGAGCCAGAACGGTAGTACCAGCATGGCAGCAACCTGTGGTAGCTGTTTGGCACTAATGAATGCAGGCGTGCCGTTGAAACGCCCAGTCAGTGGTATTGCTATGGGTCTAATGATGGACGGTAATACGCCGTACGTACTAAGTGACATTGCTGATGCCGAAGACTTTGCTGGTGACATGGACTTTAAGGTTACTGGTACAACAGAAGGCATAACTGCTCTGCAAATGGACATGAAAGTTCACGGTCTACCGGTAGAAATATTACAAAAAGCCCTAGACCAAGGTCGCGAAGGTCGGTTACACATACTTGAGCACATGCTAACAACGATTGCTAAGCCAGGAGATATGAGTGAGTTTGCTCCTCGCGTAGAAGCTATAAAGATAAATCCAGATAAGATACGTGAAGTGATAGGAAAAGGTGGTGAAACAATCAATCGTATAATTGCCGAAACTGGTGCCGAGATTGATATAAAAGACGACGGTACAGTCATGATAGCCAGCCCAGATAAAACGTCCATTGAAGCTGCTATCAAAATGATACAAGACATAACCGTAGAGCCAGAAGTGGGCACCATATACAAAGATGTGCCAGTTGTGAGCGTGCTAGATTTTGGTGCATTTGTCCAAATCCTGCCTGGTAAAGATGGCTTAGTACACGTGAGTGAGATGAGCGAAGAGCGAATTTCAAATCCGCGCGATGCCGTAAAAGAAGGTGACCTCGTGACCGTAAAACTAGTTGCCATAGACGAAAAAGGTCGCCTAAACCTAAGTATGAAACAAGCTGCCAGGGAACAAGAGAAAAAATAATATGCAACGCCTTCACACATCAGACCAATTCAAAACCCCAGCTGCTGGTATAGTTATGGGGATTATTGGTCTGGTTCTGGCGTATCTGCTTCTCAGCCGGGCTTTTGATACTGCCAGTTGGTGGCAGTACTTGGGTACATTACTCCTACTCGTTCTCAGCGTGCGTCTGATCAGTAAAGCTATTAAACATAATCGATAATATGACAGTAACCAAACAGCAACAACTCGACATTCTAGCTGAGCAAATCGTAACGGATAAAGTCTGTGAAGATTTAGCAAATCAAGCTACTCAATTGGTTTTTGGAACCGGTAATGCAGAAGCAGAGATTGTGTTTATAGGCGAAGCACCAGGCAAAAACGAAGACTTGCAGGGGGAGCCATTTGTAGGTGCGGCCGGGAAGTTTCTCAACGAAATGTTAGAAATGATAGGACTAAAGCGAAAAGACGCGTACATCACCAATATAGTGAAATACCGACCACCAAACAACCGCGACCCCCTGCCTGAAGAAAAGCAGGCATTTCTGCCATATCTCAAAAAACAACTATCAATCATAAAACCAAAACTAATTGTGACGCTGGGACGGCATAGCATGGATAGCTTGCTCCCTGGCCTCATAATTAGCGATGTGCATGGTCAGCAAAAACGGTACAAAGAATACGTCTTTATGCCGTTGTTTCATCCGGCTGCAGCGTTATATAACGGAGGGCTTCGGCAAACACTTATAGACGATTTTGCTAAGATACCTCTCATAATTAAGAAAATTAAATAAAATTCTGAATAATCAGAAAGGAAAATATGAATCCAAAACAACCTAACCAAAACCCTTCGACGGGTTCGACAAGCTCACCGCAGGCACGCGCCAAACAGGGCAATAACAAAAGCACACTTAGCAACGGCAATAGTCGTGGTGCTTCACGCGGGGCCGCAATCCGTGCCCAGCGCAGAGCTCAAGACGATGCAACGCGCACACTAAATCAGTACATTGACACTCCGTCTGCTGACGAAAAACCACGTGCCAACTTCATAGACGACTCTCCACGCCTAAAGGTCATTGGCCTGGGTGGTATGGACGGTGGCGGTTCCAAAAATATGATTTTGGTGGAATACCTGAACGACGCGGTCATCATGGACTGCGGTAACGATCTTGGCATTGATTTGCCTGGTATCAATTACGGCATATGTGACACCAGCTACTTAGAGAGCATCAAGCATAAACTTAGAGGCTATTTAATTACTCATGGTCACCTGGATCACATAGGTGGTTTACCTCACATTGTACCGAGGTTTCCAGCACCAATTTTTGGCTCAAAGTTCTCAATCGGACGAGTAGAAGAAATATTTGGTAACTTTGGGGTGCCTATGCCAGACGGCTTTGAACTGCGCACCGTCATGATGAACGAAAACACTCATGAAAAACTGAAAGTAGGGCCATTTTTTGTAGAGCTGGTGCGAGTAACGCACTCCATACCTGGCAGCACAATTATAGTGCTGGATACTCCAGTTGGGCGCATCATCAACACGGGTGACTTCCGTCTAGATCCAAACCCGCTAGACCATGAGCGAACTGATACTGAGCGTCTAGAACAACTAGGTAAAGAAGGAGTTTTGGCACTTTTATCTGAAAGTACAACAACTGAACGTCCCGGACGTACTCCATCTGAAAGCACCATAGAACAAAGCTTCATAGACATTATGAAACAAGCACCAGGAAGAATTTTTGTAGGACTATTTTCTACAAATATGAACCGCGTGCAGATGATCATAAATGCAGCCGTACATAACAACAAAAAAGTTGCCATGGATGGCCGAAGTATGGTTAGTACTCTAGAAATGGCCGTACGACACGGGTTTGTAAAAGTGCCAAAAGGTACTTTTGTGCCAATCGCTGCTACGGGTGGCATGAAAGACGAAGACCTAGTAGTGGTATGTACTGGTAGCCAGGGCGAACCTAATTCTGCTCTAATGAAAATGTCAGCTGGCGAACACCGTCACATTAAACTCAAAGAACAAGACACGGTCATCTTGTCTAGCACGCCAATACCATATTCTGGAAACGATTCAAAAATTCGCTCCATGGTAGATGATCTGTACAAAAAAGGCGTGCATGTTTTTAGACACGAAACTAGGGAAATTGATGGCTGTGGACCACTTCACGTATCTGGACACGCCAGCATAGATGAGTACAAAGACATGATACGTATGACCAAACCCCGCTTTTTCATCCCTATTTACGGTGACTTTACTGCCAAACGCCAACATATTGAGATAGCAGTAGAAGAAGGAATCCCCAGAAAAGATACGTTGAATGCCGATAATGGGGAAGTTATCGCACTAACACCAGATAAAATGGAAATTATTGGCGAAGTGCCGACAGGTACTGTATTAGTCGACCAAACAGGAGCACTAGTGAGCGGAGTGGTCATAAAAGACCGACTCATGTTAGCGGAAGAAGGCCTGGTTGCAGTAGTTCTAACCCTAGACAAAAAGACCGGGCAGCTAATGACTAGTCCAGACATAATCAGTCGTGGCTTCATATATATGCGAGACAACGAAGAGCTTATGAACACCTTCCGAATTGAGCTAAAGCGAGCAGTCCAACAAAGGTTTAAGCGTATAGATTTGGACAGGTTCAAAGCAGAACTAAAAGACCACGTTACGCACTTTTTGTTTGAACACACGGGCGGTAGCCCAATAGTGATTCCTGTAGTGAACATAATTGGCGGAGGCAAGCCTCAAGGCCCAAGTACTGGACCAAAGCAGGGACAAGTAAATAACCCCAGCCAGGCCACTCAAACCGCTCAGTCGCAGGCGTCGCCAACTTCAGAGCAAATAGCTGCCGATCAGCAAAAGCGTTTTGAAGAAATGCGCTCACGCTTGTTAGGACAAGACGCTAGAACTGATTAGTGGCTTCACCCGATAAGAGGGGAATATACCCTCTTATCATACCTTGCTTGGACAAAGCTCAATTCTTGGGCTACTCACCCCAGGGCATAATCGTATTGACAAATGTTGTAAAATTTGCTATTATATAGCAATGGAAAATGATCCAAAACAGATAGCAGAAATTATAAATAATCCAGAACAAATTGTTGGAAATGTTTCTGATCCTACTCGAGCCAGCCAAGTACAGCAATCTGATAAAAAGAGTGAACAGGGCGGTATCCGGGCGGAAATCGTGGAAATTAAACAGAGAATTATTGATGGTGAAGAAACCCCAGAAGACGCAAGGAGGCTTGATGACCTAGTCATAGAAGCGCGTGTATTCGGTGAGGTATCACCACTTCCGCCAGAAGAGTAAACGTTATATAATACGGAACGGTTATGGCTAAAAAGAAAAAACAAACTAGAAGTAAGAAAAAAGCACCGGTACAAGAGTATTCTGAACCTTCGGCCTTTTGGCCGTTGGCTGGTGCGATACTTATGTTTTTACTAGCAATATTTGTGCTTTTAGGAGGTTTTAATACTGGCGGACCACTTCCACAAAACTTGTTCGGCGGGGCTTACTGGGCGCTGGGTTGGGCTGGCTATCTAGTAGTTGTGGCACTAGTATTTTTTGGATATTTGAAATTTACTAATGAAGATAAGCAAATTCCACTCGGCAAACTAGTGAGCATGCTGGCTTTTATAACTGTCAGTGCTGCATGGCTACATGTGGCCTTTTCAGAAACATATATAGGTAGCCATGGGGGAGAAGTAGGTGAGTTATTTGGCGGACTAGCGATGGGCGCATTAGACAAAACACCAGCGGCAATCATGTTTTTCACTTTTGCGTTTTTATTATTTTTCTTAACGTTTAGTATTTCTCCCAAAGTTATTACCTCGTTTTTTAAACTGTTTATGCGTGAAAAAAGCGAAGACACTGACCTTGCGGACTTAAAGGCAAAGGCCACAGATACAGGCTTTAAGCTAAACGCAGGCGTACCAGTAGAACACCACGGAGGGCGCGATCCTGGACCACGGCTGAGTAGCTTTAAAAACACAGCTCAAAAGCTGACTCCAGAAGAAAGCCACAGTGCGCTGATAACCGCCAGTGACCCTGATTGGCAATTCCCAGGCCTTGAACTGCTAAATCAAAAACAAGACAAAACTGATGCCGGTGACGTGGAAGGTAACGCCGAGATTATAAAAGAAACATTGGCAAACTTTAATATGGACGTAGAAATGGAAGGCGCAAACATTGGCCCTCGTGTGACGCAGTTTACTCTGAGACCTCCCGCTGGGGCCAAGCTAACCAAAATAACGGCCTTAGCAGATAACCTGGCCCTAGATTTAGCAGCCCAGTCTATAAGAATAGAGGCGCCTATACCCGGAAAACGGGCAGTGGGGGTAGAAGTACCAAATATAAAGCCTGCCACAGTACGGATAAGCTCTATTTTGCAAACCCGGGAATGGCAAGAAGCCAAAAGTCCGCTTACTTTTGTAATCGGCAAAGATATTTCTGGTGCACCGGTACTGGGGGATTTGGACAAAATGCCTCACCTTTTGGTAGCAGGACAAACCGGTTCTGGTAAATCAGTCATGATAAACGATATTTTGACTAGCTTGTTATATAGAAACAGTCCAGCGGATCTGAAACTGATACTGGTAGATCCTAAGCAGGTAGAACTGAAGCCATACGATGACATCCCGCATTTGCTTACGCCCGTAATAACCGAACCAGAAAAGTGCATAAGCGCTCTGAAGTGGACAGTCGCTGAGATGGAGCGGCGCTACCGCGCCCTCAGTGAAGTGCATCGTCGTGACATAGCTCAGTACAACAGTCTAAAAAAAGAAGAAGGTATGCCATACATAGTGATTGTTATAGATGAGCTATCTGATCTTATGATGGCAGCTGCTCGGGACGTAGAGTCGCTCATAGTACGTATAGCCCAAAAAGCCCGCGCTGTGGGTATACATTTGGTACTGGCAACCCAGAGACCCTCTGTAGACGTTATAACTGGACTCATAAAAGCCAATGTGCCTGCTCGTATAGCTTTTACTACCACCAGCCAAGTAGACAGCCGGACCATCATAGACCAAATGGGGGCAGAAAAACTACTTAATAGAGGAGATATGCTTATAACCACTGCAGATAATCCTAAACCTCGTCGCGTACAAGCTGCTTTGATAGAAGACAACGAAGCACTCAAAGTAAACGACTTTATACGTATGCAACGTCCGCCTCAATATGACGATGAAGTAGTCAGCCAGCCAGTACAATTAAACGGCAAGGGTGGAATAGTGGCCGAATATGGTGGACAAGATGCAGACGACAACATGTACAAAGACGCCGTTATGGCGGTGATAGAAGGCAAAAAGGCCAGCACTAGTTTACTGCAACGCCGACTTCGCATTGGCTATGGTCGCGCAGCAAGGCTGATAGAAACCATGGAAGAACAGGGCATAATCAGCCATGCAGACGGTAACAGACCACGAGAGGTCTTGGTAAATAGTATGGACGATGTATTTGGCGGTGGCGCCACTGAACCAGAAGATGAACTATACGACGAAAACTTCCCAGACAACGAACCAAAATAAAAATAGTTGACTAACAGAGGTGACTAAGGTATACTCAGTCTGTTAATAACTCGGCTTACATCCATTGCGTGAGTGTAGGCTATAACCAAAGGAGATTCTCTTGAATCAATACGAAATTGCGGTGTTGTATCACCCGGATTTGGAAGTAGATCTTAGTAAAGCCGAAGAAAAAGTTGCCAAAATTATCACCAGTAACGGTGGTAAAGTGGTGGCTACCGACAACTGGGGCAAGCGCAAGCTGGCCTACATAATCAAAAAACAAGAATACGGTATATACGTGTTTTATACGGTAGAAATGCCAGGCGAAGGAATAAAGAAGCTAGAGAGTACGCTAAATATAACTGACGAAGTAATACGCTATTTAATTTCTCGTCCTGACCTCAAAGCTATAGCTAAAGCTGAAGCTACCAAGTTAGAGAAGGCCAAGAAAAATGCCGAACGTGGCGATAGAGCAAATGATGATGACGAAGAAGAGAAAGACGAGGAAAGATAATGGCAAAGATTTTTAAACACCGCACAGACGTAGCTTATTTTGACTACAAAGATTTCAAAACCCTACAACGCTACGTAAATGGTTTTGGACAGATTGAGTCTCGCAAAAAAACGGGGCTAAAAGAACACGAACAACGCCGACTAGCTATAGCTATCAAACGCGCCCGGCACATTGCGCTACTACCTTTCGTAGCCAGCAACTAACGTACCATTCGCCTTTGTCGAATTCTCGGCACTGGGCACAATTTTTTCCTGTGGTACTCAGTCACCGAATCGTCCGTACGGCTCCTTTCACTCCACGGTAAGAAATTGTGCCCAGCACTAAAATATGTCAGTTATATAAAATTTTTAGCTTGACGCAATAATAAACCGGGTATAGTGTAGATATACAATAAATTAATCGAAGACATAGTTCTTCTAAGGAGATTAAAATGGCTCGAAGTTTTAACCAAGTAATATTAATGGGCAACCTAACGCGGGACCCAGAGTTGCGCCAGACACCAAATGGTCAAAATGTCTGCAGTTTTAGTTTAGCGCTGAACCGCAGCTTCAAGGGCGGAGACGGTGAGTGGAAAGAAGCGACTGATTACGTAGACATAGTAGCGTGGGGACCACTAGGTGAGCGAGTGGCACAGTACCTTACCAAAGGCCGTCCATGTCTTGTAAATGGACGATTACAGTCCAGTAGCTGGGAAAAAGATGGTCAGAAACGCAGCAAAGTAGAAGTGGTAGCCCAAGACGTCACATTCCTAGGTGGTGCAGGTGGTGGTGAAGGTGGTTCTCGTAGCTCAGCAGATGGTGGAGATGATTCAGACCAGACGACCAAGCCTAACAAAGCATCAAAAAAAGATGACATAGTAATAGAAGATATTGGCGACGAACCTATCAACCTAGATGACATTCCATTCTAGAAATGCTGACAGCCGACAACAGAACTGGCACAATCGTAAACCGTCGACTGCAAACCCTAAACTAATTCGACAAAGGAGAATTTGATGGCATTTGGACCGACTGATTTAAAAAAGGGACAGATTTTTCAGCTGGATGGTGTGCCATATAGGGTGGTTGAGTATGGGCAAAAGGTTATGGGGCGGGGTGGTTCAATCGTGAATGTCAAAATCAAAAGCCTAACAGATGGTAAAGTGCTGGACAAAACTTTTAAGGGTAACGATTCCATAGAACCGGCTGATGTAACTAACAAAAACGTACAGTTTTTGTATAGCGACCCTAGCACGTTCTTTTTTATGGACGATGTGTCTTATGAGCAGTTTGAGCTTCCCGCTACAGATATGGCCGATCTAGCGGGGTACATGAAAGAGGGAGACAAAGTGCAGGCACAATTGTTTGATGACCGAGTTATAAATATAGAATTGCCTAAAAATGTACCGCTAAAAGTCACCTATGCCGAAGACGCCGTAAAAGGCGACACTAGTTCTTCTATAACCAAGGACGCGACTGTGGAAACGGGTATAACGGTAAAAGTTCCAGCTTTTGTAAAAACAGGTGACACGATAAGTGTAGATACTACCACTGGAGCATACCGTGAGCGAGTCAAATAAACAGAGACTCGACAAAGAACTACTAAGGCGTGGATTAGTAACATCTCGTTCACGAGCAGAAGATATTATTCGTAGAGGATTCGTGAGCATTAATGGCAATGTGATTTTTAAGGCAGGCTATTTAGTAGATAGTGACACCCGCATAGTTGTGAGATCACGTGTAAGTTTTGTGTCTAGGGCCGGAGAAAAGCTGTATTCTGTGATCGACACACTACACCTTGATTTTGATAACAAAATTGTTTTGGACGTGGGCTCTTCTACTGGAGGATTTACAGAAGTAATACTACTTGGTGGTGCCAAAAAAGTCATAGCCGTAGATGTGGGTACCGACCAAATGCACAGTAGTTTGCGCAGTGATTTGCGAGTTGAGCTGCATGAAAAAACAGATATTCGTAACTTCAAGCCAACTGAACACATAGATATTGTAGTAATGGACGTGTCTTTTATATCGCTCCGTGAAATACTACCGCACATATCAACCATAACAGATGAAAACACGCAAATAGTAGCTATGGTAAAACCTCAATTTGAAGCAGGTAATAGCGGGCAAAAACACAAAGGTGTCATAAAAAATGACACAATGCGCCGCAATATCTTGAAAGACTTTGAAGGCTGGGCACAAAATTTATTCGTCATAGTAAATAAAGCTGACTCAGAAATATCCGGAGCCAAAGGTAATAAGGAAAGATTTTACCTTCTGAAGAGATTGAGCTGAAGGTAAAAGAGAAGCCCGAGACTTTGGCTTCGCCCAAGAACGGCGCTATGAGAAAAACCGTAGGCTTGTCTCGTGAGGCGAAGCTGTTAAAGAAAAGATTTTAGTTTGGCTATGTCTTTTATGACTATCAGTTGCTGATGGATAGAAATCAGACCCTTTTTTTCTAGTGCAGACAACTCACGGCTGGTGGTTTCTCGAGAAGCGTTTATAGAACTGGCTATATCTTGCTGTCGTAGCGGAACATCAAGTAGCATTCCTTCTGGGGTGTCTTTGCCAAAGCGACGTGAAGTGGTGAGCATAAATGAGATGAGTCGTTCACGCACAGTGCGATACTCAAGGTTGATAATGCGTTCGGAATGAACACGGTACATTTGTATAGTCATCATGAGCAATGCGGCTGTGGCTTCTGGGTTTGAGTTTATGTATTCCAGAAAATCATCTCGACTAAGTCTCCAAATGACAGTTGGGCTGAGTGTTTGATAGATAATAGGTCTTTCTAGACCAGTAACGGACCAAATAAGCGGAAATATTTCGTTCTGTTTTCGTATAACCAACAAATTTTCCTCACCGTATTTGGTAATATCATATGCTTTGACCAGACCCGATTCAATAAAAAAAACGCCCGAAGGGGCGTCACCTGGACGAATAACAAATTCGCCTTTGTTGTATTTGAGCTTGGTCCCCTTTGCAAAAGCGGAAACCCACGCTCCCATGTATGCTTCGTTGCTCAGCATAAGGCAATTATGACACAAGCTATGGTTTAAGTCTAATTCACAGACATATTTCGTACTGCATTTGACATGTTTGCTTTTGGAGTGTGATTAAAATCTCATGCATTTGGTGATGAAAAATACCGACAAACTTATAAAAAAGGTCTAGGCTGTAACTATGTAAGGGAGTTTCGACATGGTACATGTAGACGAAATCAGTAGACAACTGAAGCAGCTAGGTGTAAACAATAGGTTTTGGTGCAGACCAGAAATCAAGGAACTTCCTAAAATTTTATTTGACAATGAACAGCTTCAGCACGTTCTAGCGGGACGCTATGAAGGCGGTTTTGCATTGTTTTGTGCCACAGATCAAAGAGTGATTTTGATAGACAAAAAACCGTTTTATCTTACACTAGTAGATATTCGATATGACATGATATCTGATGTGCAATACAACCACCGTATTCTTGACGCAACGGTTCGGCTGGGTACAGTGCACAAAACAATTTCGTTTCTTGGGTACAATCATGAAAAATTGCGAAATTTTACAAGTTTTATTCAGCAACAGGTTATGATTTTTCGCCAGCAACAAGGTGTGGGCCAGCAACCAAATCAAGATTTTCTAGAAACAGAGAAGGATGTGCCGCTCAACCCAGTGGCGGTTGCGTTGGCCGCCTCCAGGCAGCGAGTCATGAGTCCTTATAATATGCCAGTCGTAATTCGTAGACGCGTCTCGAGATTTTACTAAGCATCGAAGCTTAAATACTGAACATTATTCGTATGCGTGCAAGAGCACGCTATACTAAGCATATGTACTTCGAGAATAGAGCTCAGGCTGGGCGTAAGCTGGCACTCAAAATGAAAAAATACAAAAGCGAGCATTGCACAGTTGTTGCTCTAAATAGTGGTGGTGTTTTGGTGGGCGCTCAGATTGCCTTGCAGCTACACGCAAACCTTATGGTTCTCATGAGTGAGCAGATAATTTTGCCTGGAGAGTCCGAGGCTCTTGCATCGATGACAACCAATACTATGACTTTTAACAAGAGGTATTCTCAGGGAGAAATAGATGAGTTTGTCAGCGAATATCACACTACAATTGAGGATCAGCGAGTAGAAAAGTTCCATAAACTTAACAAGCTGCTGTCTGATGGCGGAGAAATAGATCCAAAGTTTTTACGGCATCACACGGTGATATTGGTGGCCGACGCTCTACAAACTGGTGTAATGCTAGAAGTGGCGGCAGATTATCTAAAGCCAACTAAACTCGAAAAGCTAGTAATTGCAACACCCATAGCCAGCGTGAATGCAGTAGATAGAATGCACCTGATTGGTGATGAGATTTATTGCTTGAGCGTTTCTGAAAATTTGATGGAAAGTAACCATTACTATGATGAAAATACCCTACCCGATCACTCAAACGTTATTAAGATAATACGTAATATTAGTTTGAACTGGGACATAAGTACAGCAAACACCACTAACAGATAAAATACTCTTGACAATTTGGCGAAATAAGAGTAAAATAAATATGTTAAATAGAAACAAAAATCATGTCAAAAGTAGTTGTATCGCTGGTATTTCCAGCAACCAAAAAGCACAGTATAGCGTATGTTCAGCGGGTTGCGCGGGTTGTTTCTTGGGCTTACAACACAACAATTGGCGTGGCCATACTTACAGTTTTGATAGTAGTAGTCCAACTAGCGTACCCGCGCGGTAGAACCCGTCCTTTTTTGAAAATTTCGGGTGGAAGTTATGGCTTTGTTTCATATGACAAGCTTACAATGAAGCTGAAAGCACTAGATGATCAAACCCAGACGTTAAAATTATCCCAAAAAACCTATCAGACAACCGCTAAAAGGATAGGAGTTAATTTAGATGCAAAACAGATAACCAACCAGGCAACGGATTATTCATGGAAACATCGACTTATACCTTATTCATTATTTAGTCATGGTGAAGACCTAACCACAAGTCGAACTGCCGATGACAAAAAATTGGATGCTTTCGTACATATGCTAGTAGCTGAAAATACTCAACCAGCCTCAAATGCAAAAGCAGTGAAGAAGACAGATGGTACTTACGAGTTAGTGCCGGAGAAATTGGGCGTAAAGTATGAAAAAGCACAGCTCAAAAAGGTACTTGCAAGACTACCCGTTTCCGAGAGAACGACCATGGAAATAGCGGGTAGTATAGTGGAGCCTCCAATCACTAATGAAGAATTAAGGGCTACAGTTGACGAAATAAAGGGACTTGAAAAACAGACAATTACAATCATGTTTGGGGGTCAGAAAATACAACTGGCCGGAACTCAGATACAAGCTTGGGCAAGTGTGTTAACTGACGAAAATTTAGGCACCTCTAATGTAGCTTATGATCAGCCTGCTATTGAAGCTTGGCTTAGCACTAAGGCACCTTTGGTGAAGCAGACGGCATCACCAGCTATGGTTTATATGCTAGACGGGGCTCAGCAACAGCAAGTTCTAGGCAAAACAGGTCAGGCTCTAGACACTACTACAACCGCACAAGCTATTGTAGATGCTGCTAAACAAAAAAAATCTGAAGTGACGGCCACAATTGTAGCGGTTGGGCCTGCCCAGCGAATTATTCGCTCATATTCTCCAACTAATGCTGGGTTGGCGACACTGATTAACGATTGGCGAGCAGAGCGAAAAAGTGCTCAAACGGCCGTATACTTTCAGGAAATCGGTGGCAGCAATCGTGCCGCCTCAGCCAATGCCGATGCGAGTTTTTTTGCTGCTAGTATATATAAGCTGTACGTGGCTTATTTTTTGATGAATGGTATACAAAATAAATCAATCAACCCTAGCGAACAAGTAGTGAATGGCAAAGATATAGCCGGATGTGTACAGGCTATGATTGTGGTTTCCAACAACACCTGCCCCAAAATTCTAGTTAACCGATTTGGTTGGAATAATATAAATGCGCTTACAGTGGGCAAGGGGTTAGGTGCTCCCAGTGTAGCCAGGGGCAATATTACCGTTACCGCTCGTAATGTGGGCGAGTATTTGAGGCTCTTAAACGACGGGACTTTACTAGATTCGTCAAACACAGCAACACTTCTGAGCTATATGGCTGGTCAAAAATACCGTTCGGGCATACCGGCCGGAGTACCTGGAGTTACAGTGCAGGACAAAGTAGGGTTTTATCGCAGTACATGGCATGATGCCGCTATAGTTCATAGTCAAAAAGCAAACTACATATTAGTCATACTAACCAAGGGCTCCAGTCCTACGGCAATCGCAGATTTAGCACGTCGTATAGATTCTATTCTTTAGAATTAGACGTTAAACCGGAATTCTACTACGTCATTTGGCTGCATTATGTATTCTTTGCCCTCTGTGCGGACTTTGCCGGCGGATTTGGCAGCTGTTTCAGATCCAGCAGATACCAGGTCTTCGTAGTTAATAATCTGCGCAGCTATAAATCCTCGCTCGAAATCGCCATGAATCACACCGGCTGCCTGTGGAGCGGTAGAGCTTTTTAGTATGGTCCAGGCACGCACCTCTTTTTCGCCGGCGGTGAGGTAGCTCTGCAGTCCAAGCGTGTTGTACGCCGCATGGGTTAGTTGAATCAGTCCTGACTCAGCCACGTTGTAGCTTTCAAGTAGCTCCTGTTGGTCCGCTTGGTCCAGGCTTTTGAGTTCGTTTTCTAGCTTGGCACAGACAAAAACTGACCGAGCAGGAGCAACGAGTTTTTGTAAGTCAGCCTGTTTTTCGGAACTCTGTAAGGTGTTTTCGTCGACATTGAACAAATAAATTACAGGTTTTGCTGTGAGCAACTGGAGCTGGTCGAGCTGAGCGCTGAGAGCTGAGAGCTGAGCGCTTGCAAATAGGGGCGTACCTGAATCTAGCAAGGTATGTGCTTGCTCCAAAGCGTCCAGTTCTGGTTTGAGTTTTGGGTTGGCACGGGCTTCTTTTTGCAGTTGTGGTAGTTTGCGTTGCACGGTCTGCAAATCCGCAAGGACTAATTCGGTGTTTATGACGTCTATGTCCTTTCGTGGGTTGAGTGCATCGTCCACATGGACTACGTCGCTGTCTGCAAAAGCACGTACTACATGACAGATGGCATTACAGGTGCGGATGTTTGCCAGAAACTGGTTGCCCAAGCCTTCACCCTTACTGGCACCGGCTACCAAGCCAGCTATGTCAACAAAAGTAACTGTAGCTGGGATTATTTTCTTCGTCTTATATATATCTGCTAATTTCTTAAGGCGCTCATCTGGGATGGGAACTATGCCGGTGTTTGGTTCTATGGTCGCAAACGGGTAGTTAGCTGCCAGAATATTATTGTCTGTCAGTGCATTAAACAGCGTAGATTTGCCCACATTCGGCAAACCAACTATACCTATAGATAAACTCATAGACTAGTATTGTAACAGAGGTCAATTATTTAGACGATAGTTTACAGCGCTTAAGTATAACCGTGCCAGCAAACCCAGCCATATATACAACACTCAGCATAAGTGGCCAATCACCGTACTTTGTATAAAAGGTTGTATGGTTTTTTGGAGTAAAGCTAAAGTCGGCAAATTCTGTAGCAGAACCATCTGGCTCCAGTATATAACTACCGTTACCATCAATAACAAACGCCGGAGCACCAATAGTTGCCTGTATGAATGTGCGGTTGTTTGCTACTGCATGAAAATGTGCCATTTGAACAGACTGGCGAAAGTAACTATCAGAACCTGCGAATGTTGCTAGTGAAGCACTGTTTGTAAGCACATTGCCCCCATCATTTACTAACCGACGGTAAATGTTTCGTCCCAATATACCCGAGCAGGCAACAGGAGCTATTGTAAGGCTTTTGGTTGTTATAACATGCGGAGATTCTCCCTTTTCTAGCTTGCGTGTTTGCGCAAATTTGTCGGATATTTCTGATTGGCCAGTCAGTCTGTAGAACTCTGTGACGATACTGGGTAAGTACTCCCCAGTTGGAATAAGTAGTCGCTTAGTTTGGGAGTCCACAATCGTATTTTTGTCCCGTGTGAGTAGAAAGCTTTTCCTTGAACCAGCATTTGTAAAATTGGCACTCACGTCCAATACAACTCCTCTGTTGCTCAACTGGCTCGTGACATATTCTGTTGTGAAATTTTTGTTTTCGGTGTCGTAAAGTCTTGAGTATTCCGGTAGAACAATGAGATCTTTCTTATTTTGAGATTTATTTCTAATTGCGACAGCAGTTGTTTGGCCACCGAACTGCGAGTCTCCCTGTAATAATCGTGCTTCGATGGGTTGTAATGTCTCCTTGGGCACCATATTGAAGCCAGTTACGCTACCCGCAACTGCCAAAAGTACAACCAAAACGAGTGGTTTGTAGTGTTTTTTTGACGCCCAAAAGAGCGTGATTCCGATCGCGACTACTAGCATGCTTAGTCCATACATACCGACGATTCGGCTGAAATAACCAAGCGGTGTAGATACTATTCCTAAGCCTAGGCTGCCGAAGTTCCAGTAATCACCAACACTTGACTCTGGTGCGTACAGAAAGACTGAGAACACCAAACTACGTAGCCATTCAACTAACGCCCATGAGAAAATCAAAGTAACTAAAGCTACGATGTCAGGTCGCTTGAGTCTTGATCGAAAATAAAATGTAACAGCCCCAAATGGAAGGCTAGCCAGAGTTAATACGCTAGACATAACAACTAAGCAAAACCAGAGCACAAAGGGTCCTGTTTTGCTATCCAGACCCGCCAGCAGAGAGATGTCGGTGTCTAAAAACCAACCGAGTACTAAGGCATAGTACAGCCAAAAAAACAGCCCCGTAAACCAAAGCGAATGTTTAAACGACTTAGTTTCTTGGCCAACAAGGATCCAAAAAAACATTGCCAAAGCAGCGGGTAGCACAAACCACGGGAAGCCGAACGCAAACACGCATCCTGCTAGCAGGGCACTCAAGCCGATTAGAATAGTTGATTTAGAAGGTACTTTCATACCTAGTGGGTGCTAGTATCGTCCGTAGCGTTGGGTTACGTAGTATTGACGGCTGGTTCCACTTTTAACCCATACAGCACCAACACCGATTTGTGTCCACGCTGTATCAAGCATGTTTGTGTTGTGGGTTGGGCTATTTTTAAATGCCGCTATCAAACCCGCATTGTCGGAACCCTTACCTATGTTTTCAGCTAATTTTTTCCAGCCTTTGCGGCAGGCATCGCCATCTTCGGCTATTCTTGTAGAGTGTACAAAGTTACCAGTTGAGGCCATCTGATTCGAATAAAGGGTTGCTTTGTCACCCATACAGGCGTCATAAGGTAATGTACTGCGACCGTTCTGTTGTCTCCATTTATTGATTGAAGTGTAGTGTTGATACTCAAAATCTTTGTCCTCGGTGACGCCAGCACTGCAGCAAGCAGATGCTTTTGGTAGTAACCATTCCTCGACAATATTAAAGGCCGTCTTTTTGCTTCCAGATTTCTTTAGTTTTGGTTCGCGAGGGCTAGCCATCTGATCACGGTTTATAGTACGATTGGCTTTTGCACACAATTTTGTCAGTGTGTCTTTTGCCTTTATGAAACTATCCGGGCGGGTAGTGTTGCCATAGACTGCAGTTCCTTTTGCTTCGGTTTCGCCGCCCACTAAAACACCTTCGTACGAAACAAATGAGTCATTAGAACCAAACCCAATCTCGTCGGCTAGAGCGGTGAGACCGGTATTGGACATGTCCTTGTGTAGCTTTTTAACCTCACCGTTACTCAATGTTCCGGTAGTCACTGTTCCACTTGCTCCACCTGCATCACAGACAATTGTACCGTCTAATTGAACATAGGTTGTAGCAGGGTACATTTCGTATGCGATATTTCCTGATTCATCTTGGCTTACTACCGTTGGGGTAAGGTTTATATACCCAGACACAATATCATCCGAATAGGTAGGTAGATTTGAGTTGGCGTAGGTGATTACAAGGTACCAGGTACCTACAATTCCGAAAGTTAGGACAAATAACCATACTCTGTTGGTGCGGACCCAATCCGTTAAGCTAAACAATTTTTTAGATACTTTTTTTTTGACAGTTTTTTTCGACGCGGTTTTGGCGTGTGCCATACTAGCTCCCTCATCATTTAATAAATTAAGCTTATGATACTCCAAAGCGTGCTAATAGTAAATTTGGATATTGACAAATATGACCATAAGATGTATAATGTTTTTAAGTTCAATAAATATCAAAAAGGCAAAATTATGGAAAATCCAAATTACAAGAGCGACCAATCCAATAACAAAAAATCTAAAGTGCCTAAAGTAATTGCCGCTGTTGCACTTACTGCTAGTATTGCAGCTGGTCTTAATGGCTTAAACGAAGCACGAGACGGGGATGATTCAAAGCCAGCACCAAGCACAACAATAGTCGATATAGAGCCAGATAATGGCGAAAGCGGTGGAGTAGTTGTGATACCGGAAGACCCAAATAAAAATAAGCCGGCTACTTATACAAGTCGAGGATAGCCACCTATAGATATTGGTACACCAGTTCAGCTTACTCCTGGAACTCCGACTATCACGCCCGCAAACCCAGTTGCGCCCGTTATTGGTAAGCTAAGATTTACAGGTTAAATTCTTTAGTTACATACCTGCGAACACTTATCGATTTGTTTGATAGGTGGGGCTGTGTATGCAAGTAACAAATACTGATACCGAAAAATTTAGACCATTTAAGTATGGCAAGATTTTGGGTTTTCTAATCAGCGGCACAGAAGTGAGTCAATACTTAGCTATCTAACAGTGGATAGATTGTTAGTGTCGATTTGACGTCTGTGCTAGACTTAAACAAAAGCGTTATGAAATGGAAGAAGCCCAAGAACAAGTCAGGTAATGTCGTTACTGAAGGCGGCTCTAAACAGCCGTGGAAATTGAAAAGTAAACAAAAAAAATCGGCCAACCAGGCAGTTGCAGGTACAGACAAAAAAGCCCGAAATTTAATAATTGCTAAAAAGCTAGTCGTTTTAGGTGTAATTGTTGTGTTTGTATATGGAGTGTTTTGGATGTATAGCAGTGGGAAGCTTGGTAGGTTTTCTCCGAACAAGGACAACAAGTCTGATTCGATGCAAGAACCTTCGCGAGAAGAAATCCAGAAACAAATAGAAGAGGAAGGAAAGGATGGGCCAACAATTGATCCAGAGACAATACCAGTTACGGGTTAATTGGCAGAGTAAAAAGACTCTGTTGTTCATATCTTTGCTTTTTGCATTGTTTTTGTTTGTGCTCACTGGCCAAAAAGCTTTTGCAGACACCTATTATCCCGGCGAAACACCTGGCATATCAGCCCCTACAGCTGTAAATAGTTCCCTATCGGCAGCGTGTACAAGTTCGACCGGGCAGCACACTTACCATGCAACGTGGCCAAGTCCGTATACTATTGATCCACCGTATGGCGCTACTAGCTATACTATTCAGTTACGCGGCCGGTCATATGTATGCCCACAAGTTGGGTATAATAATGTTACAAATATAACCTATAGTAATATTACTACGAACGTAACGTGGGCTACGGTAAATGCGCCGAATTCAATGGGACTAGGTAATGCTGTTAAGGGTGGGTACTCTGGTCTTGGCAATATAGGTATGACCATAAATTTGGTTGGACTTTCTCCTGGCTGCAACAACTTCCGTGTGAACTACACAATTTCGGCTTTGCATGATGGATTTCCTGATTCTAATACTGGGTATTCTGACCCCGTAACAGTTTGTTATAATACAGCCCCTAATCCGTTTGTGATCAACGCATTTTCAGCTAATTGTGACACGGCAACAGTTACGGCGACTACTCAGGCCAACCATCAATATGACGCTAGGCTTTTAGTAGATTCAACTGCTGATGGAATTCGAAACCCCTCAGATACAACACTTTTGAGTCCGCAATCACCACTGGCGGGTATTGCCTCTGGAGGTTCCTATACGTTTAGCACAATTATATGGAAAGACTTTGGTGCGCGTGATTTTTATGTACGGGTTAGAGATAGAACCACCTCTGATTTCAGAGAGACGCAATTGCCACGCAGAGTAGGGCCGTGCCTGGAGTTTAGATGTGGAAGGGTCACTACTCCGGATATAATTTCGCCGGGAGATAATTTTACTGCAACAGCGACCTTCAACGTAGTCAAGACAGGAACCACCACATTGGCGTCAATGGGGAGTAATGGGACTCCCTACAACTACTATATAAGGCTAAGTATGCTTCCTGACCTCTATCTAGAGGCACAAGTAGGTGCTGTTGGGACGGTTACGTCCTCATCGGGAACAGAGGTTACCCGTACTACGGGAAACATAACAGCTCCAGCCACATTAGTCTCGTACATTACTACCTCGTATATTAAAAATTTAGCAATTGGCCCTAATTTAGCATCTTGCAACGGGGCTGCTAATGGCTCCCCCCCGACCGTAGTCTCAAATCAACCGTTTTTTACAGCGCGTAAAGGCGATGTGGGGGTTGGTATACCATTAGCACCGGTAGTATGTGATGGTTGGGGTTCTGGAAGTGCAACCTCTAGTCTCAAGTCCTGGAACAGCTATGATACCCCAGTTTTTGGTACGGGTGATCCAAGTCGCGGAGCAGGCTCTGATCTTGGAGTAATTGCTAGACCAAACGTGATTGGATTTGCAAGCGCACAACTACGTATAACTGCGCCATTGCCAAGAATTGGTCTGAGTTTTATGCCTATTGTATTTGGGAACTTCGGCGGTGGTAGTGGTTCCGGGATTCCTTGTCCAACCGATTATTACGCTACTAAGCCGGAAAACACATCACCCGTGATCGTCAGCCCTTTCGTGCCGGGGAGTTATTACAATAAAAACGACGCCTTTTTCTCATCGGACCCCCTGACACTAAGCTCTAACCCGTTATCTCCTTCTGTGGCTTTAGGTTATCGTCCAATAATTTATGTCGATAACGACGTTTATATATCGGGTGATATAAAGCTTGCTAGTGGGGCTATGACTGTAGATAAAATTCCTAATTTCTACTTAATCGTAAAAGGGAATATTTATATCGCTCCCTCCGTAATTAGATTGGACGGAGTATATGTTGCCCAGCCATTGGACAATGGCACAAAAGGAAAGATCTACACTTGCGCTTATCCCTCCGGAGCAACCTACCGAGCGCCAACTCAGGGAGAAATCAACGACAGTACCAGCGGCTGTAGGTTTAGGCGTTTGGATGTAAATGGTGCATTTATTGCCAAAGAGCTCAAGCTTTACAGAAGCATAAATACACTTAGCACTAACATCCCTTCTGAACAATTTAACGCAACTCCGGCCACATGGCTAGCTACTCCTTGTGCTATAAGTGGTAATTGTACTGGTGGGGGAGATCCTTCTTACGACGCTATTACTAGTTTGCCACCTATCTTGTAGTGTTTTTGCGGGCAGTAGACAGAAAAGGGTTGCACTGCGCCATTAGCCTTATGCTATAATCAAGCTAATATGACTCCCGTTGTAGCTCTAAACGGCAAAAAACGGAGATGAAAGGGTGCGGATAACACTATATGACCAAAAAAACTTTAAAACAGATGGAGCTCTAAACAGATGGGATTACTGAGTGGGGTATCTGATTTTTTTGGACTCGATATGGGTACAACTGCCCTAAGAATTGTGCAGTTGCAGGGAAGCGGCCCTGTAAAGAATTTGGTTCGTTACGGCTATATACCAATAGATGTTAAGACCGCTCAATCAGAAGCCCAGGCAGACAGAAAGCGGTTGTCTGATAGTCTGCAGGAATTACTGGCACAAGCAGGCGTGACTACAAGAAACGTTGTGGTTGGCCTGCCTTCTCAGCGAGTATTTACTACTGTAGCAGATTTTGACAGACTTGATTCGGGTGAGCTTGCCAAAACCATCAAATTTCAAGCAGAGTCGCTCATACCAACCCCAATCGGGGACTCAACCCTGGATTGGGCTATGATAGGTGATTCACCGGTAGACAAAAACAAAGTCGAAGTTTTGCTGACTAGTGTGAGCAATGATTTTGTAGAGTCGCGACTAGATATGTTGGAATCAATGGGGCTAAACGTAATAGCTTTTGAACCTGATAATTTGGCAATCACACGTGCCGTTTTGGCTACAGACGCTACCACGGCTCAGATGGTGGTAGACGTAGGTAATTTGTCTACTGATATGGTGGTTTCTATGGGAGGAGCACCGCGTCTTACACGCTCTATACCCACGGGGACAGACTCAATCATAAAATCAGCCATGCAAAACCTAAACATAGACCAAAAACAGGCTGAGCAGTTTGTATTTAAATTTGGTGTTTCCAAAGACAAATTAGAAGGTCAGATTTATCAGGCTATAATTGGCACCGTGGATTTACTGGTATCAGAGATTGAAAAATCTATAAAGTTTTTCCAGAAGCGTTATGGTGAAACAGCAAAACTAGACAGAATAATTGTAACTGGCGGGGCATCTGCCTTGCCAGAATTTCCGCTCTATATAGCTAATAAATTTGGAGCAAGTGTAGAAATAGGCAATGCTTGGCGTAATGTTTCCTTTGCTGCAGATAGACAAAACGAACTACTAGCACTTTCAAACCATTTTGGTGTAGCAGCTGGGTTAGCGGAGAGACAAGAATGATACAGTTCAATTTGTTACCAAGTGTAAAGCGAGAATACGTAAGTACCAGGCGCAACAAGCGTATTACTTTGATGGTTGCCGTAATTGTGGCGGGAACGGCACTCGCTATTATGATCATGCTATTCATTGGAGTGCAGTTAGTGCAAAAAAATTATTCATCTGACCTTTCTGCTGATATAAAATCACAAACCAACAAATTAAAAGAGACCCCCGAAATCGACAAAGTCCTTACTATACAAAACCAGCTAAATAGTGTGACGGGTCTGCATGATGAAAAGCCTGTAGCGACTAGATTATTGGATTTTATAAAACAATTGACTCCCGCTAAAGTCAGTATTGCAAATTTGAATATAGACTTCGCTGCGGAGACGATATCTATTACCGGATCGGCAGATACAATCAGCACGGTAAATACTTTTGTAGATACAATTAAATTCACCACCTATAAAACCGAAGATGGGAAGGAAGGCAATGCTTTTTCATCGGTCGTAATGGCAAGTTTTGACAAAGCAGAAGATGGTGCAACATACGTGATTACACTAAAATACGATCCTATAATATTTAAAAATGCTAGCCCCGTAACGCTTACTGTTCCTCCTGGTAAAATCACCACCCGCTCCGAAACCGAAAAGCCCGAAGCACTATTTCAACCCTTAAGTAACCCAAGCGAGGCACAGTAATATGGCAAATCACAAACAACCATCAGCTAAAAAGCTACAAATAGATAAAGCAAACGCCACTATGGTGATATTTCTTGCGGTTGCGGCTTTTGTGGCGGTGTTTTCACTAGTAGCCAGCAGAGCACTGCTAAGTCAGCGCAGTTACCAGTCCCGAGTAATCACGGAGAAAAAGAAAGCCCTAACTCAGCTCAAGGCAAATAACGAAGCTGTAATTGAACTATCAAAAACTTATAAAATTTTCGTAACTAGTCCAGAGAATATAATTGGTGGTTCTTCTACGGGCACAGGCGACAGAGATGGTGACAACGCCAAAATTACACTAGATGCACTACCTAGTAAATATGATTTCCCAGCACTTGCTACCAGTATGGAAAAAATCCTGACAGACCAAAACTATACAATTGATTCGATTACTGGGACAGACGACGAAATCAAACAGCAAACCGCAAACTCAGGAGAAATCAAACCAGTTGAAATGCCTTTTGAAATATCAGTGCGCGGAGGTATTGACACCACACAAGGAACTATAGACTTATTACGAAGATCTATCAGGCCAATGAAAATTGCAACTATAACTATTACTGCCACGGAACAAGAAATAAATACCAGCATCAAGGCAGTGAGCTACTATCAGCCACAAAAAACAATTCGAATTACAACACAGGTGATCAAATGAAGAGAAAAGACATTGTTCTAATAATTGTGGTGGTTTTTGTGAGTGGGGTGTTTTCTTTAGTGATATCTAATTACCTGTTTGCGGCTCCAGAAAAACGACAAGAAGAAGTAGAGGTAGTAGAACCGATAACTGCCGAATTTACCACACCAGACAAAAAATATTTTAACGCAGAATCAATAAACCCAACTCGCATAATTACTGTAGGTAGTAATAACAACCAGCAACCCTTTAACCAGCAATAGGCTATGAAAAGCATGGTTTTTTCAAAGCTGACAGCTGACAGTGGACAGCTGATAGTCACTTTGTTTGGAGTTGAAAACAGATGAGTGTATTATCTGCAGCAACTCAGCAACATGTAGAAGACTTACTCGTCAAAGATGGGTTAATTACTAAACAACAGCTTGAAACTTTCCAGAAAGAGGCTCAGCAAACAAAGACACCTATTCTTTCTTTGATGGTTCATGAAAAAATTATCAGCAACGAACAGCTGACCAAAACCACAGCTCACGTATCAAAACTGCCATACGTCAATCTCTCTGAAGCAAGAATTGATCCTGCTATTCTTGAATTGTTGCCAGAAGAAACAGCTGAACGATACATGGCAGTACCATTAGGCGAGATGAATAAACGGCTGGTGGTGGCTATGCTTGACGCAGACAATGTGCAGGCAGTAGACTTTTTGTCTAACAAAATTGGCAGACCACTCAAAGTCTATGCTGCTAGTGAAGACGGCATAAGGCAAGTTCTTAAGCAATACTCTTTGAGTCTTGAGGAAGGTGTAGCTGATGCAATAGAGAATTCACAAATAAAAAAGGACTTACTAGATAACCTGGATGTAGATGAAGGCAAATCTAAAAATAAAAACATAAAAACAATTGTGCAAGATTCACCAATCAGCAAAGCACTTTCGGCAATCTTGGAATATGCTGCCAAAAATCGGGCTAGTGATATACACATAGAACCCATGGAAAAAATATTAAAGATTCGCTGTAGAGTGGACGGGATCTTACGTGAAATTATGAAACTGCCTAAAAGTACTGAGGCACCACTAGTATCTCGAGTAAAAATCCTAAGTAACCTAAAAATTGACGAGCACCGAATACCGCAGGATGGTCAGTTTACAGTACACGTTGCTGGCAAAGATATTGACCTGCGTATAGCTATATCCCCAGTGGTATGGGGGGAACAGATAGTCATACGTTTGCTAGACAAATCCGGTACTAGTTTGAAGCTGGAAGATATGGGTTATGCCGGGCGAGCCCTAAGGACTATACGTAAGGGTCTAGAGCAACCAAACGGTATGATTTTGACCTCTGGACCGACTGGTTCCGGTAAAACAACTTCACTCTACGCTCTACTACAAGAAATAATTAGCGATGAGATAAACATAGTTACTTTAGAAGACCCGGTAGAATACAAAATGCCTGGGATTAACCAAATACAGGTAAATGGTGACGTAGGACTGACGTTTGCGGCAGGACTACGGTCTATACTACGCCAAGATCCCGACGTTGTTATGGTGGGAGAAATACGCGACAAAGAAACGGCAACTTTGGCTGTACAGGCGGCCCTGACCGGCCACTTGGTGTTTTCTACGCTTCACACAAACTCTGCGGCGGGTATATTGCCAAGGCTTTTGGATATGGCTATAGAGCCTTTTCTGATTGCCAGTACAGTACATACTGTAATAGGTCAGCGTTTGGTGCGCCGAATACGCCAAGATGAAGGAAAAGAAAGCTATAAATCTAGTAAGGCCGAAACAGAGGCTATACACAGTATAATTGGACACCTTTTACCCAAAAAGGCCGAAGAAGTAGCTGAGGTTGCCGAAGATTTAGGCTATAAATCCTTGCCACTTGCCACGGAAAACGCTTATACTTTGTTTAGGGGCGCAGACAGTGCCGAGACACCGGGTGGTTTCAAGGGGCGCATGGGGCTGTACGAGGTGTTTGGGGTTACTGAACCAATCCAGACGTTAATCTTGAACAGGTCAACCAGCGGAGATATCCAGCGAGCTGCCCAGGCGGAAGGTATGATAACCATGCAAGAAGATGGGTATCTGAAGGCTCTGGCAGGGCTAACATCGTTAACAGAAGTAAATAGAGTTGCAGCTGCAGATAGCGCATAATAATAAAATAAGGTGGGTATAAATATATGACAACCGGACAACCGCGAATCGAAGTTTTGCTAGAAGAAGTTATAAAGAAAAAGGCTTCTGACTTGCACTTGCAGGTTGGGTTGGCGCCTATGTTACGCGTAGATGGAGCGCTCATGGCGGTCACGGGGGCAGAAGCCCTAACAGAAGAAACCATAGAAGCGCTGATATTTGCCATACTAGACGAAGACCAAAAGCAGATTTTGCTAAAAGACAAAGAGTTTGACTTTAGCTTTGCCTTTGGGGACTTAGGACGGTTTCGCGTAAATGCGTTTCATGAACGGGGTAATTTGGCTGCAGCACTACGTTTGATACCCAACGAAATGCTAACTATTGAACAGCTAGGCTTGCCTGGTATTGTAAATAAATTTGCAGAGTACCCTAGGGGGCTTGTGCTGGTAACCGGGCCAACCGGTTCTGGTAAATCAACTACACTCGCGGCCATGATACACAAGATAAATCACGAGCGGGCCACTCACATCATAACCATAGAAGACCCCATAGAATTTACGCATAAATCGGTAAAGTCTGTGATTGTACAGCGTGAAGTACACTACGACACTTATTCGTTTTCGGCGGCTTTGCGTAGTAGTTTGCGTGAAGACCCTGATGTAGTGCTGATTGGAGAGATGCGTGACCTAGAAACAATTGCGGCGGCCATAACCATAGCAGAAACGGGTCACCTGGTGTTTGCAACTCTACACACCAACTCGGCGGCGCAGAGTATAGACCGTATGATAGACGTGTTTCCACCCCACCAACAACCACAAATTCGTGCCCAATTGTCTAATATACTAATGGCCATATGTTCACAACGGCTTATACCTACAATTGGTGGCGGGCGCATAGCGGCTGCAGAAATATTGGTTGCTACCCCGGCAGTGCGTAACATCATACGTGAAGGTAAAAGCCACCAGCTAGAAGCCGTGATACAAACTGGCGCAGAATTTGGTATGCAGTCTATGGATAAAACGCTTGTAAACCTGATACACAACGGTACCATTACGTATGACGAAGCTCGCAACTACGCGGTGGATTTGGATGAAATAGATAGGTTGATGAGGAACTAGGATGGAAAATAGAAGTTGGAAAATAGAAGTTGGAAAGACCTCAGATCTCATTACTTTTGTGTTTGATGCAAAATCCCACTTTACATCTTTCGCTTTCAGCGTTCCTGAAGTGGAGCTAAAGACATGTTAATTTTTAAGTACACGGCTAGAGACCCAAAGACAGGTCAAAAAATAAAAGCAGAAATACAAGCAGACAGTGAACAGTCAGCCGCAAAACTTTTGAGTACTCAAGGCTTATCACCACTCGAAATTACCCTAAAAGGCGGCGAAAGTTCTGGTAACGCTGTTAGTAAGTTTTTGCACAGAGTAAAGTCTAAAGACAAAATTCTTTTTTCTCGTCAGTTGTCTACACTGATTAACGCTGGCTTGCCCTTAGTGCAGAGTTTGCGAAGTGTTTCTAGGCAAACACAAAACAAAAACCTGCAAATTATCATTAATCGTATTATTTCTGATGTAGAAGGTGGCAGTGCACTATCTGCAGCCATGAACAACAACCCGGAAGTATTTAATCGTATATACATAAGTCTGATTGAAGCTGGTGAAACTTCTGGAACTCTAGACGCAGCACTCGAGCGGATTGCAAACCAGCAAGAAAAAGATGCAGAGATTATCAGTAAGGTTAGAGGGGCACTAATATACCCCGCAATTGTACTGTTTGTAATGTTTGGCGTTGTTGGATTTATGATAATTAAAGTTTTGCCTCAGGTAGAAATAATGTATGAAGGGATAGAGGGGGCAACACTACCACTGATTACTCGCATTTTATTGGCAATAGCACACTTTTGTATTGACTACTGGTGGGTAGTTTTAATTGCGATTGGCTTGATGGTGTTCTTTGGCAGTCGCTGGGCACGAACTCTTGGAGGCAAGAGAGTTATAGATAAATTTAAAATGAAAGCCTGGCCGGTTGGTCCGCTGTTTATGAAAATGTACATGGCTAGGTTTGCACGTACTGCTACTACGCTGGTGGCCAGCGGAGTGCCTTTGCTGCAAGTGCTAGAAATAACTGGCAATGCTATAAACAATTTCCACATAGAGGCATCTCTGAGAAAAGCAGCAGAAAAAGTAAAGGGTGGGAAGGCGCTGTCGGAATGTTTGAGGGGCGACGAAAACTTCCTGGACCTTGTGCCAGATATGCTAAGCATTGGTGAACAGTCAGGTTCTATGGAAGCTATGTTGGCCAAAACAGCAGACTACTACGAAAAAGAAGTAGATAATCAAATCAAAACGATCTCTACCATAATAGAGCCAGTGCTAATAGTAGTAATGGGATTATTTGCATTTATAATTGTAACGGCGATACTACTACCCATATATGGGCTGGCTGGCCAGCCAGGTTTTGGTGGCTAGCCACAAAACAGACTGTGGATAAATGAGTAATTAAGTATAAAAAAGCTTGATTTATAGTCAGTTTAACTATACTCTTATAACCATAAGTACTAAACGAAAGTTCAAAGGGGGCATTTGTAACATGAAAACTAAACTAAAGAACCAAAAGGGCTTCACTATAATTGAAGTTTTGATCGTGCTGGCAATAGCCGGGTTGATATTGCTGATTCTATTCTTGGCAGTACCCGCATTGCAGCGTAATAGTCGTAATACACAAACCAAGACTAATGCTGCGAACTTATTAGCTGCGGTCAATGAATGGAGTAACAACAACAATGGTAAAGTGCCAACTGGTCACTCTAGTACTGCTCTTACTGCACCAGTAACAACAAACTTAACCACTGCAACATCTGTATTTTATGGCACTTCAGCTACTGACACGACAACAGCAGCAAGAGTGGGTGCGTCTACTGTGCAGTTTTCGACTGTAGCTTATTCCACATTACCAGCTGACGGTACTTTAGTAATGGTTGTCGGATTCAAATGCAACGCGGCTGGTACTCAGGCAAATGATGTGTCTGCTAGGTCAGATTCGGTTGTGATGGCAATAGAAACATCCGGAACTTCAATAGCAAAATGTATCGATAGTTAATTACTAACTAGTCATTCATAAAACGGGGCGATAGCCCCGTTTTATTTGTGATATGCTTGGATAAGATGGAATATTTAGTTATTTTTGCCATAGGGTTGTGTTTTGGGAGTTTTGCGAACGCCCTAGTATGGCGAATTCACAAGCAAGACCGAGACGCGAAGACTAAGAGAAAATCGAATTTCGAAAATTATTCAATTGTAAATGGTCGATCTATGTGCGTACATTGTAAACACATACTTGCATGGTATGATTTGTTGCCTGTAGCAAGCTGGGTAATTTTGTGGGGTAAATGCCGTTATTGCCACAAACCAATCAGCCTACAATATCCAGTTGTTGAGCTTGCTACAACTGCCTTATTCGTAATATCCTACATATTTTGGCCTTTAACACTCCACACTCCATATTCCATATTTCTTTTCGCAACCTGGCTTGTACTGTTAACGGGATTCATAGCCCTAGCTGTTTACGACTATAAATGGATGTTACTACCTGACAGAATAGTATTTCCACTTCAGGCAATTGCAGTAGTATTTGTTTTGACCAAGTTTATTGAATCTGGTGGAGATATGAGTGTTATAACGGGGGCGTTTTGGGCTGTAATGTGCAGTGCTGGGTTGTTTTATGTATTATTTCAGATATCTCAAGGCAAATGGATTGGGGGTGGGGACGTAAAGCTCGGGGTAGTGTTAGGTTTGGTGCTAGGCGGAGCGGCAGAGGCTCTTCTGATGCTGTTTATTGCTTCACTGCTGGGTAGTTTGATAGGTATACCGCTATTATTGGCTAAAAAAACTAAACTGCAAGCCAAACTGCCTTTTGGTCCATTGCTACTAATTGCAACGTTTATAGTCTATCTGTTTGGAGCCAGTGTGATTAGTTGGTACAAACAGCAGTTTCTGTTTGTGTAAAACCCCTGTTACTTATACGGGTTATGCTTTATACTTGGGTGCATGAATAGGGTGCGTAGCAAGGATGCTGGCTACACCATTGTAGAAACAATGGCATTTTTGGCAGTGAGTGGTGCTTTGTTTGTAAGCACAATGTTACTTTTGAATGGTCAGCAAAGAAAAACTGAATTTTCTACCACAGTAAGAGAATTAGATACCAAGCTTCAAAGTGTAATTGGTAATGTTTCGGCAGGGTACTACAACAATCCCGGTAGTGTGACATGCACTCTTAGCTCAGGTATTTTGAATATAACTGATATCCCGTCATCTCAAGGCCAAAATCAAGACTGCATTTATATAGGACAGGTAATAATTCCAACAACATCAGGTGATGGTTTGTATATTTATAGCGTAGCAGGATTACGGCTTAATAGCTCAGGTCAAGAAGTTAAGGATTTTTATGAAGCAAAACCAAAACTAATAACTGTAACAGTAGAAACCTATAAGTTTCCAAGCGGAATTACGGTGCCGTCCCCGAATGGGATGACGGTTGATGGAACAGCGTTCGGTAGTTTAGGTATTTTTAGCACGTTCAACCAATACGGCGCAGGTTTAAATCCCTTGCTAAAGTCCGGTTCTACCAAGTCTAATTTCTACACTTTAACTGGAATAACTGCGCTTGAAATACAGAATGAATTGATCAGTAAGCCTTCGCCCGAGCAAGGGGAGATACGTATTTGTTTAACTGATGGAAGTCGCGTTGGAGTAATCAAGCTCAATACTAGCACCACCAGAGTTACCATAGGGAAAGCATGTTCATGAAAATCCCTACAAACCGACTTGATTACAAGGGCGAAACCATAGTGGAAGTCCTAATAGCTATAGCTGTGGTTAGCTTGGTACTAGGGGGCGCGTTTGCATCTACCAGAAAAAGCTCCAATGGAACTCGTACTGCACAAGAGCGCGGCGTTGCCCTAAAGTTGGCGGAAACCCAAATTGAGCTGATAAAAGCTGCAAATTCATCTGGGAATCCCGATATTATAATTGCTGGTCCGTTTTGCATAGCGTCGGGTTTTAGACAGCCTGACTGTGTCAACAAAGTAGGTATAGATTATACAACTGTGGTTACTCATGCTGCAGATTCAAAAGATTATGCTGTAAAAGTAACATGGGATGGGCTTACTGGGGCAACAAATAAAGTAGACATGGTATACATAGCGCGATGAGTAAAAATAATCAACAGGCATTTACTATTTTGGAATTAATGACTGCTACCGTGGTGTTTTCTGTAATATTACTCCTAGTAAGTACTGGAATTATAAAAATAGGAAACGCGTACTACAAGAGTGTTTTGCAGTCCCGTACACAAGAAACAGCTAGAAATATAATAGACGAAATAAGCCGTGGTATACAGTTTAGCGGTGAACAGGTGCGAGTAGGCGACGTCTATGATGCTGCTTCCGATCCTTATCCTAAATCAGGCGGTAAATACGGGTTTTGTGTAAACGGTACCAGATATGCCTACATATTAAACAAACAGCTTGCTACGAGCCCATCAGGTGCTGACCAAGTTGCAGCGACATTGATTAGCTATGATGGAGCCTGCAATACCTTTACTGTTTTAAATGTGACAGATGCAACCACAACCGGCAAAGAACTTCTAGGTGTAGGTATGCGGTTGACAGATTTAAATATTGACGATAATGGTGACACTGATGCGTCTACATTTAGGATAACGGTTGGTATTGCCTCTGGTGAATATGATTTACTAGCAGATAAATATAAAAATCTTGATGGCACAGTAGGAACAGATGGTTTGTATGACACATGCAAGGGAGGGGCAGGAAGCCAGTACTGTGCTGTTTCAAAACTGTCTACAATTGTACAAAAGAGAGTAAAATAATGTACAAACATATGCATAATCAAAAAAATCAAGATAGCCAGCAGGGCATTGTGGCAATTGTAGTCACCATAATACTCATGATTGTAATCACTTTAATTGTGCTGAGTTTTGCAAAGATTAGCCGTAGAGAACAGCGTAATGCTTTGGATAGGCAATTGAGCACCCAGGCATTCTATGCAGCCGAAAGCGGAGTGAACCTGGCTGCAGCAGAGCTTTCAACTTGGGAAGATGATGACCCCGGATTTAATGAAAATTATATGAGTAGTTGTACCCAGTTTGCTTCGGATACTAGTATAATTCTTAACTCGGCACTAACAACTGCTAACGATGCTTCACTTACGTGCCTGTTTGTGAATGCGGCGCCAAAGCAACTAATATATGCCAAATCAGACGAACAACGCATACTGCCCCTAAAAAACAAAAATCCAGCATTAGCCCTCAATACTCTAGAAATATATTGGGATAACGGGGCTGTTACACAAGATTTTTCGAACTGTGCGGCCATGACGGCGAACCCAACTTTGGGTACTTGCACGGCCCCAGTTTTGAGAGTTGAATTAGTTGATGCTGCCGCACTTACTATTAGTAAGGTGTTCTTTATATACCCAAGCGCTTCAACGACAGACACTATTAGCTTTGGTTCTACCAATGGGCAGAACGCACAGGCTCCTTGTAGCACTGCTGTTGCAGGCTACAACAGATGCCGGGTTAAAATAGCTGGCCTGACTTCTCTAAGCGGGTATTATCTACGCGTGAGAGGTATTTATGACTCAGCAGCTATTCAGATTGAAGCAGGTGACGGTAGCGTAGAGCTAATCGGTGCCCAGGCAATTATAGATGTAACCGGCAAAGCTAGCGATGTTTTACGTCGCATACAGGTAAGAGCACCAACTACTAGGTTATCTAGCAAAGCACCGCTTTTTATAGCAGAAGGCACTGACAAAATATGCAAAAAGTTCATCATAGACGGGACAAATGCAATTGATATGGGTAGTTGCTCACCAGGTTTCCCGGACTGATTTATTTCCCCAAATCTTTTGTTGCATCTTCTATAGGTTCTGGCTCGTTATGTTTGCTGTGGAAACGGTCATGGATACTTTTTAGCTGAGGATTTGTAACATGTGTATATATTTGGGTAGTGGCTACGTTGCTATGTCCCAGGAGTTCCTGGACACTCCTAAGGTCTGCTCCGTTCATGAGCAAATCGGTGGCAAATGAGTGGCGCAATGTGTGTGGGCTGACATGTTTGGTTATACCAGCCAGCAGAGCATACCGGCTAACCATGCGCTGGACGCTACGGGCTGTAAGCCGGTGAAAGTTACCGCTAAGGTCTACTTTTTTGCTTCCACTGTAGCGTATGAACAGTGGGCGAGCATTGTCTGTGCGTTTTTCTATGTATTTTTGAATCCAAAGGGAGGCGTCTGGACTAATAAATATGGGGCGGTCTTTTTGGCCTTTGCCGCGTACTACGAATTCCCGTCTTTTTAGATTTATGTGATCTTTGTCTAACCCAACTAGCTCTGATACGCGCAGCCCAGATGAAAATAATAGTTCTAAAATGGCTCGGTCACGCAGGCCGTTTTGGGTAGCAACGTCCGGTTGTTTAAGTAACAGTCCTACTTCATCTGTATTTAAAAAGGTTACTTGTTTTCGAACCGTGCGGGCTAGCTCTATTTTGTCTGCAGATAAGGCATTTATATCGCGTTTGGCGCAGAATTTTAGGAAACTGCGTAGAGCAATAAGGTGGTAGTTTTGGGTGGTTTTTTGCAATTCGTCACTAGTGTTGGTGCCTAGGCGGTTAAGCCACAAGCGCCATTTGCGTACCAGTTCTGCATCTATGTCTGATACTTTGATGTCACCAGCAAAATCAATCAGGCGCGTGAGGTAGTGGTCGTAGTTGGCAATAGTTTTCTGTGAACGATTTTGTTCAATCTCTAGGTATTCTAGAAACTCAGTTTTGGCTTTGTAAAACAACATAAGCATATTGTACGACATTCAGCGCACAAACAGATTGTTCAGCTAATCCGTATCTGTTATAATTTTACATATATGGAACGAACATTGATAATTCTCAAGCCCGACGCTCTACAAAGAGGACTGTTGGGTGAAATAACTAGCCGACTAGAACAAAAAGGTCTAAAACTCCTCGGACTCAAAATGATGAGCTTGGACAGTGCGCTTTTGCAGGCTCACTATGCTCATATAGTAGACAAGCCCTTTTATGCCGGTATAGAGGACTTTATGAAAAGCTCACCAGTAGTTGTTATGGCGTGGGAAGGCTTTGAATGTGTAGAGTCAGTCCGTATTTTGGTAGGTGCAACTAATCCTAGGAAAGCAGACTCTGGAACTATACGCGGTGATTTAGCTATAGGACAGGGCAGAAACTTGATACATGCATCTGATAGTAAAGCATCTGGTGCGGAAGAAATTAGCCGGTTTTTTACCAAAGACGAGCTGTTTGATTACGATAAGTCTGAATACTTACATATTTACGAAGACTACGAACGCAAATAAACTTATTTAACAGTAGGCTAGGTGGGGTATAATCTGTGCAGAGTCCCCATAGTTCAATGGATAGAATAACTCCGTCCTAAGGAGCAGATCTGCGTTCGAATCGCGGTGGGGATACCATTCCTGTTAAAATACGCTTATGGTAGAAAAAAAAGAAAGCCCCAAGACCGAGAAATATTTTGCTGATCAGTTTGATGATGAAGAAGTTCTTTTAGTATTTCGCAAACACCCTGTAGTGATGCGCAAGGGTTTGGTGTTAGCCATGATAGCGCCATTACTGGGCGTGATACCGGCGGCAGTGAAGCCTTCGCTGGGTTTTGGCTGGTTTTTTGGCGGTTTGGCAGTTGGGTTGGTACTGGCAATACTAGTTTTTATGCCAGCCTGGATAGCTTGGTATTACAGTATATTTATAGTGACTGACCAGAGGTTTATACAAATAACCCAAAAAGGCTTGTTTCACCGAAGTGTGGTAGACATAGGGCTGAACCAAGTACAGATGGTTAATTATGAGGTGGCCGGATTGCAGGAAACTCTGCTTGGATTTGGTACAATAATGGTGCAGACATATATGGGCGACTTGGTTATACATGATGTGTATCATCCAGCCAAGATACAGAAGAAAATGATACATATACTGCGCGAACAAGGTGTAATAATAACAAACCATCCAGTAAACAGGAATGAGCAAGAGATTGAAGAAGCCGAAGCTGAATAAGTTAAAGATCAAGAAGTTTAGTCGCAAAAACAAAGTTACACCGGTGGCAAACACTGGCAGTGGAGTAGAGTCTAGAATTACATCTGAAACCATAGCTGCTCACCGCGAAGAAGTTATAGGTGGTGCACGTAAATATATATACCCGTTGCAGCACTCAAAGCACCGAATTATTCTCATAACTACTAGCTTGCTGATAGCCGGACTGATAGGCTTTTTTACCTACTGTACGCTGGCGCTGTATAAATTTCAGTCTACTTCAGCCTTTGTATATCGTGTCACGCAAGTAGTTCCTTTTCCGGTTGCGCGGACGGGTGGAAGTTTTGTTTCGTATGAAAGCTATTTGTTTGAAGTAAGGCGCTATACACACTACTACGAATCACAGTTAAAGCTGGACTTTAGAACTACTGAGGGCCAGCAACAATTAGCGGCTTTTAAAAAACAAACTCTAGACAAGGTAGTAAACGACGCCTATGTCAAAAAACTAGCATCCAAATACAACATTACGGTAACCGAACAGCAACTGGATGAGCAAATAGCCATACTACGCAACCAAAACCGCCTGGGTAGCAACGATGAAGTCTTTGAAGATGTGCTTAGACTCTACTGGGGCTGGTCTGTAAATGACTTTAAACGTAGTCTGCGTAGTCAGATATTGGCACAAAATGTAGCGGCAAAGCTAGATACAGAAACAGTTGCTGAAGCAAACAAAGCACATGCAGAACTTGTGGTTGGTGCGGACTTTGGAGCAGTTGCCAAACAATACTCAGACGACCCAAGCAGTAAAGACAACGGTGGTGATATAGGCAACGTAGCCCAAACAAACCGCGATTTGTTGTCACAAACAGTGGACGCGCTGTACAAACTAAAGCCAGGTGAGTTTAGCGAGGTCATAAACATCGGCTATGCTCTGGAGATAGTAAAAAATATAGAAAACACCCCAGACGGCAAAATCCACGCAGCTCACATACTATTTAATTTCAAAGACATTTCTACGTATATAAACGACCTAAAAGACGAACAGAAAACTCAAAGCTACATTAAAAACTAATCCGGTAATATTTGCGTCACACGCTGCTGGGTTGCTTTTTACCCCTGTAACTGCTATGATTTTGTCTGTCTTTATACGGGCCTGTGGTGTAGAGGCCTAACATGCCTCCCTGTCACGGAGGAGATCGCCGGTTCGAATCCGGTCAGGCCCGCCA
>CAZQZT010000002.1:0-184290 GCA_964597925.1 uncultured Candidatus Saccharibacteria bacterium
AGGCAACTGCGCGTTTCATTTATCTCAATTGAATCAGTTAAAGGTTCGAGACCTGCATGCTGAGCCAAACCAAGCAATGGAAATGGGTGACCGAGTTCCACGACCAGTTTCCCTATCAATCGAGAAACCTCTTTGTTATACTGATTCCCATGTCAAAGAGTCTACTCCCAAAGCAATCTGAAAACGCATCAGGTTGGTATACAACTGTCATTCGATTAGCAGACTTAGCAGATTACGGTCCTGCAAAGGGCACGATGATAATTAAGCCTTACGGTTATGCTATTTGGGAATTAGTTCAAGAAGCGCTTAACGATAGAATCAAAGCAAAGGGTGTAGGAAATTGTTACTTCCCGCTACTTATTCCTATGTCATTTATTCAAAAGGAAAAAGACCATATAGAAGGTTTTGCGCCTGAGCTTGCTATTGTGACTCATGGTGGAGGAGAAAAACTTGAAGAATCACTTGTCATTCGCCCTACAAGTGAAACTATAATGTACAACTCATACGCACAATGGATTCAATCATGGCGTGACCTTCCATTGATGATGAACCAGTGGAATAACGTTGTACGGTGGGAGAAGCGTACTACGCCATTCCTCCGTACTAGTGAATTCTTGTGGCAAGAAGGTCACACCGCTCATGCAACTCACGAAGAAGCAATTGAGCTTCAAAAATGGGCAATGGATCAATACGTCGATATCTATAGAGAATACTTTGCAATTGATGGATACAGAGGTTATAAATCACAATCTGAGCGTTTCGCTGGTGCGGCAAATACCTTAACTTTTGAACAACTTATGCCAAGCGGTAAGGTCCTTCAGTCATGTACATCACATGACCTAGGTCAGCACTTCTCGGAAGTATTTGATATTTCTTTTCAAGATCAAGAAGGTAATTATTCCAAAGTTTGGCAAACAAGTTGGGGATTCAGCACCCGTTCAATCGGTGGCTTAATTCTGGCCCATGGAGATGATAACGGTTTACGCTTACCACCAAAAATTGCACCAATTCAGGTTGTCGTTGTGCCCGTAAAGCCAGAGGGTAATGTGCTTGAGTATGGTGCAAAATTAGTTGAAATATTAATTCAAGAAGGTATTCGTGCCCAACTGGACGACCGCGATGATGAATCATTCGGCTTTAAATTAAACAAATGGGAAGTAAAGGGTGTTCCGATAATATTGAAGATTGGTGTCAAGGAAATTGAAACTAAAATTGTTAGTTATCGACGACGCGACACACTCGAAGACGGCTCATTTGATTTTAACGAAACTGCTCCTAAGATTGTCGAACTTCTCGAAACAATTCAAAACAGCATGCTACAAGAATCTACCACACATCGCGATACTAATACCCGCGAAGTTTCGACTTACGAAGAATTTAAAGAATGTATCAAAACGCACAAAGGCTTTGTGAAGGTTCATTGGGAAGACAATGCTGAGAATGAAGCAAAGATCAAAGAGGACACCAAGGCAACAAGTCGTTGTCGGCTAGAGGGTGATTCTCAGGGTATCGACTTTTACACAGGAAAACCAACCAAAAGTGTTTGGTTATTTGCTCACTCTTACTAAATCTACTCACGATCATTTACACATAAGTGGGTCTGACCTTCTAGCTAAATAATTAATACTGGACCTACTTTACTTGGCCATTAATTCTCGGGTAGCTCGATGGTGGAGCAAGAAGCTGTTAACTTCGAGGTTGTAAGTTCGAATCTGACCCCGGGAGCCAGACCAAGCAGCAATCTAATTTAACAGAAACTAAAGTATCTATTAAATATTAGGGCTATTAACTGTGAATTTATTTCAAACTCTCACTTATTTTGTAGCATCCTGCAGGTTTAGATCTTGAACTGAAATATTTAGGATCTTTTGATCACTTGTCACGAAAGTTGTTTTTTCGGTACAACTGACTGAAATGAGCATGTTATCAAATGGATCTTTGTTGTCCAAGTTAACAATACTGTACCTTCGTAGAGCATTTATGGTAGGTAGAATTAGTTCTATACCCATATTAGGTAGGTCTTCCAGGATTGTAGAATCGTAGTTCAGCTTACCAATACTGGCTTTTATAGCCATCTCAAAGCACGAGAAATAACTTATGTATAACTGGTTAGACATATTTTCTATTAAGCCTAACGTTTCTTTCCCAAGTCTTCTATCACTGTTTATAAGCCAGATAAAAACTTGCGTATCCAAGAGTAGTTTCATGAAACTACTTACCAAGCATGAGATTAGCTACTTCTTGTTCGGTAGTATCCGAAAAACTATCTGTATGTTCAGTAACCTTACCTTTGCCTATTATGTAGTCATGCTTTCTCCCGGTGTTTATGTCAGAATCGGTAATTTTTGATAAGACTACTTCTGCTTTACCAAAACCACCAATATATACTTTTTTACCACTCTTAGCAGCTGCGATGTACTTACTTAAATTAGTCTTTGCGTCGTGTATTGTTACAGTTTTCATATACCTATGTTAGCTAACTTAGCTAACTATGTCAATATCTTTCGGGTTTACTTATACTGCACCCAGAAGCTCTTTGATGGTGTTAATTCGATTTTCATCATAGTCCAAGCTTACAGTTCGCAATGTGTCTGCTAGTGTGAGCCAAGCATAAGCACTTTGTGAAAGCAAAGTGTTTTTGTTTGGTATAATTCTATAATGATAATTCCTGCTAACAATCTGGCTGATGTTCGTGAGCGACATATAAATGAAAAAGTTGTATTAACAAGCGGCACTTTTGATTTGTTTCACAACGGTCACTTAAGCTACTTAGAGCAAGTTAAAAGTCACGGCGACATTGTTGTCGTAATGCTAAGTGGTGATAAAAGGGTAAAAGCACGAAAAGGCAACAAACGTCCGATAATTGGAGAAAAATATAGGGCACAAATTTTGGATAGCTTAAAAGTCGTTAATTACGTGTTTATCGATCCTTCTGAGATGCCACCTGAAGTCACCGACCCGGTCCATGCTGAGATATTAGAAAAATTGCAGCCTGACTTATATGTTACTGACGGTCCTGACCCGAGGTTTTACACCTTAATGGATCAATCACGATTCATTATTCTCGACCGGATGAACCCAGAGCCATCAACGACATCAATTATTCAACGCATAGTCAAAGAAAATTCTTCTGAATAGTTACGAAGTGCGTCCACTAGGGGGAGCCAGACCCAGCAGAGAAATAGGTAGACCAGGTTCCTAGACCTGTCCCTAACTTCTCTCCTTGGTCAGACAAAATGCTAATTTACAGTTCGTAAGTTACAAATGCTGGAACCGCTAGAAAAGGCGTTTTTTTCATTTTACCCCTGTAACTTAGTTCGAACCTAGCCCCTCCCGTCTTGAAAGAGTAAGCACTTTAAAACCAGACCCGTTCCCTAAGACCTGTCACGCTAAGCTACTCCAGATATAGCTTAGTAAATTTCTTGCTATCAATAACCTGAAGGACCGATCCATCACCAAACGGGGAACCATCTGGCATCGTAGAGTAGGTATCTATACACCACACTCCCTTATTGACCTCATAACAGGTTTCGCTAGGCATATGTCCGAAAACCTGGGGGATGTTGCTATATGTAATACTACCACCAGGTCGTGCCCAAAGAGGGCTTGTGTCATTCCATAGACAATCCACATTTTTTGCCCCCGACCACTCATTAGTTATTCCTGCATGAGAATACGAAACACCATCAATTTCAAGAATAATGGGTAGACTGGTAAGCCAGTCCTTCAGATTTTTATTTTCTGGTGCGTCAATTAGAACATGCGTTATCGGGTTGTAGCCGGATTGCAGTGAGGGCGTATTGTTAACATATATGTAGTCATGGTTACCAATAACGAGCTCGACCTTGCCTTGGCTATTCGTCTGCAAGTCTTTCAGTGCACTCCATGTATTTAAGGTGTCTTGCGGGCTCGCACTAAAGTCATCCGCATAATCACCACAGAAGATAACCTTGTCGTAGTCATCGATAACCTTAGCAACTTTCTCAATAATCCAAATTTTGGTATGAATGTCGCCAACTGCCAGTATTTTTCCCATATTTAGCCACGAAATTTTCGTATACGCTCGCGTACTGATTCTTGATAACCGGCAGGGTTTTGCATCTGGTGATAGGCACGAACAGCAATAACCTCGAAACGATCGTCATCCACGAGATACACAATCGCCACCTTATGGTTTTCCATTTGAACTTTACGCACATCTGGATCGTCCTTAAATAGGGCATTGGCTCGCGGCAAGTTTTCCAGGTTTGATACGGTTTCCATAGCTTCATCAAAAAACTTCGTAGCTGATTCGGCATCTACTAGCTCCTCATAGAATGCCATTAATTCAGCAATATCGTTCTCTGCGTCTTCTGTAAGATTAACGCTACACTTTTGCACCAGCAAGGTCCTGATATTTCTTCAAAATATCTTTCTTAGCGATGCTTAGTGGTATGCGATTTTTAGGATTTTTAGCAAGTTTAATGCGTCGCTCCAGCTCAAGCAGGAATTCTGGACTGTTTTCATTTACATTAATAAGTTTGCTTACTTTCATGCTTTTATTGTATCACATTTGTCCCAAAGGATATATGCCAAAACTTGACTATTAACAGATGTAGGCTAAGCTAAAGCGAACCTAAAATCAGGTAGTAGAAACACTTGGTTCGAATCTAGTTTCCGGAGCCATGCATAAGCACTATGATGAAAATCATGGTGTTTTTGTTTTGCTATATACTTAGGGCATGAATCTAATATTTATATATGGACCACCTGCAACAGGTAAGCTGACTATTGCTACCGAACTGGCAGCTTTGACTGGATATACATTATTCCATAATCATCTTTCATTAAACTTAGCACGAGAAATTTTTCCTGATTTTGACGATAAGCTATTCGACCTGGTGCATGAAATTAGATTGGATGTATTTAATGCATCGGCAAAGTATGGTCGCAACCTGATATTTACAAATGTTCATTCAGGTGACGAGGATGATAACAACTTTGTTCAAAGAGTTGTTGAGGCTGTAGAGCAGCATAATGGTAATGTGCGGTTTATTCAGCTAACCGCTCCTCTTGAGACGCTAGTGTTACGAGTAGATAGTGAGTCGAGGAAACATCACAAGAAAATTACGGATAGTGAGGAGCTTAAAGTTAGTTTGAGCCGCTACGATATGAATGTAAGCGTCGCTTATGACGATGTTCTCACGTTAGATACTTCATTACTGCAGCCTGCCGATTCCGCACGTAAGATAGTTGAAACGTATAAGCTAGTAACTCTCTAATTAAGTTGAGCTTATCTTTATCGAACTCGAAACTAGCAGTTCGCAATGCGTCTGTTAGTGTGAGCCAAAGTAAAGAGTCAGGCATTTATATCCGTTTTACTTGGCTCATGGTCTGCTTGACCCGACAACAGCACGGCAACGCCGAGCGTAGCTGTCAGTTCGATGTAGCAAGCCCACGCACGGAAATGTATTATGAGCATGGGTGAGTGAAAAAGGGCGAAGCCCGCTTTCTGAACCTGAGAGCTATAGTAGATGAATCTGGAAGTAGCGGCATTTCAGCCGCTCCTACAAATACAAATAGCTAGGCCTAGTCCCGCTGTAACTTTAAGGCTTACTACTTCTGTAGTAGAATGTTCTTGAAGACTAGTTTATGCAGACACTTATAGCTATCGGTTTTTTGATAGATTGGACAATCCGAATTGGTGCGCTTTTTGTGGTACCTCAAAACCGCAAACCCTCCTCTGCTACGGCTTGGCTTATGTTAATCCTGTTATTACCATTTATAGGGCTGATAATATTTATTATATTTGGCAGTCCAAAACTTAATAAACGGCGTCGAGCTATGCAAAAAAGCATGGACAAGTCTATAGCCGAGGCGCTGTATTCAAACAGCTCAAAACACCTATATGCTGACTTTATAGCAAAAGATTACCCAGCCAAACTTTACTCTTTTATAAGCCTAAGTAAGAACCTAGGCGGGTTTCCGGCATTTAAAGGCAACGGCATTGAGCTACTAGAAGACTATGACAAAACCATCAAATCAATTGCAAATGACATAAAACACGCCAAACGATTTGTGCATATTGAGTACTACATATTAGCTATGGATTACACTACGGAATGCTTATTCGTAGAAATTGAACATGCCGTAAAGCGAGGCGTGAAAGTCCGGATTTTGTTTGATGCAATTGGTTCCAGAAAGTATCCGCTGTACAAAGAAATGCAGGAGCGGCTTACAACAATCGGCGTAGACTGGCACACCATGCTACCCCTAAAGCTACCTGGTAAAAACTTTAACCGGCCAGACCTAAGAAATCACCGAAAAATTGTAGTTATAGATGGAGCAATTGGCTACACTGGTTCTCAGAACCTAATAACTAGAAATTACCATCGAAAAGACGAACTATATTACGAAGAACTGGTTGCTCGTTTGCAGGGACCAATAGTTATGCAACTTCATGCGACATTTATTACGGACTGGTGTAGCGAGACTAACGAACTTCTAACGAGAAATACGCACCCCGAGCTACTTGTAGACTTACGAAAAAACGGATCCGCGCTGGCTCAGGTTCTACCGAGCGGACCTGGGTTTGACAACGACAACAACCTAAAACTATTTACATCTCTTATACATGCCGCAAACAAAAAGATAACCATAGTAAACCCCTACTTTGTGCCAGACGATTCACTAATTACCGCAATTACCAGTGCTGCACAGCGGGGAGTCGATGTGGTGATGATAAATTCACAGATTATAGACCAGCCCTTGGTGGGCTACGCCCAGCGATCGTATTTTGACGAATTACTCTCTGCGGGTGTGAAACTATATCAATATGATATACCCATACTTCTTCACTCTAAATACATGATTATAGACAACGAGATCGCAGTGATAGGTTCTAGCAACCTAGACATACGGTCATTCCAGCTAGATCTAGAAATAACTTTAGTTACATATGACGACGTAGTGGCAGTCGATCTGCAAAGAGTTACAAAAAACTACCTAAAGCGAGCTCACATATTACACCTAGAAGATTGGCGCAAAAGACCAATCCGGCTCAAGCTATACGAAAACATAGCTCGCTTAACTTCTGCTGTCCAATAATAAACAATCAAAGTAAATTACAGTACGATTTATTGACAAGTAAGGTTTTAGGGAGTATTAAACAATTATAAATTAAGTAAGCAGAGGTTATGGCAAAGAATAATTCAGAGGTAACTTCAGACGTAGTCAATCGTTTCAACGAGGCCACCAGCCGCCATGACGTAGATGGCATGATGGACTTAATGTCAGAGAACGTAGTTTTTGAAAGCACTGGTCCGGCACCGGATGGACAGAAAATTGAGGGACAGTCTGCCGTGCGTAAAGTTTGGGAGGAGCTTTTTCAATCTACTCCGGAGGCCAAATTCACAGCCGAAGAATTGTTTGCTAGCAATGATAGGTGCGTAGTGCGCTGGAGTTACGATTTTGGTAAAGGACACATTCGTGGAGTTGATATTATCAGGGTCGAAAACGGCAAAATTGCCGAAAAGCTGTCCTACGTCAAAGGATGAAAATTGGCTCACGCTCTGGTACGATTTTCAGGCTGGCACATGCTTAAGTTCAAAAAATGTCAGACTACTGTGCATGAAACATAACCTACAGAAATCTGCCAGATCAGAATAACCTCAAACACTAAGTTCAGCTAATTACTGGCTTACTAGCTTTTTGGGCAGCAAGCTCGCTAACGAAGGGTCACGGCTTTGGCCGAACAGTGGCCGTTCTGGTAGCGCTAGGTAGTGCTATCGCTAACATAGCATTTGTACCTATCTATCCAATGTGGTCAATACTTATCATCACAATCGACATACTAGTCATTTGGGCAGTAGTCGTGCATGGTGGCGTGCTAAAAGAAGACTAACGAGAAGTTACTTAAACCCTCTTCAGGCAAACTGCAACATTTTTGAAGCCTTCATAGCTTAAACCTTTCAAAATCTGTGACACTTTTCTTCATTTACAACTTTCTTCTTTGGGGTAATCCAAGAAATTGATATCAAGTAATTATTCACTTTTTAGCTATTGCCCACAAAGACTGTATGAAATGATCTGAAATCTATCTAGGTTCTGCGGAGGGCTTGTATGGGGTCTTTGTGGGCGGCTTTTAGAGCAGGGGTAATTCCGAATATTACGCCTACGCCTAGAGATACCAGCACGGCAACGGCCATGATAGGCAAAGTTATTACTGGTTGCAGTGGTGTAAATATACGGAGCAGGTAATTAACAAATAGTGAAGCTAAAACTCCCAAAATACCACCTATTCCACTTAGCACAATTGCCTCAGTCATAAACTGGTTTAGTATTTGCTGGTTTGTGGCCCCCACGCTTTTACGTATGCCTATTTCTTGGGTTCTTTCGCTTACTGCCACTAACATGATATTCATAATCCCTATGCCGCCTACGATTAACGATATTCCAGCAATCGCTGTTACCATGGTGGTTAATACATTTAGTAAACTTCCAGCAAGCACTATATTGTCGCTTGCTTGCAGCACTGTAAAATCAGTCTGCCCACCGTGTGATGCTGCCAATTCTGCAGTAATCTCACTAGCTACTACGGGCACATTGCTTTCGCTAGTTGGCCGAACTAGAATTTGATAAGGCTGAAGTGTACCACCAGCAAGCTGTTCGGCGTAGTCGTATGAAATAAATATGGTGTTGTTATAGTCAACTCCTGGAGTTAGTGGGCTAGCTTCAAACTCCTGAAAAATGCCGCGCACTGTTAGTTTTTTTCCTCTTATCTCAAAAGATTTGCCTATAGGTACGTTTTCCTTAAACAGGTTTTCGGCAACACGCTTACCTATAACTGCTGCACCGTTGCTGCTGTCTTTTTCTTCAAAAAATGCACCATATATAATGTTCTGATTAAGTGCCTGAGCTCCTTGGTGACTGGTAGCTACTATAGAAGTACTTGGCGCAATCGTTCCGTCATATGCTTTTGGCACACCCGGCACAACGGCAAATGGCGCCACTATTGAGAGGTTTGGGGTTTTTTTGACTGTTTGGTAGTCTGCATCGCTAAGGTTGACCCCGGCAAAAAGGTCCAATAAATTTACTTCACTGATTTTACCACTGGCATCACGCTTGGCGATCTGACCGCCGCGAATGGTTATTAAATCTTTGCCTGTATGATTAATCTGTTTTGTGAGCTGTTGTTTTACGCCCTCCCCAAGCGACACTACAGTTACCACACTTAACACACCAATAATTACACCAAGCATAGTAAGAAAACTGCGCCATTTATTTGCGCTGACTGCCGACATCGCCATCTGAAAGTTATTGTTTGAAGCGCTCACTTTTTTTTCTCTGTTTTTTTGGATTTTGTTTTATACGATTTGCGAGTGGTGCGACGTTTTTTAGGCGCTCGCTTGGATTCTGCCTGCGCAAGAGCCTTGTCTGGGACGGACTCCATAAGGACAGAAACTCCTGCCAAATCATCTTCTACAGTTTTTTTAGGGACAAAGTACGCACGACGTTTTATTGTGGCTGGCAGTTCGCCAATCTCTGACTGTTCATCATTTACTATTGCTCCGTCACGCATAAACATCACACGAGTGGCGTAGCGAGTAAGTTCTGGGTTGTGGGTTACCATCAAAATAGTACTGCCGGACTGGTGAATTTCACTCAATAACTCCATGACAAGTCTAGATGCGGCGCTGTCCAAGTTACCCGTAGGTTCATCTGCAATTATGATACTTGGATTGTTTACCAGGGCACGAGCGATTGCTACGCGCTGGGCCTGCCCACCACTAAGCTGGTTTGGATAAAAGTACTCACGGTCGCCCAGCCCCACGCGCTCTAGCATATATCCAGCTTGCTTTAGCCTGCGAGTGCGCATGGTGCCTTTGTAGGCCAGGGGCAGGGCAACGTTTTCTAACACGGAGGAATTAGGCAACAAATTGAATGATTGAAATACGAAGCCAATGGTGTCTCTGCGAGCCCTGGCTCTGTGGTTTGTACGCAATCGCGATACATGCTTTTTTCCCAATATATAATGACCATGCGTGGGTCTATCTAAGAGTCCAATCACGTTCATGAGCGTTGATTTGCCTGAACCACTAGGACCCATAACTGCCACGAACTCGCCCGGCTCCACGGTTAAGGTGACTTCGTCTAGCGCAACGGTGGTTGCATTTCCGAAGCCATACAACTTACTAACGTCTTGAAGTTCTATAACTGGCATATATGTCCACATAGTTTAACTCTTATTAGTCATCTGGTTCAAGGTGTAATTTTCAGATATACTAAAAAGAGCCACGGAGGGGTCGCATAGTGGCCTAGTGCGCTGTCTTGGAAAGGCAGTATGGGGGCAACTCCATCGAGAGTTCGAATCTCTCCTCCTCCGCCAAAGATATAGTTCTAAAGAGACCCGTCCACCTAAATACATATAAGGTGTGAGCTGTGTTTGTTCAGCACGATTATAGAGCGTCTTATCCAGTGGCGCGAAAGGCTGATATTGCCGCGGCAATTAAGTTAGGCATTTCAGCGAACCCGTGGGCCTTTGGAGCCGGATCTGTAGATTTGTAAATCTTTGCCATTTTTTGACCATGCGTCTATGACTGGCTGTATGATTTTCCATCCCGCTATGACTTCTTTAGTTGTAGCAAAAAGGGTATGGTCACCTTTAACGGCATCTACCAAGACCCGCTCGTAGGCATCTGGGTGTCCGTGATTATCAAATGTCTTTTCATAATTAAAATCCATTAAGGCTGTTTCTGTTCGTTTAGAAAAACCTGGCGTTTTTACTTTTAGGCGCAGTTCTATACCTTCGTTTGGCTGAATTCGAAATGTCAGGCGGTTATGCTCACCATTTTCGTCTGTGCGAAATTGCAGGGTTATATCAGTACGTTTTTGGTCTAGCGCCTTGCCGGTAACTAATGTCATTGGTACGTTTTTCCAGCGAGGCGTATCTATCCTAAGCTCTATTGAAGCATAGGTTTCGGTAGTCGAGGTTTTTTTGCCAACCTGTTTTTTATAGCCTTCGTATTGACCACGGGTAGCCAGTGTGGCTACTTTGTTAGTTGCCATAGGTTTGATGTGGTCAAAGAGTTCTTGTTTGTTTTTATGTATCTGTCCACTCTCCAACTTATCCGGCAACTCCATAGTCACCAAAGCTAACAGCTGAAGCAGATGGCTTTGTATCAGATCACGTAGGGCGCCGGTTTGTTCATAAAAATGCACACGATTTTCTATGCCAAGCGATTCTATAGCACGAATAACAATTGAATCGACATGCTGATTGTTCCAAATAGGCGCAAATATGGGGTTGGCGTAACGAAACTGCAAAATATCTTGGGCTGTCTCTTTAGCCAAATAATGATCTATACGAAATATTTGTTCTTCCTTAAAATATGTACCGATTTGTTCTACTAACAACTTTGCAGACGGCAAATCGTACCCAAACGGCTTTTCTAGTAACAATCGTGTGACGGCTGTACCATGTGCACAACTAGCGTTCATGTCATGTTCGCCCATAAGCCGCACAATCGGACTAGAAACTTGGGGAGGTATAGATAAGTAATAGAGTCTATTCATGCACACACCGTGACGTTCTTCAATTTCATCTAATAGATTGTGAAGAACGTCATAGTCTGATGGATTAGTCAGGTCCATTTGGTGCATTCGCAAAGACTTCTTCATATGATTCAAGGCAACAGGGTCACAAACCTTGTCTTCTTCTAAAACGCAAAGTTCAATATTGCTCCACAGTTCTTCTATGGTTATACGTCTCCTGGTCACGCCCACAATTATGGTGTGCGGGTCTAGTAGCTTATCTTTGATGAGATGATACAGGGCGGGCAACAGCTTTCTCTGAGCCAGATCTCCAGTAATCCCAAATATTACCAATATAGTAGGTTCAAGTACCGGCGGGTTTTTTGTGGTCTGGTCTTGGATCATACGTTTTTGAGGCTGTCTTTATCTGCGTCTGCAGAAGTTTTATTTATGGCATGTCCGCCGAACTGGTTTCGGAGAGCTGCCAAAAACCTTGTAGCAAATGATGTATTACCGGCCATGGATTCGGCTCGGCGGTCGATGGATGCTTGGATGACCCGAAAATCCACACCTTTGAGTTTTGCGAGCTCAGTTGCCCATTGTGCCTCACCCAGCATGTTTACTTTGCCCTCTATGCCGTCAAGGTTACGATTTTCGGCAAATATAGGTACAGCCAGACTGTTAATAAAAGATTCTACAACCGCGCCATTTTGCCACACGCCGGCCAACTTGGCATAGTCAATAGGCGGGAACGGGCTGTGTTCCATTAGCTCAAAGCCTTCGGCAAAAGCCTCCATCATGCCGTATTCTATTGCGTTATGAACCATTTTTACGTAGTGCCCACTGCCAGTAGGACCGAAATGACCGTAGCCATCTGGCTGCGCCAGTGCTTGCAATGCGGGTTCAATATCGTGAAAAGCCTGCTCATCACCACCTATCATCATAGAGTAGCCAGCTTTTGCGCCTACTATACCGCCACTGACGCCAATGTCCATAAGTTTCACACCCTTGGCCTCAGCCGCCTTACCGTGCTCTATGGTTTCTTCAAAACGACTGTTGCCCCCGTCAATCAGAATTGAACCAGCCGGCAATATATCTAACCATGCAGCGATTTCTTGCTTCACAAACTGACTAGGAATCATTAGCCACACGATTTTTTGCAAAACTAGTGCCTCCAGCATTTCCTCACGACTTTCTACGACTCGTATTCCACGCTTTTCAGCCTGCTGAGCATTGTCCGGACTCGGGTCAATACCAAATACCTTATGGCCAGCTTCAACCAATCGAGCAGCCATATTACCACCCATTTTTCCGAGTCCTACCATGCCTATGTTCATTGTGATTCTCCTCTCTGATCATTTAGTATATGTACTTCTGGCAAATCCCACAATAATTTTGCGGGAAGAGATTTAAACGGCTCCGTATTGTTTTTCAAACGATTGAGGGCTTCTGCTTTGGAGTTGCCAAATGCAAACACATAGCCTACGTCAACTTGCCTTAAAGCAAGTCGGGTCAAAGTAATACGCTTTAGTGGTGGCGCATCGTATCCGATTACAAGTTTATCTGTATCTTTAGTGGCTAGACTTTCCGGTAAAATGCCAGCCGTGTGAGCATCAGGACCAAGCCCAAAAAGTCCAATAATTACATCCGCACTTCCTAGTGCAGTTTTTATAAGTCGAGCATAGCTGCTGAGCGTTTCTTCATATGATTTGTTCTCACTTGTCATGACTGGCAGGGCATACATGCCCGTAAAATCAGCCCCAGCTTCTAGAAGTTGCTGCCAGTTCGAATTAGCGTGCCCAACTAGCCCAAAGCGCTCGTCCATCAGCATTACAGCTAGGTTTTCTATCTTGGCGTTTTTTTGCAGTTGGTTCAAAATCTCCACTTCCGCAGCTATAGCGGAACCACCGGACACCAACCATAAAACTTTCTTATTATTACTAAGCTCTTTTTTTAGCCGCGCTGTAATAGCTCGAATGCCCTTGGTTGAATCTGATGCCTTAACAAACTCCATTACATAACATTGTATACTTAAAAGTATGAAGATCACAAAGTATGAACATGCATGTTTAGATGTCGAGCAAGATGGCAGACATCTGGTCATCGACCCTGGCATATTTTCGGTTTCTTACGAACCCGACTCAAACATTGATATTGTTGTTATCACTCACGTTCACGGAGACCATTTTGATCCGAATCGACTTAGAAAGATTCGAGAGAAGAATCCAAATGTAAAAATCTATGGACCGAGTCAGGTTGTCGAAAAAGGTGCAGGGCTAGAAATTGAAAGCATTAGTGCTGGTCAACAGCTTGAATTCAAGCCCTTTAGGCTAGAGTTCTTCGGAGGCAAACATGAGCTATACGAGGATTTTGAAAACGTGGGAGTACTCGTGAATGATACACTGTACCACCCGGGAGACTCTTATACGCAACCCATGAAACTGGTCAAAGTTTTAGCTGCTCCCGCTTCGGCCCCTTGGTTGCGCATATCAGAAGCTACTGAATTCATAATAACTTGCAAGCCTGAATTAGTATTCCCAATACATACTTCGTTGTTATCAGAAATAGGTGAAACAATTCATTACCGAATCCTTTCTGAAGCTGCGGAGAAAATCGGAAGTAGATGGCAGGTACTCAAGCCTACAGAGTTTATCTCTATATAACCCCTGTGGAAAACGCTTGCGTTTATACATCTTGTGTTCTACAATGCGCTCGTTACTATAAAAATCTAATCATAAAATAGGGGGGCTCACTTTATGGCAAGTAAAACTAGACAACAGGGTTTCACCATCGTGGAACTTTTGATCGTAATCGTTGTAATTGGCATATTGGCGTTGCTAGTTATAACAACCTTCACTGGTATCCAGAAGAAAGCTCGTGACACTGAGCGAACAACAGATATAAAGGCTATACACAGCCAATTAGAAGCATACTATGCTCAAAAAAGTGCATATCCCGCCCTAGCAGAAGTAACCACGACTACACTGAAAGGTTTGGATGCGGATGCTCTAGTAGCCCCAAATCCGATTGGTACATTTGATGCAAGCGCAGCAACTATTGCAAAGTATCAGTACGTAACATCTCCAGTTGGTTGTACTACAGCTGCCAGTGACTGTACTTCATACGTGCTTAGCTACGTATTAGAAGATACGCCAACAGTTACGACTACTAAAAACAGCTTGAACTAGAAAAGTTCACGAGAAGCCAACAAAAAAGGGGCCAAAACAGCCCCTTTTTTGATTTGCTATACATGCGAACAAAATGTGCGGTTAACTGAAGTTCTGTCAGCTGATTTTGGTGCCGATATTTTCGCCAGCGACTATCTTTGCCAGATTATCTGGTTTCATAGAGTCATAAATAATTAGGGGCATGTGCTGTTCCATAGCAAGCCCCAGTGCCGCTTTGTCCATAATCTTTATGGCATCGTCTTCTACGGCTTGCTGGTAGCTCATATCCTGTATTTTTACTGCATTTTCATGCTGAGTCGGATCTTTGTCGTACACACCGTCTACCTTAGTAGCTTTAAGTACTATGTCACAGCCTAGCTCTAAGCCTAATATAACGGCAGCAGTATCTGTAGTTACGTACGGACGGCCACTTCCACCGGCTACTATAACTACTCGGCCTTTTTCTAGATGCTTATTTGCTAGTCGGTGTACGAAAGGTTCGGCAACCTGTTGGGCAAATATATTACTTAGACAGCGTGTTTTTACGCCCTGTGCTTCAAAAATATCGGTGATAGCCAGGGCGTTTATCATGGTTGCCAACATGCCCATGTGATCAGCCGTTACTCGCTGTATGCCATGTCCAGTAATTTGGGCTCCGCGAACCATGTTGCCACCCCCAACCATTATGACAACTTGCGCACCGGCTACAACGGTATTCTTAACTTCTTGGGCTAGCCAATTGCCAACTTCTATGTCAATTCCGTTTTCAAACTTACCAGAAAGCTGCTCGCCTGACAATTTTAGCAATACACGTTTGTAGCTCATTAAAACCTAGTCTAGCAGATTGACCCAAGACCACGCTATACTTAAAACTATGAAGATTTATTCGTGGAACGTAAATGGAATACGTGCCGTAGTAAAAAAGGGTGCGTTTGCCGAATTTATAATTAAATACGAGCCGGACATTTTATGCTTGCAGGAGACCAAAGCGGAGCAGGGACAAGCAGAGATAGATTTGAGTGAATACGAAGAATACTGGAACTCATCTCGAGCCAAAAAAGGCTATTCTGGCACTGCCATATTTACCAAAATCAAACCAATCGCCATCATCAATGACATCCCAGAACAATTCATAAAATCAAGTGGCTTAGAGGCAGATGGCTACGGTGACTCCAATATGGAAGGTCGGGTCGTAGCCGCCGAGTTTACGGACTTTTATGTAGTGACCGCTTACACGCCAAATGCCAAAGACGGATTAGCGCGCATAAAACTTCGTCAAGAATTTGACGCCGCCATGACAGCGTACTGCGCCGACCTGCAAACCAAAAAACCAGTAGTTTATTGCGGAGATATGAATGTAGCCAATACTGAAGACGACCTGGCAAACCCAAAGCCCAACATCGGCAAAAAGGGCTTCAGCGACGAAGAGCGAACAGGCTTTGACAACTGGCTATCTGCAGGTTTTGTAGACACATTTCGCATGTTCAAACAGGGAAATGGCTACTATACCTGGTGGAGTAACTTCGCCAATTCCAGGGCCAGAAACGTAGGCTGGCGCATAGACTATTTCTTAGTTTCAGATACATTAAAATCGAAAATCAAAAAAGCAGAAATCCACCCCGACCAAATGGGGTCTGACCACTGCCCAGTAAGTATCGAACTAAAATAGAACAAAACTGCTCTACCCATAGCGGTGCTACAATTAGTCAATGACGAAGAGGAGGTTCGCAGTTTTCGATATCGATGGCACACTTATACGCTGGCAGTTGTATCATGCCATAGCTGATGAGCTGGCCAAGTCTGGTCATATAGACGCAGGAACTTACGCAAATATCCGAGAAGCCCGCTCTGCATGGAAAAAGCGGACCAATGATGACTCTTTTAAGGCGTATGAAGAACAACTAGTAACTGCATATCGTCTGTTACTAACAAAACTCACGGTACCTCGGTTTGAATTAGCTGCTACGGCTGTATTTGAAGAATACAAAGACCAAGTTTATGTTTTTACGCGAGACCTCATAAAAGAACTGAAAAAGAAAGGCTATGTACTACTAGCAATTTCTGGTTCACAGTCAGAAATAGTGCAAAAAATAGCTAAATATTACGGTTTTGATGATTTTGTAGGCAGTTACTATCACCGTGAAAAAGGACGCTTTACGGGGAAAATTGACTTAACGGTTTTTAGTAAAGACAAAGTGCTGCAAGAACTCATAGACAAGCACATCCTGACTACGGAAGGCAGTATTGCTGTTGGTGATAGTAACAGCGATATACCCATGATGGAGTTAGTGCAGCGCCCGATAGCATTCAACCCCGAAAGAACACTCTTGGCGCACGCTCAAAAAGCTCACTGGGAAGTAGTAGTGGAGCGCAAAAACGTAATTTATGAGCTAAAGGAACGCAATGACAGCTACGTACTGGCACAAACAAAGCATTGATAAGCCACTTTTCCCAGATTTGTTATGGAGCCGGCCTGAAACCAAAAGCCAATCTGGCAAATTATTAATTATAGGCGGCAATTCATTTGGCTTTGGTGCTGTAGGTGAGGCATACAATCAAGCCACTGAATCCGGAGCTGGCTCCCTGCGAATACTTTTACCACTTGCAGTAAAAAAAGTGGCTGGAGGAGTCTTGCCGGATGTAGAATTTGGGGCCAGCACGCCAAGCGGAAGTTTTGGCAAAGCTGCCTTAGGGGAGTGGCTTACACAAGCCCAGTGGGCGGACAGCGTACTTTTAGCAGGCGACTTGGGTCGAAACAGTGAAACAGCAATCCTATTAGAGGAGTTTCTGGCAAAGTACCCCGGACAGATAACACTTGCAAAAGACACAGCAGACTACTGCCTGGTTCGACCAGAACTAGTACTCAACAGGCCAGATACGTTACTTGTTATCAGCTTGTCGCAATTGCAAAAAATTGCCATGGCTGCCCACTTTGACATTGCCTTCAGGCTGGGCATGGATTTGGTACAACTCGTAAATGGCCTGCATGAATTTACACTGCGCTACTCGGTACAGATAATAGTTAAACATCATACGCAGTTAATCGTGGCGACAGCCGGACAAATTAGTACCACAGCAACTGAGGAACAAGAAGATGTCTGGCGAACTAAAACGGCCGCCAGTGCCAGTGTATGGTGGCTACAAAACCCCACAAAAACATTTGAAGCTTTGACAACATCAGTAATTCAATAATTTGGTGCCGGAGGAGGGACTTGAACCCTCAATCCTTGCGGAACACGATTTTGAGTCGTGCGCGTATACCAATTCCGCCACTCCGGCATGTGTTTATCAGGTAGGTAGAACTGCCACATTATAATATACTTATATCTGTTAAACCAGCTCCTGCCTGTCTTTATGGCAGGAAGGCCAGATAAGCATCTATGACTACAGCCCAGACCACATCAGACGATTCAGCCAATGGCGCCAATGCGGCAGTCGATTTGATACGCCACAAATTGGACCAGCTATACACCAATGAACCAAGTGCCAGTGTAGAATTACAAGAATCCCAAGCTCCGGGCCGCCATTCTAAACATCAGCATTTTATGTTACATCTCAGCCAATCAGGTCGTTCTCTTGCAGAAATACAGACTGCCTGGCACAACTACTATGTGGCGTTGCCTGATGACGAAAAACACCGTGTCTGGCAGGAGTTTTATCAAGAACACCAGCAACGTTCGGTACCCAGAGCCACTCACCCAATACAAGAAACACCACCCGCCAAACATATAACCAAAACTCGAAAAGCTCGACCCAGTGACCCACGATCGGTCAGTGATATAAAAACACAGTTACTCGGTCACGTTCGAACACGCGCAACCAGCAAAAACAGCGGTCACCTAAAGTCACTTCTGTTTGGACTTTCAACTGGTTTTGTAGTGTTAGCCATATTGCTATTTGGATTTTTTAACGAAAGGTTTTTGGCACCTTTTGTTACACCTAGCAAAAACGTCAGCGCCACTCCGATCATAATAGATCCAACCAGCGGCACGGTGGGGCCTGAGCCTAAAATCATCATCCCTAAAATTAACGTCGAAATACCTGTGGTATATGATGAGCCATCCATAGCAGAAGCAGCTGTCCAAAAAGCGCTGGAAAGAGGAGTATTACATTACGCCACAACTTCAAACCCAGGAGAACTAGGTAATGGGACTATTTTTGGACATTCATCCAACAACATACTCAATAAAGGGGACTATAAATTTGCTTTTGTGCTACTTAAACGCCTAGAAGTTGGCGACACATTCATTTTGCAAAAAGACGGCAAGCGTTACGTATACAGGGTGTTTGAAAAAAAGGTCGTTAAGCCAGAAGAAGTATCTGTATTGGGTGATACCCAGGGCAAACCAGCCAGTTTTAGCCTAATCACTTGCGACCCGCCCGGAACAAGCATAAACCGCTTGGTCGTAACGGGAGAACAAATCACTCCAGATCCAAGCACAAACATTGCAAGTACGGCCACAGCAAACAGCAGGCCAACAACCCTTCCAAGCAACTCGCCAAGTCTTTGGAGTCGATTCACAGGCTGGTTTACGGACTAGATTATATCTACTTGAGACACCACTAGACTGGGTATTACTGGCTGGTCTGGTCTGTCGGGAGAACTTTTAGTTCCGTACGCGTAAGTACCGTTTTGTCTGGGTTAGGCGCCAGCGCAAACATGGCCGTATAGTCCCGATCAAAAAACACTGAAAAAACTGGCAGGCTACTACTTAGTTTTTGGAGATTAGTACCGTCAAAATCAAATATGTTTATTGCACCGTCGCTAGTAAGCGACAGTCTATGGCCGTCCATCCAGTAGGCTTTTTGGTTCGCAGCTAATGGTAGTTTTGTGTCATATTTAAATTGGCGATTTGTTTCAAAATCATAAACCACAAAATTACTTCCGCCTTGCACGGATACAAATCTAGCAATTGTAGAAAATGACACGTACTGTGCGCCCTGAACTATAAGCACATGGAAAGGTTGTGTAGCCTTTGACGGCTCACTACTTAACAGCTCGAATGGGTTTTTGTATATATAAACATGCCCATCTGCAGCACTCCCGCCAATTAGATAAAAATCGCCGTCAAACTGCGCCATATCCAGCATATACGTATTGGCAATGGGTAAATTCCTGAGCAGATAGTCTTTTTTATCTTGACGCACATGAAGCTGAACTTCTTTGGTGTCCGCCGAGGGGTTTGTGACATATAGAAGAGTTTTGTCTTCGTATGATTTATAACTGATGACGCCCGATACTATCAGGGTTGCAGTCTGATTTTTGGTATCAGCCTGGAACAATCCTCCATCTGCACCATTTAACAAATATAACTGATCGTATTTTTTATCACGGAGTGTGGCGCTAGTAAAAGCACGCCCCGCAAACACTTTGTTGATATTTGTGCTACTGGTTGGGCTGTCGCGGTTCAGGATTATAAATTCGCTACCACCAGTAAAGACATGCTTCAGGAGCAAGTGACTGTTGTCGGTAGACCATTCTATTGCTTCGTATGTATGAGCGCCTACCGCAGGAGTGAACGCGTCACTTGGAAGCGTTATTGTGGTGACAGGATTTTTTTCTGCATTTAGGTCAACAACACTAAAGCTGCTGGGTGAGTTGGGTTGATGCACGACCAGCCAGTGCCTATCTGGGCTAGATGAAGCCATGGAGGGAGCTGTTGCATAGTCTTGAACTGTTTTAGTCACTAGTTTAGTCGGAAACATAAAAGGGTACACCAGTTGCTCTATACTGCTACCTTCTAGGTTTAGCGTATGTATCCAGTTACGATACCCATCTCTTTGAAGTTTTAGTTTATATGTGCCGGCCGGCAAGATAAGACGGTTTCCGGTGGTGCCTTTGTTATCGCCATCTATAAAAATATTTGCTTGCTCTGGTTTAGCGTCTACAATTACTAACCCATTTTGAATTACATCTCCGGTGTTTCGATCAATGTCATAACCGTATGCGGCGAATACCAAAACCATAGTACCTATACCTATAGCCACAGCCATGAGTGCATACCCTATATAGAGACGAATGTTGTGGGCGCGTTTTTTTTGGGGATCAAGAAAGTCCATAGACTGGAATCATTATATAGCCTTGTGCTCATAGCTACGAATCTTTAACAGACATACTAGCCAGAATCTTGCGAAATACCAGCGCTAGCGGTAAGATATTAGCACTACATAAAAACAAGGGTTGGCTAGCAAGCCGTGTCCACATGATTTCGAAGCAACACATTATTGAATTGAATGGTAAGCGCTACGACGCCGTTACGGGTAAAATAATCGGCTCGACGGCATCGCAACATCCGGCAAAAGTTGCTTTTTCCAGCGTTAAAAAAGCTGGCATAGATGGATTTGCTCGTGCCGTCCGACCGCTTACTAAAGCTAGTAATACGGTACCTAACCGCAAAGTTGAAAAATCAAAAACCCTAATGCGTAAAACCGTAAAAAAACCAGAAACCCCCAAAAAAAACGCATCTAAAAAGCAACCACGTCAAATTGAGCAATCAACTTCGGCCGTTACGGCACACAAGCTATCCAGTGCCAAAGCGGTGCAAAAAAGCTCTCTAATAAAGCGCTTTAATGATATGGTTCCAGCAGCACAAAAAACAGCACCGGCAAATAATTCTTACGTTTCAAGCATAAAAACAGTCGCCGCGACAACTATGATTAAGGCAGACCCTGTCGCCATAGGCTTAGCGAATGCTAACAGCCACGAACAGCCACGAGTTAAAAAAACCCGAGCACACGTTCGTTTGGCAAAACGCCTAAAAATCAGTCCAAGGATCTTAAGTGCTGGATCCTTGGTGCTAGCCGGACTTTTAATCGGTGGATTTTTTGCGTATCAAAATTTACCAAATCTAAAAATGCGGCTAGCTTCTGCCCAAGCAGGTGTCCAAGGCACATTACCGGACTACCGGCCAGCCGGCTTTTCGCTCAAAGGTGGCATTTCTTATAAACCCGGTCAAATAACCGTTGGCTACAAATCCAACAGCGACAACCGCAACTTTAGCATTACCCAAGACACCTCTGCTTGGAACAGCGAAACTTTGGTACAAAATTATGAACCACTCAAAGACGGCTCAAACTATCAAACCATCCCAAACAAAGGCAAAACAGTCTATATATACAACGATAGCAGCGCCACTTGGGTAGATGGTGGTATTTGGTACCGTATAGAGGGTGACAGTCGGCTTAACAGCGACCAGCTCCTGAACCTAGCCAACAGCATGTAGGCAAAAAGTAGCTCTTCCAGTAATATAAACAGATATGAGCAAACCTGCACGAACTCGTTTTGCGCCTAGTCCTACAGGCTTATTGCACGTAGGTGGTATTCGAACAGCCCTATTTGCATGGCTGGTAGCAAAACAAACTGGCGGACAGTTTATCCTGCGCCTAGAAGATACTGATAAAGCTCGTGAAGTAGCAGGGGCGGACCAGCACATCATGGATTGCCTGCATGCGCTTGGGCTGGATTATGACGAAGGTCCGGAGAAACCGGGCGATTACGGCCCATACCGCCAAAGCGAACGCTTAGACATATATAAAAAATGGGCACAAAAGCTGGTGGACGAAAGCAGGGCATACGCAGACCCCTATACGCCAGAAGAAGTGCAGGCTTACCGCGAGCAAGCCCAAAAAGACAAAAAGCCATTCCTATACCGCAATCATCGACCCGAAATCCCCCCAAAGTGGGATGGGACTAAACCACTGCGCCTCAAATCAGAGCCAAAAGCCTACAACTGGCAAGATGCCGTAATGGGCCAATTGTCTACGGGGCCAGAGGTCATAGATGATTTTGTACTAATAAAGTCAGACGGTTTTCCTACTTATAACTTCGCACATATAGTAGACGACGCCGAGATGAAGGTTACGCATGTCATACGTGGACAAGAGTTTTTGGCCAGTACTCCTAACTATCTAAACCTTTATGAAGCTCTGGGGTTGGAGAGCCCAGCTCTTGCAACCATGCCGCATATTCTAGCCCCCGAGGGAAACAAAAAACTTAGTAAGAGGGATGGAGCCAAAGATGTGCTGGAATACATAAATGAAGGCTATTTGCCAGAGGCGCTGATGAGCTTTATTGCAACTTTGGGATGGAATGATGGCACTGAGCAAGAAGTGTTTAGTTCTAGTGAACTAATAGAAAAATTCAGCTTAAATAGAGTCCAGCGTAGTGGCGCGTGTTTTGACGAAAAGCGCTTGCTGTGGATGAACGGCACCCACATCCGTAACCTTTCAGTCGATGAGTTGTACGAAAAAGTAGCTAGCTACTGGCCAGAAGAATCAAAAACCTATGATGACGCATACAAAAAACAGGTGTTAGGCCTTGTGCAGGAACGCTTGAAGTACTTTGCCGAACTACAGGAGCTCACATTGTTTTTCTTTACAGACTTGCCCGTAAACCCAGAATTAATCTCTGGCCACAAACAACTCAAAAAGATTGAACCAGTCGAATTAAAAAATCTGGCGGAACAAACAAAAACCACCCTGGAACAGAGTGACTTCAGCCTAGAAGATTTAACCAAACGCCTCAATGACTTACTCGAATCAACCGGGCAAAAACCAGCCATACTATTCAGCCTAATACGTATAGCCACCGCCCAGGCCACCGCCAGCCCCGGTTTAGCCGAAACTCTGCATGTTATTGGCAAAGAAGTAAGCTTGCGCCGATTGCAGCAACAACTAGATAACTTGGGCTAACATACTGAACCGTATCTGGTACAATAGTGTTTATGGTTGATGATATTAAGCTTCCTAAAAAGGGCAAGCGATCACTTAGCATTGAAACAGAAGATGTTGTGCCGGAACCCAGCTTTAGCCCGCCAGAAGTGATTGCACATGAAGATGAGATTATTGACATGGCTGACGAAGCAATGACTGAAAAAAAGTCTGATAAAATTAGGGACAAGAAAACGACCAATAAAAAACCTTCAAAAATCCGTGACTTGTTTATTGTTATCAAATTGTGGTGGAAAGCTCGTAGTAAAAAACAAAAAATCCTCCTAGTTTTACTAGCCCTATTGCTCGCAGCAGCCCTGAGTTACGGAGGGTATGCGCTGTTTATAAAACAAGAACCAACAGCCGCAGTAGTGGTGGTAAAAGAAGAAAAGAAAGAACCGCCCAAACCGACAACCGAAGCCTCGCAACTGACGGGCATCCAGGTGCCAATAGGGTCCAACCAAACACCGGTGACGGGAATAATGATAGAAAACAGCCCAGACGCGCGTCCGCAATCAGGGCTTAAAGACGCTGGAGTTGTATTTGAAGCCGTGGCTGAGGGCGGGATTACTCGCTTTCTGACACTTTTCCAAGAAGCTCAACCAGACTATGTGGGGCCCGTTCGTAGCGTAAGGCCGTATTATCTGTCTTGGTTACAGGGTTTTGATGCCGCCGTAGGTCACGTAGGCGGTAGCCCTGAGGCATTGGCAAAAATTCGCAACGAAGGCATAAAAGATCTAGACCAGTCGTTCAATGCCAATTCATATCAGCGCGTATCTTCACGCTACGCTCCGCACAACGTCTACACCAGTCTTGCTAGTCTAATTGCGCTTGGTAAATCCAAAGGATACAATACCAGCACGTTTGTGGGTTTTGTTCGCAAACCAGAAAAACCCGTCACCCCACTAACAGCCCAAACTGTTGATATAGCTATTTCTGGGCCTCTTTACGACGTGCACTACGACTATGACGTAGCAAGTAACAGCTATTTGCGCAGCTTAGCCGGTAGGCCACATCTAGATGATCGTAGTGGACAGCAAATAAAACCAAAGGTGGTAATCGCTATAGTATTACCTAAGGGCATACACCCTGATGGAGTCCATACCACCTATGGCACCATAGGAAGCGGCACGGCTTATATATTTCAGGATGGCACAGTTACTCAAGGAACATGGTCAAAAGCCAGCGACAAAGAGCAATTGCTCTTTGGTGACGCAAACGGCGCGCCAATTGGCCTAAATCCTGGACAAACGTGGATAAGTGCAGTGGGCGTGCCTACTTCAGTGACTTATGCACCGTAAAAAATTTCTGATATGGAACATTTGAGCAAAGCGTTAACCAATATTCGCAACCGTGTTTGGCTAGTAGCATTGTTTATCCAAATTATAATCGGGGCAGGTTGCTGGCTACTCTACAGTCAAACAGACATAGAAACTGTTTTTTTAATTAGCATATTTATTGTAGGCTCTACTCTTGGCGCACTAATAGTTGGCTGGTCAGCCGAACATTTTGCCGAAATACCTTTAAAAGCATTAGGAAATGCGATTCTGCATGTTGCGCCTAGCGAAAACGCACCGGCTCCGCAGACAGATAATCTCACCGTTGGAAAAGAATATGTAAGCAATTTAGTCTACCAGCTATATCAAGTTGCCAGCCTACAGGACAACAAAATTCTGGCAGAGCACAAACGTGAGGCCACGCAGTCTAGCGATATTTTGACACGTCTGCCGTTGCCTTTGTTTGTATTTAACAAAGATCAAATCATAACATTTGCGACTGACGCAGCACTTAACTACAGCGGGCTGGAAAGTACTGAACTGTTTGGCAAGCCGCTGTACGAAACAATTGATCTAGAGTTTCCCAGCAACTTTACTTTGGAAAGCTGGGTTACTGACTGTCAGGAAAATAAACTAACTGACACCGCATACTGGCGACGCGTACGCATGAAACTTAAAAATGATGAATCATCCATGCGCCAGTTTGACATGGCTGGCTACTACAACAGAGACAACCCGGCGGGCATAGAATTTATAGTCACCGTATTTGACCGTTCTAGCGATTATCAACAAGAGGATGATTCACTGGCATTTATGGCGCTGGCAGTGCATGAACTACGCACGCCACTTACGCTCATGAGAGGCTACGTGGAGGTTTTTGAAGACGAGCTGGAAGATAAACTAGACCCTGAAATGAAGCGTTTTATGCACAGCATGCACGGCGCGGCAGACCAGCTAACAGCTTTTGTAAATAACATACTTAACGTAGCTCGAATACAGGAAAACCAGCTAACGGTTAAACTTAACGAGGAAAAATGGATTGAGATTGTTCACCGCGCCAGCACAATTATGGACATGCGCGCAAAAGCTATGGATAAAACCATCAGCTACAACATACCCGACAGCCTACCTACAGTAGCGGTAGACCGAGTAACTGTTTATGAAGTACTATGCAATCTGATAGATAATGCAATAAAATATAGTGGCAAGAGCAAAGAAGTTTCGGTAGTATCACGCCTAAACAAAGATGGCCTAGTAGAAACCACTATTACCGACCACGGGGTAGGAATACCTAGTAATGTACTCGCTAACTTGTTTGAAAAATTCCATCGAAATTTCCAAAATCGCAACCAAATAACTGGCACCGGCCTAGGACTTTACGTCTGTAAAACTATCGTAGATGCTCACGATGGAGATATTTGGGTCAAGTCTAAGGAGGGTGAGGGCACGACTGTAAGCTTTACCGTAAAACCATATAGTATGCTTGCCGAAGAACATAAAAACGGCAATAATAAAGATGACATGGTCCGCACAGCACACGGCTGGATCAAAAATCACTCACTATACAGAAGATAGAAGCTGGAAGATAAAATATGGAAGAAAACCAAGAACAGCAGCAACCCAACGGTAGACGCATACTAATCGTTGAAGACGAGCAGTTTATAAGCGAGCTGTACGTACGTTCACTAGCAAAAGCCGGCTATAACGTAAAGGTAATCGTAGACGGGCTAGAGGCTCTGGAGTCCGCACAAACCAATGTATACGACATTATTTTGCTAGATATAATGTTGCCTAATCTTACTGGTACAGAAATCTTGGCAAAACTTCGAGACAAAACAGCTACGCCTAACTTACGAGCCAAAATTATCATTACCACCAACCTAGAAATGGACGAACAGCATAGAATGGCCATGGAAGCCCAAGCCGATGGCTACATAGTAAAAGCCGAAGTCACCCCCAAAGAACTAGTAGCTTACCTAGACCAACTCCAACTTAATTAGAATAAGGGTTGTGGTTTTTGTCACAGGGCTTGCAGGGTAGTAGTTGAGGTAGGTTATACTACGTATAGTCATGTGGGTACTTCCCGAGCGTAATCGAAGGATTTCAACTCTCAGACTTTATGAACAAACTGGCAAACATACTTCGGTCACTGTACGCCTCATATACAACTCAAGTTTCCTGTCACGGTACTGCAGAGAACGGTCTGCGACACCTATCAGGTCACTTTTTCTAACCCGTTCCGACTAAATCCTCATTTAGCCGTCTCTTTTTTATAACCTAGTTCAAGGAGTTGTATATGTCCTACGATACAGAAATCAATGTCACTTCATTTTATTTCAAAAACAGTCGAGTGTTCCCGCGAGTGGTAGAGCAGGAGGGTGAGAAACTAAGCTTTCTAGAAACAGGTCTGCGCTGTTTGGTGCAGAAGGGCCAAGAGTTTGTGCAGATCTTTAACATGAGTGATGGCCAGAAACTCTACCGTCTAAGCTTTGAGCCGGGTAGCCGAACGTGGAAATTGCTCAGCAGCCGGAGCCTATAATGGCTTGGCTAGAATACGAGGAAATTCCTATAACTATCAATAAAATCTCCTTAAGGAAACGAATTTGGCACTATTTTCTTGATGCAAAGCTATGAACCCAACAATAGAGATTAACGAACGTGTTAGCGTAATTGCCCTATTCAAACAAAAAGGCTTACCAGCTACGCTGTGTGTGCCTTGCAAGATGCGGTGGCGCAACCAAGAGATTAACCTAACTGAACTAGCACTACGCCATCCTACCGTAGCGGGCAAACGGATGGTTCATGTATTTCATGCAAGCGACGGAACAAACGGCTATCGGCTAGAGTTTGATGCCGAAACACTTACTTGGATCCTGGTAGCTATGATTCCGGAAAAACCATGAATTACCGCCTAAACACAGAAGAGCCTCAGATTATGCACATAGATCTAAACAGTGCATTCGCTTCTGCGGAGCAACAAGCCTGGCCCGCTCTACGCGACCGGCCGATGGGTGTGACAAACCGGCTGTCAAAAGAATGTTGTGTGATAGCCGCCTCTTACGAAGCAAAGGCTCTGGGCATAAAGGTCGGTGTGCGCCGAAGTGAAGCTATGGCATTGTGCCCAGATTTTATCATGCTTGAAACAGACCCCTCCAAATACACCCATATGTACCGTGCGCTGCTAAAGATTATGAAATCGTATTCTCCAGATATCAAAATGAAAAGTATTGATGAAGGAGTGGTTGATTTTCATAACACCCGCTCGGTAAACAGCAGGTCACTGGTAGATATTGGCATGGAAATCAAGCAACGAATGCGTGACGAGGTAGGCAACTATATGCGGGTAAACATTGGTATAGGCCCGAATCGTTTTTTGGCAAAAACGGCAGCTGGTCTGCACAAACCAGACGGCCTGGATGTAATCAGCCACAAAAACCTCCTGGATGTTTACGGGGCTATGGAGCTACAAGATTTGTCTGGGATTGCCGATGCCTTTGGTAGCCGCTTGCGTGCACATGGAATTCGCACCCCCATAGAATTTTTGCAAGCTGAAGAGAATGTACTGCGGAGGCAGGTTTTTAAGAGCATCAATGGTTTGCATTGGCATCAACGCCTGCGCGGCCACGAGGTTGACGTATATGATACAAAACTGGGCATGGTAGGGCGACAATGGGTGGTCAAAAATCCAAGCAACGATGACGCATACTTGCGGTCTTGTTTACACTTTCTAGCAGAAACTACCGGCATGAAGCTACGTTATAGAAACGTTGAGGCCCGAGGAGTTTGCGTATGGGTGGCCTTCAACACTGGGGGAGGTTGGTCAGACAAACGGATGTATCGTACTACATTTTATACAAACCAAGACATCTGGGAGCGCGTGACACAACTATTCGATAAACGGCCTCAGCACATGATTGTCCGTACGATGGGTTTGTATTTGTACGAGCTCACCCCCTCTACGCGCAGTCAGCTTAGTATGTTTGATGATATACGAAAGGCGGGCTATCTTACGAAAGCAATGGATGAAATAAATGATTTTTACGGTTCGTTTACTATTTTTTCAGCAGATACCCTAGAAGGCACACGACATGTAAGACAAAAAATCCCATTTGGTGGTACAGAATACTTCAACCTACTCCTAAAGCGAGCCTAGGCAAAAAAGCTAATACCTGCAATAGCAAGAGACATGATGCGGGAGGCGTTACACTTACATGGGCAGACTGACGAAAGCATTGAACAGAAAAAAATCTTACCTCCCTATAACAAATGGCGAGAGAATTGTGGTGGTGTAAGCCGTATGGCCTTCAGGACTGCCTTTGATCAATCGCCTGCGGATAGCAAAGTTGTAGAGTTTTAACCGGTGGTTTAGTTTAGATATAAAACTAAAGCGAGTCTGCTCGCCACTCCATCTCAATATGGGTATCGTTTCGACCAATTTCTTTGAAACCCACACGCTTATACAACTCAGCTGCACGGTTAGCCTGAAGAACTTGTAGCCTCAATGGTACGGCACGTTCACGAGCCGTATCCTGCCATTTATGGAGCAAAAACGAACCAATACTTTTACTTTGGAATTCCGGCAAGATAACTAGCTCATGGCCACGGATTTCTTCTGGAGTCTCCTCTATTCGTGCATAGCCGCATGGTTCATTATCCCATGTAAGAATTTGAAAGCCCTGCTGAGCCCAAGTGTCTGCAAAGAATTTATCCTGCATAGCTTCGTCCCAGCTGCCAAACTGCTTCACTACGACGTCGCGATAGGCCTGGTGGTGGACATTACGAGCAAAATCGGTGTCTTGGTCGGTTGCTGGCCGCAAACTTAGATAGTCGGCAACTTGGGCTTCAAGTTCGCCGGTTGGCAAAGAGGCTTCGGGCGGATCAGGTAATTGATTATTCATATCTGTGAGTATAGCGCAATTACTGATATGATGTCCTCATGAAAATAATGATTTTTACGGTTCGTTTACTATTTTTTCAGCAGATACCCTAGAAGGCACACGACATGTAAGACAAAAAATCCCATTTGGTGGTACAGAATACTTCAACCTACTCCTAAAGCGAGCCTAGGCAAAAAAGCTAATACCTGCAATAGGATACACATAAACAGTCACTCTTTGTATAAATTGGAGGACACAAACGATGGCAACATCAGCTAAATCACAAGCAGACCTTGAAGCACTCGCAGATAACCCGTATCCTGGGCAAGGCATAATACTTGGAGTTTTGCCGACCGAAGAAGCAGTCCAGATTTATTGGGTTATGGGACGCAGCGAGGGCTCCCGCGACCGAAGGCTCACGGAAGGTGATGATGGCGGAATCAGAACTGACGCGCTAGACAAGAGCTCTACCACTATTTCCACTCTAGTAACCACTTAAGGTAGATTTTTCGCCTCTGTTATGGTAGTATTTGGCGGTGTTTTTTGTAGTTGACCAAAATTGCATTCCGAAGAGCCGTAGACGAATGAATGCACTTTTGAGAGGAAGAACATAAACTTGGGTCGAAACTTTTGGCAATAAGCCAAAACGATACCCTACAGTAAGTGCTGACGAGGTCTCGTCGTCTAACGGTTAGGACACCAGGTTCTCATCCTGGCAATAGGGGTTCGATTCCCCTCGAGATCACCAAGCATAAGCAATTTGATATAAAGATGCTATCATTTAACAATGCAAATCGAGAACGAAATAAAAATACTTGGGATAGATGTTGCTGAGCTTACTAAACGTCTCGAGAATTCTGATTTAATATCTAATGGACTCATATATTTTAAAAGGTATGTTTATGAGTTACCTGAAAATAAAGATGCATGGATTAGGTTGAGGGCTGATGGCACTAAAACAACCTTAACGTACAAAGAATACGTCAAGGATTCAATTGACGGCGTTAAAGAACTCGAAATAGAGGTTTCTAGCTTTGAAGATACTAATACGATGTTAAATTTGATGGGATACAAGGCAAAGAATTACCAAGAAAACAAACGAACTCTTTATTCAAATGACGAAGTTGAAATATCGATTGATGAATGGCCACAAATAGATCCTTACGCTGAAATTGAAGGTAAAACTAGTGAAATAGTTTCAAAGTATCTTAAAGAATACGATCTAGAAGACAACGAGACAACTAGCCAGCCAACTTCTCATGTTTACAAATTAGCTGGACTTGACATAGATCAGCTAACTGATCTTCATTTCTAGGTTCCACTACTAACTGGAATGTTATTGTTCAGATTATAACCAATAGATAGCTCATTAAGTTTGATTATGTCCGACATGATATGGTTCCATTTCGATACCAGTTGGTTCACCAAATGCTAAATTACATAGGTCGTTTTATTGAGTAGTCGTAGTATTGGTCGGAGTTGATGCTGGCGTGGTTGTGCCCCCAGCTGTAGCGTCAGTGCATGTGATTTTGGCAGCTTCGGCTTTGGATACTACATACATAATCAAGTTTATAAATTGGTCAGTATCTCCGGCCTTTGGTTGTTGTGGAATAATAGAAAAGTGATCTACGGGATAATTTTTTGTTAGCAAAAGCAGTGTGCTAGAAAAATTATCGGAGTTTAAAATCAAATCCTTAACACCAATTACGTATTCTATAGCAATAACTTCGCTATTTCTTACATCATAAACAGGTCCGACAGGTATGTCCTTCGGTATTATATATTGTTTACCACGCCCTGGCGCGCACTCGGTGGTAACAATTGCTTCAGCCGGTAAATCTATAGGCTGAGGAGTAGCAACTACAGCCACCTCTTTTTTAGTCTTTTTGCCAAAATAATAAGCTCCATAACTCGATGCTCCAAATAAAACAACAACTAAAATAAATAGCAAGATATTCTTTATACTAGATTTTTTAGTATGTGAAGGCTCGTGCGAACTTGGAGGCTGCACGCCTGTAACTAGTTGAGGTGCTGGCTGTGAGATACTTTGTGAGCTATTTGATACTTGATCAAAAGGTGCTGGCTGTAATGATCCTGGGTCTGTTGGAGTAGAATTAATGCCACCATTTATGTTGTCATTATCGTTCATTAGCTTTAGCATAAGTAGTATGTATACTATTGTCAAGCGTTAATAAAATATATTATGGGGTGGATCATGCTGGATAGCGAATGTTAAAGCTAAAAATTTCTTCTAAAGTTTTGATGTTTTTTCTATCGGTATCTCTTCTACCACTGCTAGCAGTAAGTATTGTGCTGGTCAATAAAGGTCGTGCCTTATTGCTTGATGCAGCTACTAACAGACAGCAAACAATTGCGAGTAGTACAGCATTTAGAGTAGACAACTACCTAGACGATCGTATTAGGTCGTTAGTTTTGCAATCGAAATTGCTATCACCGACAAGCCTAGACAAAGAAATTGCTTACAACAATTTTAATGTACTAGTAAAGCAAGATAAAAACATCCATGAAGTTTCGCTCCTAGACCCCAGGGGGGTTCAACAATTAAAAGTTGACGCTAATGGTGCAGACTACACCCAATCAGATAAAGCATCTACCGATTCTTTCAAAGCGGTGAGCTTTTTGGGTGGAAAAGATTTTGTGAGTTCTGTAAGCTATGATGAAAAAAACAATCCCTCAATAACAATTGCCGTTCCACTTCTACCGGAAGAATTAAGTCAAAAAGCTAGCATAGACACAAATGCCGCCTCCACTACAAAAATAACATCTGATCAATTCCTAGGGGTAATTGTTGCCAAATATGATGTAAGCGACTTATGGCAATCAGTTTTGTCAACGACAATCGGTCAAGGGGGTTACGCCTACGTCGTAGATAGCCTGGGCAATTTAGTTACACACCCAGACAATGAGTTTCTAGGTAACAATAAAAAAATAGCAGATGTTGAGGCTGTCAAAAATTTTATAAACGAAGATTTTACAACTGCCACTACCATCTCAGAAACGGGCGAAAACGTAGTCAGCACGCCCATAAAACTATCAAACAGCAACTGGGCCGTAATAGTTCAAGAACCTGTTTCTAGCGTGTATTTTGGTATAAATTCATTTATTAGACTTGCGGCACTTATCCTTATGTTGGCTGTCATATTTGCGGTTTCATTAAGTTTATTATTTAGGAAACAATTGCTCAACCCTATTAAACAATTAATCGTAGGCACAAAGAAACTGTCTGGAGGAGACTTCAGCTATGAGGTAAAAGTCACTTCAAACGACGAACTTCGTGAGCTAGCAAACACTTTTAATAGTATGAGCCAAGACATCAGCAGACTTATCAGTGATTTAAACATCAAAAACGCTAACCTTGACCGAGCCACAAACCAACTCAGTTACGCCAACGAACAACTCAAACTAGCAGACATCACAAAAGAAGAATTTATATCTATGGCATCGCATCAACTCGGCACGCCCCTGGCAGCAATTGATGGGTATCTAACACTCGCTAGTGAGGGTTACTACGGTGCAGTCAATGAAAAGCTGGACAAAACCATAAGCAGAGCGCTAGGCCGGACTCAAGTAATGAAAGGCTTGCTATTGGATCTTTTAGATGTGAGTCGTATGACAGCTAACAGATTTTACCTAGACGTTAAGGCTACTGATTTAAACAATATTATTAGTGAAGAAGTACAGGAGCTCGTGTCTGCCGCGGAGCAGGCAAGGGTGCAACTTACATATCATCCTCCTGCCCAATCACTGCCTCTAATTAATCTTGATGAACAAAAAACCAGACAAGCCGTCATGAATCTACTAACAAATGCAATCAATTATACAAATGGCGGTACAGTAAATGTATATCTGCAAACGGATGGAACGGTCGCCCAATACACTGTCGTAGATAACGGAATTGGCGTTCCCGAAAACCAAAAATCCAACCTGTTCAATAAATTTTACCGCGCAGACAATGCCAAAAATAGTCGCCCCAACGGCACAGGAATTGGGCTGTATTTAGTCAAGCGCGTAGTCGAAGACCAAGGCGGCAAAATAATCTTTCGAAGCGAACAAGGTAAAGGATCGACATTTGGTTTTATATTGCCTCTAAATACTAACCTTTCTTTAGGACAGCATTTGCCAGAATCTAACGAAGAAAAAAAAGCGGAAGCTTAACAAATGGAATACGTAAAAGACAAATGGTACAAATTATTTAGCCACACAATGTTGGCAGTTTCAGCTGTACTATTAGTTGCCAGTTTTACCAATCTATTTTTGCCTGAACTAACTACTCTGCTAGAAGGTAAGGGACTTAGCTATGTAACTTTTATACTTGCCTTAATTCATTTAATTTTTTCTTTATTTATTTATAGAATCGTGGAAGAAAAAAGTGGGATTTTTGTTGCAACGCTCATAAGCACCCTTATTTTTATGGTCAATATTGTAAATTTGCTTCAAAGTACTGGCCAGTTACATTCATGGTATGAAATCCTATGGGCATTTACAGTTTTTTCGGTCGGAATCTTTGGACCATATTCAATTATAGGTTTTTGTTTTTTGTCAGTATTATATCTTGTAATTTTGATTACAAACATTCCTGGGCAAATCATTATCGATCCTTTTAATTTATTTGTTACCGGATTGGTTTTTGTAACAGGATTTATTAGCTATTTATTTTGGCGCGGTAAATACATAGACAAAGAAAGTGCCAAACTTGCTCAACTATCTGGTCAATTACAGAGTAATAAAATTCAATCTGAAATACTGCTCAATTCTTTGTCTGACGGAATAATTTTGATTGATACGACAGGCAAAATAAAACTAATCAATCCTGCTGCTTCAAAAATGACTGGATGGGGAGTACAAGAAGCTGCCGGTATAAGCGTAGAAACAGTGCTAAAACTACTAAGCGAAAATGGTGCAGCGTTATCAGAAACGTCTAACCCAATTTTAATAGCATTATCAAGAAAAACTCCCTCAACTCAGATATTTCAGTTAGTGAGCAGAAATCAAAAATCTATAGTTGTTTCAATGGTACTGTCGCCAATTATCATCCCTACGACCAACGAGTTTGCGGGGGCAGTAGCTGTTATTCGAGACGTTAGCGCAAATAAGGCAGAAGAACATCGCAGAGCAGACTTTATAAGCACAGCTAGTCATGAAATGCGCACGCCAGTGGCTGCAATAGAAGGTTATTTAGCTCTCGCTTTGAATGACAAAGTTGCCAAAATAGATACTAAAGCTCGTGATTTTCTAATCAAAGCCCACGAAAGCACTCAGCGACTAGGTAAGCTTTTTCAAGATTTGCTTACCAGCGCCAAAGCCGAAGACGGCCGCCTAGTCAACCGTCCACTAGTTACGGAAATGGGCGAATATCTGGAGCAGATAGTAGAAGGGCTGCGCTTTGTGGCAGAAAAAAAGGATCTGCTCATGGACTTTACTATCGGTGCCTCCGGCGCCGATACGTCAGCCATTGGAGCTGGAAAAGTTATAAAACCTCTTTATTATGCAAACATAGACCCGGACCGTATGCGCGAAGTCATAACAAACCTATTTGATAACGCCGTAAAATTTAGTGAATCGGGCAAAATATCTGTGGGCTTAACCGGTAATTTAGACATCATACAATTCTACATCCGAGACACTGGGCAGGGCATCCCACCAGAAGATGTGCCACACTTGTTTCAGAAATTTTACAGGGTAGACGACTCTAACACCCGCACTATTGGCGGAACAGGTCTGGGGCTATTTATATGCCGTAAAGTCGTAGAACTATACGGTGGTCGTATTTGGGTAGAAAGTAAAATAAACAAAGGCAGCACATTCTACATAAACTTACCTCGTTTAAGCGCTATTAAAGCTGCCGAATTACAAAAAGCCGAAAGCAAATAAATATTATGATATACGGACCTAACCACAAGATAGTTTCGTTCTGTTCATTGTTTGATACCATTATGCTACACTGTTGCTATATAAGCATTAGAACTAAAGCCGAGGGTAACCGATGACCAAAATCATGCTCGTCGAAGACGACAATAACTTACGCGAAATTTACGAAGCAAGGCTGCTAGCCGAAGGCTATGAAATAATTAACGCCAAGGACGGTGAAGAAGCCCTGGCAATGGCAGTCAAAGAAAAACCAGATTTAATAATCTCAGACATTATGATGCCAAAAATCAGCGGTTTTGACATGCTGGATATTTTGCGTAGCACACCTGAAACCAAAAACACCAAAGTAATTATGATGACTGCACTAAGTCAGGCAGAGGACAAAGCCAGAGCAGACAAACTAGGAGCAGATAGGTATCTAGTAAAATCACAAGTTACTTTGGAGGATGTCGCCAGAGTGGCGAAAGAAGTTCTGAACGGGGAAGAAGCTCCAGTCATGACCGCCGCACCCGTCACAGTAGCTACGGCCGCGGTAGTTGCAGATGACCAAACTGATACCAAATCGACTACACTACAGCCCGTAGAAGGTACGCCAGCAACTGACGAACCTGTCTCATCGCCAACGGACGCAAACACTACACAAAACCCTGCAGAACCCGTAGATGAACCCGTCGTAATCGCAGATAGCTCTGGCTCAACGACGATTGATCCAGCTTTGGCAGCCAGCCTAGTAGAAGAAGAGAAAGCCGTTGATGCACAGATTGATAAATTTGAAGCTGAGCCGGCGCCCCCCAGTACCGAACCCGAGCCTATAGGCGTAACTCCTATTGAAATAACAAAAAATGAAAGTGACTCCCTGGACGAACCCACGGCTGACGATGTAAAAGTAACTAACAACAACTTTGAGCCTCAGTCTATTTTAGTCAAAGAAACACCTGCCGAGTCCAACGATGCAACCGGTAGCGCCAAAGAAGCAGAAGTAGCCGAGGCCATAAATGACATAGTGAAAGAAGAAACACCAGTGCAAGCTTCTGATGACAATGAATCATCAAGTGACAATAATGTACCGGTAGCACATAAAAAAGTTATAAACCCCATAAATGACCTAAGTCAAAAACCGCCAGATTTAAATGAATTAGCCGCCAAAGAAAGAGAAAATGAAGCCGTGTCTCCGGTAGTTGCCTCTGACAGCATTCCGGTTGAATCAGTCATACAACCAAGTGGCGCCATAGTGACACCGGCGACTAAAGACGGGGATGCCTCAATGGATCAACCCGGAAACGTCATAATTCCTGAAGGTGGAGTAGCTGGCGGAACCTCAACTACTGACGAACACCCTTCAGACTTAGCCTTATAAACTTCGACGCTTTTAGCTAAGTGTGAGCGACAATTTGCTATGTACTAAGTACTCTGTTGTCTGTACTCTATCGTTATGCGACTGAACAAATACATAGCCTTTGCCACGGGCCTAAGCCGCAGAGCCGCAGACCAAGCGATTTTAGATAATAGAGTGCTAGTAAATGGAGCTGTTCCTACATCGGGCCAACAAATATCGCATCAAGACAAAGTAGCGCTAGATGACTCATTACTTAGCTCAACTAGCACGTTGCTCACGATTATGTTAAACAAACCAGTGGGATATGTTTGCTCTAGGGATGGGCAGGGCAACAAAACAGTCTACGATTTATTACCCACTAAACTTCATGAGCTCAAGCCAGTCGGGCGTTTAGACAAAAACTCCTCTGGTCTTTTACTTTTAACTAATGATGGCCAGCTGGCATATGAGCTCACTCATCCTAAATTTCAAAAAACCAAAATCTACAAGATTGCGCTAAACAATCCCCTACAACCTTTGCATCGCCAAATGATAAGCGACAACGGCGTAATGCTAGATGACGGTCCCAGCAAGCTACAACTAGAACGAATCAACGAAACAGATGACACTAACTGGAAAGTAGTCATGTCAGAAGGTCGTAATCGTCAAATCCGCCGCACTTTTGAATCACTAGGCTATAACTTAGTGAAACTACATCGCACCCATTTTGGCAATTACACCCTAAAAGACTTAGCGACAGGTACTTACGTAGCCCTAGACTGATAGGCAATTATACCCTCAAGCCATAGTGCTGCTATCAACTCCCTTTGACGGTATATACTAGTGTTATGAAATCGAAGAAGTTATTGAAACCAACCAAGAAAGATTTAGCTCGGCAAGAAAAAATAGAAAAAAAGATTAAAAACGAAGAAGTAAAGCTTAACCACCCAAAAGGCAAAGAACGTTTTGTCCAAACTTTACAGAATGTGTCAAAGAAAAAAATACTATAAGATAGTATACTTGAATTTATGAAACGTGCTTATGTTATCGAGATGGACAAGGCCGATACTCTCCGACTAGTGGCATACGGAATGCTTTTGGCATTCCTGGGGTTTTCCGTCTTTGATGTGGTTAGGGGTAGTGACAGTGTAACTAATGGCAACCCCTTCATAATGGTATTAGTGTACTTTGCTACACTTTTTATCCATGAAGCAATCCATGGATTCTTTTTCTGGGTCTACGGAGCAAAACCAACTTTTGGGGTTGGTGTGCAGGCAAAGATTTTGCCGTACGCCTATGCTACCGCCCATAATTCTAAGCTAAAATTTTGGCAAATGGTGATTGTTGGTCTGTCGCCATTCATTTTGCTCTCGATAGTAACATTAGGGGCAGCGGCACTGTGGCCTGCCTATGCCAGTTACCTACTAGTCGCCTTCATTGGTAACTTTGCTGGGGCTGTTGGAGATCTTTGGCTGATGAGTAAGTTATGGAAATTTAGGAAGTGTAAGCCGATGCGAATTGTTGATCTTAGAACTGGTGTTGCAATCGACACAGACGACAAGCGAGCAACTAAGATCGCTACGAGATTAAGTGCTCAAAAAGGTTCAGGCAAAACAGCATTTATTAATACGTGGCTAAAACTATTTTTGGGGTTATTAGTATTTGCCTTCTTAGCTGCGATGCTCTTCACCGCAATCAATTACTCTGGTGATGTGCTGATAGGTAGTAAACATCTGTACTTTATACAGTACACTGCGAACGAACACACGAAAGCCTTGACCGTAAACGTACTAGCCCTTGCTATAGTGGCATTTATTGGTGCCTCACTTCAACGCTTATCTGCTAAGCGTTGATAATAAGAGTTACGCCACCAAGATACTCATAGACATAGTGAAGAGTCGCAGTAATGTCTATAGCAACTATTTTTTCGTTTTTTGTGCAGCAATTAAATTTATAACGGCTGCGACAAAAAATATTGGTGCAGCAATATATTTACTGGGCCCCGGAATCGCTAACCAAATGCAGCCTGCTGCAAATAATAATCCTGAAGTTAAATAAGGAAGACCTCTATTCATTCCGTCATTATATCAATAATAAAGACCTCTGGCGAAGTCTTTTAGATATATGCGGATAGTAGGACTAAACACGAGCTGAGATAGCCTACGCCCCCTCCCAAATCTCCCCCAGCACCCCAGACTCTCTCAGCTTACTAATCGTCGTAAACCGTATATGCGGTCTGTCCTCGTCATCATAGTCCCAAATATCTGCAATCAGCCCTCGTGTTCTTCGTTTAGAGTAGATTAAATCTGTCAGGGTGGCACAGACCAGTAATATAACTGGTTCTGGGTCACCGTAGGTTTCTTGTTCCCATTCGCCCAGTTCTTCATCAAGGTATGTAACGTACTGCTTCAGCCTGTTGCGTAGCCGATAACGCGGCAGGGTGGCATCAAAGATCTCCAGTAAATAGCTCTCAATGGTTTCCGGTTCGCTCCATTCGTACTGTAGTTTGCCAAAGCATAGGTTGGGATGAATATATTCATTATCAGCCAGAAAGTGGTAGCAACTATCGCTCAGGTAGTCGGCTACAGTTTCATAGAAAAACCAGGTCTGTGGGTAGCTTTCTTCATCACGGGCTTGCTCTAGGGTAATGCAGGTGTCGGCTATGGCGAGGCAGCGATCAATAAAGACCTGACTACGTTCATGCTCTCGGTAGCGTTTGCGTAACTCTTCAACTGGATGAAAGTCTAGATTCCCAAAGCGGCGTATACCGTTAATACCTAGGTAGTAGATAGCAGGTTTGGTTTTCTCGGCAAAATGGTCTTTATTGTAGATCCACTTAATGTAATCTTTAGCTCGTAAGTCTTTTAACCATAGGTTAATAGTTTTCTTATCTTTGTGTTTTAGTATTGTCTGTATTTGTATTCTGGTTAAGAATCTATGGGTATATAGTAAATCTAATATTTGGTTTTGTTTATAGGTTATTTTAGGTATGTTTAGTTGTTTCATTTTGCCAAACCCTCCTATCCCGTATATATATAAAGGTAGGTACTACTATATCTAACAAATAACAGATTGACACAAGCATTATGCTGCCCTCGCCCGTGGGGGCAGGAATATAAATGTCAGGATTGCTTACTTTACTGGTGAATTAATGAGTTTCCCTAGTACCAGTTCAAACATTGGCGTGTCGCTTTTCCGGTTTGAATAACGGAAAGCATACTCGTTAGCGTAGTGTTGGAGATACTGTTTGTCGCAGTGCCGGTAGACACCGTAGATGCCTCGTTTGAATTGGCTCCAGAAGTTCTCAACGTTTTGGGTGTGGACTCGACCCACAACGTACTGGTGGATGCTGTGGTTAACGGTTTGATGCTCATAGCCACGTCGTTTAAGTAGCTTATATGAGCCATGTTCATCGCTATAGATAGTCGCTGATTGATCAATGTTCTTTTGAATCTCTGGAACAAGTATTCGTGTACCGGAACTCTTGACGTGCTTTATCCGAGCTCGACCACCACGTTCTACCATACCAAAGATAACTTGGCTGTTGTGTGGTTTAGCTGTACTACGTCTTTGAGGGTTGGGGTGTATGTAGACTTCATCAACTTCAACATCATCGTTAAGCAAGCTTTCATCGTCAGCCATCATAAGCCGGACTTGTTTAAAGATACGCCAAGCTGTTTTATACGTTACTCCACTAATACGCTGGAACTGTAAAGCTGACATACCCGAACGGGTATTAGTCATAAAGAAGATAGCCAGAAGCCATGTTCTTAGGTCTGTAGTGGATTTATGGAACGGTGTGCCAGCTAGCGGATAAACTTGAGCACCACACTGGCACTGGTAGGCTGGACGACCAGGTAGCTTATGAAAGCCATTGTAGAGACCACAAGTAGTGCAGGGCTTATCTTCAAAGTGCATCTGCCATAAGTAGTCCAAACAGGAGTCGCTAGTCGGGAACTTTTCGTTAAACTGTCGCATCGTGAACTTCATAATTACAGTTTACACCACTGTTAATATGGTGTCAAGGGATAATTGCCGACTGATATACTTGCTTAATGCAAGTAAAGTTGGTTGGTATTTTAAATATTACACCCTACAGCTCCTGTGATGGTGGGGATTTGACTCTGCGCAAACAGCTCTACGGCAAGCAAAAAAGCTATTTGCCGATGAAGACCCCGGCAAGCGCGCTGTATCCGCCGATGCAAAATATCTACGTGCCAACGATTTTTTTTGGTCATTCAGATTTAATAAAAGACTTGTAATTTTAACCTTTTTATTCTATAATCTTATGATGCAATTCGAGAACCCTTTACCTGGCTACGTGCCAGACGCTAAACCAGACACAATAGATCCTGCACACTCAGAGATCTTAGCATCCCATCTGAAAGATGCCGGTTTTGTCACCAACGGATCATGCAAAACACAGACACCAATGACCGTCGGGAATATGGCAAAAGAAATACGGGGTAGTCGACCAGAGGCGATTAAGGCCGACGAACTAATCGGTCCACTGGTATTAAATGGCACTCTACAAATCGGGAATGTAATTGGCTTGTGGAAATTAAAAGAAGATTAGTTATTTGTGTTTAAATAAAGTAGTTTTCATATATATCACAGTACTTGTCAATGCCTCCTGTCTCTGTTAGACTGTAAGCAATGAAGAAACTTCCTATCGTCGCTATTGTGGGTAGGGCGAATGTTGGTAAATCGTCCTTATTCAACGCTGTTTTGGAACGGCGAGAGGCAATTGTGGCCCGAGAAGCAGGCACTACTCGCGATAGCATTATGGCCAAGGCAGATTACCGTGGTCAGCACTTTTGGCTAGTAGATACTGCCGGCATAAAAGACGCCGAAGATGACTTTGAATTTACCATCCAAGAGCAAATACAGCAGGCAGCGGATAGCGCTGATGTAATCTGGGTAGTTATTGAAGCCGACGTAGCCATTACAGAAGAAGACCGCCGAGTCGCCAAAATGGCTCTAAAGTCTAAAAAACCTGTATTTTTAGTTGTAAACAAAATGGACAAAGCTCCTAGGGCAGAAGCCTCAGATTATCAAAGGCTCGGCATCAAACCGATTATGCTCACTAGCAGTACGCAGACACGAGGCGTAGAAGAGCTTTTGGACGAGCTGGTCATACAAATCCCACGAGCCACGCTGACAGAAGACACTGACACTATTCATGTAGCACTTCTAGGACGTCCAAATGTGGGCAAATCTGCACTGTTTAACAGCTTGGCAAAGAAACAGCAGGCAGTCGTGTCGGACAGGGCAGGCACTACGCGCGATATAAACCGTGCTACTGTGCGCTATGAGGGCAAATCACTAGAGATTATGGACACAGCCGGCATTCGCCGTAACGGTAAGATAGAAAAGGGCATCGAGCGCTTTAGCGTAATCCGTAGCCTGGCCGCCATAGAGCAGGCAGATATATGCCTTATGCTCATGGACGCAAACGAGCTAAACGTGTCACTAGACCAAAAGATTGCTGGCATGATTAAAGAATCCGGCAAAGGACTCGTGCTGGTAGTCAGCAAATGGGACAGCTTAGAAAAAGACGCCTTCACGCGGGACAGCATCGCCCCTCAAATAAAGCACAATTACGACTTCGTGCCGTGGGCTCCACTAATCCTTACCAGTAGCATAACTGGGCAAAACGTCACCAAACTGTTTGATTTGATACTAGAAATTGCAAACGCCAGACAAACTTTGGTCAAAACCACGGAACTTAACCGTTGGCTCAGAGAGATTACAGACAAACATCCGCCTGCAGGCCTAAAAAACCGCACGCCAAAGCTCAACTATATGGTGCAAGAAAAAGACAACCCCACCAACTTTAAGGTATACGGCGCCAGCACCAAGTTTCTGCACTGGAGCTATAAGCGATACATGGACCGCACCCTACGTGAAAAATTTGGCTTTGCCGGCACACCCGTAAAATTCTGGTTTTTCGAAAAACACGAAACCCATAAACACGGCACTAGACCAAAAACAGATGATTAGTCAGGTATAATCACAGTATGGCGTTGTTTCAGAAAAAACCAGATGTGGAAAATTCCAAGCCTATTTATACATTAGGTCTGCAAAAGCATGTACTGATAGTGGGGCTAGGAAACGAGGGCAAAGAATATGACGACACTCGTCACAATATAGGCTTTGCCTGTATAGATACGCTGGCAGCCAGTCAAGGCATAGAGGGCTGGGCTCACAAGAAGGATTTGAAAAGTGAAGTTGCTACCGGAAATGTGGGCGACACACGGGTGATTTTGTGCAAACCCACAACCATGATGAACCTGAGTGGCACAGCGATGCAGGCTGTGGCACATTTTTATAAAATAGAAGTCTCTCAAATAGTGGTGGTGCATGATGAGCTAGACATAGACTTTGGACAGATAAGAACGCGCATGGGCGGTTCAGATGCAGGTCACAACGGCATAAAATCGCTTATAGAACACCTAGGCGAAAACTTTGGCAGAGTACGCGTAGGAGTAGGACCGAAAACACCCGCCCAAATGGACAGCGCAGACTTTGTACTGGGCAAATTCAATACTGAGGAGCAAACACAAATAAAGAACTTGCTACAAGAATCCACCGCTATCTTAACTGAGTTTATTCACAGCCAAAACATCCTCCCAGAAACCCGCAGTTTTCTAGTTTAGCGGATTGTTAGTTTGGGTAAGCGTTTGTATCTGAGCGGTAACCCAGGCAAGAGTTTCAGCAAAGCTTTCGCTCATACCAGCCAGTACTCCAAACATCTGTGCTCGTGCTTCCAGATATGGCAGTCTTAGCTCCGGTGGTATTAGCTCAAGAACTTCTGCCTCAACCTGCATACATGGAGTCTGTCTACCGTCTCTAGCGAATTCTATATGCTCGTGTAGGGCAGCATAGGCTCCTACTTGTGGTAGCATCTGACCACTAACCAAGATAGTGAGTTCTCCAAACTCATCGGGCTCAGATACCCAGACAGCCACCGGTTTTAATGCTTCTGGGGCATCTTTAAAAATCGGATCGTTTTCTAGATCTGTAACTGCGTAATACCGTACCGTCATATCGCCTGCGGTGAATTCGTGTGGAGTTCGGGTTGCAAGAACACTTGCTTCTTTTCGGGGCTCAGGCATTGTAATAAATAATATCACTATCTGCTAATTAACAAAAAAGAGCCTCCAGAGGGGGTGGGCACCGCTGGAGACTCATTTTCAGGCACCACCAAGCTCGCAAAAGAGGTCGTGCCCTTAAAACACCCTTCAACCCACCCAGCGAAGCATCGTTGTCTACCAAAGTGCCTACGGACACGTGCTTCCTGCCAAGGCAGGAATCTTGCGGACTCGCTTTGAATCTTCTCGACAAGTCGAGAGGGTTAGTTAAAGGGGTTAGTTTGTTTTAGAACGCTTCTCGAAATCGAGATTGCAGAGTAAGTGGAGGGTAACAACTTAAAACGCACGCTCTAAAACAATCTAACAATTTTCCCCGCATGTGCGAGGTGTTAGAATAGGGATATAAGGTGCATAAATCCGACTGCGCGGACTTAGGATTGCTATTTTAGCAAATTCATTACATTATGTCAATACTTAAACCGGTTGTTGTATGAAAGTCAATAAAGTTACTAGCACAAGTTCAGACTAGCCAAAAGCTCTTGAACATATTCCCAGACCCCCAAAGCAACTTTTTGTATATCGAAGGAATTACGTCTAGCTAATGAGCATCTAGGCAACGGTTTACCAGAATTGGGCTCACCGACAGCTTATAAATAACCAAAAAAAAGGTAATAAAAAGAAAACTCCCCTCAGATAAGTTAGGCATCCTAAGTATGCTCTGGCTATCGTATTCGCAGTTGTGTTTGGTGTACTAGGCTGGTATTTTATAGTGTTTAGCAAAGCAGCACCGGTTCGATTCAAGCCACTTGGCAAGCTCCAAATGGAAGAGGAGCAAAAAATAAACAGCATACCGTTACCGTAACGGCCAAAGACCCAAGCGGCAATACCACGACTACATCTCGTACGTTTTACGTACAATGATTCATTTTTTTCACATCTGTTAAAAGACATGAATTGTATTTTGTGAATTTGCAATTGGATAGGATTTGATTTAGTCTAGTCATTTGCATATATAAGAAGAAATAAGACATAAGGTATACTTAAGCAATATGGCGAAAAACCTAGTTATCGTGGAGAGCCCAGCCAAAGCCAAGACTATAGAGAAGTTTTTGGGCAAAGACTACTCTGTTAAAAGTAGCTTCGGACATATCCGGGACCTACCAAAAAAAGGTCTCAACATCGATATAGCCAACAGTTTTGCGCCTACATACGCCGTACCGGCCGAAAAATCCAAAGTTGTCCGTGAGCTAAAAGCCGCCGCAAAAGGCGCCACCGTTTGGCTAGCCAGTGATGAAGACCGTGAAGGAGAGGCCATTGCCTGGCATCTCTGCGAAGCGCTTGGACTCAAGCCAGCTGAAACCAAACGAATAGTGTTTCATGAAATTACCAAATCAGCCATAGAAGAGGCTGTAAAAAACCCACGTACTGTTGACATCAAACTAGTAGACGCACAACAAGCACGACGAATTCTAGACCGCTTAGTGGGCTATGAACTCAGTCCCGTGCTGTGGAAAAAAGTTAGAGCAGGGTTATCTGCAGGCCGGGTACAGTCTGTAGCTGTACGACTGATAGTAGAGCGGGAACGGGAGATCAAAGCATTTGAAGCAGAGGGTACATATAAAGTTATAGGTTCCTTTAACGGAGGTGAGGATTTTGACGCAGAACTAAACAGCCGATTAGCAGACGTAACTACAACCGAAAAGTTCCTAAACGACGCCAAACTTTCGACCTACAAAATAGCCAGCATCGACCAAAAGCCAAGTACTCGTAACCCGAGCGCTCCGTTTACTACCAGCACGCTTCAGCAAGAAGCAGCCCGCCGGCTAGGATTTGGCGTCCGCCAAACTATGACCTTAGCCCAGCGACTGTACGAAAACGGCGACATTACCTATATGCGTACAGACAGCACCACACTGTCTGGCCAAGCCATCAAAGCCGCAGAACAATACATCAAAAAGGAGTACGGCAACGACTACTGGCAAGTGCGCCAGTATAAAACCAAAAACTCCAGCGCACAGGAAGCTCACGAAGCCATCAGGCCAACCAGTTTCAACAAACTGAGCGCTGGTACAGATGAGCAGCAAAAAAAGCTTTATGGGCTAATTTGGCGCCGTGCTTTAGCTAGCCAGATGGCACCCGCACAAGTAGATCGTACTGAAGTAAACATAGCCATGAGTGACAGGCCAGAGATGTTTGTTGCAAAGGGTGAAGTTCTAAAGTTTGACGGTTTTTTCAAAGTCTATGGTGGAGGCAAAGACGACACCATACTACCTCCGGTAAAAGATGGTCAAACGCTAGACTTAAAAGGTATCCTGGCCACAGAAACATATAATCGCCCTCCTGCCCGCTACAGCGAAGCCAGCCTAGTGCGCAAACTAGAAGAACTAGGAATTGGCAGACCGAGCACCTATGCGCCGACCATTAGTACCATCCAGACTCGAGAGTATGTGGAAAAAGCTGATTTGGAAGGCAAAGAGCGTAAAATAACTTTTCTAAAACTAGAAAACGGAAATGTAGAAACAGGGAAAACTATCGAAATAACGGGTGCAGATAAAAACAAACTAATGCCTACCTCTGTGGCTGATGTTACTACTGACTTTTTGGTCAAACACTTCGGCACCGTTCTAGATTACGACTTTACCGCCAAAGTAGAGCAAAAGTTTGACGACATAGCCGAAGGCAAAGAGTCTTGGGTAAAAATGCTCGAAGACTTTTATAAAGACTTTCACCCGCTTGTAGAAAAGTCCGCAAAAGTCAGCCGTGAAGAAACCAGCCAAGCCCGCCAGCTGGGCGATGACCCAGGCAATGGCAAGCCCATCATGGCTCGTTACGGCCGTTATGGGCCTATGCTACAACGAGGCGTAACCGAAAGTGAAGAAAAACCAGACTTTGCCCCTATGCCAGAAGGCTTAACACTAGAAAACGTAACGCTTGAGCAAGCCCTAGAAATGTTCAAGCTCCCACGACTAGTAGGCACTACAGAAGACGGCAAAGACATAAAGTCGAACATCGGCCGTTTTGGCCCGTATATAGTAGTAGATAAACTGTTTGTATCTATAAAACCACACGACCCGTTTAAGGTTACCGAAGAAGAAGCCCGGGAATTGTACGCCGAAAAGTTAGAAAAAGAAGCCAACAAATACATTGCCCAGTTCAAAAGTGGCATAAACATAGTAAACGGCCCATACGGTCCGTATGTAACCGATGGCAAAAAGAACGCCCGCATAGCCAAAGACACAGACGCCACCAAGATTACCGAAGCGCAGGCCAAGGAAATGATTGCCAAAGCCCCCGCCAAAAAAAAGAAACGCTTCGTCCGCCGCACTAAAAAGTAGTGTTTATCCACAATTTTGTCTCTTGGCAAGTTGTTTTATAGTGGTATTTGCACAACACATACTTAGTTAAAGCGTCTATTTCATGATAAAATAATACTATCTCACAGAAAAAGTATTGACTTTTCGTACATTTGTTTTACAATTATACTATTCTTACATAAAGGACAGGGAAGAGCAATGCCAGAAGCAGCCAAACTACAGATAGAAAAGATCGTAACCGACGTACTCGGGAATATAGACCGCGAACGCGAAAGAGAGATAATTGCTCGCCGTTTTGGTTTGTTTGATCGCAAAGAAACTCTGGAACAGATTGGCGAACTCCTAGGCATTACCCGCGAACGTGTCCGCCAGCTAGAGAAGGCCGTAGTAGCCCGACTAAAAGTAAATGCAGATGGTGGACAGCTGCCACACTTAGCCATGGTGCAAGACGCCTTTATAGAACTACTGGGAGATATGGGCAATGTAGCCCGTGTCAGTGACCTTAGTGCAAAGCTGAACAAAGAAAACACGCGCATAGACCAGTCTAGGGTGTCTTTTCTAGCTCAACTGAGCCCTAAGCTAGTTGTGATAAATGACAATGACCATTATTACCACGCCGTGAGCCTAAAAGCCGTACATGACGAGAAGAAAGTGAAAAAGCTCGTAGAACAGATCCTAGCAGCGGTAAAACAGATTGGCAAACCAGCTACCATAGAAGATATAGCCAAAGAAACCGGTATAGAAAACGTCAAACACGCCGGAGCGCTAGCTAGCATCAGTAAAGCACTGGCTACCCTAAACGGCCGCTGGGGACTTTTAAAATGGCCTATGGTCAACCCCAAGAATATTCGTGATAAAATCTACGTTATCCTCAAAGAGCATGGCAAACACATGCACTTCAACGAAATTGCCGCCGCTATCAAGGACAGTGATTTTAAACGCAAAGACGTCACTACACAGGCAATTCATAACGAACTTATCAAAGACGAGCGTTTTGTATTGATAGGGCGGGGTATATATGCACTGGAAGAGTGGGGTTATGAAAAGGGCACTGTCGCAGACATTATCGCTGAAGTACTAAAGAACTCCAAAGAACCACTTCACCGAGACGAGATTGTCAAACAAGTACTCAAAAAGCGCTATGTAAAAGAAACGACTATACTGCTAAACCTACAAGGCAAGCCACAGTTCAAGCGAGTAGCCAAAGCCACCTACGCTTTATCGAACTAAAAATAGCTTCAAAATGACCAATACGGGTCCGAGTCACGTAGCCTCTGAAGCTAAGCGGGACACAGACTATTTAGCTCATTCGGCTTAATCACATCGAGCATGAGAGACTTGGGTTAATTGAATACAGCATACGTAGAGCTACGCGATACTGTAATGCACACGGCGTTTCCTGAGATGGCCAATTATGGTGATACAAGGCTAATTACCGAACTACATAAATGGGCTGGTAGACCTCTACTAAAACTAGCGTATCCTGTGAAAGCACGCATTCAGTACGTCTAAGCCAGTCATAATACCGAGACTCTCTAGCTTTTGTAAAAACCTACGCAAAATAGATTGTACAAAATACGAACAGCGCGGATTTGATGATAAGTAGGGCAAACAGCGGATAATGCGCTGATTTGCATAGACCAAGCAGGTGGGTAGAGAAACCCCGTAGCAAATTTGAAAACCATTGCGTGGTGAGGCAAAATTATCTTAGAAGAGGATAGTGCAGTGTGTGAGACATTCACATATATTACACGTCGCACAATGTATATTTTGCGACTCGCTTATAGTGTTGATTATTGATTAGCGATACCTCTTCTGGAGGGGACTTTTAGTACTATGTCTACCAGTTAACAAGTTCGCACGTTGGTTCTGTCTTCAACTAGTTACTAGCTAACTCGGTCGCTTACTACTGTCTACGGAAGTGCTGCCGTGATATCTGACATCATTTGACTTATCCACAGCATTGTCGTGAAATCATTGCTTTTTCACACTTTTGCTTTTAAAGTTTGTTTTCCCCTGTCCTACTAGAAAACTGAGAAAATTTGACTTTTGCCTGCTGTGCATGTGTAGTATAGTTTTTTGTCTGCTAAACAGCACTTACAATATATGAACATAATACGAACTAGAGCAGTGGAGAAGAAGCACAGCTTCTAACTCAAACAGTCTTTAGCACCCCGCCTTGGTTTCTGTACTGTTAGAGTGTTGGACTTATGGACTCACTTGTAGAAAACTTTTACGTCAACACGCACATCCATATACTCACGCGGAGTAGTACCTTCCCTGTCTAGCTTTGCTTTGACCGCCAAATACGTACCGACGGCTTGGCGTGGGTCACTATCTGTTGAAAATTTTATATAGTAGGGTTGTCCGACAATCACTACATCTACTTGATTTGCCGACTTCGACGGTAGTGTAACAGATTGAGTTTTTAAATTTTGAGCTTTTAGTTGTGCATACAAACTCTGCAAAAACATAGCCTGATTGGCGGGTATTATGTTTTTGCCAGGCTCGGCAGTAATCCCAGAATCATCACGAACTACCGGTAAATCTTCTAGGTCGTTTTGGGTCAAGTCGGTAGAGCGAGCCATTACTTTTCCGTTGGCATTTACATAAAAAGAACCATTGGCACTAACTAACTGTAGCGTTGGTTTTACGGCTGTTAATATAACTGTTGGACGCTTACCAAGCAGTGGCAATTCAATCTTTACAGAATCTAACTCTGTAAACTGACGGGAAATGTCATTGCTAATATTTGCAGTAGAAACTGTTAGCTTGGTACGGTTCAATATAGATTTTCTCCAGATTGACTCTACGGCTTCCTGGTAAATTTTTGGCTCTCTGTGCACCGTATTTGGTGTATTCGTCAATATGACTTTAGCTGTTGGCGTCAATAAGCATGAATAACCAAGGGCAACTACTATTGCGAGGAGTGCAATATAGCTGGGTATATGTCCCCACCTGGGTCGATAACCTGCTGAAGCACCAGCAGCTGAAATGTCGGTTCTGCCGGTGTTTTGATCAGTATTTGACCCACCCCTGGCATAATACGAAAAAACAGCAGGATTATCTTTTACCGGGCGTTTTCGCGAATTATTGTCTGATTTATACTTTTTTTTGTACAATCTCATGATATTTTTACTCTTTTGTTTGTATATTAGCCTGCTCCAATATAATTACCGCCAACTGCCTAGCTGAATCTGGAATAATCTGCTCGTGGAGGTTTTTTGCTAATACTTCCCTGTGTGGTGCGTCGTTTAACAAATTAGCAATGGTCGGCTCAAGTCCCGTTTCTGCATCATCCATTTGCTCTTCTTGCACTACGACAGCCGCTCCCTTCCCTGCTAACACTTCAGCATTTTTAAGCTGGTGTCCGCCTGCCAAAAACGGACTAGGAACAACTATCACCGGCTTGCCCTGAATGCCTAGTTCAGCCACAGTGTTGCCGCTTGCCCTGGCTACTACCAAATCCGCAGCCCCCATATAGATATACATGGGCTTCAAAAACTCAAAAACCTGCAAGCGGTTGTGCGAAAAATCTTCGTATATAGCAAGTTTATCTTTACCTACCTGATGAATCACATACAGATCTGGCCTATCAGCCAATAAGGTTTCGATACAGCCTCTGATTGTTTGGTTTATGCGAACCGCGCCAGAACTAGCGCCAGTGATGAGTAGCAGTGGTTTGTCTACCGGAACTCCTATTTGTTGCTTGTAGGTTTTTTGCAGAGCTTCATCCACCGGCACATAATTATGCTCAACCAGCACTCCAACCTGAATTGTTTTAGATTTGGGATAATCATAAACATCTGGCGGTAAGGCGGTAGCGTGAATTTTTACCCACTTACTCACTAATTTGTTAGCAAGCCCCGGCACGGCATCCGAATCATGTGTGATTATTGGTATATGTTTTTTTGCGGCAGCCAAACCAATTGGCACCCCAACAAAACCACCTTTTAAAAACACAACGTCTGGTTTTATTTTGGCGAGTAGTCGGCTAGCCTGAGGTACGCCGATTAAAACATATATAGAATCACGCAGATTCAAAACGTTGGTTTTAACGTCAAGCAATCGCTTTAATACAGAATCACCATAATAACGTCGTAGCTTTCCGGCTCTAACTGTATAAATCTGGTCAATATCCGGATTGTTAGCGGTTAGACCTTCAAACTTACTACCTTTTTCACCAACATATATAACGCAAGCTTGCGGATTCAATAGCTTTATTTCGTGTGCCAATGCCAATATAGGTGTAATGTGTCCGCCGGTACCTCCACCACTTAGTAGTATTTTCACCGTTTACTCCTGTCTCGACGCCAATCTATGGTGTTTTCTTGCACAGGAGCACTCTGCGTTGCTTCATTTATGCCATAGGTCGTATAGCGTGATATTTGGAACACCAGCCCAATAGCGGCAGTAGCAAACAGCACGCTGGTACCGCCAGCACTTATAAAAGGAAGCGTTATGCCTTTTAGCGGCAACAGCCCTATCATAGACCCTATGTTTATAAGAGTTTGGGTGCTGAGCCAAGCTAATACGCCAGCTACTATAAGTCTAGAAAAATCATCTGGTGCTCGCTCCAATATGTTTTTTATCCTGCTAAACAAGCCTACGAATAAAGCAATCAGCAGCGCCGTACCCATAAACCCAAATTTTTCAGCAATAATAGCAAAAATAGAATCATTTGAGGCCTCTGGCAAATACCCAAATGCCTGTGCCCCGTGCCCAAGCCCTTTGCCCGCAATCCCGCCGGAACCAACAGCAATTAGCGCCTGACAAGCTTGATATCCAGCATTTTGACAATCTTGCTCTGGGTTCAAAAATATCAAAACTCTCTCACGCCGATAGCCAGAAGCACTAATTGCAATTGCTGTGCCGATGAGAATAAGTCCACTTATTTGTACGACACGTTTCATAGGTAATCCAGCCACATAGACCATGGCTGCCATCATAATAACCAATACCCCCGCAGAGCCTAAATCGCGCTGAGCTCCAGCCACCACAACTCCAAAAACAAACAGAACAACTAGCAGTGGCTTAAGGGTCTTGTTTGAATCGGCAACTGAACCCTGTTTTATTTTGTCAGCCAAAAAACCACCCCAAGCGATTATAAGGGCAAATTTAATTATCTCGACTGATTGCAGTGACTGGCCTCCAATTCTTATCCAACGATGTGCAGGATAGTCTGGGCTTACCGGTAATAAAAGTGCCGCAATGGTGGCAGCCACAGCTATAAATATCAATGGTATGCTTATTCGCCGCCAAACCGACAATGGCACCTGTGATACAACTATAAAAGTTATTATGCCGAGAGCAATTGTGACGACCTGCTTTGTGACAAAATAATTTTCGTTGACGTTCTTTGCCGCTGCCAAACCCGGACTAATTGCATAAACCACGATTAGGCCAACTACCAAAAGCACCACAGACAAAAGCAATAGAATGTAATCAGGCCGATGTCTGCGCTGGCCAGACCTATCTAAATGAGCTGGACGCCGAGCGTCACGCGGGCGCATTACCAACCCCCTGGCTGGAAACTTCGAAAATCAAGCTACAAAAAACAAATGACTGTTTAGCTGTTCTGGTCTGGTGCTTGTGTGAAGCTTGGAGTTTGAGGTTTGGCATTTGGCTATATATTCCTTCCAAGTAGAAACAATACAAGCCCAAGAATTCCTGCTACTTGACCAACTATCCAAAAACGCATGGTTACTTTGGTTTCAGGCCAGCCAATTGCTTCAAAGTGGTGGTGAATCGGTGAAATAAGAAATAATTTTTTGCCGTTGCGTAATTTTTTGGAAGCTGTTTGGAGTATCACTGATCCAGCCTCGGCAACGAATACTATACCAATTATCGGCAGCAAAGCTACTGTATCCGTAAGCATAGCAACCACCCCAAGGGCAGTACCTAAAGCAAACGAACCGACGTCTCCCATAAAAAATCTGGCCGGGTATATGTTGAACCATGTATAGCTTAGCAATGCACCCACAATGCTCATGCAAAAACCAGCTACTCCATAACGCTGTTCCATAAATGCAATCACAGCATAGATACCAAAAGCAATTGCTGTTAAACCTCCGGCTAAACCGTCTAAACCGTCACTTATATTTACCGCATTTGCCGTTGAAACCACTACAAGCACAAACAATGGAATGATAAGCCAGCCAACACTAAGCTGACCGAACCAAGGTATATGTATGCTTGTGACGTCTAGTTTGAAGTAAAAGAACCATCCACCAATCAACGCTACTAAAGTAGTCAAAAGTAGCTTAATTTTTGAAGAAAGCCCCGCTACACCTTTACCGGTGCCGCGTATGTTAATAAAATCATCCAACAGACCAATCGCACCCGCGCCCACAAATGCAGCTAAAGGTAGCCATGTTTCTGCTCTATCTAGGTTAAACAATAGCGTGACTAGGCCAGCTGAAATTACAAATATCATGCCTGCCATGGTGGGTATTTGCCTTTTATGTTTGCTAGCATGTAGTCTTGTAAATACAGTCGCCCTTTCGCCAGTCAATGTAGTTTCGCGGGGTTTTTTCCACCACTGACCACGATAAGCTAGCAATGTATAGATTGGTGTAATCAGCATACTGAACACAAAACTCAACCCGCCCAGCAGTAATATCCTTGCTAGAGTATTTGTTTCTACGACTATGTTTAGTGTTTCTTGCATAAAATTATCCTATAATTATACCTTAATTCGTTAACTTTTGGGCTTCACGCCGTGGTTATTGATCAACATGTCGGCTAGCTTAAAATAAACTGGCGCGGCTGCTTTTGCACCAGCGTAACCAGTTATATTTTTCGGTTCGCGAATTCGCACCACAATTACGTACTGCGCTTCATTGCCACCAATAAATCCAAGAAACGTACCCTCAAATCGGTCATCATAATAACCGCCTCCCGGTTTGGAAATCTGTGCAGTGCCAGTTTTCCCTCCGTATGTGTATTCGACACGCAAATCCCGTACTCCGTAGGTAAGTTTGTTCTTCTGGAGCGTATAGGCCATATATTCTTGCATATCTTGGCTGGTAGCTGCACTAACTACATCTTTTTTAACAATTTTTGGTTCATGCTTGTCCAAACTACCGTCATCTCTGACATATGCGTCTACTAAATGGGGCTGATAGTATGTACCCCCGTTTAGTACCGCAGCTATAGCCGCTCCCATTTGCAAAATTGTTTCTGTTTGTCCCTGACCGAATGCAGTATTGGCGTATTGTATATCTAATCCAAAGCCATCTACCGGGTCTGGAACTATACCCCCAGCTTCATTACTCTGCTCTATTCCCGTAGGTTTGCCAAATTGGTAGTGATTTGTCAGGTAGTCGTGCCAGGTTACTCGTGCTTTTTCATTTATTTGGCCTCCTCCCATTTGCATAAGCAGCCATGTGGCGCCCGTATTCAGAGATAGTTGCAAAATATCAGCCACTGTCTTCGTTCCAGGCCCGCCATCTTCTTCAATGTTTCGTATTGTGGCGTCATCTATCTTGAAGCTTGCTGGGTCATAATAACTGGTGTTTTTGTTTACTACGCCTTGGTCTAGCGCGGCGGCGGCGGTCAATGTTTTCATGATAGATCCGACTTCGAAAGCATCTGTAACGCTAGAATTTCTAAATACTGACTGGTCTGTAACTTTTGAAAATTCTGCTGGATTATACGTAGGGTAATTAGCCATTGCCTTAACTGCCCCTGTTTTGGCATCCAGAATTAGCGCACTCCCCAGTGATGCCTTTGTATCTTCTACCTGCTGCTTCAATATATCTTCTAACTGTTGCTGCATGCCTAGATCTAGAGTTAAGAGTATCTCTTTGCCTGCTTCGGGATTGACCACAACATTGTCTTTGTTGGCTGCAAGCGGGACCCCTTGAGCATCTGTAATGGCCTTCAGCTTGCCTGTTTTGCCTTTTAGTTCGTTATTTAGGGTTTGTTCTAGACCATATTGGCCATTTCCTTCATCATTTACAAAACCAAGCACCTGGGAAGCTAACTGGCCCTGAGGATACGTCCGATAGTTTGTTTCCTGAGTTCCCACGCCCTTAAGTTTAAGTTTTCTTATGACATCGTTTTGCTCTTTACTAAGTCTTTTGGCTAGTATCTGGTAGCGACTATCTGCTTTCATTTTAGTCTCATAATCAGAGGCATTGCCACCTATTACATTTTGAACAGCAAGCGCAGTTGCGTTGGCATCTTTCACAAATTGCGGATCGGTATAAAGTGTGTAGAGTCTTTGGTTTAACACTATCTGAGTGATTTCATCACCGTTATGGGCAGCGATAGTTCCCCGTTCTGGCTCAATTTCATATTGTTTAAGCTGACCACGAAGCGCGGCTTGTTGATAATAATCATGTCTAACAACCTGTAGATAAAATAGCCGTATGGTAAATACGCCCGCTAAAATCAACAAAAACGCGTACCAGATTCTAACGCGTTTAATAGGATTTATTGGGTTAGCTTTTGGCTGTGACGGTTGTCTCATAAGCGTAAATTTCTAATTCGTCAAAGAATAATAATTGGAAAATTATTGGAAGAGGAACTTTAATTCTGAACAGTCGCAGACGATGACAATGATATCAAATTTTTTGCTGTTTCGCTGGCCTTAACCCGTTCTAGCGATTGCAACCTGGCAGCACTTATTGCTAGCTCATCGTTTTCTGTTTTTAGCTGGGACTGCTCTGTTTTTAGATCGTTTATCTTGTAGCTCAGAGCGTTTGTTTTTGTGACTTGCGTCAAATACAATAAACCAAGCAAACAAGCCAAAACAACCAACATAATTGTGTTACTGACCGGACCGAGAGTTTTTTCGTTTGCCTCATGTCTGGTGGTGTTTTGCTGGCGGGCGCCATAACGCTGACGACCAACTGCCAGAGAATTTGAATAGGTCATAGATTTTATTGTTTCTCTTTTTATATTTGTTTTTGTTTTTTGCCCCCTCATCCGCAACTAGCGGATGAGGAAGCCTGCACCATGGTCACATCACTTTGACGTGAACCTTGTATGCGCGGGAGAGGTTTTTGACCTGTATCGGCATTACTGCCCCTTCCTTTTTGTGTTTATTTTTACTGCGGCACGCAGTTTTGCACTGCGGGCTCGCGGATTGGAAACTAATTCATCCTCGCTGGCTGTCACCGGTTTTTTGGTGAGAAGCCTGAGGGGAGCGTCGTAGCGGTCACCAGCATACTCACGGAAAAACTCCTTTGTGAGTCTATCTTCCAGACTGTGGAAGCTGATGATCGCTATTCGCCCTCCGGGAGCCAGCAACTGAAGCCAAATCGGCATTGCCCGTTTCAGCAACCCTAGTTCATCATTTACGGCTATTCTAAGCGCCTGAAAGCTTTTAGTTGCCGGATGAACCTTGCTATGGCCACGCCATGCTTTGGCTATGATGTTTGCGAGCTCGTGGGTTGTAGCTATTGGCCTATTGGCTATAACCATACGCGCAATGGTTCGTGCTTTTGGCTCTTCACCATATTCACGCAACAGCTTCACTAGTTCCTCTTCACTATAGGTATTAACTATAGTTTTAGCGGTTAGTTCTTGACTGCTGTCCATGCGCATATCGAGCGGCCCATTGGCTTTTATGCTAAACCCACGGCTCGCGTTATCAAGGTGCGGTGACGAAACGCCCAAATCAGCCAAAATAAGGTTGTATTGACGGCCACGACTCAAAAGTTTTACCGAAGCGGTCAAAAAATCCTCGTGGATTATGTCCGCTCCGTGCAACGCTTTTTGGCTTTTTAGCTCGTCAATCGCTTTTCGATCGCGATCTACAAGAGTTGCTTTTGTAGCTTGTAAGGTGCGTTCCAGGATTTTCTGGGCATGCCCGCCGTATCCTGCCGTCAAATCGAGGTATTGCTCCCCTTCCTTCGGGTCTAGATACTGTAGAACGTGCTGCAGAAGCACTGGAATATGTTTTTTATCTGCCATTGTGGAGATATTGTTTGTTTATTTTGGTGTTTTGATTTTGGTGTTTGTATCTTGCTTTTTGTATTTACAAGGTCACCTATCCAGCAGCCAACTATTTGTTTTTTGGTGTTTTTGTTTTTGTGTGTCATATGAGCATATGTAGAGACTTTTTTTGTGGGTTTTAAAAACCTACGACGTCCTTACTGCTTATACAACGATTTTGAGAGACTTATGTGTGAGGTGGAGTTTTGGGAGGTGTTTTAATGGAATGTACGAGGGTTTTTAGCGTGGTGCCCTATTTCCACGTGTTGTCTGCCAGATAGCTAACCTCGGGTAATGAGACAAACCAAAGGTTTTTCTCAACTAAGCCAGCAAAATGGAATACATTTTTGCGGGCTGCCCTTTTCCTATAACAGGAATAAAGCCTTGTGCTAGTTTTTCTATCCATGTGAACTTTTATTGTTAAGGTGCAATTACCAGTAAATTTGCTAGTTTGCTAGGATACGCCAGTATCTTTTGCCTACACTTACGGCAGATATGTCGCGCTTTATGCCGGCATAATCTAGTAAATGCTGCTCTATGGTGATTCGTCCCTGCCTGTCGTCTGGCTTCATGTCTGTCTTGCCCATCCGGAATTGGATGTTCAAGTCAGCAATCCGCTCGTCAAGGAGATCACCTTCTAGCCGGGGCTCAACTAGGTTTTCCCAAACATCTTTTGGATATAGATGTAGGTATTGGCCAAAGCCCCTTGTTACAACAGCACCACTTGCAAACTTGTCGCGCAACTCCGGCGGAAGAGTTAACCTCCGCTTTTCGTCGAGCTTTCGTTCGAAGTAGTCCATTGGTACACCTTTAGTGGTTAATATACAGTGGTTTTTGTTTTATCGAGTCTGGTAACTGTTTTGGCTACCTACGACAACCCACTAACAGGAGTTTACTCCCCACCATTACCCACAAGCAAGCACTTTATATAACAAAACCGCCCCTTTTAGGGGCAGTTATCCACAGTTTTTAAAATTTAGGACTTTATCCACAACATATGGTGTGTCGGCCGTTACTCTAGGCGCTATTATTCCGAAATTTTTGAGACAGTTTTTTCAGGCTGAGTAACCGTAATTTGCGCCTGCCTCGGATCTTTAGGAAAATCCGTTGATTGAGCATCCCTTGGAAGTGGGTCTACTGGCTCTGGTGGATTGAATACACGGTCATAGGGCAACTTTTCTTTTATTTCATTTCCAACGCCTATTGCTATAGCACTAGCAGCGGCAATAGCAGCAGCTTTGCGAATGCGACTCATAGTCTCTGGCTTTTTCCGTGTCAATGGTTTTTCTGTTTCAGGACCCAGCCCTGCCGCGTTAAGAGCATTATTCATTCCTTGCTCTGTAGCATTAAGTACTGCTCCTGGTTCAGGACCCTGCCCTGCCGCGTCAAGAGCATCATGCATTTCTTTCTCTAAAGTCCGGCGATCAGCTTCTGTATTATAGGGGCTGTAGCCTAGGTCATTAGCTGCTTGACGGATTCTTGAGGGGGCTTGAGATGATTTATTTGTCATAATGTGTACATTATAGCATAAGCTTCTTTTTGTGTCAACTATACCTGCTAACTATTTCGGATGTCTTTTACTCGTTTGGCAAACCATTTGGCACTGGGGCGTATGGTTCGTTTCATGTCGTTTTCCCTGTCTACTTCAACTAGCCCAAATTTAGGCCACCAGCCGTCTTGCCATTCAAAGTTGTCCAGCAGACTCCAGTGAAAGTAGCCACGCAAATCTACGCCTTCGCTTATAGCGCGTTCCATGGCCACGATAGTTTCTTCTATCCACCAGCGCCGATGCTGGTCATGCGCGTCCGCTAGACCGTTTTCGGTTATAAAAATTGGCTTTTTAAACCGAGACCAAGCCCTTAGCATGAGCGGATAGAGTCCTTCGGGCTCCATGTACCATCCCATGTCGTTTAGTGGTACAGATGGATTTTTGCGCTTTAACATGCCAGTATAGTAGTCGGAAAAATAATAATTTATCCCTACAAAGTCCTGATATTTTCTAATCCTTAGCAAAAACCACCAATTCCAAAAATACCTCATCCATTTAGTAGACAGTTCATCAAAAAAACTATGCGGTCTTTTGGCTTGTATATTAGAAAGTTGTTGCGAAGTGCCTATTTGTAAGTTTGGCTTTTTTGCTTTGAGAATTTTATAAGCAGAACGATGCGCTTGCATCATATTCCAATACACCTTGGCATAAAGCCATAAGTTTTTTTGGTTTGGTGGATGCGTACCAATTAAATAGCCAAAACTGGCCTCTACGTTAGGTTCGTTTATGGTAATTACGTAGTTAAGGTCTTCCACGAATTCATTTGCAACCTTTTTCACAAAGCGATCAAAATATTTGAGATTTTCTTTTTTCTCAAATCCGCCTTTTTCGGTAAACCAAATTGGTGACGTCCAGTGCCATATGTTCATGAATGGCTCTATGTGACGAGCTCTTAGTTCGGCTATGTATTTACGGTAGTGAGCTATGGCAACTTCGTCCCACTTACCTTCTTCTGGTTCTAGCCGCGACCATTCTATGCCAAACCTAAAAGCATTTAGGTTTAGTTGTTCCAGCAAATCAAAGTCTTCTTTGTAGCGCCTGTAGTGTTCTACGCCGCGACCCGAAACATAATTGTCTGGTTCTTCTGCCTGGTCTTTAATATCGTGCCAGTTAGGCAGCCAGCTCAAGCGTAGATGAGCTGTTTGGGCTTGGTCTTTTGCATGAGCCAGCTCCCAAGCAGTCCACTGGTTTAGGGTCCCGCCCTCTACTTGGTGGCTTGCCGTACTAGCGCCCCAAAAAAAATGTTTGGGAAAAATCTGATCATTACTGTTTTCGTTCATGCTTAAGCTTGATTATACCCCATACGAAGATACTTAAGTCCATGGTCTTAGTTCAGACTCCGGTAGTTCCTGATGACGGAGTTGTTAAAGCCACCGATACAAAGAGGAGCAACTAAGTCCCGAATATGCGGTATGGTTTGTGACGAGCATGGTAGCGCTTCACTATGGAAGCATAAAGAACTGGAAGCGTCTGACGCTTCAGTTTTTTTAACCAAGCTACGGATAAACGTGGAAGTTCACCGTCGCGAGGATGGTGCCCTTACCAGTGCTGCTGACCGAGTACAGCCAAGCCGTGCAGTCAGCCTCCCCGCCAGTCCATGTAGACGAGGAAAGCGTCAGGATCTTATTCCACGGCCACGCGTAGGACTCGAAATAACCGGCATGCCCCGCGGCGACCAACGTGCCGTTCTGGTAGCACCCCAGGTCGAGGAAGGGCTGCGTCGTGGCGGTGGTCGCCACCTCGAATGTCACCCGCTGGCCGTAGTGAGCCAGCCCGTCGGTTGAGTCGAGCAGAACCAGACTCAACGACGAACCGGGGCTATTTGACTTGCCAGCGCCGCTATTTGGATTGCCCTTACCCTGAGGCTGAGCCGCCAAGCTTATAGCTACGGCAGAGGTTCCGATTACTGCAAATATTAGTGCGAAAATTAGGATACGATTGCGCGAGAACTTAACTTTTCTTTTTAATGGATGTGATTTTTTTGGCATTTTTACCTTTTATTAATTATATGATTAAGTTTATGCTTAAGCAAATACGATGTCAATAATAAAGCACAAGTATCATCAGTGGCCAGCTGTGATATCCTGATTAGTATCTAACGCTTCAGTTTTTTTATACCCAAGCTATGGATAAACGTGGAAGTTCAACGTCGCGAGGGTGGTGGTCTTACCAGTGTTGCTGGCCGAGTACAGCCGAGCCGTGCAGTCAGCCGCCCCGCCAGTCCACGTAAACGAGGAAAGCTCCATGACCTGGTTCCACGGCCACGGGTCCCACTCGAAGAAGCCGGCATACCCCGCGGCGACCAACGTGCCGTTCTGGTAACACAACAGGTCGAGGAAGGGCTCTGTCGTAGCGGTGGTCGCCACGGTGTATGTCACCCGCTGGCCGTAGTGAGCCAGCCCGTCGGTTGAGTCGAGCAGAACCAGACTCAACGACGAACCGGGGCTATTTGACTTGCCAGCGCCGCTATTTGGATTGCCCTTACCCTGAGGCTGAGCCGCCAAGCTTATAGCTACGGCAGAGGTTCCGATTACTGCAAATATTAGTGCGAAAATTAGGATACGATTGCGCGAGAACTTAACTTTTCTTTTTAATGGATGTGATTTTTTTGGCATTTTTACCTTTTATTAATTATATGATTAAGTTTATGCTTAAGCAAATACGATGTCAATAATAAAGCACAAGTATCATCAGTGGCCAGCGTAGACGCTGTGGCAGCAACTGAGACAACGGCGGCTATAGCTTTAATTGTTGGTTGCTAATTTGTTTTAATGGTCGACAAAATAGTGTAGAAAGTTTCAAGGATTTTGTTCATTTTTGTGGGCGCTTTTTGCGGTCATAGTAAGCCAATTCTTTGCGCGACTTATCCAAACGTTCTATATAACTTTCATAACGATTGAACAGACCAGAATATTGAGCATTTGGAGCTAGTATTTTAAGTAGTTTCTTCTGTTCATCCAAATATTCAACTAGACTGTAGAAATCACCATCACCAGACACTATTACTGCTTTGTCATAACGCGGCTGCTCTTTCATAACCCACAACACTAAGTCGGCATCCACATTGCCCTTTACTGGACGTTTTTCTTCCTCCTTAATGGGACTATCGATCGGTTTATCTTCTTTTGGTGCTACTTTCTCTTCTGGACGCGGGCGTGTCATATCATAAGTTGGCTTTAGAACTATCATATAACCCGCTTCATGCAACTGCTGATACATGTTTTCAAACTCTGGCACATACCCTATAAACATAAATGCTTTAGTCACGCCATATTTATCTGACAGAAATTTGCGAAACTTAACCCAATCCATTTTCCAGCCGTATTTTTGAACGCCAACATTCAAGTTTTGACTATCAATAAACGCATAATTTGGTTTTGTGCCTGGACGTCTCATAGACATATCATAACACTACTTCATTTGCTGTTGCATGCGGGCTTTGTTGGCCCATTCGTCGGCTAGTTCGTTACCAGGATCATTGTTGTGACCGCGCACCCAAACCAGAACGGCTTGGGATTTTCTATATAGCGGGCAAACTTCCTGCACGATGTCTAGGTTTTTAATTGCACCGCTTTTTTTCTTCCAGCCGTTTGCTTCCCACGCAGCTGACCATTTGGTTATGACGTTTATCCAAAATTCACTGTCTGTAAATATTTCACACATCTGCCCTTCGGCATCTTTAAGAGCCGCTATTATCGCAAAACCTTCCATGCGAATGTTGGTAGATTCATTTTCCCCACCCAGAATCTGTGGCTTCATGTCGCGTATAACCGCAAAGCCGCCAGTCCCTGGGTTTGGTTCGCAGCTACCATCTGTATAGTAAACAATCATCAAACAATCATAACACTTACGTCATTCTATTTGTGATTATGTCTTAAATACAGTCTGTATTTTTGCTATTTATAATTATTCTGTGATAAGATCCAGTTAATTAAGGAGATTCTCATGGGTAATCAAGGATCAAATCACACTCCTAGCATAAAGATGGATGGCTTGCCCCCACTGGATGATCAGGTTGAGCAGTGCTGGGAAGAGTTAGCACAAATGGTAGCCGCAGATGATCTAGAGATGTTGCTTACCCTAAGCGGACTAGCAGGCACTATGCAAACATTTTCAGGAACAAAAGCTCCGCGTAACAGAGACCACTGTACACATCACTATGTTCCGGCTGCTAAGTCTAGCGGTAATCTTGCATTGCTTGGCAAACCAAAGCAAAATGAACCAATAGAGAATTTAGAGGTACTGCTAAACCCTCCACTTCCAGGCTTACCGCCTAATGTAATCGTTGGGAAATAGTTCTTTATTTGCTTTTTTTGAGGCTTTCTATTTCCTCAAGCAATTCGTATCTGGTGCGCAAATCACGCCGCGCACTCCTATCGTCTGCAGAAACTTCTATGTTTTCTACTAATTTATTCATACTAAAGCCTAGTGGTTTTTTATTTTCAGTATCTTTGTGTACGCCCTTTCGGGTTAATCTCCAATTTTTAATGCATTCACTAATCCATTAATTACTATACGTTCTTGCTTTGTTGTGTCGCGGTTGCGGATGGTTACTGTGTTGTCTTTTAGGGTATCGAAGTCCACAACTACACAGTATGGAGTTCCTATTTCGTCTTGCCTGCGGTAGCGTTTGCCTATGTTTCCGTTGTCATCATACATGACGTTTCCAAACTCCTTCTTGAGCATATCAAAGACTTCCTTTGCTTTGGCTACTAGTTCTGGCTTGTTCTTTAGTAGCGGGCTTACGGCTACGCGCACAGGTGCTAAATGAGCTGGGAGTTTTAGATACGCGCGTGCCTCTCCGTTTACTTCGTCTTCTGTATAAGCAGAAGTCAAAACGGCCATTATTGCCCGCTCTACGCCAAAACTTGGCTCTATCACATGTGGCACATATGATTCAGCACCATCTTTTGGGCGATAATCCATGCTTTTACCAGAAGCGTTCTGAATGTTCATAAGATCAAAGTCTGTCCGGTACGCCAGTCCAAGTAACTCGTCTTTGCGATGCGGGAAGTCAAACACAAAGTCAATGGTGCGTTTGCTGTAGTGGGCGCGGTCTGCTTCTGGTACCTCAAGTTCATTAACCTTGTCTTCTGGTATGCCTAGGGCTTCCAAAAACTTGTATATGTTTTTTATCCAATTTTTAAATTCTGCTTCCCATTTATCTGCATGTACAAAATACTCTATTTCCATCATTTCAAACTCTCTAGAGCGGAATATAAAGTCACGGGGAGATATCTCGTTACGGAAAGCCTTTCCCTGCTGCGCTATACCAAATGGCACGTCAGGATAGAACGCATCCAACACGTTTTTATAATTGGTAAATATACCCTGCGCCGTTTCTGGTCGTAGATAGCTAATGGAATGTTCATCATCCACTGGGCCAACCTGCGTCTTAAACATCATATTGAACTGGCGAGGTTCGCTAAATGTGCCTTCTTTGCCACAGTTGGGACACTTTTTAGCTTCTATATGGTCAGCCCGTAGTCGAGCTTTGCAATTATTACATTCTACTAATGGGTCGGTAAAAGTATCTACATGACCACTGGCCTGCCAGACTTTTTGATTCATTAGGATCGCGGCGTCTACACCGTACATATCGTCTCGGTCTTCTACGAACATTTTCCACCACAGGTCCACAACGTTCTTTTTCAGCGCAACGCCTAATGGACCGTAGTCCCATGTACCGGCCAAACCACCATAGATTTCAGAACCTTGGAATATAAAACCTCTGCGCTTGCACAGAGAAACAATATCTTCCATTTTCACATCATTCATATTAGTTACAGATTATATCTGAAACCCATCTGAACGTACAGGGATGCTTCAGTCGACTTGGTCGATATTTGGCTTTACCAGCTCCAGACGTCTACCAATTTGAACTGTTAAACGGTACATCGCATCAATGTGCTCTACTCGGCTGGTTGCGCAGCGATATCTTTGCATTGCCTGAGCATAATCGTGCTTTGAACCTATAATTTCTTGCGACTTTTTATGAAGTTTTTTCTAAGTTAGCATCGCTATAACCTAAGTAAGCACTGACTAGTTTTTCAAAACTAATTCGTAAAACATGAATTGCAAACAACTCCCTTTCTGCAACATACGTACCATATTCTTCTAGAGTTTCTGCGTCTAGTTTACGTACAGACGCGTCTGGCAAAACAGTGATCTGAATCGCAGTGTCCACTAATGCAGGAGCACATACCTCTACGCTTGCATTATTTTGCTCCAAGCTAGCAATGGTGCTCGGCAATAAAGCCTCTACGCCAATTGTGGCCGCAACACCCGCACCTAGCGCTACTACCGCCCTAACGATGTTATTCATATCGTATGTATAGCAGTTTGAAGCAGTATTGTATATTGCCCGTAGATTAAGTGCGTATATGGTTGGGGAGGATGGTTTGGATTAGTTGTAGAGTGGGTTTGATTAGTTTTTCTACATCCTTAACCTTTTGCAGTAAATCTGGTTTGTTGCCACTTAGTACTAGACGCAGGAATTTGATATGGTCGGCACGGTATGGGCCCTCTGGGTGCGGGCTAAAGGCCATATCATCATATGAAAATATGTACGCGCCATCTTGACTTAGTGGTTTGCCAGACGCGTCTGTACGCAAACTAGGCGTGTGACCGGCAATTCTAAGAAGTTGGGCGCTAAACCATAGATTTATTAGGTCGATTTCTATGTTTGGGTTGTCTAGTGCTTCCAATGTATCTGATAGCAATTCAAAATATTCTGGCTCTGGTGCGTCTTCTGTGACTTTGTTTAACAGTTTTATGAGTTCGTAGCCCAGCATGGTTCGGTTGATATCTTGAACTATGGTGTCAAAATACTTGATCAACCGTGCTGAGGTTAGCGTGCACAGCTCTCCTCTACCTTTTATGTATCCAATTTCTGCTATGCAAAAAAGTTCTATACCGCCTGCCATTTTGGATTTGCTTTTGCGCACGCCTTTTGCCAAAACTCGAACTTTGCCTTGATCTGGCGTTAGTAGAGTAAGTATCCGGTCTGCTTCTTGGTAATTTGTCCGCACCAGCACAATACTCCGCGTAATGGTCTGGTTTTTCATTTCGGCAACAGCAAATTATTCACTGCTTTAACCATTTGCGCTGTGCTTGTTCGAGGTTTGTATAAAACAACTTTTACTTTAAGCTGTTCTAAAGAAGCAGAAAATATTTTGTCCTGGGCTTTGGAGTTTATGGTGTGAACGATGACTGGTATGTCTTGCCATTCTGGATAGGAAGCAATTTCGTACAAAAACTCTATACCATTATGCATACCTAGCTGCATCTCTAGGATTATCAAGTCTGGAACAGTTTCATCAAGTGCATCCAGGGCTGTTTGGGCACTGCGCTTCCAAGCAACATTGTAACCAAACGCTTCTAGCGCGCTTTTGATAGTCTCACCCAAAATCTTATCTGATTCTACGACTAGTATATTCACTGGTTTCAAGTGTATCAGAATTCTAAATTAGCTGGAGCTGGTGGCTAGGAGAAAGAAGCGAACCTATGCCAGTAAGCGAACGGTGTCTGTAGGCTCTAAGTGGCGCGTGCATCTGTTCGCTCAGTTTGTCTGCTATGGCTAGCCCTGCTCCGCCCGCCAAACCAAGCGACGGTACCGCTTGGGTGGCGCGTCCATGAAGCTCACGGGTTAACTGGAGTGCACGTTGCGACAAAGCCACGTGGTTACTAAAGGCCCCGACCACTGTACCGCGGGCTGAACGGTGTGTGCCTAGAACTAAATAGTGCGGTATATCAGCGTCTTCTGCACTAGCTTCTATAAGACTAGCACCCAGAAGCGTGAGCATGGTTTTTAGGCTTTCACGATGAGCCATAATGGGCACTCCCTTACCCTGCTGATCGATTTCTATAGTGTAGTCCCATTGTTTGGCAAATGGCTGTAGTGCTATAGCAACATCATATAAAACAGCGCCGGTAGTAAGTGGTTCTAGCAAAAGTTTGGTTTGCTTTTGGGCATACGATTGAGAGTAAGCATCTACCAACCTAAGCGCATGTTCGCTAACCACAGATATACGGGGCAATACAGTTTTACCAGAAAGTTCACTCAAACGAGCAATTTGTAGCAACGGCACCTTTAATTGCTCTGCAAGCGCCATAAAAAGTTGATCTGATTGGTTACCATTCCCCAAGGCACATACCCTCGCCTTACTTATGGCCAATTATAACACTATTGAACAATAAATATGCTACGGAACAAACTTGAGATTAGGTAATACGATGTTGTTAAAATCACCCTGGAATTGCTGAGATTCAGTAGATATTTTTATGGTTTTGTCTCTGAGAGGGAGTAAAACTATACTGCCGTTTTGCCCAGCGTTTATCTCACCGTCAATTCTAGCGCCTATAACGCTAGGAACGTTTTTTGCGGTAAACGGCGTAACTTTTACTTTGCCAGCTTTTACTTTGCTTTCATACTGTTTCATTTCTGAGTCGAACGATTGACTTGTTACTTGTATGCGCAAAGCATAAGCGGCTTTGGACTGGGTACCAGGTACGAAATTTGGATGGAAATAACCGTCTAGAGGTGTAGATCCGTCACCCTTTTCTATAACATATGCGCTCCAAGTTTTTGGATAGCTGACGTTCACGCTACCGAAGTCTGCTGGGCCTTGGTATGTTTTTAGGGGCTCTTTTTCTTTTTCTAGGAATTCATTATCTTTTTTAGTTGATTCTTTCTTAACAGCAATGTCCGATGCCACGACTGCCTTTTGGTCGGAGTTGTTTTTATAATCTTGCTGGCTAGAATACGCCCATATGCCAAATACTAGAGAGCCGACAAGTAAGATTACACATATAACCAGCGCAATTGTAATACCCAGCCCACCTGATTTTTTTGGCTTGCCCTGAAATGGTGGCACGGCTGGAGGCACGGGATACGGCTGGAATGGCGCGCTATTTTGAGAAGGAGGCATAACGCTAATGGTAACCGAGTTAGCGACAATTTTCAATGGCCGCGGTTACTAGTCGTACCTGTAAAGGAAAAGACCGTTGAGTTCTTTCGAAAAACTTTTGCCCGGAATCACAAATGCATAGCTTACTAATTTTAATCTTTTAGGATGTAAAAGCTGCCAACTCTTCATATCTTGTGCAATTTTTGTATCCAATTTGTGCATGTATCTATCTAATAAAAAAACATAAATACCATCTGTTAGTGGTAATTTATGATGCCAGAAATTGCCCCAGTAAAGCGTAATATATTCTCTGTATTTCCAGTGTTTTAGCGTACTCCAAAGCACCAGCAGCGGGTTTAGTTCATAGCCTATAGCGTATATACCCCGCTCAGCCGCGGCTCTCAAAATTCGGCCATCGCCACTACCCAGTTCTAGCATGGTTTGGCCGGGCTTTAGATCTAACAAATCCAAGGCATCAGAAGTTCTGGCTTTAAGGGTGGGTAAAAATGGTGCTCCAAAAACCACCACAAAACCAAAAATCAATATAAAAAACACTGCTATAAGAAATAACCATGTCATGTTTTTAAGTGTTCTATTTCATTCTTAACGTTTTTGAGATACTTCTCTAGTTGTTCTATGAGTTTTTGCCCTTGTTTGTACAAATCTAGGGCTTTATCTATATCTAGTTCGGCAGATTGTAATTCTGAAAGTACGCTATCTAGTTGGGTTTGTAGCTCGCGATAGGAGACTTTTGTTGCCATATTGTTAGTTTACCTTATTTATTGTAGCTTCGGCTGATCCGTCATGCAGCTGCAAGCTTATATGGTCGGCTGTTTTTAATAATTTTGCAGACTTTATAACCTGCGCACCAGACCGAATAACTGCATAGCCACGCCTTAGCGCTGCCTGCGGATTCAATGCTTCTAAAAGATCCGCCTGGCGGGCTACATTTTGTTCGGCTGCTTGATAGACCTGTGCAAGCATCTGTGAGAGAGTTTTTTTGGTTTCTAGTGTATTCAACCCTCTAGCTTCTGTATTCTGCCGCAAGGTCCGGATCAGAGATAGTCGGGTTTCATGCAGGTGCTTTAGCACATCTTTTTTATCTGGAACTAAAAGCTGTGCAGCATTGCTTGGTGTGCTTGCCCGTAAGTCGGCAGCTAGTTCTGCTAAACTTATGTCTTCTTCGTGCCCTATGGCTACTAGCGTAGGTATACGACTTCCAGCAATTGCTCGCACCACTCGTTCTGCACTAAACGCCGCCAAATCATCGGCGCTACCGCCTCCGCGGGTAATAACCAACGCTTCTGGTGGATTAGACAACTGGTTCATGACTTCAATAGCATGGGAAATATCGGCAACAGCCGGTTCTCCCTGTACTTGCACGTCATAGTGCACTACGCGCACCCCACTCCAGCGTTCGTTTAAGATTTTTATAAAGTCTGCGTAAGCTGCTGATTCTTTGGATGTAATCAAACCTACACGTTCTGGTGCGAATGGAACCATACGCTTGCGAGCCGGGTCAAATAAACCTTCTTTTTCCAGTTTTGCCTGTAGTAAATCAGCAGCGCGCCTTAAACTGCCTTCGCCAACAGGCATGACTGACTGCAAGTTTAGACTAAAATTGTAAAGCGGGTGCACGCGCGGACTAGCCACAATTCGCACCATCATCCCTTCTTCTAGCGGACCAGGCAGCATATAAACTGTGCCGAAACATTTCACGCTAGCTGATTCATCTTTTATATCAAAGTAAACCCATTTGCCCCGGCTCACCCGCACATTTGCCAGCTCACCCTCTATGTTGACCAGCGGATAAGCAAACTCCAAAGTCTGATTCAATACGGCTACAAAGTCAGAAGGAGTAAAGATAATATCCATTTCTATAACTTTAACACCAAAACACTGCGGCATGCGCCTGTGGCTCGCTATCGCCCATACTTTCTTGTGTTGACAAGAAAGTAGGCAAAGAAATCACGCCATATACTACGAAAAACTACTAGCCTTTTTTGTGGTCAGCAGAAAAGAAAAAAAAGAACAGACGGATGGCATCAAAACACTATTTTCTCGAGAACCAGTACCTGCCCGAGCCGACAAAATGACCTTTAGAGTGTAGGATTCTTTAGGGTCTTTGTGACGAGTATGATCATTTTTACGGTGGAGTTCTTAAAGAAACGAAATCGGCCGTCGCTATTTTTTCATACTTTTTCTTCGACAAGAAAAAAATATGGTGGGAAGCCCGCCCTAGGCGGGTGCCGGAAGTATCTTATTCTTCTAATTTTACGAATCCTTTTATTTCTTCGGCGTTTGTGGCGGTGTGGAGGTTTTTCTGATAGAAAACGTAGCCTGGCGGCAACTGAGTACCCATATTTACTACTCGATACATAATAGTTACGGGCAAACTAATCGCGGCAGGTACACCACCCGCAACTAAAACAGCAGTCATAAGTGCTTCATATATACCGATTCCACCTGGCAAAATAGAAATAAGTCCAGCAAAATTAGCAACTGCAAAGGCTAGAATTACAGCTCCAGGATTTACGAATTGACCAAACGCTGCATATACCGCATACAGCGATGCGACTTCGAACAAATTCGCCAGCAACGCAAACACAAGAGGCATCTTGAGCACTTTTAGATTGCGCCTAATATGCATGTAATTGATATGCAATTCGTGAAATGAAGATTTGGCAGACACTATATTTATAGTTTCTGGATCATTACGGCGAAATACATGAATAATGCGGTTTAATACTCTAGCTACAGCCGTAAAAAAGCTATCTATGCGCTTTTTGCTGCCCACTACAAATACCAATATGGACGTACCCACAAACAAAAGCGTTGATAGCGAACCCGCCACTAGCAAAATAATGTCGTTTGCCTGACCTCCGACTGCCAGAGTTATCAAACCCAGAAAAAGTAGTACCTGAAAAGAGACAAATATCAGCACAAAGCGCATCAGCTGAACTAGTGTGGCCTGCGCTGTGGAAATTTTTTCATTCTTCAGACGTAAGCTGAGATATGAAAAACCACTAACTCCGCCGCTCGGAAACACCGTATTTACAAAGTTAAGCTCCAGGCTTAGACGAAACATCGATCTAGTGCGAAATCTTTCACCCAGAATCCTAAACAAGCCTTGGTACAATTTGCCTTGTGAGAAATGATTTAGAAGCTGGAGTGGGATTACCAACAAAACTACCCATAAACGAACGTTTTCAAGATTGCGCCAAGTATCTATAAGCTGATCCCTAACAGCATATGTTAATAATGCCAAAGCAATCAAAGTGATAATAGTTAACGCTAATTTCCAACGTCTTTGCCGCTGCTTGTCAGTCATTAGACAATATTATAACAAGGTATACTGTTCTTTATGACACAATCCGTTGCAATACTTGGCAGACAGCCCTCACTTGGCTTGGCCGAATTAGAAAGTTTATATGGTGGTGAGGTAATAACCCCGCTCGGCGTACAGGCCGCACTAGTAGACGTAGACCCGTGCTTGCTTGCTTTTGACCGGCTGGGCGGCTCGGTAAAATTTGGCAAATTGCTTACAATCTTAGACAGCACAGACTGGCGAGAGATTGAAAAATTTTTAATAACCGTTGCGCCTGAACATTGTAAGCGTATGGTTGAGGGTAAAATGCAGCTGGGTTTAAGCGTAATTGGCATAAATGTAAGCCTAAAACAACTGCAAATCACCGGACTCACGCTTAAAAAAGCCATCCGCCAAACTGGTCGTTCTGTTCGTCTGATCCCCAACAAAGCCCTAGAACTAAACACTGCGCAAGTTCTACACAACCATTTAACCGGCCCTACTGGCTGGGAGCTGTATTTCATCCGTGATGGACAGCGAACGGTTGTGGCTCAAACTATAAAAATCCAAGACATAGAAGCCTACGCGGCGCGTGACCAAGCCAGACCCAAGCGAGATGCCCGAGTAGGCATGCTGCCCCCAAAACTGGCGCAAATAATTATAAATCTAGCTGTTGGCAAATTGCCAGCAAACAAACTAGCATCTATTTGCGATATCCCTGCAGGTGAGGTAATTCCCCGCCCCAAGCTCGACCAAACCGTACTTGACCCCTTCTGCGGTACCGGCGTAGTAGTGCAAGAAGCGCTTTTGATGGGCTATACCGCCTACGGAACTGATTTAGAAACGCGTATGGTGGAATATTCCACAGCAAACTTAGAATGGCTCCATGCATGGAACAAAAACTGGAAAATTGAAGCCGGTGATGCCACAAATTTCTCTTGGCAAGACTTTGACATAATAGCCTGTGAAATCTACCTGGGACGCCCTTTTTCTGCTCTGCCGGCGCTCGAAGTGTTGCGAGAAGTAATGGTTGATGTAGACACAATACATAAAAAATTCCTACTAAATGTTGCCAAGCAAACAAAACCAGGCTTCCGAATGTGCTTAGCCGTACCCGCCTGGAAGACAAAACAAGGCTTTGCACACCTTAAAATGCTTGATAATCTGTCAGATTTGGGGTATACTCGGTCGGTATTTACTCATGTGGACAGTGCGGACTTGATCTATCACAGACCAGACCAAATCGTAGCCCGTGAGCTAGTCGTTTTAACAAGAGTATAAGTAACGATTCTTTCTGGCACGTAATATGCAAGGAAGAATCGAGCACCGCAAAGGAGTCGTACTATAAGGTACGGTGATAGCGGAGCGGAAATTCTGACGCAGCAGATTGCTGCCAGAAAGGATCAGATGTCACACGTAAAAGCAGGTGGAACAAGTAAGAACAATCATGACAGCCCCGGGCAACGCCTTGGCGTGAAGCTTTTTGGCGGCCAAACTGTCAAAACAGGTCAAGTTATAGTTCGTCAAACTGGCAGCACCAAACGCGCCGGCAACGGCACATTCAGCTCTAGAAACTACACCATTCACGCAGCCAAAGACGGCGTAGTAAAATTTGCCGAACGCCGAGTGCGCCTCTTCAGCGGCCGAACAGTCCGCCGCACCGAAGTCACCGTAGAGTAAATTAACAATCTCCATATACTAGTAGCCTTGCAGCGGTTCTGTGTTGTGCAATATTTGCTGCGTGTATAATGACATTGTTTGCTCCATCTATGTATCTGACGTCCCCGTAAAGCCCCTCCTCAGCACCAAAATCACCACTAAGCAAATCAAAAGCAATATTCGTAACATACTCACGGCTAGCTAAATGGACCGTGTCATCGCCTCTTTTATGGCGTTTTGAGCTTTGTTTTGAGCGATTTCTTACGACTCCCTCTGGAATAAGCAAGTTAGCAATAGTTCGCTTATTACTAAAAGCGTAGTCAAGCATTGAATTTCCCTTTGGATTTATTACTAAACCACTTGGCTCAAGGTGTGTATCCAATTTCTGATCAGCGCCAAAATATAATTGTAAACTTTGAGCTGGATGTTCAGTTATCCAGGCATTCAATCGGTCTCTAATTAGTTGCTTTACGACTTGTCTAGCTTCTGGATTTTCACGAAGCGTATCTTGATCTTTATCGCTTAGATTAATGGTCCTCTGTCCCTGAGCTACTACCGTGTTTCCTATCCCCAAACTTTCCAATGTTGCTATAAACAATTCATCTTGATAAATCGTTGACCCTGGGTGGAATATATTCCCAGCTTCGGGGTGTTTTTGAGATAATTTTTCTATATCAACAGAGTCTTCAAAGTTTTTTTTATCAGCCTCTGCTGAACTTACTTTAGCAGCTTCTTGTTGCAAGAACCGTTGCATATCTTCTTGGCTATCTAATTCTGTCTGGATAACTTGATCGGCCAAATCGAGATCGAAGTCATCTACATCTATTGATTGTAAATTTTGTTCTAATTTTCGTTTACCTCGTAAGATACCTCGTACTTTGGGTGCCTTCTCCTGCTCATGAAGTCGCTCTGTGCTTGGTATTATTAAAGCTGGTAGTTTTGGGTCTTCAGATGATATTGCTAGCGAGGATTGATTGTCGGCATGCCGAATTTTAGTAATAAATGGTAAATTTGCTGGGGTCGGTCCATCCTCGATTACTTCAGCAGCCGTATAACCCACATAACCGTTTAGTCTTTCTGTTTTAGTGACAATGAAAACTCGTCCATTCCGTTCTACAATACCGTGACTGCGCATCGTATCTGGCGAATCTGACTCATTCTTGGTAACAAGTCCAATTAGGTTTGGCTTCCCGAGTTTTCCAGTTCCGTTTATTAGGACTGTTTCTGGCTGTTTTGTAAGAATCCTGCTCTCACCCCTTGATATTGATTGTGCTTTATATAGCTCAGGATTTGCGACCAAATGAAGTCTTTCACCATAAGCACGAACAGTTGCCGGATTTTCACCTTTTCTAATAAGACTTTCGGCAAGCAATTGGCCTGATTTGTCTGACTGAACAACAAATGCGCCATTAGGATGTTCTGTCCTGTCCGTTACAGCAAATGTACCATCTGGAAGCATTGCTTTATCAAAAATATCATTCATTTTCTGGTCAATGTCACCTGTAGAACGTATTACTGCGTCACCATCTGGACTGACAGGATTAAATTCTGGAGCTTTGTCGTGCATAATTTTTGTTTGCGTTTAACAGATATAATAATAGCATAAGATTTGTTATAAGTCAACTTGGTGTTAGTGATGTCGTCTTGGGGATTTGCTAGTGGCTTCAATAATTCGCCTTCCAGCTTTTCGTAATGCTTCAAGTGGTGCTGTTTCTTTAGCAAGCTGCTCGGGTTCTTTAGGCGACTTAACCGGCGACCAACAAGATTCTGTGGTTGCCGGTATTTCAGTCGTAATTGGTGATAGGATGGTCAGATGTGGGCGGGACCGTCCTGGTTTTTTAGCTGCGTACCACGCTTCACGTATTAGATGACTTCCAGTAGCTGAAACGAAGAGAGTATCTACGTCATCATGTGTCGATGGCGTACCGATTATTGATTCACTATCCAAACCATTCCCGGGCATTGTATCCGTAGATATTACAATTAAATTATCCAACCTTGGGCTGCCAATACCCGAGGTATCTGATGTTCGATCTGGTGATGAGTGGGCCTTTCCGCCCCATTCTATGCCCATTTTCGAACCTTATTACAATTATGCTGTATTTGCAAAAGTTGTCCCCTGCTTACTACATACCAAGGTTTTGCTTTATACGGTCAACCACGTCTGCTATAACAACTTGAGATTTTACCAAGTAATCATCTACGCCCAGGGATTCGGCGCGTTCTTTGTCACTGTCTTGGCTCAGTGCAGTTAGCATGATTACTTTTACGTTCATAGTTTCGGGAGTGTTGCGTAGTATGTCTAGCACGTCAAAACCACTGACTTTGGGCATCATGACGTCTAAAAGTACTAAGTCTGGTCTGTATTCTACTACTGCTGCCAGTGCTTCTTCTCCGTTAGGTACTCGCCGAAAGTCAAAACCCTCTGCCTGCAGACGGGATTGATAGACACTGGCAAGCGCGTCATCGTCTTCTACGAGTAAAATCTTTTTAGCGTGTGGCACAGTTGGGTCTGGTGGAGCCGGTGTCGTTGGTGTTTGTTGTTCCTCCATAGGGTTTATGTTACATGAGCAATGGTCAATGTTCAATGGTCAATGTTCAATCAACTCAGGTAATATAAATACCCCTACTTTTTGAGTACGGCAGCTACAAAGCCGTCAAACATGGGATGCGGTCGGTTTGGACGCGATTTAAATTCTGGATGAAACTGGCTGGCTAAGAAAAATGGATGGTTTATACCTTCAATTATTTCTACGAGGTTGCTTTCTGGATTTACCCCGGTGGCACGTATTCCCCAGTCAGCATATTTATCACGGTAAGAGTTGTTGCATTCACCCCGGTGACGATGACGCTCTACGATTTTGGTGGTTCCATAAACTTTAGCGGCCAAAGTACCCTTTTCTAATACACAATCGTAATCTCCTAGGCGCATAGTTCCCCCAGTTTGCATTTTATCTTTTTGGTCATGCATGGTGTTTATGACTACGTTTTTACTCTCTGGGTTAAGTTCAAACGTGGTAGCATCTTTTATGCCGGCATTGCGCGCAGCGGCAATCACGCCCATTTGTAAGCCCAAACACAGGCCAAGGTACGGTTTGTTTGACTTCAAGGCGTACTGAGCAGCTTTGATTTTGCCCTCTAGCCCTCGCTGACCAAATCCTCCTGGTACAACTATGCCATCGTAACCTTTGAGCACCGACTCTATATCGGCTTCTCCGGCATCGTATTTTGAAGCATCAATCCAGTCTATGTCGATTTTGGCTCCGTTATGCCACGCAGCCGCCTTTAGCGCCTCAAAAACGGACATGTAGGTGTCTGTGTTGTCCATGTACTTTGCCACAAAACCTATGTTAATTTTTTTATTATGATTGGTGGTAGCCATGTCTACTACCGAGCGCCACTTTTTCAGGTCTGGTTTTTTAGCCTTTAGACCCAATTTTTCAACTATAACATTAGCAATACCTGTGTCTTCTAGGGTAAGCGGAACTTCATATATGCTTTTGGCGGTTGGCAATGATGCTATGGCTTCCACGGGCACGCCACTAAAAAGACTTAGTTTTTCTATAGCTGCTTTACTAGCCGGACTTTCACTTCTAGCCACTAGCAAATCAGGAGCAATGCCCAAACCACGCAGTTCACGTACAGAATTCTGTGCTGGCTTGGTCTTTGTCTCATTGCTAGCACCTAGGTATGGCAAGTAGACAACATGTACGTAGGCACAATTTTCTAGTCCAACCTTTATACCAAGCTCACGTATAGCCTCTACGAAAGAAAGTGATTCGTAGTCGCCCACCGTGCCACCAATTTCTACAATATGTACATCAAAAACTTCACCTGCTTTGATAATCCAGTCCTGAATTGCCCCAGTTAGGTGGGGGATGATTTGCACATCGTCACCCTCGAAGAGGCCGGCTCTTTCGTCTTGAATCAGTTTTAGAAGTACACGCCCACTCATGAGGCTACTTCGAGAAGTCATCTCTTCATCTATGAAGCGCTCATAGTGACCGAGATCTAGGTCTGTTTCTGCGCCGTCTTTGGTGACAAAGCATTCACCGTGTTCTCGTGGGTTTAATAGCCCAGCGTCAACATTGAGATATGGATCACATTTTTGCAGGTTTACTTTGAGCCCGCGGGCTTTTAGGAGGTTACCGATTGAGGCGGCTGTGATGCCCTTGCCGAGTCCGGAAAGCACACCACCTGTAACAAATATAAACTTTGTCTGGCTTTTCGCCATACCCCCTACCGCCCCTCATTTATTACTTGTAGATACTACCTCACTTCTCTCGTTTAGGCAACTACGGAATTTGCAGATTTATTTATTTAGCTCGGCTTTAGCGGCTTCTAGCTGGGTATCTGTGCCTGATTTGAACTTTTCTTCGTCTAGTTTTACTTCTATGTTTGGCTTTATGCCGTCTTTGTTGATGTTTACACCGTTTGGCGTAAACCACTTGGCTATAGTGACTTTTAGTACGCTACCGTCACCCAGAGGCCCCAACTGCTGTACGCTACCTTTACCAAAACTTTTTACGCCTATGAGAGTGGCGACTTTATTGTCTTGCAAAGCGCCTGCAGTGATTTCACTGGCACTGGCTGAACCTTCGTTTATGAGCACCACCGTGGGTACACCAAGAAGCGTTGGATCGCCTTTGGCCCGGTAAGTTTTTACAACCAAACCAGCTCGTTTTTCCTGCAAAACAGTTTTTCCCGTTTGCAACCACAAACTGCTGACATCTACCGCCGACTCTAAGTAACCGCCGGGATTACTCCGTACGTCTACAATCACACCCTTTACTTTCTGTTGTTTAAATTCCGTAGCGGCTTTTTGAGTTAATGCCACAGTATCTTCGCCGTAACGTGAGATTTTTATATAGCCGATGTTGCCATCAAGTATTTTGGTCTCAACGCTTGGTATGGAGATTGTTTCTCTTACAATTTCCATATCAATTTGCTCTGATTCGTTGCGTACAATCTTGAGTTTTACTTTGGTGCCTTTTTCGCCGCGTATTTTGCCTACTGCTTCGCTGATTGATTTACCCGAAATAGACTCACCATCTACTTGAATAATTAAGTCTTGGGCTTTTAAGCCAGCTTTTTCTGCTGGAAAGCCAGAAATTGGTGCAATTACAATTATATTGCCTTGGTCGTCTTTGCTGAGTTCCGCGCCAATTCCACTAAATTCACCTTTTAGCTGGTCGTCGTACTCCTTTGCATCATCTGTGCTCAGATATTCTGTATAAGGATCACCTGCTGCTGCTGCTAAGCCTGTTTTCATACCATCTAAGAGCTTGTTTACATCTAGTTGGCCATCGTAGTCCTTTTTAAGCGTGTCGTAGACTTTTTCTACAGAACTGTAGTCTAGGTTGGCTGGCATACCTTTTTGAACGCTTTTGCGAAACAGTTGTTCTTTGTTTATGACAATTGTACCGTTGCCAATATTGAAGCCCATTATAAATATAAAGCCAGCTACTAAAGCTACTCCCAGAGTTTTAAAGACTCTACTTTCAGGCTTAAATTTCCCCATATTACGATGTTGTTTTTGCACAATTCCCTCTCAAATTTTTTTAGACCATTACATTATCTCACAGAACAAGCAGTCAGTCGCAAGTTATGAGCCGCAAACTAACCACTAATTACTCAAAACTCTGAACTCATTTAGAAGTGAATGAAATTTAGACCTGCAGCAGAAATTCTCTTTTCACTATAGCGACCATCTAGTCCGGCGTTGTATTGACTGATATAAATGGTGCCGTCTCCGTACACGTACTCAACATACATTACATGGCCAAGACCACCAGCGTCTGTTTGAGCTACATCGCCCTCACGAGGGTTGCCATCAACGGCTATTCCCCAATCGCGGGCATTATTATCCCATTGGTTGGCATTGCCTATACCACCCCAATACGGCATGTGACGACCAGAAGCTGCAACTTTAAAAGCTGCGTAGCTAACGCATTCGCGGTTGTACATACCCCAGCTATCAACGGCACTGTCTTGAGGAATTTCACACCACATAGCCGGATACCCACCACCACAAGCAGGCCCACTGCCTGGAACACCTCCAATAAATCTAGCATTTGCAATTAGTTGCTGACGTCGCAGCTCAGAAATATTGGAGTTGTTGGCTTTAATCTGAGCTGTAAATTGGTTTTTCTGATCTTGGGTATAGGCTAGCAAATTATTTTGTTGGGCCTGAGCCTCACTTAGCTGGCTATTCATGGCCTGTTGGTCTGCAAGCAATTTTTCTACTTCTGTTTTTTGATCTTTAAGCTGTACTTTTAGGGAAGTGATTTTATCTAATGTGGTTTTTATTTTCTCTTGTACTGTGGTGCGATACTGTTGCTTGTCTAAGAATTCACTTAAGTCTTTGCTAGATGCCAACATTTCAAGTGTACTGATTTCACCCTCAACGTACATTGCCTTAATGTTGCTTCCTAGTAATTTCTTTTGTTTATCTAACTCTGCCTGAGCTGCTACAATTTGGGCCTGCAAAGCATCGCGCTTACCTTCGTTATCGCTAATTTGTTGCCGAATGATATTTATCTGAGCCTGAAGCCGGTCAATTTCACCCTGGTAGGATTCTGCTTGTGCTTGTAACTGATAAACCGTTGCCTTTTTCTGGCTATTTTCGGCCTGAATTGCTTTGATTTGTTCATCATATTGGTCGGCGCGAACCATAGGGCTAACAACAAAACCCGCCCCTAGCGCTAAAATGGCCGAGAGCGTTAATAGTCTTTGTCTAAATTTTGTATTTTTACTTTTCACTTTTTGTTTAGTTTTAAGCATAAACATATTACCATGACCTCTGACAAATAGCAATAAGAAAATAGCAATTAGTGGTGCGCTGAAGATAATTATACTGAGAGCCAAAACAATTGAGGTCAAAAAACCACCCTTCTATGTTTATTGCTAATTATTTACTGTTATTTGCTTGTTTTGAATTTCAAATACCGCGTAGTAGCAATGGTGGAAGATGCGGCTCCTATAAGTATACCAATTGCTAGTTGTATAGCCAAAATAGCCCAAAAATTGTCGGCAAAGTATGCGCTGGCAAACTTTATGTCCAATAAACCGAGACTACTCGCATCAAACGCAGAAGAAGAGAAAGCAAATAAAGCATTGCAGAGCGTGACCGAAATGATTGCCGCAACTATTCCGTACATGACCGTTTCTACCACAAAAGGACCCCTTATATACCCTGTGCTGGCACCAAGCAAGCGCATAATCTGCAATTCATCGCGGCGGTTAAATATAGCCATGCGTATGGTGTTAAAAATGATCAGCATAGAAACAGTTGCGAAGATAACTACGCTGACAAGTCCAGCTCTGCTCAAAAATAAAGCCGCCTCGGTTATTTTATCTAAAGCCACCTTTCTGTCACCGGAATAAGATGTTTTGTCGGACTGCAATTCTTTAACATCTGGTTTGTCTAGATATGTTTGGATTTCTTGGATTTTGTTTGGATCAATAGGTCTTACCTGCACTGTGGCTGGCAACGGGTTGTCGGTCTGAGAAATAGCGAGTAAAAGATCTATGTTGTCTTGGTTTTGTTTTTTATACGATTCTAGGGCATCTTCTTTTGAAGAATAGTTCACTTCCTTAACATTCGGTATTTGCTTCAGTTCCTGAAGTAATTTGTTTTTTTGCTCTTGTGTTACATTATCTTTCAGATACATTGAAATATCAATCTTGTCTGTTATTTGCTGAATTGTATTTCCGAATGTCGCGTTAGCTATGACAGAAAATAGTATGATTGTGAGTGTTATAATCATGACGGCAATTGCGGCTATGGCAAGTGTAGCGTTGCGTATAAAATTTTGTGCGCCTGCTTTTATGATACGTCCGAGTGTTATCAAGCGATGCTTCATTTTGAAGCCTCTCTGTTATATGCGCCATTTGCTTTGTCGCTGACTATTTGTCCATCTTTTATGGTTATGACCCTACGTTTTAATTTGTTTACAATTTCTTGGTTGTGCGTTGTCAGTAGTACCGTGGTGCCATAACGATTAATTTTTTCTAATATTTTAATGATGTCCCAGGCGTATTTAGGGTCTAAGTTACCTGTAGGCTCATCTGCTATAAGTATCTTTGGCTGACGTACTATTGCTCGGGCTATTGCAACACGCTGACGCTCCCCACCAGATAGCTCCATAGGCATGCGCTTTTCTTTGCCTTTCAGCCCTACTATATCCAATACTCGAGGTACGGTATGTTTGATTTCGCTGTTTCCATAGCCAACTATTTCTAGTGCAAAGGCCACGTTTTCATATACATTTTTATTCGGTAATAATTTAAAATCTTGGAAAACCACACCAATCTTACGCCTAAGTAGCGGGATGTTTTTATCTTTTAATTTGTCATAATCTATTCCACCAATTACAATTTTGCCACTAGTTTGACGCTCTTCTCTAGTAAGAAGCTTTAGAAGCGTACTTTTACCGGCACCACTAGCGCCGATAATAATCACAAATTCTTTAGGTTCCACATATAAAGATATACGGTCCAACGCCGTAGAATTACGATTATAAACTTTTGTTACCCTGTCAAGAAGAATCATGCTTATGTAGTATAGCAAATGGATGCTTAGGTGCCGATTGCATGTTCTAGGTATGCGTTTATAAATTCTTCTAAGTTACCGTCTAATACGGATTCTGCTTCTGTGGTTACGTAGTTAGTGCGCAGGTCTTTAACTTGCTTGTACGGATGTAGTACGTAGCTACGAATCTGGTTGCCCCATGCGGCTTGTTCGTTGGGACCCTTGAGCTGTCTTAAGTCTTTAGCGTGCTGTTCTAGTTGTAGCTGGGCTAGCTTGGAGCGCAGGATTGTCATAGCTGTTTCTTTGTTTTGCGATTGGCTACGTTCGTTTTGAATCGCTACTACAATTCCTGTTGGGATATGCGTAATACGAACTGCCGAGTCAGTAGTATTAACTGACTGGCCACCTTTGCCACCGCTTCGATAGACATCTATTTTTAAATCTTTTTCATCTATAACTACATCTTCTGGCCTATCAATTTTAGGCATTACTTCGACTTTTGCAAAGCTGGTTTGGCGAAGATTGTCAGCGTTGAATGGACTAAGTCGCACAAGTCTATGTACACCGTGCTCTCCCTGCAATTTGCCGTATGCAAAAGGACCGTCTATTTCAAAGGTTACGCTCTTTAGACCGGCTTCTTCTCCGTCTGACTGATCTATTGTGATGACAGCGAATTTTTGCGCTTCGGCGTAGCGCACATACATACGCAATAGCATTTGTGCCCAATCTTGGGCATCAGTGCCACCCGCACCGGCGTGTATGCTCAGTATTGCTGTATTGCCGTCAAATTGCCCCGCAAACAGTAGCTGCTGTTTTAGAACTGAGTAGCGAGTAGTGAGTACTGAGTACTTTTGCTGTAGTTCTGTCTCTAGACTGGAGTCATTCAAAGCAATTAACTCCACAAGTTCATTGACCCCAGCTTCCAATTCTCGCCATGGCTTGATTCGCATCTCAATCTTAGACTGCTCTTTCATGAGTGTCTGGGCACGTGTTCGGTCTTCCCAGAGTTTTGGATCAGCTGTTTTTTTCTGCAGACCAGCTAGTTCTTTTTCCAATTCAGCAATATGAAGTCTGCTTAGCGCGTCCGTCAAAGATACTGCAAGTCCATCGGCTTGTTTACTAAGGTTTTCCATACTACCTATAATTATATGTCACTTCGTCCAAAGTGGCGCTAAGATGTTCATGAGCTGTTCTCGGAGCTCTTTGTTAGCAGTGCCCAAAAAGCCTGCTCCCCAGTGTGGTTTGGCAAAAAATTCATTCGTAATACTAATTATTTGTTCTTTAGTTATAGCTTTAATGCGTTCTGGAACAAGATAGTAATCTTCTACTATATCATCAAAGAAATAGCGCCCACTGTAACCTGCCGCTGTTCCGGAAACGGTTTGACCGCTACGCTGAAATCGCCCAAGTAAATACTGCTGTGCGGCTGATATATCCAAGTGAGTTACATTTCCATCGCAGACTGCTTGGATTTCTTTGGCGATTATTGTAAATAATGCTGGAGCGTTTATTGTAGTTACCTGCGTGCCAAACCACCAGTTTGTAGCACATTTGGTCTGTAGATAGTTTGAACTCATGCCATAAACTAGGCCTTTTTCTCTGGCTTCACCCAATATTCGCGAATGTAAAGTTTCTGTCAGCATAGTATTTACTAAACCAAGAGCATCAGCTTCATCTTCTGTAAGTCTTCTGTTTATGAACGTATCTAGATAAAAATGCATGTTTTCTACTGTGCGATTTTGAATATACAAAGGTTCTTTGAAGCCTTTTGGTTTTTCTTCGGGAAGTGCTATTCGTGCCCTGCCCCCACGCATGGACATGGTTTCAAGCAATTCCGTTAATAGCGTTTGACGGGCTGCCGTGAGTTTCCCAGCTACAACAAAGCGCATGTTACCCGTGAAGTGTGTTTTGGCGTAGTGATCGCGAATATCTTCTACTGTGACGTTTTTCATTTGCTTGATTCTTTGTTGATCTGTAAGCACCTTGTAGCCGTATTTTTCTCTAAGTGCCAGGCTGAGATGCCGGAAATGGTTGTTTGACCTTCCAATCATTTCTTCTCTAACATTACCGTATTCAGCCTTGAATTCGTCTTCCAGAAATAGCGGCTTGCTAATTGCCACGAGAAGTAGGTTTGCTATTCGCTCCCATTCAAAATCTGCACATTCTGACTCATAAGTTATATCGTAGCTACCTGTGCTGGCATTGCAGTATGCACCGTTTTTTTCAAACTCTGCCTGAAACGCGCGAGCCCTGGGAATTTGTTCGTTTGCCCCGAGCAACAAATGCTCCATGAGATGAGCTGTTTCCCATTTGTCTTCTGGACACAGAAAATCACCGGCCCGAAAGTTTATCTCCATACTCATGACAGTTGCCCCGGGTACGTGAATGAATAATCCCTTGGCGCCGTTTTTTAGTGTCACTTCTTGGGCTGTATGCCTCATTATTTACGCTTCTTGTGTTTGGATTTTTGTTTGCGCTGTCGCTCTTGTTTACGAGCTTTTTTAAGTTTATCTTTACTCTGTTTTTTAGCGGCAGTGGCAACCTTTACTGGTACAAAATCTGTTTCTTCAAATTCATCGGCCTCAAGTATTTTATTGGCATTGTCTACAGAATGTCGCGCCGCACGCGTAAGTTCAGTTTCTACGGGACGGTTTAAGTCTACAGGCTCGGCGCTAAACAGCGCTCGAACTACTTCATGTCTCAATTGAATTTGCATCTCTTCAAACATGTGCTGACCTTGGCGCCGATATTCTACTAACGGGTCTCGCTGTCCTACGCTAATCCAGTGAATTCCTTCGCGCATGTGGTCCATGTTTTCTAGGTGCTGCATCCATAAATTATCCAAAATCTGTAAGTAGATGTCTCGCTCTACCTTACGCATAACTTCTTGGGTAAAGGCAACTTCACGTCCTTCGTATAGCTCTAGAGCCTCTGTATGTAGTACTTTTCCAAATTGGGTAGATTCAGTGTCGAAAAGTCGGTCTAGTGTTTCGTCTCCAAATGGGAAACTCTCTGTTATGAGAGGCTCAAATTGGTCAGACATTAACATCGGTGAAGCTGCCAATGCCTTAGTCTCATCTCCTATATACGCCACAATCCTTTTTCTGATATCAGCTTGAAGAAGTATTTCTCTACGCATGGTATATGTAGCTTTGCGATGTCGGTTCATAACGTCGTCGTACTGAACCACGTTTTTACGAGTATCGAAGTTGTAGCCTTCTACCTTTTTCTGGGCACCTTCTAGGCTCTTGCTAATGACTCTATTTTCTATGGGTGTTTCGTCGTCCACGCCTAGACGGTCCATGATTGAACCTATTCGTTCACCGCCAAAAATACGCATCAGGTCGTCTTCTGTACTAACAAAAAACTGGGTTACGCCAGGGTCTCCCTGACGTCCAGCACGACCACGTAACTGATTGTCTATACGGCGCGATTCATGCCGTTCACTTCCTAGTACAAACAAACCGCCTAGTTCTTTAACGTCTTCATCCAGCACAATATCTGTACCACGTCCGGCAATGTTAGTAGCCAAAGTAACCGCTCCCCTTTGACCAGCTTTAGCTACTATAGAAGCTTCTTTTTCGTTGTTTTTGGCATTTAGCATCTGGTGCGGGATTTTGGCTTTTGTAAGCATGGCACTCAGAGCTTCGTTTTTTTCAATCGACACAGTACCAAGCAAAACTGGCTGGCCCTTGTGGTATAAAGAAGCTATTTCACGGGTTATGGCCTTGAACTTGCCAGTTTCTGTGCGATATATACGATCCGTTCGGTCGTCACGGGCAAGTTTGCGGTTAGAAGGAACTTGAACTACGTCTAGTTTGTACACTTGGTGGAATTCTTCACTTTCAGTTTCTGCAGTACCAGTCATGCCGGCTAGTTTTTCGTACAGGCGGAAATAATTTTGGAATGAAATCGTTGCAAGTGTCATGGATTCTTCTTGAACTTCTACACCTTCTTTGGCTTCGATTGCCTGGTGCAGGCCTTCGTTGTAACGACGGCCCTTTAGCAAACGGCCAGTAAAGTCATCTACAATCACAACTTCTCCATCAGAGGTAACCACATAGTCTTTATCTCGATGGAACAACGCCTGTGCTTTCAGAGCCTGTTCTAGGTGATAGATGCTACGGATGTTTTCTGTTCCATATAGGCCATTTATGCCGAGGATTTTTTCTACATGTTCTACGCCGTCGTTGGTAAGAACTACCGACTTACGCTTTTCGTCTGTTTCGTAGTCTTCGTCTTTTTTGAGCTGACGAGTAACCTTGGCAAACTGGGCATAAGCCGTACCACTTGTTACGCTTGGTGCAGAAATGATTAGCGGCGTTCGGGCTTCATCAATTAGAATCGAGTCTACTTCGTCTACTAGGGCGTAATGTAGTTCACGCTGGCGCAGCTGTTCCGTTTCTCGAACCATATTATCGCGCAAATAGTCAAAGCCAAATTCGTTGTTTGTGCCGTAAGTTATGTCCGCACCATAGGCTTCCTGGCGAGTACAGGGTTTCATGTGCCATAGGCGCTTGTCGTCATGGCTTTTATCTTCAAATTTTGAATCAAATATATACGATTCATCTGCAATTATAACGCCCGTGGAAAGTCCCAAAAAATTATAGACTTCGCCCATCCATCCAGCGTCACGCCGAGCTAGGTAGTCATTTACAGTGACCACGTGAGCACCTTTGCCAGTTAAACCGTTCAGATAGACTGCTAGTGTTGCCACGAGCGTTTTACCTTCTCCTGTTTTCATTTCGGCAACTTTGCCTTCGTGCAAAACCATGCCACCAATAAGCTGAACGTCAAAATGACGTTGACCAAGTGTTCGACGGGCTCCTTCACGAACTACAGCAAAAGCGTCTGGCAAAATTTTATCTAATGACTCCTTCTTAAGCCGGACTTTTAGAACCTCAGTTTGCTCTTTTAGCTGCTTATCAGTCATTTTTTTATATTTTGGCTCTAGGGAGTTGATATCATTAACTCGCCTACGCATACGCCGGAGCGTTTTTGCCTGGGGATCCCCAAGAAGCTTTTTAAATACTTTATTCACTAGAATTTTTCTCCCTATCAAGACACGGTCATGTGAGTAATACCAAAATATTGTACCTCAGTTAGGCCTTTGGGTACAGACCCGTGGGTGTAGTATTTTTTTCAAATGCCTAGGCTTCGTGTTTAGTACGGCGAAGTTTGCCTATAAGTCGATGGTGCAGTTGGGGGCTGCCGTGTTTGGTTTTGTACTTTTTAATCTGATTTTTTAGTTTGGCTTCTACTATATCTACGGCTGCATACATGTTTACTGTTGATTCTTTGGTGGTCAGTTTGTCATGCGGTAAATGCAGAACTACCTCGCATTGATGCTCTACTTTGGCTTTTATCTTTGTTTCTTTGAGAAATACTTCCAAGTGCGCAGACTGACGAGCGTGTTTGGGTATGTATTTATCTAGTTTACCTAGTTTTTTAGTTACATATGTCTTAAGCTTTGTGTCTACCTTAAAATGCACACCGTTAATTTCTAATTTATTAATCATATTTGTTCTCGTCCTCCCATATAGTGTTTTAGTACTTCAGGAACATTTAATTTACCGTCATCTGTTTGATAATGTTCTAGTATAGCAATCAAAGATCTACACAGAGATACGGCAGTACCGTTGAGAGAATGAAGCATCTCCACGTTGCCATTTTTGCGCCGCACTCGTATGTTTAGATTACGGGTCTGAAAATCAGTACAGTTCGAACAACTGGTAAGTTCACGATAAACACCGTCAACTTTAGACCAATATTCTAGGTCATATTTTTTCACGGCTGGGGCTCCTAGATCACCTGAAGCAATATTGATAATGTGGTAAGGAATCTTTAGCGCTTGCCAGAGTTCTTCTTCTATGCTCAAAATGCGTTCGTGCATATCAGAACTATTTTCAGGTAGAGTAAACGCATACATTTCTAGTTTGTTAAACTGGTGCACGCGAAACAATCCCCTGGCGTGTTTGCCATATGTACCTGCTTCTTTGCGATAGCAAGGGCTAAGGCTAGCATAAAGCAACGGTAGCTTGTCTTCGTTTATAATCTCGTCTGCATGATAGCCAGTAAGAGGCATCTCTGCTGTGCCTATTAGGGCTAGGTCTTCGCCTTCTATGAAGTACTCATCACTCTGTTCGCTGGTCCGAGGAGCAAAACCCGTGCCTGCTACCACACGGCTATTTACCATATGAGGTACCGTCATAAGCGTGAAGCCTTTATTGGTGACTACATCTAACGCGTACTGAGTAATTGCGTTTTCCAGAAGTGCTAAGTCGCCTTTTATGAAATAAAATTTAGCTCCAGCAACCTTGGCGCCTCGCTCAAAGTCTACCCAATCGCGTTTGAGTGCAAATTCTAGATGATCTTCTGCTCCTGTTGTCTGCTCACCAAAAGTTCTAATCTCTTTACTCAGTTCTTCTCCGCCGACTGGCACATCATCAAGGTGAACGTTTGGTATACCATTTAGTAATTGTTCGTATGAAGCCGTTACGGGTTCAAGTAAAGCCTCTGCCTGCGTAACTTGTTCTTTAACATTTCGTCCACGCTGGATCTGCTCTTCTGACGGGTTACCAGCTTTCAACTCATCCGCAATAACGTTGCGTTCTGCGCGTAGTGCCTCTAGTTTGCCCAGTAACTCTTTGCGCTCATTATCTAGTTTTAAAAATGAGGTAATGTCTACGTCGTAGCCTTTTTGTTTTGATTTCTCCTGCACCAACTGTGCATTGTCCCGGATAAACTGAATATCTAACATAACTATAGTATACAGACTAGAATCGACACTTTGTAGTTTTACTTCTTATTTTGTTGCTTAAGAGCATTCAAGGTGAGTATTGTCCGTGATTTAGCATATTCACAATAATCGCAGGGGCCTCCCATGGCTGCCGTTCCTACGGGTGGCATATCGCCTTCTAGGCAGTCTTTCATCTGCTGAAGTGTTTTTTCTACCCACGCGTCACTGCCGTGATGTGGAAACACATTTGTGCGAAATTTTACTACATCATTGAAGCCGTCTGCACTGGAATCACCATTTGCATACACAAAGTACCCAGTGTCGCTGACTTTGTGACCATTTGCCTTTAGTAGCCACTGATAGACCTCCATTTGCCTACGGTAGCTGTCTTGCCATCCTCCCACTGGACCCAAGTCTGTAATCTCAGTTGTTTTGGCGGTGGCTTTATAGTCCACCACCATCAGCTCATCGTCATCATTTATCCAGACGTCGTCTACCGCCCCAAAAACATGCAGGTTTGTAGGTTCATGAAGCGTGGAAACTCCAGTGAAGTTTGCTCGCCAAGTATTTAGGTCTTTGTGTGGGTAAGGTTTTGCGGGTATTTTAAATTTTATCTGCAGAGGATGTTGAGTACCAGCTGCTCTGTGCACATCAAACTCTTTTTTAAACAGCTCATCAATGGCAGAGTTTATCCTAAAAGGAGGTCCGTTTGGCCTTTTTATTTTTAGCCTAGCATCTAGCCAAAAACAGCGTGGACACTGAGTAAAAAGCTCTATTTTGCTCCTAGAAACCTTAAAAACATCTGTTTGCCCCGGACTATAAGGTTTATTCCGTTCACTCCAATAATTATTGCCTGCCATAGAGCTACATTGTAACAGTAGGAACAATAAACTATATTTTGCTCTAATATGGGACTGGCGTATAAATCGGGTTGACTGCCCCGATAGAACTAGACCTATTCATAGTTCCTCTTGTTGCTGTGCCAAAATAAATATAGTCGCCTACTGTACCGACACCATAGAATATAACGTCGCCGTAACCGTCGCCGTCAAAGTCACCAGGGACTGGAATATAAGTACCATCAGTGGCGGGCATAGCCTTTGTCGTTTTACCAATCTTGGAGCTTGGCTCTGTATATACCCAGCTAAGGCGCTCGATTCTGGTTCTGATAAAGGAGCGCTGCCACCGCCGCTGTTTCTGCCCTGAGAGTAAAATCATGAAGATTTAGGTGTTTTATTTCTTTATCTTTAAATAGTTGTTTTTCTACGTCGCTCCAACCACCCTCAGGTCCGACCAGTATTCCCGCTGGTTTTCCAATTTCCATTTTCCAATTTCCATTTTCCAAATCTTCGGATTGTTCACAGATGTAAAGCTGTACTTTATCTGTTAATTCTTCTAGGGCAGTGCCTACGTGCATGGGCTCACGTATATAAGGTATGTCACTCCGACCACACTGCTCGGACGCTTCTATGATTATTTTTTCTGCACGCTCAAGGTTGAATCCGGTCTTTTCTGAGCGGTCTGCAAGCAGAGGGACGAAGTGACTGACACCAAGTTCTGTGCATTTTTGCAAAACCCAGTCATTTTTATCCTTTTTTAGCAAACTCCAGATTAGGTAAATCTTTGTTTTGGGCATTTTGGGACTGAGTTCTGTAACCATAATCACATGAGCTTCTTTTTCTGATAGCTCAACTAACTTATACAGCCTGTCCGTACCCTGCCCATCAAAAAGTATCAGTTCATGACCAGCCTTAAAGCGCAGGACGTTTCGCCACTGATGAATAAGCTTTTCGTCATGCAACCAAAAATCATGCTTTAGTTCTGTGTCGGTTATGTAAAAACGATGTAGTTTGCTCATATACCCTCTAGTATAGCTAAACTTTCAATATGAGGGGTTCTCGGGAAAAAATTGAAGACTTCAAAATGGATGATTTTATAGGCTAATTGTAGTTTTTCGATATCTCTTGCTTGTGTCGCGGGATTGCAAGACAAATAGGCAATTTTTGGTGGCCTGGCTTCTAAGATTTTGTCTAATATGTGTGTATGTAAACCAGCGCGTGGTGGGTCAAAAATGATTGGCTTGTCTGTGGTTATGTAGTCCAAGGCTTTTTCTGAAGGAACAACCAAAACGCTAGCTTTTAGCCCGCTATTTTTGGCATTTAAAACTGCCATTGCCGACGTAGCTGGATCGCTTTCTACTAAATCAACTGCTTTTTGCGCCAGACTCAAACCTATGCTCCCCACTCCCGCATACATATCTACCATGTCATCTTCCTCGGCATATTGTTTCATACTAGCCAGAGCTAAATTAAAAACGGGTACATTTACTTGGAAGAAAGAGTCCGCATCGTATTGTAAGGCTACACCCTGCAAAGTATCTGTCAGTTTACAGTCGCCTAGCTCATGCAGCAACTCTGTCCGCACAGAAGCTGGGCTTTTGGGGTTTGAATGGTAGACGCGTAGTCCAGCTAATTCTTTGGGCAATGTGAGTTTTGGGAATGTTTTTGGCTTTATATATATAGCTCCAACTACCCTGCCCATCTGATTACAGCGAACAACTATTGTCTTCAAATCTCCAGCTCGTATAGCTCTGTTATTTAGCTCTGCAACCAGTGCATTTGCGGCCGTATCTAATGCCGGCAACGCCAATGCACTACCTGTCACTATCTGCTTTTGATGACTGCCGCGGTTGTATAGCGCCAAATGCACACCGTCGTCATCTCCCCAAAAGGAATACTCCATTTTATTTCGGTAATGATACTCTACGCCGTCTGTTTGCAACCTAAAATCTGGTAGTTTTATGCCCGACTGCTGAAATATGTCACTGGTAATTTCTTGTTTCCAGTGGTTTTCGGTTGCAAAATTCATGATTTGCCAAGGAGATGTAGCTAAGTAGTTCTGCTCTTTTGGCTCAACGCGTTCTGGTGCCGGTTTTATAATTTTAACTGCTAAGCCTTCGGCGTAGCTCTTTTTTTTGCGCCACAACTCTACAGATACAGTTTCACCAGGCAAAGCATTCCACACAAAGACCTTACGACCGTCTGCCAATACACTTAGTCCCTGTCCGCCATGAACAAGCTTTTCTATGTTTACTGTTTCTGGCATCTAGACTATTTCTTGTACAGTCCGATGATTAGAATTACGGCAAATGCTACTTTTACGAAGATGCTTAACAGTATGTAGTTTCGTTCTGTGACTTCGTAGCTTTGCTTTGCTTTGCGTAGCCATGACTGGTTGCCAACATATCCTGTAAAGGCCGCCAAAGTGGTGATATACAGTACATATACATACCAAGGACTACGTACTTGACCCCAAAGTAGAGTTCCAAGTGCATATACAGCAATCATAATCCAAGGTAGCGAGCCAGTTATCAGACTAAGATAAAAATTGTTTCTTTCTGGTTTTGCCGAGTTTGCATTTTGCTTTTCGGCAAACCAGCCTAGAACACAGGTTATTACCATAAATGCTCCAATGAATTTGAGAGTCATAAGATCACGTACGCCACTTAAAAGTGCAATTACTTCGACTATCAGCGCACTTACTACGGCCATATCTATCCAACGCCACAGCATGACATTTTTTTCTAACGAATCTTCAAATTGTTTCCTCTTTTTGGTAGCTGCCAGTAGGGGGATTATCGCAGAAACTAACAAAATAAACACGACTGCCCAGCGGAGTTCTAGGTCAAATACTGAATGAACGGCTGGTATAAATATAGCACTGGTTTTGCTTGCTAGCTCGTCTGCTGTTAGTAAGCCAGTAAAAATTTGATATGTACTGTCGTTCATCAAAAATCCTGCTGTCGCTGCTAGGATAATTGCCAACAGTCCACTGGCTAAGTTTAGTCGCTGGAGTTGAAATGTATATGGTTTTTTGACCTTTTGTGCAGTAGTAGTTTTGACCGCTTTTACAGATACTGATTTTTTGGTAGTTTTTGTTGCTTTAGTTGCTGAATTTTTACCCTGAGATCGTAGAACTGGTTTGGTAGTTTTAGATTTTGCCTTGGTTGATTTGTTCTTAGTTGTAGCCATGCGCACTACTATATCATGGTAGACTTATCTTATGAAAGAAGTGGCAACACTAGGTGGAGGATGTTACTGGTGTTTGGAAGCGTTTTATCAACGTATCAACGGTGTTGAGAGTGTTGTTTCTGGCTATAGTGGAGGACACCAGAAAAACCCAACATCCGAGCAAGTCTATACTATGACGACCGGCCATGCAGAAGTAGTTCAGCTGACATTTGATCCAGAAGTTATAAGTTATAAAGAAATCTTGGAAATATTTTTTGCTATGCACGACCCCACTACCCTAAACCACCAAGGCCCAGACGTAGGTGAAGTATATCGTTCGGTAATTTTTTATCACGACGAAACTCAAAAGAAAATCGCCCAAAACATGATAAAAAACTTCGCCCCTACCCTATACAAAGACCCGACTGTCACAGAACTAACCATGTATATGCAATTCTGGCCAGCAGATGAACACAGCCAGAACTTTTACAATAACAATCCAAACCAGGGCTACTGCCAGGTAGTAATAGACCCAAAAATCCAAAAACTCCGCGCCAAATTCGCTAATAAATTAAAAAGCTAAATTAAGGTTTTGTTGTAAGTTATTCCGAAACCGTTACGTCGCGCCAGAAGGCTACGTAGCCTGAAAAGTCTTTGTGTAGGCGTTCTATGGCTGTGGGAAGTGGTTCTGGGTAAGTCCAGGCGTCGTCTTTGGATAGGTTGTCACCTTGGCCGACGTTGAAATACTGGCAAACACCTTTCCAGGGGCAGGTGTATGGGGTGTCGCTCTCCTGCAAAAACTCTTGTTTGACGCTGGCGGGCGGAAAATACCAGTTGCCTTCTATATATATGAGGTCTGATTTGTCTGCTTCGGCAATTATTTGATTGTTCCAAACAGCTTTCGTGATATCTCCTTTATTCGGTCCTTAATGCTTCTATGGGGTCAAGTTTGGCGGCTTTACGGGCTGGGAATAGTCCGGCCAGCACAGCTACAACTACTAGGCCAAGAACAAGTATGATCGTTTGAGGTAGTTGAAATTCTAGCAAAACCCTGCCTTCGCCCAGTTCAAGTTTATTTGTAATCCATGGGTTCAGAGCTAGTCCTACAAGATATGCCAGTCCAGAGCCGAGTACTCCGCCTAGAAAACCAATCCAGGCGGCTTCAAAGCGGAACAACTTACTGACGTCTCGCTTGCGCATACCAAGAGCTTTCATAAGCCCAATCTCACGTGTGCGCTGAAGCACACTTATATACATAGTGTTAATAACTCCGAACAACGAAGCAACAACTGCAATTAAGCTAAATGCCACCACTATCCCTTGTAAGACATTAATAGCTTGATTCAAAAACTGCTGGGTATCTGCCACACTAAACGATGCATATCCTTCTGCTTTGATACGTTCTTGTGCAGCTAAAAGTGCCGCGTCATCGGTGCCGTTTTTTATACGAGCGTATACATTGGTGTATTTACGAAATGAATCCGTACCCACGGTATTTATTTCTTGCAGGCGCTTTACATCTTTTTCGCCGCCGTAAAGGTATAATTCTGTGCCTGGTTGTGAAGTGGGAGGCTTTTCCATAACTCCTACTATGGTGAACTGTTCTGTGACTGTATTTTCTGTTTGAGCCTGTTTAAGAAGTTGTGATACGTCACCGCCGCTTTGCACTCCGCCAATTAATGCATCGGGGTTAAATGATTTTCTAACAGCGAGTGTAATTTTTTGCCCTACGGCAGAATTGGCATCTTTAAACCCAAGCGCTTCCACGAACCCTTCTGGTAGGAGTAGATTGTTATCAGTTAATTTTTCAGGACGCGAACCTGCAATAAAGTTGATTTTTTGAAAAGGATTTTCGGCCTGTATAGTCGCTACATATTTTTTCTGCTCTGGACGCGTAATGTACTGTAAATTTACAATTAGATCCAACCTAACATTTTCTACACCTTCTATGTTCCTGATTATTCCTATATCTTTTTCTGTTAAATACTCGATTTGAGTCGGTGCACCCGCGCTACTGAGGCTGTTTCCAAAACTTTCACTGTACTCTCTGGGCCTTGAGGTGTCTACGGAGCCAGTAAATAATCCCTCGTCTTTAGCGACAATTAGTTCTGCCGGGTCAAAGTTTTCTTCTACTATATTGCTAACAAATGTTTTGGCGCCGTTGCTTGCTGCTAAAGTTAGAGTAAGTGCAAATGCCCCCACACCGATTGCTAGAGCAGTCAAAATTGTGCGAGCTTTGGCTTGACGCAAGTTACGACCGCTTCGGCGTAGAATGTCAGAAATATACATTAGATTATCTTCTTTCGAAGCTTGGCTTTGGCTGGTTTAGTAGAGTTTGTAGCGGATTTTTTGATATCTAGGATTTTGCCGTCTTTTAGCTGTATCTGGATCTGGCATTTGGCGGCAAGTTCGTGGTCGTGAGTGACAATTATTAGCGTGCAGCCCATGGTTTTGTTTAGCTCAAACAGTAGGTCAATTATCTTTTCTCCGGTATTGCTGTCTAAGTTTCCTGTTGGTTCATCAGCAAAAATAAGCTTCGGCTTATTTACTATAGCCCTGGCCATAGCCAGGCGCTGTTTTTGACCTCCAGATAGATCGTTTGCTCGACTGTTGGTTTTATCGGAAAGTTCCACCGCTTCTAATGCTTCTAGAACCATAGCTTTGCGTCGCCTGCGTCCGACTTTGGCAATTTCTAAGGGTAGCATGACATTTTGATATGAAGTTTGGTTTCCTTCTACGAAAAATGCCTGGAAAATAAAGCTCATCTGTCTAGCTCTGAAGCTATCTATAGCCTTTGACTTCATCTTGCTGAGTTCTTTGCCGTCTATCTTTACTGTGCCACTAGTAGGATGATCTAATCCACTCATTATGTGCATGAGAGTACTTTTGCCTGAGCCACTTTTGCCAATGATTGCAACTCTAGAACTGTTTGGAATAGAAAAACTCACGTCATCGAGTGCAGTAAACACACTGTCTTTTTTGCCGTACTGTTTGGTTAAATTCTTGACATCTATCACGAACACTTAGTATAACGTAATTATTCTTCTAGCCTAAGTCTTTTTAGCAACCAATCTTTTGGCAAAAGACTCAAAAACCAGCCAGCGCGTGGGCCAGAATCTTTGTCTATTATGGCTTCGTAAAGAGTCTGAAAAAGTTGTTTTGGCTGCATCCCGCTAGATTCTTTGAAGGCATAAATAGCTTTATGGAACCAATCACCGTCTGCATCATCTGGGGCACTGGCAATTTTGTCCGCCAAATCGTTCATGAACTGCTTCTGGGCATCGGTGAACTTACTGGCATCTACATTTTCATTTAGTGAAAATACTACTTCTTCGGACGCATAATTTTTTAGCCATTCGTCTATAAAAATAAGTTCGTTCTTTATAACATCTTGGTCTTCGTTTACAACGAGCTCATGCTCTGTTCGACGCATTACATCTAGAGTTGTATCTGAGTTTTTAAGTGCAGCTTGATAGCTGGCAACTAGGTGAGAAAAAGGCACGCGACTGACTGTAGGCTCTTCTACTCCCTGCAAGCATAAATCTATAAGTTGTTTTTCTTGATTAGATTTATCTGGTTTATTTAAAAGTTCACTAAATTCATCAAACAATCGAATTAAAGTGGGGCCGGCATCAAAAAATAAAAGCTTGTCTGGGCTATAGCGCATAACAAAATACCACACCAGTTCTGGTGGTAATATTTTCAACAAATCTGCTGCCGTAATTGTGTCGCCGGCACTTTTACTCATTTTTTTAGTGTCACCGGTTTTGTTTATAAAATCGTATGGAATTGGTATTGGTGGCTGGGTATCAAATACTTGTTTGGCAATTTCAGAACCGGTGTCGTAGGAGCCTCCTTTTGTGGCGTGGTCTCGTCCAAAAGGCTCTGCATGCACGTTTAGTAAAGACCACCGTGCCGGCCAATCAATCCGCCAGTTTAGTTTAACTTCTCCGTGTGCATAGCCTATAACCTGTGACTTACCTGCGTTATCTTCATAAGTAATTTGCTGATTTGATTTATCTAGGCTAATGAATTTGCGATTTTTTAGATAACCATCTTCTATAACCTGTACAGGCGACCACTGCTCGTCTAGTTTTCTTCCTGAAATATCTTCCAGAATTTTTTTGATAGTATCTAGTTGGCCAAGTGCTGTTTCTATGGTTGGGACAAAAAAACCTTCTCTGTATTTTTCATGAGAACGGATAATCTCCATCTCCAAATGTAGCCCTTTGGCTGTAACCAATAGATCACCCAAAAAGTAGTCGGCATAAGATGCCTCCGAACCATCTGGAGCCGGTACATCACAAAGCGGTTTGCCGAGATATTTGCTAAAGTCGCCTGGAACATCTACTGGAACCTTGCGAAACACATCTAAATCATCGACTACATGGAAGTGGCGAACTTGTTTGCCGCGTCTTTTTAGTTCACGCAAAATAACTTCCGCAGTCAAAACTTCCCTAAGCGTTCCCAAATGGTACGTACCCGAAGGAGATACACCAGAAGACACCACAATCTCGCCCTCAGGATGCTTCTCTATAAGCTCGTCAACAATTTTATTCAACCACTGCATATCAGGGGAAAGTATACAGTAAACAGATTACAGTTGACAGAGAAACAACCGAATTTGACCTGAGCGGTGCGCTTGAGTGTCAGACGTATTTTCTCAGCGAGAAACGGTCCGAGCTGTATGAACAATACTGCTCGAGAGTATCGCAACTGAAAAATCTGTATGTCGCCAAGAGGCCAGCATAGATCCGGCTTTGTTGGAGCAATGCAGGCCGTCGCAATGCTCAGGTGATTTGGGCAATTTTGTAGGTGGCTGTTTCTAGTGGGGTGACTATTTCTACTTTTTCACCTAGTTTTTTGCCTAGAAGGGCCATACCTATTGGTGATTCGTCTGAGATTTTGCCATTTAGGGGGTCTGCCTCTACTGTGCCGACAACTCGGAAGGTCTTTGTGATACCGTTTTTGAGCGTCACGGTACTACCAATTTGTACTTGGCTGTCGCCTTTTGGCTTGGCAATAATTTGTACATTCATAAGTATATGCTCAATCTCAGAAATTCTAGACTCTAGTTTTTCTTGCTCTTGTCGGGCAGATTGGTATTCGGCGTTTTCTGATAAATCACCAAATTCACGTGCCGTTTTGATAGCGTCGGCAACTGGTTTGCGCTCGACAATCAGACTAGCATGTTCTTTTTCTAGTTCAGAAACACCTTGTTTTGTCAGTAAAAATGACTTTTTCATAGCAATCCCCTTGGGTCTCGTTTATATAGCAATATATCGTGTGACACATAGAGTTAGTTTACATCTGCCTGCTGGTCAAATAACCATAACAACAGTAGTCACTTGCAAATAGATGCAAATACACCCTTGGGTCGCAGATGATTATATCAGTGATATACTCAACCTGCTAGCTTTTTTATCAGTTCTGCTTCTGGTACCTGTTCTGCGGTGTCATCTGTGCGTTTTTTTAACTCATATGTGGTGTTTTTTAGAGTTTTTTCACTCATAATTAGCCTGTATGGAATACGAAACTCTCATTCGAATATCCTAGCTGATGTATTGCACAATATCGAACAAGACTATAAATGCTAGGCAGTTTTTTAGTGCATGTAGTCCGATACTGGGCCAAAGGCTTCCAGACTTTTCTCTTAGATAACAGAGTACGAGCGACAATATGAAGGTATCGACTGCTGCCACCCACAGCAAACCTTCTTTTGCTCCACTCAAGTGAGCCGCCGCGAACAACACACTAGTGATGATAGCCGAGACTATAAATGGCAACTTAGTTCGTAGTCCTCCATATAGAAAACCACGCGCCACAATCTCTTCTGTGATTGGAGGCAATATTACTAGGCTCAGGAAAACTGGAATAAGTGCTATCCCTTGCGTAGATTTACTAAACCCAATTTCTTGCTCCTGCTCTAGGTTTAGACTGGGGAAGAGTGCTTTGACTGCAATCAGCCCTATTACATAAATTACAAAGTATGTAGCAAAACCAACGAGAGCATAAAAAACGTGTTTCAGTTGTGGTTTATTTAGCCCGAGTGTTTTGATTTTCAGGTCACGATGTTTTAGAAGTAAGTAAATGAATCCTAAAGTGATTGCTTCTATAATGAACACGAAGCCAAATGTAGCCCAGACGTTACTTGTCAGCCAACCTGTAGTCTTTTCAGTGGTCCAGCCCTGAGTGAGTGGAACAATAGAGATTAGTATGCCGGCAAGTAGCTGTGCAGCTATATAGATAAGTATGGTCCATGTGACCGCTGATACCGGTCCGTACAGTTGGGGCTTTTGCTGGGATTCTAGCTCTTCCACGCTAGAAGAACCGTTTTACGTCTACGATTGTAATAAGAACAAAGAGCACCATGAGTACGGCAAAGCCAGTGCCATGTATGAGGTTTTCTGTGCTTTCTTTTAGCGGTTTACGTGCAGCCCTGAACGCCAACATAACAAATAATCTACCTCCATCTAGTGCTGGTATGGGCAGAGCGTTCATAATTGCCAGAGTGAGGGAAATTATAGCTATTATCATGAGAATAAATTGGATGCCAAGCATGCTGCCGTCTTTTAGCAATACAAATATACCGACCGGACCTGCTACCTGGGCACTAGCTTTGGCTGAATCGCCTTGAAACAAGCTACTAATTGCCGTTCCTAGGCCCTGAAATGTCAGAACAGTCACTTGCTTTATGAAACCAGCGGCTACGATTGGTGCCGACCAAGTGGAGCGCTGTACGGTGTATTCAGTTGGTACTATGCCCATATAGCCTTTGGGACTATCTGTTTGCTGGCTGGCTTCAACCTCTTGTTGAGTTCTGAGCGTTACATTTAAATCTTTTTCTACGCCACCTCGTTTCACTGTTAATTGCACATCCTGGCCTTGATATTGCTTAGTAAGTACTGGCAATCTGTCTGCGGAGGTGATTTGACTACTCTCTTTGTTGTTAGAGATTCGTAGCAACTGATCACGCTGAGTAACTCCGCCCTGAGCCGCTGGGCTTGATTCTTCTACAAGGCCAGCCAAAACATCTTGCCTAACGACGTGTGTGTCTGAAGGTACTGTAAACTGATTTTCTATTAGTTTGGGGGTACCTATTAGTGCCAGAAAAGTTAGCATTACAAAAGCGGTGAGAAGATTCATAACCACCCCCGCCACCATAATCTTTACTTTTGTACTGGTAGTGGCGGCACCGAAGCTTCCTGGGGCGGTGTCGGCATCGTTTTCGCCTTTAAGCTTTACGAATCCCCCAAGCGGCAGCCAGTTAAGCGTATAGACTGTGCCGTTTTTTTTAGTTATAACTTTAGCTTGGGGTGGAAAGCCTATCCCAAACTCTTCTACGTCTACACCGCCCCGCCGAGCCATAATAAAGTGACCGTATTCGTGTACAACCACCAATCCCACAAACAGCACTAGGCCCAAAATCAAAAGAAAAACTGACATGTCGTTCTATTATAACCCAGAACTTATATCTCAGAGCCTAGCGCTCAGAAAAAAGTATTTAACTTCCGAATCTACGCTGGCGGTTAGCGAATTCTGCTAGAGCCTCATCAAAATCATCTGTAGTAAATGCCGGCCAATGTTTTTTTACAAAATACAGCTCCGCATAGGCCGCACGCCATAACATGAAGTTACTCAACCGCTGTTCGCCTGAAGTTCTGATTATTAAATCCATACTCGGTATGTCGGGCGCATAAAGCGCGCCAGAAAAATCTTCGACTGTTAGTTTTGCTGATTTATTTGTATCTAAGAGTTCCTGGGCTGCATCTACTATTTCTTGCTGACCGCCGTAATTAAAACAAAGCGCCAGCGTGCCTCGCTTGTTATTTTTGGTGAGCTCCTCTGCTTTTTGAATGGCTTTTATAAGTTTGTTGGAAAGTCCTAGTTTGCGACCCAAAAACCGCACGCGAATGCCTTCTTTATGTACTTCACGAACCTCTTTTGTGGCAACCCAAAGTGCCAAATCTAACAGATAGGAAACTTCTTCTTTGCTACGTTTCCAGTTTTCTGCAGAAAAAATGTATGCAGACACATAATCAACGCCTTGGTTTACGGCGTATTTAGCTATTTCTTTGAGATTACTATAGCCCGCTCTGTGGCCTTCTAATGCTGGCAGACCATTTGCCTTTGCCCAACGACGGTTACCGTCTAGAATCAGTCCAACATGTCTAGGGGTTGAGAGTTTGAGTGGTTGAGACATGGTTATTTATTATACCTTAGTGCTACGCGTTGCGGTCAGGTGGTTAGACAGTCATTATTTCGGATTCTTTGGCCTTGGCTACTACGTCTACTTCTGCCTTGGCGCTATTCATAGCGTCGTCTATTTGCTTGGCAAGGCGTTTGGCATCGTCTTCGCCGATGTCCTTGTCTTTTTTGGCTTCGTCAATGGTACTCATGGCCTCATGACGCGTGTTTCGCAGGCTAATCATGCAGTCTTCTACTTTGCCACCAAGTAGTTTTACAATCTCACGTCTACGCTCTTCATTAAGTGGAGGTACCGGCACGCGCACAATCCGGCCGTCATCCATAGGATTCATGCCCAAGGCTGGGTTGTCCCGTATAGCTGAAGAAATTGCTTCGAGATTGGTTGGGTCAAACGGCGTTATTTGTAGTAACTGTGCTTCTGGAGCAGTGACGTTGGCAACTTGATTAAGTGGTGTTGGCACACCGTAAGCAGTCACCATCACGCCGTCAAGCATGCCAGAACTTGCCCGCCCAGTCCGCATCTTTTTAAGCTCATCCCGAAAATGCTCTGCCGCATTCTGGAACTTAGTATTGGCTTGGTCAACTACTTGCTGTGGCGTCATATAGATATATTACTCCGAGACTTCGCCTAATGCCATACGACTAAATCGGCGGATTACTATGTTTTCGCCTAGTTTTGCTATGTATTCTTTTACGTATGCTTCTACAGTTTGGTCGGGGTTTTTTACGAATGGCTGGTTTACTAGACAGCGTTCTGCAAAGTGCTTTTTTAGCATGCCGTCTACGATGTTATCTATCATTTTTTCTGGTTTGCCTTCTGATTTGGCTTTGTCTGCAAATTCTACCTTTTTGGCATCTCGTACATCTGCTGGGATTTCTTCTATGCTCACGAATTCTGGATTGCTAGCAGCAATGTGCATAGCAATGTCCTTAGTAAGTGCTATAAATTCGTCTGTTTTGGCCACAAACTCTGTTTCGCAGTTTACTTCAACCAAAACGCCTATACGATTGTCGTGGTTGTAGTTACCTACAATTCCGGCTCGCGCTTCGCGCTCACCGCGCTTTTCGGCCTTCGTAAGCCCTTTTTTGCGCATAGCAGCGAGTGCTTTATCAAAGTCGCCTCCAGCTTCTGTAAGAGCAGCTTTAGAATCCGTTAGCCCTGCACCACTCAAGTCTTTTAATCGTTTGATGTCTTCTATAGAAATACTAGCCATTTCTTAGTACCGCCTTTGTTGGTTCTTTAACTTCCTCTTCTTTTGGTTCTTCAAGCTTGGCTATTTTAGCTGCGGCAGCCTCAGTCTTTTCGACTTTTTTGTCGTGCTTGGATTTACCTGTTTCTATAGCCTGTTGTATGTAGTCAGAAATCAGCTGGATGGTTTTAATAGCGTCGTCGTTTGCGGGTATTGGGTAGTCTATGAGAGTTGGATCCGCGTTGGTATCTACAATCCCCACTATCGGAACGCCTAGTTTTCGGGCTTCACGCACAGCGTTTACATCGTGGGTTACGTCTGTTACAAACACAGCGCCTAGCTTACTAGCTAGGTTTTTGATACCACCGTAAATGTGGTTCATTTCGTCTATTTCTTCTTGAAAACGTTGAACTTCTAGTTTGCTATATTTAGCAGCCAGTGTGCCGTTTTCCATTTTTTCTTCTAGATCTTTTAGGTGCTTTACTCGTCCGCCTATAGTGTTGCGATTAGTAAGCATACCCCCAAGCCAACGCTCAACTACAAATGGCATGCCGGTGTTATCTGCAAGATTTTTGACAATATCATGAGCTTGGCGTTTTGTGCCAACTACCATTACTTGTTTGCCCTCTGCGCTCACGTCTTCTATAAAATTGAGCGCTCGGTCTAGGCACTCAACTGTTTTGGTTAAATCTATAATGTGTGTGCCTTCACGCTTGCTGTGTATGTACGGAGCCATTTTGGGGTGCCAGCGACTGGTTTTGTGCCCAAAGTGCGCCCCTGCTTCTAATAGTTTTTTAATGTCTACTGTCCTAGAAACATCGTTTCTAACTGGAGTAGTTTTGAGTGTTTTTATAACTTCCTCTTCTGAGTCGTTTATAACGGTGTCTACTTGTGTAGCCATACGTATCCTTTCATGAATTCTTGCTCTTTGTTTAGGTACCTGTGTGATCCGCTCAAGGTGTCACTCAGGAGAATTCGTTCCCAAACTGCTTAATTTGTTACTCATAAATATTAACAGAGATGGCTCTTCGATGCAAGAGCCAGATTAACCCGGCTGTCGTGCCGACAGTCGGGTTGACAATGCCTATCACTTGAAAATTCATTAACAGGGGTGTATACTCATTTGGATAAACAAAGCCGACTGCAGACAGGCTCACTGCTAACCGGTCAATCTAAATGAGCTAGGATTACCCATGAAAAAAGGATTACACCCCACGAACTACCGCCCCGTAGTTTTTCAAGACCTCAACAACAACGAAACGTTTTTGACTAAGTCAACCGTTGCAACCGAAGACACCATAAAGCTAGGTGGCGTAGATTACCCACTAGTCAAAGTACACATTTCATCTGCTTCTCACCCGTTCTTTACTGGCCAGGAAAAGATGATTGACATAGAAGGACGTGTAGACAAGTTTAAGGCTCGCCAAGAAGCAGCCAAGGCTCGCGCAGAAGGCATGAAGGCCAAAGCCAGCAAAACCCGTACTAAAACTCCAAAAGCTGACGAAACACAGAAGATTGGCTCCCTAAAGCCTGGCTCTCGCTAACAAAAATTCATAGTAAACCGCCTGTGTCTTACCGATATAGGCAGTTTTCTAATATACTGAGCAGGTACCATGGACGCAAAAGAACAAGCTTTACGAGATGAGCTAGCTGGACTGCAAATAAAACTGCAAGATCCGGCCATCTTTAGCGCGCCAGAATATCCCAAAGTTGCTCGGCGAATCAGCCAGCTCGAAGAAGTAATTAGGCTTTTTGATCAGATAAGAACACTAAGCCAGCAAAAAACTGAAGCAGAAGACATGACCTCTGGGAACGATGACATGTCAGAACTTGCCAAGAGTGAAGTTGCAGAACTATCAGACAAGCTCATAAGTCTCAACTCAGAACTGTCTGGCCTACTTACCCCAAAAGACCCGAACGACGAGAAAGACGTGATCATAGAAATTCGCGCGGCGGCCGGAGGTGATGAAGCCAGCCTGTTCGGCGGCGAACTGTACCGCATGTATATACGCTGGTGCGAAAACCATGAATACAAAACAGAGCTAATAAGCGAAAGCCCGTCTGAAGCTGGCGGATTTAAAGAAATCATCTTTGCTATACATGGCATAGATGCCTACCGCAATCTAAAGTTTGAAGCTGGAGTACACCGAGTACAACGAGTTCCCATAACCGAAAGTCAGGGACGTATCCATACTTCTACCGTGACCGTTGCAGTTATGCCAGAGGCTGAAGAATCAGACATAGAAATCAATCCTAGTGACCTAAAGATTGATGTATTTAGATCTGGTGGACACGGAGGGCAATCTGTAAATACTACCGACTCCGCTGTGCGTATTACTCACTTGCCAACTAGTCTGGTGGTGACTAACCAAGATGAAAAATCTCAGATAAAAAACAAGCTAAAAGCCATGAGCGTACTGCGTTCTCGCCTGCTACAAATGAAAATAGACGAAGAAACCAAACAGCTCAGTGATGACCGTAAAAAGCTGATTGGCACAGGCGATCGCAGTGAAAAAATCCGTACCTATAACTTCCCCCAAGACCGAATAACTGATCACCGCATAGGCTACTCCCGCAGTAACATCCCCACTGCCCTAGCCGGCGATATAGACGACCTAATAGAAAAACTACATGAATACGAACGCCAAATTATCAACAACGAATGAGTGGCTTGTAGCTTCAACTAAGTTACTAACCCAAAATAATATTGCAACAGCGCGCTTAGATAGTTTGGTTTTATTAGAAGATGCGCTGGGAAGAGATAAGTCACATTTGTTAGCCCACCCGGAAAAACAGTTAACAGCTCTTCAGATACGGAACCTAAACGAGCAGATTGTGCGACGGAAAAATCATGATCCGCTGGCATATATTCGTGGCAAATCAGAGTTCTATGGCAGAGAATTCATAGTAAACAGACACACCCTAGAGCCCCGCCCAGAAACGGAAAACATGATTAAACTTTTTAAAAAGTTAATTGCCAATCACCAGTTACCAGTCGCCTATCAAGCTACTAGAGACTTGAAACTAGAGACTGGGGACAACAATCTGCTGATTGTGGATGTTGGGACGGGGTCTGGGTGTATTGGGATTACTGTGAAACTGGAGCATCCTGAGAATGAAGTGGTTGGTATGGATGTTTCTAATGAGTGCCTGGATGTTGCTCGCAAAAACACCAAAAAACTGGGAGCTGATGTGGCATTTTACCAAGGAGACCTTTTGCTTGCTCTGCCCCCTGCCACTTCAAGCCAACCGTGTATTTTACTGTGTAACTTGCCGTATGTCCCTGATGCGCACACCATTAATAAGGCAGCCATGCAGGAACCGAAGCTGGCAATTTTTGGTGGTAGTGACGGGCTGGATTTGTACCGTAAGTTGTTCGAACAAATCGGCAAACTAATGATTAATGCACAGCTCATTTTTACAGAATCGTTACCAAATCAACACAAAGAATTAACAAAAATTGCTCAAAAACACGGCTTTAGGTTGGAGACTACTGACGATTTTATACAGTTGTTTGTAGCAAAGTCCAAATTTCAAAGTTAAAAGACCATATAAATCATCAAATTCACAAAATCCAAACGAACTGTATATAGTTTCATTGATTAGGGATTATTTGAAGTTTGATTTTTGTAGCTTGAATTTTATTGCTGGGGTATGGCCTCTAGAGTGGCTTTTATGGTTTGCTCTTTGTTGTCTCGAAGTATGGTTAGCTCTACTATGTCGCCGACTGATTTACTACCAATCAAAGAAGTTAAGCTGTTTTTTTCATCGATGGCTGTACCGTCAATCTTGATAATTATGTCTTTTTCCTGAAGCTCAGCCTTCGAGGCAGGACTATCCGGCAATATAGGGCTGCCGTTTTCTACTGGAGCTAGGTAGGCGCCCCTCTTTACTGGTAGATTATATTCATAAGCGTAGTCGTTCGTCAGACTGACATATCGCACTCCCAGATACGGACGTTCAAATTTACCGTTTTTAAGCACACTTTGCACAAGACCCTTGATGTCATTTATGGGGATGGCAAAACCAATATTTTCTGCACCACCGCCCGCTACTGCCGTGTTTATGCCTATAACTTCGCTACTGGCATTTACTAGTGGCCCTCCGGAATTGCCCTGGTTTATTGCGGCGTCCGTTTGGAAAAGGTTTTGGAGGCTTTCTTGGCTAACTTCGTCTCCAGCTATAACACTTCTCCCGTAGCCTGAGATTATTCCCGCAGTTACAGAGTTCTGGAATTGTCCCAGAGCATTGCCTATTGCTACTACTTTTTCGCCAACCTGGACTTTGCTGGAGTCGCCGAGTTTTGCCGGCACAAGTTTTTGGCCTTTTGCATCTTTGATTTTGAGAAATGCTACGTCTAGCGGATCGCCTTCGTCACTAAGACCAATCAACTCTACATCTTCTAGCTTTGTACCATCTGATAGCGTGACAACAATAACTGCGTCTTTACTGCCCACCACATGACGATTTGTAAGAATAAGACCGTCTTCGCTTATAATTACACCAGTACCAGCCCCCTGTTGCTGAACCGGTGATCTGAACCCAAAAAAGTCTGTGCGTGTTGTTTGATTAGTTACCGCAATAGACACAACACTTGGGCCGACGTTTTTAGCAATTGTAGTTATGGCTTGGCTTTCGTTGACTATTATATCTTGAGCGGCTGATTCATTAGCAGACTGTTCGGTTTGGCGCTTTGAGCCAACCCAGCCGCCGCCAAAGCCAACTATCAGACATGCCGATAACAAGAAAAACATTTGTGCAAATTTGGCACTAAAAGGGTTTGTATGTTGTGATTTTTGCCTGGTGGATGAAGATTTGTTGTTTTGCATGGAGTTATATAAATATTTATTGCTGAGTTTATAGCGCTTGGTCTCCCCAGTCTGATAAAACTAGTACTACTACAATTACCGCCATCATTATAAATACAATCTGACGACGAAACGGAATGGAAAGACGATCAGTCTCTTGTAAATAATATAATCCGCCCAGCCCAAAGCCAAGTACAGTCAATAAAAGTGTAGGCTGGGCAATCACGCCATAAAAAAGTAACCAATGGCCGCATAACCAAGCTAAAGCAGCTGCAAAATAACCCCAAGTATGAGCATACAAAGACACGTAGGGTTCCTCGAAACTACTAAGGAAATGGCGGGCAGACAAATAGCAAATACCCCATACTGCTAAGATTAGTAAAGTTAGAGGCACTGCGGGCCATGCTAGGAAAAGTGCCATAAGTCCATAAGTTTGCCCAATTAGAGCCTGCGAGGCGACGCTCAGCGTAGTACGTCCCGGTTTGATTGCAACTTGCCAAACTATATAAAGTATTGTCCACAAAAGCTGAATTGAAGCAGAGCTAGTGTGAGTCATAAATACAATCGTAGACAGTCCAACGATTATATCCACCGCATTAGCTCTTACGATTGCCGGCCAAAAACGCGGACGCACCGCAAACATACGCCATTTGGTAATTAATACCACCAACACCGCCAACTGAACAAAATTCAAGCGGATCAATACGAACACAAACGCCGGCATGAGCGCACTTAGCAAAATGTGAGAAACGTGCGCATAGCCCTTGGTAGGCTTGATTTTCCCGGCTATTAATTTTCTCATCTTATGCCAGTATTATAAGCCATAGGGGCTTAATGAGCCATTTTTCTTTAACTGGATTGTAAATTGGAACTCGGCTTATTCACTTAGTTTGTCCCTAGGATAATAATAAAATCCGAATTGCCTGGGTTAGGGATATTCGGGTCTGGCAATGATGTCACTGCAGTTACTCCTAGACGTTTTTCAAGATAGTGCTTGGTGTATTTTTTCTGACCGTTTCTCATGTCTACTAAAACAGTTTTGGTGTAGGTTTTAGTGGGCGCATCGGCTATGGTATTTACGTTATATCCGTAGCTTTTCAGCTCGGTGGCTTTTAGCGTCGCTAATCCACCTGTTTGAGTACCGTTTAGCACTGCAATTGTGGCGTTTTCGTTGGCAATAAATCCGTCTTTTAAAGCATTTCTGACAAAGTTTTGTATTTCCGAAAAATCAGTTAGTCCTGCGCGTGGTTGTTGGATGGACTGGCCAGCAATGTTTACACTAGTAAGAAAATTGTTGGGTGGGTCTACTAGGCCAATTGTCGCGATTTCGCTAGAGTTAATGCTTTTACCGATTTCGTATAAGCGCATAACTTCATTTATGCTCATGTTTGACTGCACACGATCACCAAAGGCATCCAACAACTGGGATACCTTGACGGGGTTAGAGAAAGTCCCGAGTGATAAGATACGATCCTTTAAGGCTACTAGCAGTTTACGCTGGCGTTCTGCGCGATCAAAGTCCCCTCTAGGACTAGTGTATCGTGAACGAGCATAATAAAGTGCGCGCTGACCATCAAAATGCTGATTGCCTTCTTGAACATTAAGCTTGTAGTTTTTGCCAGTTAGAGTGTCCCACAATACTTCGTTTACAGTGCCATTTTTATCAACGTTTATGTCGACGCCACCCACTGTATTTATTGCCTGGACAAAGCCGGCAAAATCCACCATAACATGATAATGAATTGGGACTCCCAGATCATCTTGTATGACTTTTTCTATGGCAGCAAAGCCGGCGTTTTCGGCATCTTCCTTACTGGCTTTGCGATCCAGTGCTGCGTATTTTGCCTCCGCAAAGACAGAATTTACACGATAGTTGCTTGTTTTAGGATAGTAAAGATCCCTGGGCACACTTAAAAGTGCGGCTTTTTTATTAATTGGATCGATGCTTGCAACTAGTATGGTGTCTGTCAAATCCGGCGCTGTTTGACCGTCGCCTCCCCGCCCTAATAGAAGTATATTTACGCGCCCATCACCCTCACCCCTCAACTTGCTAGGGTCTACATTGTCCTGCAATGCGGCGGCACCTTCGGCCCCGCCTTTAAATATCTGATTTAGCTTTAAGTAGCCTTTGCCGAATAAAAATCCTACAACCACTACTGCAATTACAGTTATACCAGCCAATCCGCGTAGACCTCTTTTTTTCCAACTGCGACGAGTGCGGTGTTTTTTGAGTGCAGGCGGTAGCGACAGATCTATTGCGCCATTTGCGCCACGCTTAGGATTCCGACCACTATTAAACGGTTGACTACTTTTCATAACTGGCTGCTGTGCACCCCTAAAACCTTCTTTGCGGCTGAAGTCATTTAGCTGATTGCGAGTAGAAGACTGACCGATTGCAGTTTGGTCTGGCTGTAAGTTTTGTCTACCAATATGGGGCTGGCTAGAACCACTGTTCAGCATGCCGTCTACTGAATTATGGGGATGTTTGGTTTTTTTTCTATGAAAATTGTCCATATAATATGCGAATCCTTTCATTATAGCGGTTATGGTAAATATCTGAAAACCATGTAAATCGTATAACGGTAGTGTCAAACATGTGCAAAGTACGCTATAGTGGTTGCAACAATGCAACAGCCTTCCAGTATACCAGTTGCGCCGATGAGCGCAAGTGATGAAACAGCTCCTATTATAACTTCAAAACCGCCAAGCAAATGGGGAGGCGCTTTTTATACTATTGCTATTATAATTGCCGCTCCTTTGGTTGCTCTGACGCTGACGTCTTTTGTATTTCAGTCATACGAGGTAGATGGTCCGAGCATGGAAACTACACTTCAAAATCAAGACAGATTGATAGTATGGAAGGCACCCCGCACGCTAGCGAAGATTACTAACCATACATATATACCTGAGCGAAGTGATGTGATTGTGTTTGTAAAACACGGACTATACGAAAGCCGAGGGTCACAAGAAAAACAACTAATAAAACGAGTGGTAGGACTGCCGGGAGACCGAGTAGTTGTGCAAGATGGAAAGATTACTATATATAACACCGAAAATCCAGATGGCTACAATCCCGATTTGAATCAGGAGTTTTCTGAAAACATTGCTAGTGTCACAACCGGAAATGTAGATATAATTGTAGGCGAAGATGAAGTATTTGTATGCGGAGATAATCGTACTAATTCCCTAGATTCACGTGCTTTTGGCACGGTATCCGCAAACGATATTATCGGGAAATTGACGATTAGGATATTCCCTATTAATAATTTCCAATCTTTTATCTAGGAAAGTTTTTTATAGAGGCTTTTCAGGTCTTCGTCGTTTTTGAAGTGGATTTCTAATTTGCCACCTTTTGCGGTGTGATGAATAGTGACTTTTTTGTTGAGTTTGGTTGAGAGTTTTTTGGTTTCGGCCGTTTCCTTTACAGCTCGTTGCTTGACTGCATTTGAAGGTTTTATACCTTCTTTGTGCGCTGTTACGAACTGCTCGGCCTGCCTTACTGACCAAGCTTGTCCCTGTATGAGTTCAAGTAAACGATTTTGAAGTTCCGGCTGATGCTTTAATGCCAAAATGGCTCGTGCATGTCCTTCGGTAATATGCCCCGTCTGCAACGCTTTACGTGCATTGTCTGGCAATTGCAGCAAACGCACTATATTGTTTACTGTAGGAGCTGCTTTGCCTAGTTTTTTTGCAATCTGCTGGTAGCTTAGGTTGAACTGCTCATGCAAATGATGAATTGAAACGGCTTGCTCGAGGGGTGATAAATCGACACGCTGAACGTTTTCTATAAGTGCAATTTCTAGCCTTTGTAGCTCAGCTTTCTCACGTACAACGGCAGGTATGGTTTTAAGGCCGGCAATTTGTGATGCACGCCATCTGCGTTCACCTGCAATAATTTCAAATCCTTTGCCGTGAGGAGAAACAATGATTGGTTGCAAGACACCATGTTCACGAATTGAGTCTGCCAATTCATTCAACGCCGATTGGTCGAACTGCTTTCGCGGTTGGTTTGGATTTGCTGAAATATCAGCAATTAATAATTTTTGGATTCGTTCATCATTGCTTAAAATACTTTTGTCGAAATCTGTTGGAAGTAAACTCTCCAAGCCTCTACCCAATCTGTTTGTGTCAATCATTTTGCGCTCCACTGGTTCGCTTAATAACCTCTTTTGTAAATTGTTTGTACGCCCTGGCGCCCTTAGACCATTTGTCGTGTTCAGAAATAGGTTTGCCATGACTAGGGGCTTCTGCCAGGCGAACATTGCGTGGAATTTGTGTTTTGAAAACGGCCTCATCGAAATATTTTTGCAGCTCACCAACCACTTGTTCTGCCAGAGACGTGCGACTATCATACATTGTCACTAGAACACCCAGTAAGTTTAGGTTTGGGTTAGTTGATTGTTTAATACGCTGGAACACATCCATTAGTTGACCAAGTCCTTCCATAGCATAGAATTCTGCCTGAACTGGCACTAACAGCCAATTTGCGGCTGTCAAAGCATTTATAGTTAGTAAACTAAGCGCTGGGGGGCAGTCTATTAGTATGTAGTCATACTCTAGCCCCTCTAGCCTCGTTTTAAGCAAACTTTCTCTGTTCTCTTGATCTTTAAGTTCGAGTTCAGCCGCAGCTAGATTGTTGTTTGCAGGCAATAAAGAAATACCAGTCTCTGGAGATACCAGAATGGCGCTATTTGCTTTTGTCAGCCCAAGCATAACCTGATAACTTGTGTTGTCAAGATTGTCGTCTAATCCCAGTCCACTAGTGGCATTACCTTGAGGATCAAAATCTACAATCAATACTGATTTATCCATTTTTGCCAAATATGCGGCGAGGTTAATCGTGGTCGTGGTTTTACCTACACCACCCTTCTGATTTAAAATCGCAATGATATGCATCATATCTGTTTTTTACCCCTACTTGCTAGTAACAGCCTATCACGAAACAAGGCTGTCCAGAAGACGTAAATCAAGTTATTTTTATCTGTATGCCTTTAGTCTTAGGTATATAAGCCCAATAGAATGCTCAACGTCTACCCTTTTTGGAATATAAACATCCTTGGCAGCCCATTTTTTGTGTCGCTACCTGTAGTTGAGAACGGTGGCGGTGCTATCGCAGTGACGGTGGCGGTGTTAGATGGCTGGCTGCTATTACCGGCAGTATCTCTAGTTATGATGGATCAAACCCCGAATCATACCTAGGCACTAACGAAAAACTCCCACAGACAGTAATATTTCATAAAAACTGCTTACTAGTATTTGTACAGTCCACTTCCACCCTCAACAAATAACAATGACCCAAATACATTACCAAACTTTCATAGTACACATATACTAGTACTAAATGGCTAGTATATAATTGCTAGATAATAATCGTCCAACAATTATCCAAGCAATACAAAATTTGGATGTTATTTACCGCCTTTTGCCTTAAAAAGTTAACCACAGAGTATTTTGGATGTTTTGTTTTTTGTATTCAAGAAGTCCTCACTTTATATAGAAAGGCTGTTTGCCGTCAATTTGAACCGTGCCTCTAGGGCTTCAAAATCTTCTATCTTTGCCTGCATAGACAGATAGAAGGCTTGGTTTTCATCCTTTAAAACAATGTATAGATCTTGGTGTGCTACCTTGCCGTCTGTACGAATATAAGTAAAAGATACACGTGCCGCCTGCTTGCCTGACTGGTTAAATTTTTCTTCTGACAGTTTTTTATAGTCCGGATAGCGGTCTGGTAATACCTTGTCGGTATTGGCCAGTAAAAGATCCATGGTACTGGTTTTTGCCAGCTGAGAAGGCAGTCGAAGTCCTTCTTCGTAACGAAGAGTTATGAGGTAGGGTGTTTGACCTTCACTGTTGGCTCTAAAGAGAAATTTATCTTCGCTGTCTTGCGTGGTAAGGGTTAGTTGCTTTGCTTCGGCTGGATAGGAAAGCTTGACTCCCTGCTTGTTGTCTTGGAATTGCTGTAGTGTAGCTGAGCCGTTTGAAGGCGTTTCAGGCGCCTTGGCTAATCTAACCAAGACTAACCAAAGAACTAATGCTAAAACCAGTAAAAAAGCTCCTACGATTCCCACACGACGCATGGATAGTAGTCTAACAGTCCAGTAGTCTAACAGTCCAGTAGTATAGGCTAGACATAGTTCTAGTATAGGTGTTGGTTTAGTTGTTTGAGCTGGAGAGGGTTATCCAGCGATCGGACATGTAGATTAGGGTTATTGAATCGTTTGGACCTAGGGTAATGTTTGCACCACCAGGTAACTGAACCACCCCTGCTGAGTTGGTTATGGTAAAGGTATCATTTGTAGCATCTTGTTCGTTGTTTACTATGATAAGCATGTCACCATCTTTGGCGCTGGCTTCAGATATTGAAAGGTCTGGCACACCGCCGTTGCCAGTTTCGTCTGCATCCACGCGTACATAGCTGGCAGTTGGTGCCAGCGTATCGTTAGCTGTGCCGTCGTCTGTTAGATTAAGCGCTTGAACGCCTAGGCCGAGGCGATCTTCGATGAACAGGCTCGCCCCAGTACCAGTCAGCTCTACGCGGTCATCTGTTAATTCGTCATAGCCAAGGTATGCATCTTGATCTATTCCAAGCACCAAGCCAAGGCCATCGCCTAGATATATTGCATCTAGTTCGTATGCTGCTGAACCAAGAGTTATGCCTTCGGCTGTGCTTGGCAAAATATCTCCACTACTGGTAATACCGACTACTGCAACTATCTTTCCGGAGGCATTTACTTGGAAAGCGTCCGCCGTACCTGCGAATAAGGTTCCAGATACATCTAGGTTGCCGGCTATGTTGGTGTTGTCCTGCAGGTTTATGGTGGTGCTGGCGTTGATGTTTAGCGTGGTTGTACTGGTTATATTTCCGCCATTGACGGCCAAATCGCCCGATAGCGTCGCAATAGCACCGGTGAAATTGTCACTCCCAATATCTATTGCGCCAAAACCATTACTGATTGAGCCGGCATTCAGAACGCCCGTACCAGTGATGGCTGTCGCTACCCCGTCATTGGTGTCGACCAGTGCAACATCATGATTGTTCAGCAGACCTAGTTCAGTTGCATTGAGTGTCATACCCATGATGTCAAAGATATTTGTGTAACCCCCTGTTATACCGCTATTCGTAACAGTTAGAACACTTGAAATTGCCGTGCCAGTTTCTGCGTTATCAACCTCAATTACGTTATCTAGGCCTTGGTTGTGAGCGGAACTATTAATCTGTCTGATATAGATACCTCGAGTATTAGCATTGTTAGCAGTTGGTGTGGTATCTATGGCAATAATACCCAACGCGCTCGTACCAGTTGTTGTGTCGATATCGATGTTTTCGGTTGCGGCAAAGACATAATTCACCGTTGTACCAAAATTGATGGCAGTCGCGTTAGTTGCGCCGATATTTATGCTACCCACGGTACCACTAGCAGTCCCAACATCTATGTTTATGTTACCCGAGTTACCGGATCCTCCGCCACTGGCGTTGCCACTCTTCAGTGTTAGATTAGCTGAGCTGATATTGGTCGTTTGGTTAAGGGTCTGTATGGTTTTGGTGCCGTCACTGAAACCAGCGGTACTGCCGAGGTTGATCGTAGACGTAGCATTGGCCCCAAGGTTGATTGTGGTGGCTGCGCCAAAGGCGTTTATAGTCGTAGAAGTAGTGTTGAACAGAACACCCATAATTTGATTGGTAGCAATAGTGCCGGAGTTAGCGTTGATTTGTCCAGACGTGGTGATGACACCCGCGCCGGTAATACTCCACTCTGCGTCATTGAGTATGAGGTTTGAGCCCGAACTTGCCCCAATATTGATACCTAACGGACTATTGATGGTTCCGATGTTAATAGAACCTGAACTATCAAAGGTATTATCTCCAACATTTATATTTATATCTCCACTGGTCCCACCGGTGCTACCATCACCTGAAAGGAGCGATACGCTACCACCGACACCGCAACCGAAAAAACATGGTGCAATATCACCTTGAATTATGATGCTTTTGCCAGCACCACCGCCACCCTTTATGGTTGCAGTACCGCTGCCATAAAAAGTTAGCCCACTGCCATCTAGGGTCGAATTTCCAGCCGTTATTGTAGGTGCATATATTGTCCCAATAGAGTTTATAGAAGTTAGGACAGTACCATTTGCGTCCACAACCTCTAGAGCAAAACCAGAAAGTTTTTGTATTGTTAGAGACGCATAACCTACGTCGTCTCCTGTTAAGTATAGGTTTCCGTTTGATACTGCACCGTATCTCGGTGAAATTGCAACAAGGCCGTTATTTTGCACATAAACTTGTGGGACAGTATCTTTGACCAATTGCGCTCCCCACGCCGCAACGGTAGTACTACTGTTTGGTAGGATAATTTTTGGTGTGACGGCTGAAACACCCCCAGAGGTATTTTGGGTTACATAAAATCTCTGCCAGGTAGTGGTAGCAGTAAACGAACTAGCAGTACCTGTTACTGGTGAACCACCCGTGGTGTCGATACGTAAGTTTACGGTTGCTGTGCCACTGTTGGTCTTTACCCAAACACTAAAAGTGTAGTTACCAGTTATGGAAGTTGCGTAGGTCTGTGCAAGCGTGCCGTTTATAGAAGTCGAGACCAACTTTTCGGCTGAAGTTTGACCATTTGGTGCAGGGTTGGAGCCACTATCATCCCCCGTGACAGTTAAGTTTGTAGTTGACCAGAGGGGCGAATCGTCTAGAGACTCACTTTGAGATATGAGGTTACTATAAGAACCAAATCCACCGTTCGGCGTGCTTAATGAACCTATCGATTCTTGGTTACCTGCCGCATCAACACCTAATAGTTTTGAACCAAGAGAATTTGTTAGCTGGAAAAGGTCAGCAGTCTGTGAAGTAGCGCCCTGGATAACACCACCCACACTGCTTGCACTGGCGCTCTGGATTTTGAAGTTAGCGCTACTCTGGGTACTTGTACCGTTTTGGATATAGCCCGCAGCACCGGTAGATGCGGCGTAGCCACTACAGACGCTACCAGTGCTACATAGTGTGCCTGTTTCATTTGGCAGTGTCAGCGTGAGGCCTGCGCCAGGAGTAGTTGGTCCCCGTAGTGTAATACCATTTGCGCTACCGCTAGCGTAGAACAGTATTGAGCCAATATTCCCATTGGCTGTACCAAGACTGAGGGAATTTGAACCCTGTATAGAAGCTGTTCCTGCGATAGCCAAGCCAGCAAAACTAGGGCTCGCAACAGTATTGATATTTTGTATGGTATTGACACTGTAAGCTCCGTTGGGGCCACCATCAGACACATTGAAGTTAGTACCATTAAAGCTCAGTGTACGCTCTGCGCTCAAGCCTGCTTCTGGCGCAAAAGTGAAATACTCTGCATTCGTCGGTGCATTGCCTCCACCAGAACCAGAACAGTTTTGCAGGGCAAACAGACAAAAATCGTCGGAGGCGCCCGCATCAGGGATGGTATAGGTGTAATCGCCTGTTGTAGGAGCTACAACTATCGTAGCCGTATTACTGCTTCCGTCGCTAATTATGAGAGAACCGGCTTGCAGGGCTGCGCCCAAAGTAGCCGAACCGCCTTGAACAATCAGGCCTACACTAGTGGTTACGTTGACACCGTCATCAGTTAGGGTTGAATCCCCTACAGTTGAACCAGTAGAGGTGAATTTGGCTATTTGGTTATTGGTGCCAGCGCCAGTTACGCCACCGCCAGAGCCTGCACAGTTACCTAGATTCTCTAGACACAAAGTGTCATTACCGCCAGCATCGGGTAATAAAACCGCATAGTTACTTGTTGGTGCTGCAAAATTAAGCGTTGCCGTAAACCCAGCATCTGTAACAGAAAGGCTGCTAGACGCATTGCCTTGAATTGTGATGACTTGGCCGGTAGCACCTATAGTAAGAGCACCACTCGGCGTAATGGCCGTAAGAGCAGTCAGAGATGTAATGTCACTGTTGGCTCCACTTGCGGCAGCAGACAGGTTACTCCTAGCACTCGTAGCGTCAAGTGCACCAGTACCACCGTTCAGCACTGGCAATATACCGGTTACTTCTGTTGTGAGGTTAATGTCTGTTCCTAGTGTCGTCTGTAGAGCGCCACCAGATATTTGCAGGCCAGTCCCCGTAAGGTCGGTGAAAGCATCACTGTTAAAGGTAAACGCATCACCTGCTTGGACAGTTAGTCCACCATTGAGACTGGTAAGCCCCGTTACGCTAAATGTACTAGCAGCAGTAGTTGGGCCATTCAGACTAACTGCACCCGCACCTGTTCCAAAGGTGCCCGCACCTGTTTGAATGAAGCTGCTGGTTACGGTGGTTGCGCCATCCAAACTGACTGCACCCGTACCTGTGCTAAACGTGTTTGTACCTGTCTGATTGAAATCAGCGTTCAAAGTCACATCGCCGTTTAGTGTCGTGTTCCCCGTGCCGGTAGTGAAAGTGCCTGAACCCGTTTGAATGAAGTCCGTGTTATTTAGTAGATTTAAGATACGGCTTGTGCTGTCAACTGCTACTAAGCTCGTTCCGGCTGCGTTGGTAACGTTGAGCGCCTGCGTATTATCTGTCCAAGTGCGAATGACAACATTGTCGCTACGAATATTAATATCTCCATCTGTTCCAGTGCCGTCTCGTCGGCCAGTTTCTATATTTAGAGTGCCCCCATTTCCGTTACCACCGGCTCCTGCGGCACCGCTGAGAAGCGTTAAAGTACCACCCGTACCAGTGCCATTTCCTTCGGCACCCTTAACCCTAAGAATCCCCCCGTTGGCGTTCAGGGTAGTTGGCTTCAGCTGGTTTATGGTTCTAGTAATTCCTGAGTTACCACCAAATGATAAATCACCAAACGTCGCGTCACTAGCGGGCGTGCTGCTGCCTGAGGATACACCTATTTTGCCAGTTACCTGTAGTGCTAAACCGGTATTGGTGCCGTTGTTTATATCTAGCACACCCCCAGTAAGGGCTGAACTCGAGTTTCTAAAAGTGTAAAGATATTCGCTGTTAGGCACCGCAACAGTAGCCGTGTCTTGAATGATTTTGGATAAATATCTACCGTCGTTCCCGGTGGAACAAGGCGATGAGTTTGAAGTTGTGCATATGACACCGCTTTCTGTGGGCAGAGTTAGTATATAATTGCCCGTCACACCTGAGCCTATAAGAGACTGTAGAGTAATACTCCCTCCGCCATCGTACGCGAATTGCAGCTGTCCTAAGTTATCTGTTCCAGAAGTCCCAATGCTACCAATTTGCACTTTATTGCCTACTGTCTGATGAAGTCGCACATCGTCTACGTAGAAATTCACGCCGCTTGCTTCTGCCGAATTCGTTCTTCGAACGTGAATATTGTGTGAAGGATGGGTAATATTTGTAGTAAAGCTACAGACAAATTGACTCCATCTTGGCGCCGCGGTGCTACCTTGGGTGGCTTTACTGATCGTACAATCAAGGGCGAACTGTCCACCACCCAGTAATTGGTGCCCTATAACTATATCGTTTATGCTTGGAGTACCTACCTCGGCCATAATCCACATCGATAGCACATACGACGAATTTACTTGTGTGATGACTGGTATGGTTGCGCCATCTCCTGTGTTATTTGTAGTGGTAACTCTCATGGAACGCGAACCAGTGTGTACGTATTGAACATCTGAATTTGTATTAATATCTGGCGTACCTGCTTGTGCTGGGTACTCTTGGGTCACCCAGCTAACTGGATCTACCCCCGGTGTGTCGGACTCAAATGTTCCATTGTTTATTAGGTTTGTGTACGTGTCGTATACGGTACTGACATTGAGTACCGAATTGCTGGCGGAATTTTGCACTTGGAAGACATTGGTTGAGTCTACTGTGCTTCTGAACAATCCGTTACCAAAAGCTGAGAGGTTGCCTGCAACTGAAATAGTATTGCCCGACTGCGTAAGCAGAGAATCCCCTATCACGTCTGCGCTCGTGAACATTGGAATGGTTCCTGGTGTACCACCAGCTGTGGTTACACTAGAACCAGCACCTGATGACTCATCATTGGTACACAAAACCTGACCGAGGTTGTTGGTAGTCAGCGAGCCGCCATTTAGGAAAACCGTACAGTTGATGGGCAGCGTAAGCGTGCCGCCGATGTTAAGGTTGCCGCTCAAAGTGGCGCTGGCAAACGTTGGCGAGCTGGTTATGCCAATGTCTTGTGGAGTAGAAAGTGTGATAACTCCGTTACTATTGGTAACGATTATTTGATTCCCTGTACCTTGTAGGGTAATTCCGCCAATCATGCCGTTGAGTAAGCTTGAGGCCGGTACATCATCTGGCTGGTTGATGAGACCAACGACCGCAGCAAGATCTTCGTTGGTCACGAGGTCACAGTTGTTGGTGCTCAAACAAAAAGTGCCCGAAGCATTCGGAAGTGTGTAGGTTTGGTTAGCCGTTAGAGTTTCTGTACTTAGGGTTCCTGCGAAACCGCTGTTTACAACCTTCAGGCTACCGCTTGTAATAATGTCTCCATTTACAAAAAGTGAGCTTTTTGCACCCTTTATCTCCGCCGGTAAATCTGCAATCTCTGCATCTTTTAGAGATAGGTCTTGAGTTTGAATAACTGATTGACCATTTTGCTGGGCTTTGGGTGCTTTGCGAGCCAAAATAAGTATACTTGCCCCTGTAAATAGTGTCACTACGAGCGCTATGGCTATAGAAACTATCACAGCTTTACGGTGAGAAAATGGCAGGAGTTTAGCGTGAGGAGTGTATTGGCTTGCCTGTGCTGCAGTACCTTGCTCATGAACTTCGAGATCTTCAATGGGATAGTTCTTTTGCGGCAAACCGTACTGGGCTACGAACGGCTGAGTCGTAGTTGACGCGGCCTTAACCGAAGTTACAGTATCGGGATTATTAGAATTATCAGCTTTGAGCTGAGAGTTATCCATAGTTGTGTTTTTGATTGTTTTTATTTGAGTTCGCCTCTGTTAGAAGCAAGATTGTAGCTTGTTGTGGCTACACTTTCCCATCACTATAGTACAAGAGGTCAAGGAGTTGCGCAAGCAATTTTGAACACATAATTTATAGATACGTACTTACTTATCCCCAGGTCTAGCTTTTTAGACAATTATTTTATTCCTTAGACCCATAGAATCGCATAGACGGCAGCCAAGCCAACCAACATAACAGCCAGAGCAATGAAGACAACTCTGATCATTTCAGCCCTTATAATTTTGCGCGCTAGCGGGTTGCGCCCTAGCGCAGTCATGGCACTAGATATGGCGCCGTAAATAATTGCACCTTCAGCAATTAGTACTATTACAAAAATAATCAGTGCAATCAGTACGCGTGCTTCGCCCACGTCTTTGCCAACTATGGTGCGTCCTAGACGTGCTAGCGCTGAATCACTTTCTGTGCCGGCATTTGCGCTTCCCTGTTGATTGAGATTTAGGGTGACTTTAGCGATTTGAGTTTGTTTGGTTTGACCTGCGTCTGTGTAGTTATACGGTGACGGATTTGACGGAGCATCCCCAGCAACACCAATAACCGTAGCCGCAAGCTCACTTGATTTCATGAGTATTCCTTTGAGCGGAGAAAGTACCAGCAAGTCCCCCCTTGCAACACCTCCGTTTATGTCGCTCACATAAGCTTGAACCTGACCCTCGCTTTCTACTAACACATTCGATGATTCGGATCCAACAGTAACAAAACTATTTTCTACAGTTGTAACAACTCCAACCACTCTGGTGCTGGAATCTTGAGTAGCACGCTCTACCCCTGAATCAGTTGAACCGTCAGCACTAAGCGCAACTACCATCCCCGTCTGAAGACCGCTGTCGATGGTAGTGTAGCCGCGAGCAATTGCCAAGACAGAAGCCTGAAATAATAAAAGTGCCATCAGTGACAAGCCAGCAATTAGGCCCCCGAACAGTTTGATATTTCGTACTTCTCTTCGTCTCATGCCAGCCATTATCGTTATGTTTGTTGCTAGTATGACGGCATTTACTCCGTAAAACAAGCGTTTAGCATTTAAAAACACCTTAGCGCAAATCAACCATACAATAGTGCTTAAGGTGAACTAGATTTTACGCTATTTTGGTGATTTTGAGATGCGTGTGGCGCTGACGATGCCCGCGGACTGTGTGAACGCGTTTTTTGGCTTTGTAGCGAATTGACATAACTTTGTCCGCCTGCACATCTGGAGTAACAACTTCTGCGGTAACTTTGGCACCCGTAACTTCGGGAGTGCCAACGGTGGTTTTCTCTCCGTCAATAACAAGTAATGGCACAAAACTTACTGTTTTGCCCAAGTCTTTCAAAAGTTCGACTTCAACAGTTTCGCCTTCACTGACGATATACTGTTTACCACCGGTTGCAATAACTGCTTTTTTCATAGATACCAAGAGATTCTATCAGATACGAAGAGCCTTGTCAAAGGAGTAAATTAGCTTTTGGTGAGCTTGACTTTGAGCTGAGCACCTTCGATAGCGACTTCCACTTCATGCGTGCCGGCTCCACTTTTTGTCAGTTGAGTAGCAAGAGTTTCTTGCTTGAGCAGGTCAATGTGTTCGTGGATAGCTTTTTGCAACTCCGCGTAATCTGTGGTTAGTACTAGCGATATACGATCATCTACCCGTAAACCTGCTGTCTTGCGAGCGCTTTGGACATGACGAATTACTTCGCGAATCAAGCCTTCACGTTTCAGTTTGGGTGTGAGTGTAGTATCGAGAGCAAGCTCTTTACCCCATTTAACTTCTTTGACATTAAGTTCTTCAGCTATGATTTCTTTGTACATATCAGGTAGTTCAACGGTAGTAACACACGCCAATGGCTGGCGAACTTTTATGCCAGCCCGAGCACGCATGGCCAAGCCTTCTGTAATGGCTTGGCGGGTTTGCGCCATATGGTCCACGAGAAGTTCATTTACATGACCCACCTCTGGCCAGTCCTGTAGATGTACCGACTCGCCACCGGTCAATTTCTGATACAATTCTTCGCTCAAGAATGGCGTAAATGGCGCCATGACATAGGCTAGCTGAACCAAGATATAGTGCAGAGTACGGTAGGCGTCGTTTTTGTCGCTGTCATCTTGACTCTTCCAGAAACGCTTTCTACTACGACGCACATACCAGTTACTAGCATCGTCTATAAACGGCAGGATTGGTTTTACGGCGCTTGTTATATCGTATCGGCTCATGTGCATATCAACTTCTTGTATAACTTGATGCATGCGAGAGATAATCCATTGATCTAAAGTATTTGTGCAATTCAAAAAAGGATCTTGTATTTCACCATCCCACTCCCAGCCATCAACATCGGCATAAAGGGTGAAGAAGTCGTACATATTCCAAACCATCGCTAGTTTGCGAAAAATATCTGCCACATCTTTGTCTAACATAGAGAAGTCTTCGCCGTTTAAAAGCGGGGACTGAAGAAACAGAAAACGAAGAGCATCGGCGCTGTAGGTATCCATGAGCTCGTTTGGATCTGTATAGTTGCCAAAGCTTTTACTCATTTTTCTACCGTCGTTACCAGCAATAGTGCCATGAACCAAAGCCGTTTTAAATGCCGATTTGCCAAACAATCCAACGCTTACTGCATTCATGTAGTAAAACCATGCTCTAACCTGAGGTACGTATTCTACGATAAAATCACCGGGGAAATTTTGTTCAAATTTCTCAACATTTTCAAAAGGGTAGTGGAATTGAGCAAACGGCATACTGCCCGATTCAAACCAACAATCCAAAACCTTTTCTATTCTCTTGTATTTGACTTTATCTATTGTGAAAGTTACAGCATCAATCCAAGGACGATGATAATCATCTAACTCCACTCCGGAGAGCTCTTTCAGCTCGGCATAGCTGCCAATCACCTTGATGTGCTCTTTGCCTTGAGCATCCGCACCTTTCCATATGGGCATGGCCGTTGCCCAAAACCTGTCACGGCTAAGATTCCAGTCCGGCGCTGTTTCTATAGTTTTTTCTGAACGGCCGTGTTTGATATGCTCTGGAAACCAATTTACTAGCCCATTTTGTTCTAGCATTTGGGTACGCTGGCCGTCTATATCCATAAACCAACTAGGATGAGCTCTGTACATAAGCTTGGTGCCACAACGATGACAGTGGGGGTAACTATGCTGTATATAGTCTATCTTCCAAACACTGCCACGCTCTAGAAGGGTTTTGGCAATTTCTTTGTTAGCATCCCAGATGTTTTGGCCCTTCCATTCACCTACAGTATAAATACCGTTTTCATCAGTGTTCATAACCCACGGGAAATCCTGAGTCTTGCTAAGCGCATAATCTTCTTCACCATAGGCTGGTGATTCATGGGCTATACCAGTACCCTCTTCGTCATGCACAAAGTCTGCGTGCCAAACCCTAAAAGCACGATTGCCTAGATCTTTGTGGGTATCGACTATTGGTTCATAGATTTTTCCAACCAGCTCGCTACCCTTGAAAGTTCTTAGTAACTTATAGGGCAGAACTTGATGCTTTTCATCAGTTAGAGCTTTATCTAGTAGCGATTTTGCCAGAATTAATTTTTGCCCGTCTAATTGAACTTCGGCATATGTTAGACCTGCGTTAACTGCAATTGCCGAGTTTGATGGCAGAGTCCAAGGCGTTGTAGTCCAAGCCAGCAGATGAGTGTTTTCGCCAACAATTTTAAATTTAGCATACACCGAGGGGTCGGTTACGTCTTGATAGCTATTGTCCATGGCTACTTCTGATTTACTAATGGGAGTGGCATCTCTCGTGCAATAGAGCAGAACCTTTTCACCTTCGTAGATTTTGCCTTTGTCGTACAACTGTTTGAAAGCCCACCAAATAGACTCCATGTAATTTTTGTCCATAGTTTTGTACGCACCCCTAAAATCTACCCAACGACCTATGCGATCAATAGTATCTTCCCAGAGTGAGCCAGTTTGAGTCATATTATCACTACAGGTAAGTATGTATTCTTCTAGGCTGACTTTTGTACCGATATCTCTCTTGTCTTTGATACCAAGCTTTTTTTCTGTAAACACTTCTGCGGGCAAGCCATGACAGTCCCAGCCCCAAACTCGCTGTACGTGCTTGCCTTTCATGGTTTGATAGCGAGGTACAGCATCTTTGACTATAGAAGTAAGTAGGGTGCCGTGGTGAGGTACGCCAGTGATAAACGGTGGACCATCGTAAAAAACAAAGGCATTGTCTTTGGACCGCATTGAAACAGACTTTTCAAAAGTTTTATGTTGCTTCCAATACTGTACGAGATCTTTCTCGTACTCTATGGCTTTTCTGCGTGTTCCTTGCTTAAATTTCATCGTTTACCTTTTTAGAAAATAAAAAGCCCCTTCACACAGGAGCTCCATTGCTGGGGCGGTACCATCCTGATTGGGACTTAATTGCGGCTATTACGGGCCTGCCCGGCGAGTTCTACTGAGCCAAAGCTGTTCTTCTCACTCCTCGCAGTTGATGTGCTGCTTTCACCAGGCTGTCTTACAGACGGTCTGACGGGCGGATTAGTAAAATTGTACCTCAGTTCTCTGTTAGTAGCAACCTATCTCTGAACAAGATAGCCAGCAACTTCGTTCATGAGAGGAAGCGGATCGCCTTCCCAGTGCTTGAGCAACTCTCCGCTGTCTCGCCTTACAAGAACCGCTGGATACTTAACAATATCATACAAAGTCGCGAGCTCTGCCCCTTCCCTAGTCTCAAGGCTAATCAGCTCTATAACTAAACTTTTTTGCCGCTCGAAATCACGAACATATTCTTCCACGGCCCTAGAAAACTCGGATGCTGGATGATAGAGAATAGCTGTCTTCATGCATGTTAGTTTACAGCAAACAGGTTATGGTTAACAGTAGGGACCGTTTGTTTTTCCTGCTGTTATCTGTGTACTGTAAACTGTCAGCTTTATTACTTAGCTGCAGCCTGTTGTCGATCCGCATGAGCTACATACGTAGCAGCTGCCGGCTTTTTGGGTTTGGTTGCCACAGTTGAAGCACATAGGAGCTGACTGATCCATAACTTTGCTTTCTGCGGGCTTGTAGGGAACTGCTGATTCTACAACCGCTGGTGCTGGCTCCACCCTTAACTCAACTGGTTTGGTTGGTTCTGGATAAATTTCAACATCGCTGTCTAGTAAGCTGGTTTGTTCTTCTGGCATATCATCTATGGAAGCCAGGCCCAACTCTAGACGATCATCAAATGACAGATAATCCATAGCGAGTCGGCGGAATATGTAGTCAATCAGTGATGAAGCTGTGCGAATTTCTGGATCATCAGTAATACCCGCTGGTGCAAATGACATGCTGGTCATACCCTTTACATAAACCTTTAGTGGAACACCATACTGCAAACTGTAGCTAATAGAGCGCGCAAATGAATCCATGAGGCCAGCTAGAGTGGAGCCCATTTTGGCAACTCTCACAAACAGCTCGCCCGGAGTACCGTCTTCATATTCTCCTACCGTAAAGTAGCCGTGGCAGTCTGAGACAGTAAATGAGTAGGTTTTTGATGGTCTAACTTTGGGCATATCCTTACGAATAACTCCTTTTACGACGACTTTGTCGTTTATTGACTCTGGGACTCCACCGCTTGGCGGTAAGTCATTGTTGCTATCTGCACCTTTTTTGGTCATAGACAATGGCTGAGCAACTTTACAATTATCTCGGTAAATAGCCACCGCCTTAAGCCCCAGTTTCCAGGCCTCTATGTGCAGCTGCTCTATTTCTTCTACAGTGGCTTGTTCTGGCATATTAACAGTTTTGCTAATAGCTCCAGAAATAAAAGGTTGTACTGCTGACATCATCTTTACATGCCCCATATAGTGAATTGGATTGTCGCCCATAGAGCAGGAAAAGACTGCAAAATGTTCTTTCTTGAGGTGAGGTGCATCAGTTATAGTTTTTTCGACATCAATATAATTTACGATGTCGTCTACTTGCGACTTAGTGTAGCCGAGTACTTTTAGTGCTCGAGGTACTGTTTGGTTAACTATATTCATAATACCGCCACCGACTAGTTTTTTGAATTTTACTAGCCCGAGGTCTGGCTCTATACCAGTAGTATCGCAGTCCATCATAAGGCCTATAGTACCGGTAGGAGCAAGCACGCTGGCTTGAGCATTTCGCACACCGTACAAACCGCCAAGCTCTACGGCATCGTCCCAAGCAGTTGCAGCAGCGCTAAGAAGATCTTCTGCTACCATGCTCGCGTCAATATTAGACACTTCCTCTCTATGCATCTTTAGGACGTTTAGCATGCCTTCACGGTCTTTGTGAAAGCCAGCAAATGGACCAACTCTATTAGCCAATCGAGCACTGGTTGCGTAAGCGTGACCAGTCATTATAGCCGTAATGGCAGCTGCTTGAGCTCTGCCTTCATCGCTATCATATGGCAAGCCTTGGGCCATAAGCATGGCACCTAGGTTTGCGTAGCCTATACCTAGTTCTCTGTAAGCTCGGGCATTCTTGGTTATATTTTCCGTTGGGTATTCACTGTAGCCTACTAAAATCTCTTGCGCAGTAAATACGAGTTCTACGGTGTGCCTGAATGCTTCCACATCAAAACTACCATCTTCATTTAGGTATTTAAGTAGGTTAATTGAAGCTAGGTTACATGCAGAATTGTCTATATGCATGTATTCGCTGCAGGGGTTACTACCGTTTATGCGACCAGCGTTTGGTGTAGTGTGCCAACTGTTTATAGTGCTATCAAACTGCATACCTGGGTCTGCACACTCCCATGCCGCTTCTGCGATTTGACGGAACAAATCACGCGCTCTTATGTGCTTCACGGTTTTGCCGGTGCTAACAGAGCGAAGCTCGTAGTCTTTGTCATCTTCGACTGCCTGCATAAATTCGTCTGTAACACGAACTGAGTTGTTGGCATTTTGATACTGAACGGAGGTAATATCTTTACCATCTAGTGTCATATCCCAGCCTGCGGCCTGTAGGTCACGAGCTTTGCGCTCTTCGCGTGCTTTGCACCAAATAAACTCTTCTACGTCGGGGTGATCGGAGTTTAATATAACCATCTTGGCTGCTCTGCGAGTTTTGCCACCACTTTTAATAGCACCCGCCGAAGCATCGGCACCGCGCATAAAGCTAAGAGGCCCGGAAGCTGTACCTGCACTTTTACCAAGTGGCTCTACGGACGAGCGAATGCTACTGAGGTTTATCCCCGAACCTGAGCCACCCTTAAAGATCATACCCTCTTCTTTGTACCAGTTCAGGATGGACGGCATAGTGTCTTCTACTGCCAGTATAAAACATGCGCTGGCCTGCTGAGCCCTGCCAGGAGCTCCAATATTGAACCAAACTGGCGAGTTAAAAGCGGCACGCTGAGTAGCAAGAATGTATTTGAGCTCTTCACGAAAGTCTTCTGCTTCTGCCTCAGACTCAAAATAACTTTCTTGTAGGCCCTGACGGGTTACGGTGTCTACCACCCTATCGATTAATTTTTTAAGAGAATCTTCTCTATCATCCGTTCCTGGCGTACCCGTAAAATATTTTTGAGCAACAATGTTTATGGAGTTGAGCGACCAGCCTTCTGGAAACTCTAAACCTTTTTGTTCAAAGACTGGTTTTTCAGTCATTGGATTCATAATGACTGAATCACGCTTAGTCCACTTTAGTTGATCGTATGCTTTGCTTTTGGCTGGCGTAAAGAACCGCCTGCGACCCAGGATTGTTGTTTGTCCCATATTACCCTCACTTTTACCTTGTTATATTGTTTAGTTTTTTGTTTAGAGTTGTTGTATTGTCTGCTCTCAGGAGACATTACCAGCTCTTCTGGGTAATGAGATTACTGTCATTAAACAGAAGAACCGGCAGCTCCTAGTTAGCACTGTGTTTGACTTTTCGCTCTTTGATTTGCAGGAGTTCTCTTTCGAACCCGGCAATATCTTTGAATCGTCTATACACACTTGCAAAGCGGACATAAGCAACTTCGTTTAGTGGTGCTAGTCGCTCCATAACCAGTTCACCTATTTGAGCTGTGCCAATTTCTTGGTCTCCACAAGCATAAATATGATGTTCCATGTCTGCAACTAGGCGTTCTAGTTGCAGGCTAGTTACAGGAGTCTTCTCACACGCACGATACAGTCCGGCCAGTAGCTTGTCTCGGCTAAATCGTTCACGAATACCATTATTTTTAATAACGATAATCTGTGGACGCTCAATCCTCTCATATGTAGTAAAACGATATCCGCAATCAGGGCATGCCCGGCGGCGGCGAATAGCTTCGCCTTCACTCACATCTCGGGATTCAATAACCTTTGTATCTACTGACGAGCATTGGCTGCATTTCATATATGTTGCCTCCTCGTCTCCGACACCTCTATGTGAGGACGGATACAAATTATGTGTTCATTCTGAATGTGCTATTACTATATCTAAATCACTACATATAGCGTCTATACTCTAAATCATAGACCTATATACAGGGTTTTGCAATACAATAATTGGTGTATTATTTACTTAAATAACCCCTGTTATAAACGTTATTTTTCGTCTTTGTCGGTAGAACTATCGGTTTTTTTATCGTCATTCAGCTGACGACGCTTGGTAAGTCGTCGTAAAAATGATGGTTTTTCTAGCTCGTCTTCTTCTACCGAGCCTACGATTGGGTTTGTATCTAGGAAATTTCCATTTTTAGCTTCCATATCTTTTTCTTTACTGTCATTTGAGTCATCTTCGGAGTCATCCAAAGTCCAAATGTTAGGCATGGGCGTGTCTTTATTTAGCTCACTGTCTTGTTCTTCGTCATGAAGCTCCATGTCTATTCCGGTCATATCGTGATCTTCGGTGATTTTTGGTAGAGATGCTGGTTGAGCATTCGTAGTCGATTTGGTGGTTTTGCGGTTTGCATAATAGGCATCATCGAATCCAGTCGCAACAACTGTGATTATAATTTCGCCCTCTAGCTCCGGACTGATAGTAGCACCGAATATTATATTGGCCTCTGGGTCAGCGGCAACTGTAATTGTTTCGGCAGCTTGATTGATTTCGTGCATAGACATGTCGCTGCCACCAATAACATTGAACAGAATCCCTCGGGCACCATCTATAGAAACCTCTAGTAGTGGTGACTCGATAGCTTGTTGAGCGGCCTTGACAGCACGATCCTCGCCAGAGGCCCTACCAATACCCATAAGAGCTGAACCGGCATGGCTCATGACAGTCTTGACATCTGCAAAATCAAGGTTTATAAGACCGTGGACCGTTATGAGATCTGAGATACCTTGTACGCCTTGACGGAGCACATCATCTGCAACCTTGAAAGCCTCAAGTAATGGTGTCTGACGATCGATTGTCTGGAGAAGGCGATCGTTTGGAATAATGATTAGTGTGTCTACGACTTTGCGAAGATTTTCAATGGCGATATCTGCATTACGGCGGCGTTTTTCGCCTTCAAATGCGAATGGCTTTGTAGCAAAACCCACAACAAGCGATCCTTGTTCCTGGGCTGCTTCGGCTACCACATGACCCGCACCGCTACCCGTACCACCGCCAGCACCTATGGTTACGAACACCATGTCCGCACCGGCAACTGATTTACGAATTTCTTCAATTGATTCTTGGGCTGCCTTTTGTCCAACAGTAGGATCTGCACCCGCACCAAGTCCACGCGTAGCATCACGACCGATGTGTATTTTGGTCTGCGCTTTTGAGTGATGGAGTGCTTGGGCGTCTGTATTTACAACAACAAACTCAACACCCTCCACGCCAGCTTCAACCATTCTGTTAATTGCAGCGCCACCAGCGCCACCAACACCAATAACTTTTATTCGAGCGAATGTTTCAATTGCGGGGTTTACTTGGGGCATGTTCTCGTACCTATCTTCACTTACTTATAGATTGGAGTATATATGACATTCCCTCTTCTTTGCAACCCCATGATAACTCCTTGCTGACTATAGTGAGCAGAGATTAGCTTTTACGGAAGCGTTTAAGCAAGCCCTGTATCATGCCAAGGGCTTTTTGGTTAGGATTACCCTTTATAGCGTCAGCCTCTGGCATTAGTAACATATCTAGCTGCATGAGCCCTATAGCTGTAGTGAAGGACAGGTCATCAATAACATCAACAAGTCCCTGAAGCGGCTGTAGACTACCGAGACGAGCGGGGAGTTGTAGTTTTTCTTTAGCAAAATCCGCTAGACCAGGTAGTTTGGAGGTTCCACCAACTATAACTACTCCACCAGGAAGCTTTTTTGAACGACCAATCTTTTTAAGTTCTTTGTCTACGAATTCAAATAGTTCATCTACTCTGGCTTCAGTTATCATATGAACTTCACTTTTAGTAAAAGTATGTTCTTTTCCACCTAACTCTAAAGTGATAGTGTCGTAATCCGGGCGGTCTAGAGTGGCATAGCCAACTTTTACTGCTTCCGCTACGTCTAAATCGGTTTTTAGACCAATTGCTAGGTCATTTGTGATATTTATGCCGCCTATTGGCAATATTGCAACGTGCTGGATTTCGCCATCTTCTACCACTACTAAATTAGTTGTACCGGCACCTATATCTAATAAAACGGTGCCCGATTCCTTTTGCTGACGATTTAGAACTGCCTCGGCAGCCGCTAAACTGGAAACTGTAATATGATTTAGGTTTACATGTGAACGCTCTAGTACAGCAGTTAGACTCTTGAGCGTAGGCGAAGCAGCTGTAACTATATGAGTGTCTACCTCTAGCCGCACTCCGTTCATGCCAACTGGATCCTTAATGTTGTCTTGGCCGTCTACTCGATAATTTTTAGCAAAAACTTGTATGATTTCTCGATTTGGCGGCAGCTGCATAATAGTAGCGGCCTCCTCAGCGCGATACCTATCATCGGTAGTTATTTCTCGGTTTGCTCCGCTAATAGCCACAACCCCTTTAGAGTTCAAGCCACTAACATGCGTACCATTTACGTTTACGGTGGCACTTTTTATTTGCACCCCAGAAATACGCTCTGCTTCGGTTACTGCATGAGTAATTGCCTCTTTAACGTCGTCTATGTGGACTACTACACCCTTACGCATGCCAATGTTTTTAGCAATACCGTGACCAATAATTGATAATTCAGCCGGATGTTCGTGATCAAACATACCAACAACACACCTCACTGCAGAGGTGCCGATGTCCAGGCCAAAAAAATGTTGTGTATTATCGTTCATATTATTTTTTTCTTGCGCTATTTCATAAACAAGCGAGAGTAATTGGCGATGAACCATCACACATGACTTAAAGTATAACTCTTATACTTGTCCTGTAGCAAGAATACCAAATACAAAGTTCAAAAATCGAAGTACAGATAAAATATCGAACATAATAAAAGCAGAAACTTTTCTATTTCACATCTATAGATTTGTATCTCGAATATTTTTATGAATTTTGAGGCTTGATCTTGGTGTTTCTAAAGAGTGGTCAGTATTTCTACACCGTCATTTGTAACTAGAACGGTATGCTCAAAATGCGCAGCCAGCGAACCGTCTTTAGTGCGAATAGTCCAGTTGTCTGGATCTGTTTGTATCTCAAAACTACCTAAGGTAGCCATTGGTTCTATTGCTAATGTCATGCCGGCAACCAGAGTCTGGCCTGTGCCCTTTTTGCCATAGTTGGGGATATTCGGCTCTTCATGCATTTCGTGGCCCACACCATGTCCTACTAGATCACGAATTATCCCGTATGTTCCATGTTTGTTGAGTGATGCCTGTACTGCTGCTGAAATATCACCTACTCTGGCGCCTGCCGTCACCGCGCTAATACCTGCCATGAGTGAGCGCTCTGTAGCAATCAAAAGGTCTTTGTTTTGGCTTGATGGCTTTCCAGCAATTACAGAGATTGCAGCGTCTGTAATCATACCTTTGTGAGTCACGCAAAAATCAAGGCTCACTATGTCACCGTCATTAATAATGTGACCGGGTCTTGGTATGCCATGAACTACTTCATCATTTACAGATATACATATAACGTCCGGAAAGCCGTGATACCCCAATGTGGTGGGCTGTCCGCCAAGTTGTCCGATTTTTTGTTTGGCAATCTCTGCCAAATCCTTAGTACTAATACCCGGCTCAACTTGACCAGAAAGATCGCGTAGAACCGTAGCCAGCATGTGCCCACCTTCACGCATGGCCGCTATTTCTACAGGAGTTTTAATTTGCGTTTGCATTAGTTTGCCGCAGCTCTAAGCCAATTCACGATTTCAGCATGTATTTCTTCGACCGTTCCTTCGGCATTTACTTCTCTGACAGGAACAGCTACATCTATTAAAAAATTAATGATTGGTACGGTATCTTGCTCATATTCGCGAAATCTTTGCTCAATGCCATCTTCGTTATCGTCCTGACGGGCACGCTCAAGGAGACGTGCTTTTACGGCTGACTTTGACGCTATAAGATGCACGACTGAGCTTACGTCAAATCTGCCAGCTTGCGCTAGCAACCACTCTGCTTGAGAGATTCTGCGTGGATAGCCATCTAGAATTATGTTGTTTTGATCCTTTATTTCAGACAATGCACGTTCGAGCAGTTCAGTTACTTCCCGATCGCCTAGTATTTCGCCCTTGCTCATACGAGTGTGCTGGTCATCAGAACCATATTTACGAAGTAGTTCTCCGGTAGAAATAACATTGAAGCCGTCTTTTTTGGCCAATAATCTACTTTGAGTGCCTTTGCCAGAACCAGCTATGCCCATCAAAAGGACCACTGCGTGACCTCGTTTTCCGTTTTCCAGACGTTTACTCATTTGTAAGCTTCTCCTTAACGATTCTGGCAATAACGGCTCCATCCGCACTACCCGCTGTTCGCTGCTTAACCACGCCTATGACCTGACCCATGGCCTGCATTCCACTGGCTCCCTGCTCAGCGATTACGTCTGAAACAAGCTGGCTTATATCTGACTCTGCTAACTGAGCTGGTAGATATTTTTCTATGACTTGTTTTTCAGTCATTTCCGCATCAGCACTTTCTGGTCGACCACCCTGATTGTACATGTCCGCACTTTCTTGACGTTTTTTGGCTTCCTTGGCAAGAATGTCTATAATTTCGGTGTCTGGTAGGCCGCTAGCGCGAGCACCTTTGGCGACCTCAGCATTTAAGATGGCACTCTTAAGCCCCCGTAGTGTAGTAACTAGAGTTTTATCACCAGACAGCATGGCTAGCTTGATGTCTTGTTCTATCTGTTCTTTGATACTCATGTATGAATTTTCCCTAGATTTCTCCCAGATTGTACCAGAGATGACCTTACATGCCCAGAAATTTTCTGAATTAGCGTTCTTTTTGAGGTGGAGCTTGGCCTAGTTTGATCTTTTTCATTTTGATTGCTTTGCGTTCGCTGCGAATTATAGCTTTTTGGCGACGGTCGCGTTTACTGAGTGGTTTTTCGAAAAATTCCGCTTGTTTTGCCGCGGTTACTACACCCGCCTGCTGGACCTTACGGGTAAAGCGTCGGATTAAATTTTCTACTGACTCTTTGGAATCTTTACGTGTAACTTGTATCATAACTTGAATTTGAGTATACATTAACAGAGACAGCTTTACAAGCCTATGGAGTAGTTTGCTGCTTTTTTTGACTCATTCGTTGTGACTTCAACACTATACTCTGTAATTCTTTGAAGATAGCAAACTGTTTGTTGGTGTGGTAAATCTTGGTATTCCCTTGTCTTTCAGAAATAAGGAATCCAATTTTTTCTAGACGCTTTAGTTCGCGCTGAATGTTGCCAGCATCTTCTTTAATGAGCTTAGCTAAGCCGCGTACGTGAGTTTTAAAATCAGGGTACTTTGCATATACCACAATGATTTTGCGCCTGACTCGAGAGGTTATAAATACGTCCAACATAAGCTCTTATTGTTACTCCTACAACGTAAAGTATAGGCAAGGTTGGTTAACAATTCAATACATTTTTTATAAAAAGCTATACTTCATCTGTTGAAGATAAAATATATGCAGAACTCTAAAGAGTGAGCCTCTACAGAAATAGCCCTATGGGCGTGAAGCTATATAATAAGCCCTATGTACTACAGAGTCTTGGTAGCAAGCCAGCGTTTTAGGGGCAAAGAAAGTTTGACGTATTCATCTGGAGAGACACTTAGTATTGGCCAGATAGTTTCTGTACCATTGCAGCGAAACATTGTACTGGGTATAGTTGAAAATATAGCCGACAAGCCCAGTTTTGCCACAAAAGTAATCGCTGGACACTGGGAAGTGTTTATCCCGGGAAAATCTTTAGAGCTACTCTCGTGGCTAAGCAAATATTACCCCGGCCCACTTGGAGTAATTACGGAACTATTTACTCCGCCAGCACTGCCAAAAAAATTACCGGATACGCTCAACGAACAGATAGCAGAGCAGCCTGGCGTAAAATCTCCAAGCTTAACCTCAGAGCAGTCAAAAGTGCTGGATTTAATACAAAAAAAACAGCCACGAAGCGTTTTGCTACATGGCAATACTGGAACCGGCAAAACAAGACTATATGTAGAGTTAGCAAAAGAAGCTTTACGAAAAGGCACGTCAGTAGTTGTGTTGACGCCCGAGATTGGCCTGACGAGACCATTGTTAGAAACATTCAAAAAAGCTCTTGGGTCACGCGTAGTGGTAACTCACTCTGATATGACACCAGCTCAGCGCCGAACTGTTTGGCTGAAAGCCAGTACATCTGAAACAGGACTGGTAGTTATTGGACCTCGTTCTGCACTTTTCTCTCCTCTAAAGAAAATTGGGCTAATCGTGCTGGATGAGGCTCACGATGGAGCATACAAACAAGAACAGGCTCCGTATTATCAGGCAAGCCGTGTTGCCGGTCATTTGGCCCATGCGCATGGTGCATTACTCGTCATGGGCAGTGCTACACCATTAGTATCCGATTATTTTACTTTTATACAGAAGAATTTACCGGTGCTAAGGATGGTACAACCTGCACTGGAAATACGTGAGCCCACGTCAGTAAATGTGGTTGATCATAAAAACAAAGACTTGTTTAGCCGCTCGGCATGGTTGGCAAACACGTTGCTGGACAGCATAGGCGAGGCTCTCAAGAACGGAGAGCAATCGCTCCTATTTCTTAATCGCCGTGGTAGCGCGCGACTTATACTGTGCAGTAATTGTGGCTGGCAAGCACTCTGCCCACACTGCGATGTAGCACTTACTTATCACCACGATACGTACCAAATGCGCTGTCATAGCTGTGATTTTATAGACCACGTCCCCACCAATTGCCCAACCTGTAATGGCAGTGAACTTGTATTTCGCACTATTGGCACTAAGGCACTTGAAATCGAGATTGGCAGGCTGTTTCCAGGTGCTCGGGTAGGCCGGTTTGACAGAGATACAGAAAAAACTCAGCGTCTGAGTCAACAACACGACGCCCTGCAAAGTGGCAAAATAGACATAATGATAGGAACGCAGAGCATTGCCAAGGGCTTTGATCTACCAAAACTAAGCGTTGTGGGCATAGTACAAGCCGACAGCGGACTGCAAATCCCTGACTATACTGCTAACGAACGTACTTATCAGCTGATTAGCCAAGTTAGTGGGCGCATTGGCAGAGGTCATCGTGCGGGCAGACTATACGTACAAACATATGAACCCGAAAGTCTATTAATTACTCTGGCACTTCAAAAAAATTATGCAGGCTTTTACGAGCAAGAGCTGGAGCAAAGAAAACTCTACAATTTCCCGCCGTTTGTATACTTGCTCAAGATTACCTTTTCCCGAGCAAGCAGTAAAAGTGCCCTTGGCGCTTGTCAGCAACTGGCAAATAGCCTAAAGAAGCTGGGTAGTGGCGTTGAGATAGACGGACCGTCGCCGAGGTTTATAGAAAAAATTGCTGGCCGTTATGCATGGCACCTAGTGGTGAAATCGAAGCGTCGTCAAAACTTACTAAAGATTATTGATTCACTGCCCTCCAATTGTACGTATGATATAGACCCGAGCGACTTACTGTAATTAACCGGTCTACATAAGGTATACTACTCTGTAATGAAAACTCCAAAAGACAACATAATCCACTTGCCTAATAAGCAATTGCGTACACGCTCTAAGCGCGTGGGACTGATAGACAAAAGTATTCAGCAAATAATTGACAGCATGTCTACTGCTATGTTGGACTGGGAAGATAGTCGGGAGCACGAAGTTGGGGTGGCATTAGCAGCAATTCAGATAAATGAACCCCTGAGAATTGTCGTAATACGTAATGATTTTGACAACAAAAATGATCGAACATTTAAAGTGTTCATAAACCCTGAAGTTACTAAATTTGAGGGAGAACTGATAGAAGACTTTGAGGGCTGCTTGAGTATAAAGGATGTATACGGAAAGGTTTCCCGTTTTGAAAGAGTTAAAGTTAAAGCACTGGACCACACCGGAAAGCCGATTCGTGTAACTGCCGATGGATTTTTGGCCCGTATATTTCAGCACGAAATCGACCACACCAACGGCAAGGTATTCATAGATCATATACGCGATAAACCCGAAGCATTTTATAGACTGGAAGAAGATGGGAAACTAAGAGAACTTGATTACGAGAAAGATATCCGTGGAAATAATAGTCTTTGGTAGCGGTCCTGTGGCCGCAAAATCCCTTGAGTTACTGGCTAGGAATTTTAAAATTGAAGCCGTAGTCACCAAGCCGAAGCCAACTTATCACAGAGGCAGTTTCCCTGTTTTAGACACTGCCAAGGCACTAAAACTACCGACTCATACCGTAAGTAACAAAGCTGAGCTCTCTAAACTATTAGGCACTAAGCCGTTTCATAGCAAACTTGGTGTGCTAATAGACTTTGGAATTATCGTTACTCAGGACGTGATAGATTATTTTGGCTTGGGTATAATCAACAGTCACTTTTCTTTACTGCCCGAGTGGCGTGGAGCAGACCCAATCACATTCGCAATTTTAAGCGGACAAGCAAAAACCGGAGTTAGTTTGATGCTAATAGACGCTGGCATGGATACCGGCAAGATACTGACTCAGAAGAGTTTGCCAATTAGTCCATTAGCTACAACTGAAACGCTTACTCAAGAACTAATAAGCCTAAGCGATAGTCTGTTAATTAAATATCTGCCGAAATACGTGGACGGGTCTCTGCAGCCACGCCAACAGCCACACCCAGACCGAGCTACGTATTCACGCAAACTTACTAAGTCAGATGGCACAATTGACTGGAACAAACCTGCACAGCAGATAGAGCGAGAAATTCGTAGCTACGTATCATGGCCCAAAAGTACTACTACTTTGGCTGGTAAAGAAGTAATAATTACAGAAGCTCGTTTAGTTGAGGGCGAAAGCCAACCAGGAAAGGTTGAGCTTCGAGATAAAAACTTAGTTGTCTATACTGCCGCCAAGGCTCTGTGCATTGAAAAACTTAAACCCTCAGGTAAGGCCGAGATGAGCGCTCAAGCTTTTTTAGCTGGCTATGGTAATTTACTGTAATAATTGATGTCTATTGCTCTGGAACTACTGGTGGCTGGGATGCGGCTGCAACAATCTGAGGCGCCGACTGCTTGATTTCTAATTTTAATTTCTCTAGCTCTTCGGCTACAACCTTTTTATAGTCGGGAAAGTTGGTTTCTAGCCATTTGAGTGCTCCGGCTTCGTCGTTTTTATCTATAAAACTTTCGAATTCATCTAGTTGTTCATTGGTCATTTGTTCCGCAAGTTTCATGCCAACTCGCATTTCTAGCGTTTCGTAGATATGAGCCAGCATTTTATTTTTTTCTTCAGCAGGCAAATTTCCTAAACCAAGTTCTCCTAATAGGGTGTTGTCTAGTTTGAACATGTTTTATATTTTATCAAAGACCTGCCGTTACCGCTAGAGGAGATCTTGTTACGTCCCTAGGTTTTTATCCAATAAAGGGGCCTGTTGCGCAGCCCACGATAATGCCCACTAAAGCACCTAGCCTTATAGCTCTACGATATTTACGCTTCTTATACAATCTAGCTGCTGACAAATTAGCAGTATTGGTAGGTCCTGCGTTTGCCACTTTAGTGTCGGAATAATTTGCGAGTATTTCACCGACTGGGATCATGCGACTTACGGATGGTTCTGGGATGTTTGGAATTTCATCCATGGATAAGCTTAACTATAGTGGCCTTAGAGCGTTCTAGCAACTGTCTCTCGAGTAAAGAATTCTAGATGGTCGCCTTCTAAAATTTCTAGCTTGCTAGTGGTAGAAAGGCTTACGCCACACATGTCGCCTTCGAATACCTCTTTGGTTTCTTGGGGACCACGCTTAAGTAGTGTGGCTTCAACTTCCGCTAAGGTTTTTTTGTCTCTAACGAGACGTACTAATGCTGGAACCGTTAGTTTACCCTTAGTAACTTCGCCACCACAGATAATTTCTTTTTTGGAGGTTTTAAAAACACCCTTTACCACTAAGCGCCCGAGGTCCGTTTCTACTATTTCTGGCGGTAATAGTAACTGTAGTTCTGCTTTGGTGTCGTCAATGAGTTCGTAGATTACTTTGTAGAGACGTATAGGCACCTTGTCTCTGGAAGCAAGTTGTTTGATGTTGGTAGGCATTTGTACATGGAAGCCATAGAGAATAGCCCCCGTAGTTGCGGCTAGATGAACGTCGTTTTCGTTAATATTACCAACTCCTGAACCAACCACACGAATGGCAACTTCTTCTGTATCTAAAGCCTTGAGGCTGTCAATCACTGAGGTGAGCGAACCTTGGACGTCGGCTTTGACAATGATATTTAGTTCGTTGACTTCGTTGCTACGGTTGATCATACGTATGAGTTCACCGCTGTTTATGTCCATCCTGCCGCCACTTTTTTGATCTGTAGCTGACTGGCTAGCTTTGGCACGAGCCGTTTTTTCATCTACTACCGCAACGAAAGTATCTCCAAATTCTGGAAGCGACTTAAAGCCAGTCATAACAACAGGAGTAGATGGACCGGCCTGCTTGAGCACTTCACCACTGGTAGATTCTAGATTTCGTATGCGAGCATAGCTACTACCCGCTACAACAAACTGGCCTGGTTTGAGCGTACCAGCCTCTACAAGCGCTTCTGCGACTGAACCTCGCCCTTGTTCCATGTGAGCCTCAATAATCAAACCTTGGGCGGGTACGTCCGTGTCAGCACGTAAATCTTCTACATCAGCCACTAGCAGAATCATATCTAGTAGGTGCTGTACACCGTCTCCTGTTTTGGCAGAGACAGGAGCAACTACGATATCACCACCCCATTCTTCAATAAGCAAGTCTTGTTCTGAGAGCTGTTGTTTTATACGATTTACGTCTGCGCCTTCTTTGTCCATCTTATTTATGGCAACAATGATTTTGACGCCAGCTTTGCGGGCAAAGCGAATGGCTTCTACTGTTTGCGGTTTTATACCGTCATCGGCGGCGACAACTATGATTACAACATCTGTGAGAGCAGCGCCGTGCTCACGCAAGGCGGCGAAGGCTTCATGGCCGGGAGTGTCTAGGAAGGTGATTTGTCTATCAGCGTGTTTTATCTGATAGGCAGATATGTGCTGGGTGATACCGCCCGCTTCTGATTTGACCACCGTGGCGCCACGGATATTGTCTAGCAAACTGGTTTTGCCGTGGTCTACGTGACCCATAACAGCTACCACTGGTGGGCGCTGACCAGCCGATTTGCTAGCTGTGGGCTTTTCGCGCACGGTCTCTGTTTTACTGGCATCTTTTTTGGCAAGCTCTATGTCTAGGTCCAGTTCTCCAACAATAATCTGGGCTGTGTCGTAATCTATTCGCTCGTTTACGGTTGCCATAACACCATTTTTCATAAGCTCGGTTATGAGCTTGGTCACGGGTATACTTAACTGCTCCGCCAGATCACCCACTGTGATCATATTATCTATTTCTATGGTGGTTGGCATATGATCACTCCTTCCTGGCTGGTAAGCCGTTAAAACTTACACAATTACTTAGCGTCTTTGAGGCTAAGGGCAATCTTTCTGCCTTCAGTATCAATGTCTAATACTTTAAACTTCTTGGTTTCGTTGAGTTGAAAGATTTTTTCTGGATCTATGCCTTCTTCGTCACTCATCTCGGATACGTGTACTAGCGCTTCGACGGCGGAACTCAGTTGTACGAACGCGCCAAATGGCGTAATTCGCGTGACTTTGCCTTCTACGACAGCGCCCTTTTTGAAGGCTTTTACTTCTTGTAGCCATGGGTCTTCTTGCATCTGTTTTAGGCTGAGTGACAATCGATCTTTGTCTATGGCAATGATTTTGGCTTGAACTGTTTGACCAATTTTTACGTAGTCATGAGGATCTTCAACTCGTTCCCAGGAAATTTCTGAAATATGTATGAGACCCTCTATACCGTCGACATTTACGAAGGCGCCGAAATCAATCACACCCGTAACTACTCCTCCGACGGTGTCACCAATTTTAAGCTCAGAGAAACGAGCTTGCATGTCGTCTTTTACAGCTTCTTTTTCTGAGAATATAAGTTTGTTGTCTTTGCGGCTGATGTCTAGAATGCGAGCTCTGATGGGTTTGTTGGCAAGTTGATTTAGCTTTTGTAGAATTTCGTCTTTATCTGCACCAGAAACTCTAGGGTAGTGCCCTGCGGCGAGCTGTGACACTGGCAGAAAGCCACGAATACCTTCTAGCTCTACTAGTAATCCGCCACGGTTGGCGTCGTATGGTGAGATTTCGATGATTTCCTGATTGTCGAACAAAGTCTGGAGTTCATCCCAGCCCCTGTCTTTGGCGGCTCTACGCATGCTTAGGAGCGCGTAGCCTTCGTCCATTTCTGGGTCTACTACACTAGTCAGGATTTCCTGTCCTGGCTCTAACTTTTGACCGTGACCTATTTCTCGGCGCATAACTACACCTACACCGTTAGCTCCAAGGTCTATCCAGACCTCGTGCTTGTGTACGCTAGAGACAACGCCCTCCACGACGTCACCGGTTTTGAGCTGGATAATATCGCTGGACGCTAGCAATTCGTCCATAGTTATATCTGGCGATGTGCTTGTTTTTGACATGATATACATGCCTCCTTGTTGTCTGCGGTGCACCGTAGCGCATAACTCCGATCAGATTTCATGAATAATTATATCTGTTAGAGCAGAGATTGTAAAGGGTTGAGCGATTGGTTTTTGAGTTTGAACTTTTTACTTTATACTTATTTATATGTTTGCAGCTGTTGATATTGGGGGTACAAAGACGCTAGTGGCGGTGTTTGACGCACACGGCAAAATAGTAGAGCAAATAAGATTCCCTACTCCAAAAGATTACAAAGAATTCAAGATGGAACTGGCAAAAGTTGTTGATAAATTATCAACACAAGGGTTTAAGTACGGATGTGTCGGCATACGTGGAAATATTGATAGAGCAAAAGGCTTATCATTATATGACGATATTCTTATTTGGGGTGAGGTGAAGATACGCGATGATTGTGTAAAGATTTTTGGATGCCCATTTTTGCTAGAAAACGATAGTAAGTTAGCGGGGCTGTCAGAAGCAGTACTCATGAAGGCTGAGTTTAGTAAAGTGTTGTATTTGACCATCAGTACGGGCATAGGCTCTGCTTTTGTGCTCAATGGTAAGCTTGATCAGAACACAATAGATTCGGAAGTAGGTAAAAGTCTGTTTGAACATGAAGGCTTAATTGAACAATGGGAAGATTTTGCCTCTGGTAAAGCCATAGTAGCTAAATATCATAAGCGCGCAAGTGATATTGAAGACCCCATAGTGTGGGAGGCTATATCTAAAAATATAGCCTTGGGTCTGGTTAATGTAATTGCTGCTTTTACTCCCCAGATAGTAGTGTTTGGTGGTGGAGTTGGCACACACTTTTCCAAGTTTAAGCAACCCCTTAAGCAAGCGCTTATCACACTAAAGCCTCGGGAAATATCTTTGCCTGCGCTACGAAGAGCACAGCGTCCAGAAGAAGCTGTTCTTTATGGCTGCTATGAACTAGTGAGGCAACATGAAAAGTCAGCTTCTTAGTGGGCTCCGTAAGATGTTGCCGACCATACAATTCGTAGAGTCAACTACTTTTTACTGGTCACCACAAACAAGTTCAATATACATGAATAGTTCCACTCTGAATAATGAGGATGGACAATGGGCTCTATTGCACGAGGCTAGCCATGCTCTCTTGGACCATCAAAGTTACCATACTGACGTAGGGCTACTGATGCTTGAGGTGGAAGCGTGGCAATCTGCTGAATTGCTTAGTAAAAATATGGACATTGCCATCACTGAAGAGCACATACAAGACTGCTTGAACACCTATCGGGATTGGCTATACGCCAGAAGCACATGTCCGACCTGTGCGCTAAATAGCCTACAGATAGATGAGACAACTTATCTGTGCCTTAACTGCTCTACGCGGTGGTCGGTTTCTCGATCACGTTTTTGCAGACCCTATAGGATGCAGGACAGACACAAAAAAACACCGTCAGAACTAAATCAGACGGTGTTTCAGTAGAATCCTGACTGTATTAGACAGTTTTCTTAGTTCGGCGAGAAATTCTCCCACCTTTGGCACCAGCAACGCGGGCTAGTTCACGGTTAGCAAAAAAACCGCCTGTGCGACCCTTTTTGCCACCTTGAGCACCGATTTTTGCATAAAAATCAGCACCGTATTTAGCTTTGTTTGTAGATGCAGCAGCTTTGCCGCCAGCTTTAGTTCCAGCCATTCGAAACCTCCCTGTTAATTAGAAATAAAAAAGGGTCTTCTGCCTGAGCAGAAAACCCTCTAGCTTCTTTCGAAGTTATGGTTATGTTAGCATAACGTTTTTAATATGTCAAATACCTTATGGTTGTGCGTTTAAGGAGTGTTTGGTGTTGCAGGGGATTCTGTGGGAGTTTTGATGGGAGCTGTGTTGATACCTTGGTCGGTGGTTTCACGAAATATCACGGCTCGTTTAGGGAAGATGACCAAGTAATCACCCCGCTCAACATCTTCGTAAAACTCTTCGTTAGATTTTTTGAGCTTTTCTGGGTCATCTATCCGGGCTACTGTTGGGTGTTCTGTTTCGTTGATAAGTAATTGTTTCTTAGTAACCAAATTTGAGTTTGCTTAAACCGTCAGTTCTAAGATCATGAAAAAGGAGCCCTTATTGGACTCCTTTTATTATCTATTTAAGGATTACCTCGAGCTATTTTTTGTTTAATTCTACGCCCATAGCAATAGTGAATGAACCTATTATCAGGGAGTAAAGACCTAGGACCCATACAAATGCCAAGCTACCTGTTACTGGGTAGCGCCAAATAGCGATACCGGCTGTGATAGCGAGCAAACCGCCTATAACCGCCAAAACACGGTTTTCAGTTTCATCACCGACAAATGCTACTACCAGCTCGATTACTCCTTCGGCAATCAGTGTAATTGCTAAAAGTACAACTATTGTAGCAACCGAGATGCCCGGACGCTGTACCAAGTACGCGCCAATACCTAGCTGTAAAAAACCTAAAATCATACCGAATACCCAGTGATTGGTTTCATGTCGATTTAGAACGCTGGAAACGAGTCCTGTTGCGCCTATGACGAGTAGCCATATGGATAGCAATACACCGAATGAAACTAGCGTAATGCCTGGCCATACTAAAGCAATGATACCGAAGATAACGGATATTAGTCCGCGCGTTATGAAAAGCTTTCCAGTCATAGACTGAAGCTCAGCAGTTGATGATTTTACCATAGAACCTCCTTGATTGTTTGATAGTTTATTTATAGTACTTATGTACAGAAAAGTCAACGAAATATTTAGGCAATTATCCTCTGAAACCATATTAATAGTTAGCCTAGTTGTATTCTTGATAGTAACTTGGCTGATACGTAAACGATAAATGAAAAACGATCCACCGGAAGGACCATTGATAATGCCATGAAAAGATAAAGGACTCCCTTTCGGAAGTCCTTTATATAATTTGGCACCGTGCTATTTTCCCAGGGTTAAAACCCAAGTATTGTAACCGCTGCGAGGCTTAACTGCTGTGTTCGGCATGGGAACAGGTGTTTCCCTCGCGCCATGGGCACCAAATTCTGCGTCTCGATGGCGCAGAATTTGGTATTCTACACCTTAGGCGCTCGTTTGATGCTCAGGCTTATACCATATGTGATATAGAGCTAAATTAGCTTAATACCATCTATGATATATTGCACGTGATTTTGAGATTTTAAGGTAAACGGGTGGTGATTTAGAACCACCAATAACTAGTCAATGCACTTACTCAGAGAAGGCTCGCGCCTTGTCTGAGTTCGTAAAAAGTCAATGGGACTATTAGTACACTTCAGCTCCATACGTTGCCGTACTTCCACATTGTGCCTATCAAACTGATCGTCTTTCAGTGTCCTCATAGGGAAATCTAATCTTGGGGTCAGTTTCGCGCTTAATATGCTTTCAGCGCTTATCGGATCCGCACATAGCTACTGGACAATGCCTTTGGTAAAACAATCCATACACCAGCGGTGCGTTCACCCCGGTCCTCTCGTACTAGGGGCAAATTCCCTCAAATTTCCTTGCGTCCACAGCGGATATAAACCGAACTGTCTCACGACGTTCTGAACCCAGCTCGCGTACCTCTTTAACCGGCGAACAGCCGGACCCTTGGAAGGTGCTCCCCCTCCAGGATGAGATGAGCCGACATCGAGGTGCCAAACAGCGCCGTCTATGTGAACTATTGGGCGCTATAAGCCTGTTATCCCCGGGGTAACTTTTATCCGTTTGCGTCGTCGATCCCACTTTCATATAACCGAAGTTAAAATACGACGGATCACTAGCTCCTACTTTCGTATCTGATTGGATTGTAATCCTCACAGTCAAGCTGGCTTATGCGCTTGCACTATCGATTCGATTTCCATCCGAACCTAGCCAACCTTTGAACGCCTCCGCTACTCTTTAGGAGGCAACCGCCCCAGTTAAACTACCCACCAGACACTGTTCCTCAACCGGTACATGTGTCCAACTAAGCCATTTCTCATCCCTGCGTAAGGGAAAAGAGAGGCGTTAGCCACACATAGCGGTTGAGGTTAGAACACAAGAACAACAAGGGTGGTATTTCACATTGTGACTCCATCAGAGCTAGCGCCCTGACTTCAAAGTCTCCCACCTATGCTACACATGTTGCACCTATGCCCAATGTCAAGCTGTAGTAAAGCTCCACGGGGTCTTTTCGTCCTGCTGCGGACAGACGGCATCTTTACCGTCAATGCACTTTCACCGAGCTCTTCGTTGAGACAGTGCCCAAATCATTACACCATTCGTGCGGGTCAGAACTTACCTGACAAGGAATTTCGCTACCTTAGGACGGTTATAGTTACCGCCGCCGTTCACCGGGGCTTCAGTTCGCACCGTGAAGCACTCCCCTTAACCTTCCGGCACCGGGCAGGTGTCAGCCCCTATACATCCACTTTCGTGTTAGCAGAGACCTGTGTTTTTGGTAAACAGTTGCTTGGGCTCCTTAGCTGCGGCCCCCTCACTCTATCAACCACGATAGATGAGTATGTAGGGTCAGCTTTCTTCTTGATTTGTACATCTCGAATCTCAAAGTTGCTCGTTTATACTGATCCAGATAAGAAGTTAATAACTTATCTGAACTACAGTTGTTTTCGTAAGAAGAAAACTGGCAATTCTCATCTGTGATTAACACAGTGAGGGGGCAGACCTTATCCCGAAGTTACGGTCGCTATATTGCCGAGTTCCTTAACGAAGAATCACTCGTACGCCTTGGTCTACTCGACCTGAGCACCTGTGTCGGTTTGCGGTACGGATAGTTAAATACATAAGTCCAGTTGCTTTTCTAGTCAGCACCTTCACAGAAATCCGACCATACGGTCGTTTTATTCGTACCCTTTTCTGATACTTAAACGGATATAACCATGAATCCGCTCCTGCTAATATGCCGCGCACACTGAACAATACAAAACTAGTACGGGAATATTAACCCGTTGTCCATCGCCTACGCTACGCGCCTCGGCTTAGGACCGACTAACCCTGGGACGATTATCGTGGCCCAGGAAACCTTGCTCTTTCGGCGGATAGGATTCTCACCTATCTTATGGTTACTCATTCCAACATTCTCACTTGATAGCGCTCCACCAGACCTCGCAGTCCGACTTCAAAGCCCTATCAACGCTCCTCTACCACGCATACATAAGTACACATCCATAGCTTCGGTAATACACTTGAGCCCCGTTACATTTTCCGCGCAAGATCTCTTGACGAGTGAGCTGTTACGCACTCTTTAAATGAATGGCTGCTTCTAAGCCAACATCCTCGTTGTTTAAGAAATCTCACCTCGTTTCCCACTGAGTGTATATTTAGGGACCTTAGCTGATGGTCTGGGCTGTTTCCCTTTTGAGCGCCGAGCTTAGCCCCGACGTTCTAACTGCTGTAGTTCCACATAACGTATTCGTAGTTTGACAAGGGTGAGTACCCGTAAGGGCCCCAGTCCGAATCAGAGCTCTACCCCATTATGCTACCGTACAACGCTAGCCCTAAAGCTATTTCGAGGAGAACCAGCTATCTCCAAGTTCGATTGGCATTTCACCGCTATCCACAGGTCATCCGGGCGTGTTGCAACGCGCTACGGTACGGCCCTCCACGCAGTTTTACCTGCGCTTCAGCCTGCCCATGGATAGATCACTTGGTTTCGGGTCTAATTGTTACGACTGATTCGGCCTATTCAGCCTCGCTTTCACTGCGCCTCCGTCAAATGACTTAGGCTTGCCGTAACAATTAACTCGTTGGATCGTTCTACAAAAAGCACCCCGTCACCCCGAAGGGCTCCGAGTCCTTGTACGCACACAATTTCAGGTTCTATTTCACTCCCCTTCCGGGGTTCTTTTAACCTTTCCCTCACGGTACTAGTTCACTATCGATCGCAAGATATATTTAGCCTTGGGACGTGGTCGTCCCAGATTCAGTCAGGGTTTCACGTGTCCCGACCTACTCGACACTATAAATGATAAAGTTTGCTTCGCTTGACATACCGGGCTTTCACCGTCTATGGCCAGCCTTTCCAGGCTGTTCTGCTCGCAAAACAAATTTCTGACTTTATGCAGGCTGGTGTTAGCGCCTGCTTCCAACCCCAATCTCTCCCTCGCAGAAGACCTCGGGACTGGTTATTTATAGGTCACAACCCTCTAAAAATATTCGTCTAACAACTTATTTGCCAAGTAATAAATTACCAGGCAAAAATCTTTAAAGTTTGGGCTATTCCAGTTTCGCTCGCCACTACTCCCGGAATCGTTGTTTACTTTCTCTTCCTCTGGGTACTAAGATGTTTCAGTTCCCCAGGTTACCGCTACCTATCCTATATATTCAGATAAGAGTGACTAGACATAACTCTAGCCGGGTTTCCCCATTCGGACATCCGCGGTTCAAAGCTTGTTCGGCAGCTCCCCGCGGCTTATCGCAGCCTACTACGTCCTTCATCGGTATCTTGCGTCAAGGCATCCTTTGTGTGCGCTTGAGTAACTTTTTACGATATTGTGCATCGACTAGTTATTGGTAATTCCAATTTCTTTGCCGTTTGCCTTATCGAACGATTACATACGTTCCATTACGTACATAACCGTATCTATTCTCAAAATTTGAATCTAATTGTTAAGTTACAAAACTCAAGGAGGCCCAAATACATTACTGTCCTAACCCTGATAACTTGAGTTTATGCTGAAAGTCTGCAGGTCAATCCTTACAACTTCGTGCTTAAACTCAAGTAGTTGCAATATCTTATCACCAATAACAGGGGCGGTCAAGCATATTCTGATGTCAAACTTGCTACGCTTTTACAGTTTAGAAGGAACTAATAAGTACCTAAACTAGCGTAGCAAGTTCTCTGTTATGCTTATTTTGTAGTTAGAACGACTAAATTTGAAGCAACTGACTTGTTGTTGCTTGTATCGACAGCCTGGATGTAATAGGTGTATTTAGTCTTGCGGGCAACGTTTGTATCTGTATATGTCAGACTCGTAGTCTTGGCATAGAGGATGCCGTTTCGATATACCCAGTATTCTTTTACGGCTACGTTATCTTTGCTAGCGGTCCAGGTAAGCTTTGGCTTACCGTTCTGTAATCCTCCAGATAGTACTGATGCTGTTGGAGCAGTAGTGTCAGTCGGAGACGTAAGTGTACCTAGCGCACGATTCAAGTTTGGCAGAGGACCAATGTTGCCACTCAACGTACCAGCGCTGGTGTTTTGCAAAGTTCCGGTTTGAATCAAAGTGCTGCGTATTTGTGCAGGAGTCAGTAGTTTACCTGGGTTGAGCGTTTTATATGCAGAGCTTAGCGATGCTATCGCTGAAGCTACAATTGGAGCAGCCGAACTTGTGCCATTGAAGTTTGATGTATATGCACCATTTGGTGTGGTACCTGCTTCTAATGCACCATAACCAGCCGTTGTTACACATTCTCCATGACCTTGTAGTTCAACACGTGATCCATAATTGCTAAAGTACAATCGAGCATTTAGCGGTGCGGCACAAGCAGAACCCGCGCCAGCAATCACTGAACCAGAGCTAACTTTGCCCATAGGAAACGTTGTGCCCCATACAGCAGTATCGTCTAGGTTATGACCGCTGTTAGCTGCTGCCTGTACAACGTTTATGCCGCTATCTGTCAGTGCTTTTATGGCGTCATATATAGCTGGCTCCCATTCAACCGGTGCATAGCCGCCTACGCTTGATGGAGCCCATGTTTGCTGTTCAATAAGCACTACGTCGCCAGGTACAGCTCGAGTAGCAGCAGTCTGCAGTGCACCCACTATATCCCAGCCACGTTCTTGATTGTAGGTATTAACTCGTGACAATGCCGCCCCACTAACTGCGCCAGTTACGCCCGTGCTATTATCTGTAGCAACTATCTCGCCCAACACTGCCGTACCGTGGTTGGAGTCATTAAAAGGATCTGCCGGAGTTCCGTTATTTAGATTGCTACCGACGGCTTTTGCTAAATCTTCATGACTAGCGTTCCAGCTGTATTCTAGATCAATTACACGAACCGCACTACCGTTTCCGCCAGGAATAGTTTTGGCATAGGCAGAGTCAATCCCATAGGGGCTGGCGTTTAGGTATTTCTGCAAACTAGTGTAGTTGTTTACAGTAGGAGCTGGAGCGGGCTTGGATTGTGGATATACAGTTTCCACGCTGTCCAATAATGCAATCTTACCGACAAGTGCTTGTATGTTGTCACTTGGCTTAACTTTAACTACAAAATAGTCGTCAAGATTACTGGCTAGTTTCTTACTATAAGCAGTTTCTGGTTCGCTACTTTGACCCACTAGTTTTTCTAGCTTTTGCTTGCCGGCATCATTTAGAACCTTGTTTAGGTTGCTGGCTTTGGCTTGAGACTTGGTGGTTTTTGGTTTGAAGTTGCTGGACTGGTCTATTTCCAGCTGCGCGGTATCTTTTAGCTTAACTATCAGACTATCATTGCGATATTTCTGACTGTCAGAATAATCATTGTTTGGACTTGAACCAGCGCCAACAGCGCTACCGGAACCGAACAGATTAGTAGCGACCAATAGTGTTGCCAGAAACGTCGATAGAACAGATACCGGAACTTTACCAAAACGTGTATTTCGTAACTTCAAATCAAATACCTCACCTTTACAGCGCCATTATACCACCTACTATTGAATTTGTCAACTACTACGTTTTGTGTCTATAAAAAACCCACCTTTCGGTGGATTCTTTATTTGGTGGAGCAACAGGGACTCGAACCCTGGACCCCCTACTTGCAAAGCAGGTGCTCTAGCCAACTGAGCTATTGCCCCAAAGTGTATTTTCCATAGGAGACTCAAGTCTCCTTAGAAAACATTATACTTTTGCTTCGCAAAAGTGAAATGTATTCTGGTGGGCGATGAGGGACTCGAACCTCCGACCTCGTCATTATCAGTGACGCGCTCTAACCAGCTGAGCTAATCGCCCCTACTTGAACTGGGCTATTGTACCCGATTTCCCTCTGTTAAACAACTGGCCCATAAAAAGAGCGCCTCTCGCAGGGGCGCCCTTATTGTTAAAAACATATATAGTGCAATCAACGTCAGGTCGGTTCAAAACTGGTATCTCGTCCTCTTGCGAGGAAAAGTAGATTATCAGTTTTGACAATAATCTACCAAGATCGACCTAGCTCGCACAGGATTGCTCCGCATGCTGCTAGTTTTCTCCCTAGAAAGGAGGTAATCCATCCGCACCTTCCGGTACGGATACCTTGTTACGACTTAACCCCAATTATCCCCCCTACCTTAGGCCTAGGCAAGCTAGGACGTCAGGTATTGGTGACTTTCATGGTTTGACGGGCGGTGTGTACAAGACCCGGGAACGTATTCACGGTAGTATGCTGACCTACCGTTACTAGCGATTCCAGCTTCAAGCAGGCGAGTTTCAGCCTGCTATCCGAACTGAGACCGGCTTTGATGGGATTTGCTCCGTCTCGCGACTTGGCTGCCCTTTGTACCGGCCATTGTAGTGTGTTTCTAGCCCCAGATGTAAGGGTAATACTGACCTGACATCATCCCCCCCTTCCTCCCTGTTACCAGGGCAGTCTGATTAGAAAAATTCAACTAATCACAAGGGTTGCGCTCGTTGATGGACTTAACCAAACATCTCACGACACGAGCTGACGACGGCCATGCAACACCTGTCACTTGGCTCTAAAAGCACTCTCTCCTTTCGGAGAAATTCCAAGGATGTCAAACCTGGGTAAGGTTCTTCGCTTACCATCGAATTAAAGAACACACTCCACCGCTTGTGCGGGTCCCCGTCAATTCCTTTATGTTTTAAGCTTGCGCTCGTACTCCACAGGCGGGATGCTTAACGCGTTAGCTTCGCTACTAGTCGGGTCGATACGACTAACAGCTAGCATCCATCGTTTACGGCGTGGACTAACGGGGTATCTAATCCCGGTCGCTCCCCACGCTTTCGTGCCTGAGCGTCAGAAATGAGCCAGTCGCCTGCCTACGCCATCGGTGTTCCTTCTTATATCTACGGATTTCACTCCTACACAAGAAATTCCAGCGACCTCTCTCATTCTCTAGTCAAAGTAGTTTTGGTAATGGATATGAGGTTGAGCCCCACGCTTTCACTACCAACTTACTTAACCGCCTACGCAACTCTTTACGCCCAGTAATTCCGGATAACGCTTGGATCCCCCGTATGACCGCGGCTGCTGGCACGGAGTTAGCCGATCCTTATTCATATGCTACCGTCATAATCTTCACATATAAAAGCAGTTTACGACCCTAAGGCCTTCATCCTGCACGCGGCGTTGCTCCATCAGGGTTGCCCCCATTGTGGAAAATTCCCTACTGCTGCCTCCCGTAGGAGTCTGGGCCGTTCTCAGTCCCAGTCTGGCTGGTCATCCTCTCAGACCAGCTAATGATCGTCGCCTTGGTGAGCTATTACCTCACCAACAAGCTAATCATGCGCAGGCCGTTCCCAAAGCGCCGAAGCTTTACTCCTTAGAGCACATGTGGTATTAGACACCATTTCTGGTGCTTATCCCTCACTTTGGGGTACGTTCCTACGTGTTACTCAGCCGTCCGCCGCTCGAGTATTCTACACTTAAAATTCGACAGTAATCTCTAGCCTAGAGATTTTCCTTTCAAACAGTATCCGTGGACTTATTTGGTCAAATACTAAGTGCAGAACCTTTCCGCTCGACTTGCATGTATTAGGCACGCCGCCAGCGTTCATCCTGAGCCAGGATCAAACTCTCCAAAAAAGTAGAATATGATCATGAAACAGTCGAACATGTAATTCTCGAAAGAACTACACTGACTTAATTTTCAAAAAACAATTCAAATGAACTGACGTTGATTTGCACTATATAAGTTTTTAACGAACTGACTTTTCTAGAGACACCTTAACAAGAACTCCGAAAAGACGTAAGGGCTAGTGTACCTATCCGCACCCCTTATGTCAACAGTATTTCTGGCAATATAAGCAGTAGCATTTACAACAATACTTATGTTCGCTTGACCTCTAGGCCGATTAACCATCGAGAAAGCTGTCTTGCTGCCTGCTCTGCTCTATTTCTGGGTATTAATAAATCCCGGGTGGTCAGTACAATTGAAGAACTAGATGTAAATACAGCACAAGGTACCTCTAGTTCATGGGCTAAAGCCAGTAACTCTTTGCCAGTGTTTTCTTTTTTCTTAAAATTAGCCGGCGCCATAATCACTGCTTCGAAGGTCTTGTCTAAATCTTCTTTTGCAAAAATTTCTGAATCGTAAGTATCAGCACGCAAAGTCATTAACTTACCGATCACATCCATCCATGCAGGTAGGTAAAGACCTCCTGGTGAAGTATCGAAAAGCATCACTGCTCTTGGAGCTGGTTCTGGCTGTGTCATATTTAGGCTTCGACAAGAGTTAATCGTAGGGTCTCTCTTGATTCAAAGATGGCATCAGGCATGGCTAAGATTATATTGCTGAAACTGGTTACTTAGCAAGCAGTAGAACTTTATTCCTCTGGAGCTTCGGCTGAAGCTTTTGTCTCTTCGTCGTCTTCTTCTGGTGCTTTGTCTACCAGAGCTAGTGAGACTACTCTGTCATCTTCGTTCAGACGCATAATTCTCACACCTTGTGTGGCACGACCAAGCTGTGGCGTGTCTTTCAATCCTAAGCGGATTGTCTGACCGTTTTGGCTGATGATGATTACTTCTTGTGTGTCATCACCGTTAAGGGTCTTCACGCCTATGAGTTCGCCTGTCTTCTTGTTTACCACTGCAGAGCGTATACCCACACCGCCCCGTTTATGAGGACTAAACTGGTCTATCTTCGTTCTTTTGCCATAGCCAAGCTCACTAATCACAAATATACTACTACCTTCTTCTACGAGGTCCATGCCAATAACTTGGTCACCCGCTCGCAGGCGAATCCCACGTACACCACGGCTTACGCGCCCCATTGGTCGGGAGTCTTTTTCGTGGAAACGGATTGCCTGGCCCTGTTTTGTAGAGATTACGACTTCATTATCACCAGTTGTCATTCGAATCCACTTAAGTTCATCGCCGTCGTCTAGGTTTATTGCAATCAAACCGGACTGACGAACATTTTTATACTGTTCAAACGGCGTTTTCTTCACCACACCACGAACCGTACACATAAGTAGGTTACCTGTCACATTTTTACTGACGTTTATAACTGAGCTTATGGTCTCTTCTGGTTGCAGTTGTAGCAGATTCACTACGGCTATACCCTTGGCATTAAGACCAACCGCCGGTACTTCGTAAGTCTTCAGACGGAAAACCCTACCCTTGTTGGTAAAGAACAACAAGAAGTCATGGGTACTAGCATTTACTACGTGCTCTATCACATCTTCTTCTCTGGTAGCCATGCCTCGTTTGCCCTTACCGCCACGGTTCTGTCTGCGATAATCACCAATCTGACTACGTTTTATATAGTTGGCGCTGGTTAGAGTTACTACTACCTGCTCGTCAGGTATTAGATCTTCATCTGCCATCTTGCCAAGTTCTTGTGGAATCACTTTAGTACGACGCTCATCGCCATATTGTTTTTTCAGTTCTATCAGCTCGTCTTTGATAATCTTTAGTATTTTCTTTTCGTCTGCCAAAATAGCTTCCAGGCCAGCAATAATCTTCTGTAATTCTGCTAGCTCATCTTCTACTTTTTGGCGCTCCAGCCCAGCAAGTGCACGTAGTTGCATAGCCAAAATTGCTTTGGCCTGTATGTCTGTCAGCTTGAACTTTTTAATCAAATTAGCTGCAGCTTCTTCTGTAGTATCGCTATTTCGGATTGTTGTAATTACTTCATCAATATTATCCAAAGCTATCTTGAGACCTTCTAATATATGGGCTCTATCTTTGGCTTTTCGAAGTTCAAATTCTGTCCTTCGGCGTATCACAATCTGGCGATGTTTTATATGCTCGCTAAGTATATCTTGCAACCCCAAAACGCGGGGCTGTATGCCGTCTATCAGCGCCATCATGTTAAAGTGAAAACTCTGTTGCAACGGCGTAAGTTTGTATAACTGATTTAATAGCTTCTTTGGATATGCGTCTTTTTTCAAATCTATCACGATCCGCACATTGCCACGAGCTGTTTCATCACGTAGATCACTTATACCAGTTAGTTTTTTGTCGCGTACTAAGTCAGCTATCTTCAGAACCAAAGACTCTTTATTCAGGGAAAACGGAATCTCTGTTATAACTATTTGGCTTTTATTGCCTTTGGTAGCTTCTATAATTTCCGCCACACCGCGAGTTACAACACCGCCACGACCAGTGGCGTAAGCTATGCGGATAGATTCCTGGCCATAAATCACGCCGCCTGTTGGAAAATCCGGACCTTTTACGTACTGCAGTAAATCATCGAGGCTTGCATCTGGATGGTCTATCATATGAATTTCTGCATCAACAAGCTCGCCTAGGTTATGTGGTGGTATGTTAGTAGCCATTCCCACAGCAATACCCAGCTGACCGTTTAGTAGCAGGTTTGGAAGTTTTGCTGGCAAAACTGTCGGCTCACTAGTTGTTCCATCATAATTGGGTCGGAAGTCTACGGTTTCTTTGTCTATATCTATGAGCGTCTCGTCGGCCAGTTTGGCCATTTTGGCTTCCGTATAACGCATAGCAGCTGGCGGATCACCGTCCATACTACCGAAGTTACCCTGACCATTTACCAGCATATAACGCATAGCCCATGGCTGTGCCATACGAACCATAGCGTCATATATAGAAGAATCTCCGTGCGGGTGATATTTACCCATAACTGCACCAACCACGTTGGCGCTCTTTCTGTGGCGTGCCCCACTACGCAAACCATCTTCGTGCATACTATATAAAATACGACGGTGGACTGGTTTCATGCCATCACGCACATCCGGCAATGCACGGTCAATGATAACACTCATGGAATAGCGCAAATAGCTATCTTCCATAATGTTTTCTACTGTTCGTATTTCAACTGCTCGCGAGTGACCACTGTCCATAACATCGGCAGCATGCTCCTGACCACGACGCTGTTCTTCCATAGATATTTCTACATGCGGCGTTTTTACCACCTCTTCAGGGGCGGTCTGTTCGTCATTTTCCGGCGGAATTATAGGTATTTGTTCATCATCCATTTTAGATATCCAAGTCTTTTACAAATTTAGCATTGGCTTGTATGAATGCTTTTCTAGGCTCTACTTCGCTGCCCATCAGCTTGTTAAAAATCGCATCAGCTCGCTCGGCGTCTTCCACTTTTATCTGCACTAGTACGCGTTTTTCGGGGTTCATTGTTGTTTCAAACAACTGTTCTGCGTCCATTTCACCCAAACCTTTATAGCGCTTTTGTTCGATAAACCCAGCTTGGCGGTATCTATCATCGCTGGGATTTACTTTGCCTACTTCTGTTTTGCGTTTGACGATTGCCGCATCTAAAACTACGTCTAGTTCGGTTTCGTCATATACAAACACACTGTTCTTACGCCCCGGCTTTACTAGTTCAAATAGTGGCGGTTTGGCCAGATACACATATCCACCATCTACAACTTCTTTCATATAGCGGAAGAAAAACGTCATCAACAGAGTCGAAATGTGACTGCCGTCTACATCAGCATCGGTCATGATGATTATTCGGTGGTAGCGCAGTCCAGATATATCAAACGAATCTTCAATCCCCACTCCCATGGCCTTAATCAAACTCAAAATTTCATTGTTGGCTAGCATTTTGTCTAACCGAGCTCGCTCTACGTTCAGTACTTTACCTCTTAATGGCAAAATAGCCTGTGTTTTACTGTCACGGCCAGATTTAGCAGAACCACCCGCAGAATCACCCTCTACCAGGTATATTTCGGAGGCAGCCGGGTCTTTGCTGGAACAGTCGGCTAGTTTGCCGGGCATGCTGGCGCCGTCCAAGACGCCTTTGCGAAGTATGTTTTCACGTGCTGCACGAGCAGCCTTACGAGCCCGGGCAGCTAATAGCGCCTTGCCTACAACTTTTCTAGCCACCGCAGGGTGTTCTTCTAGGTAATAGTTCAAATACTCAGCCAAAACCTGCTCTACATAGCCGCGAATTTCTGGATTGCCCAGTTTGTTTTTAGTCTGGCCCTCAAACTGTGGATCTGGAAGTTTAACCAAAATTACGGCAGTCAAACCCTCGCGAGTGTCTTCGCCGCTCAGGTTTTCTTCTTTTTCTTTCAGTAAACCGTTTTTGCGAGCGTAGTCATTAATTACACGAGTAAGTGCGGCCCGAAATCCAGTTAGGTGCGTACCTCCATCTGGATTGGCTACGTTGTTGGCAAATGCCTTGATGTTTTCGTTATAAACGTCGGCGTATTGCATAGCTACTTCTACCTGAACCTCATTTACCGTCTTGTCTACATAGAAAATCTCTTCGTCAACAACATCTTTACCGTGGTTTAGGTGCTTTACGTAGCTCTGAATTCCGCCTTCAAAGTAGAAACTGTAGCGTTCGCCGGTAGCTTCGTCTTCCAGACTAGTACGAATGGCTTTTGTCAGGTAAGCCGCGTGACGCAGACGGTCTAAAACTGTGTCGTAGTTGATTTTTACAGTCTCAAAGATAGTTTCATCTGGATAAAAGGTAATTTCTGTGCCGGTTTTGGTGGTTTTGCCGATTACTTTCAGATCGCTCAGCGGTACACCACGTGCATATTCTTGCTGGTGTATTTTGCCATCTTTGTGAACTGTCACAATTAGTTTTGTTGACAATGCGTTTACTACACTAGAGCCAACTCCATGCAAACCACCAGATACTTTATAGCCACCACCACCAAACTTACCACCAGAGTGCAGTACGGTTAGTACAGTTTCTACCGTACTTTTGCCGGTTTTGGGGTGTACATCGGTAGGAATACCACGGCCATCGTCTATTACAGTAACCCCGCCATCGGTCAGTAGTTTTACTGATACGTTAGTGGCGTGACCCGCCAGGGCTTCATCTATGCCGTTATCAACAAGCTCCCACACCAAGTGGTGTAGTCCTTCTACGCCAGTCCCACCAATGTACATACCCGGTCGCTTACGAACCGGATCTAGCCCCTCAAGAACTTGAATTTGGGAAGCATCGTAGTCATTTTTATCGGATTTACCGGCCACGGCTAATTTACCCTCTTTACTTGTTAGTTTCGCCTCACTTATCCACCATTATAGGTTATTTTTTGAGCCAAAACAACTATTTGCCCTTGTTTGAACACATGGTTTTATGGTTCAATAAGCATGAGTTCTTATATAAGCAAAAATTACAGAAGTGTAAGCAAAAATTATGTTCAAAAAACTTCTCAGCAACCTCCCCTTCAACCCCAGTCTTATGGGACAGGTTTCTTTCTATGCCCAGCGCATGAAAAAGGAATCAGCCATCAGGCGCATGGGACTGTTTTTTATCGTCCTAGCTATGGGCGTACAGTTAATGGCTACTATCTCACCTGCCCAGGCATCACTCGAAGGCTCAACAAATGACATAGTATATGCCGGTTTCAATTCTGCTGCTGACGCTGCTGCAAAATGCAACAACAACGTCCAAAACTTCCGAACCATCCTAGAGTATTATGGTCTGGACTGTACGCTTGTGGGCAGTGGAGTAACAACAACAATATCATCATCGGATACAAACCTAGACTCGCTCGGTCGCAATCAGCCATCAGCAGTCAGCCCAAGAAATGGCAATCCATCTGGCCTTTACAACGTAGACATACCAGGAGCGGGCCGTCTTTATATGAAAAACCTTTCATATTGGGATAGTTATGGACCTTCCACCTATCAAGTACTTAGAGTAACCAATAAAATCGATGGCCGCACATTGTGGATTATGTATAGCTGCGGCAACATCGTAACTGCTTCACCATTCCTGCCACCACCGCCACCACCGCCACCGCCACCACCGCCACCACCAGTGCTACCCAAGGTAATTAGTTGCTCAAATCTAGTGATGAACGTTGCCAACAAATCTAGAATAAAACTTGGCAGCAAAGTAACCGTACGCGGGCAAGCAGCCGGCAAAAACTTTGCAACATCTTCTCCGTACGTAAGCATGCAGTATGACCTTGTAAACGCAACAACCAACAAAGTAATATCTACCAAGAAAACAGACAGAGTGCCGTTCAATGGCAGTATTGCTAATGATCCAAATACCTACGACTTCTCTAGCGATACAGCCGGTCCTTATTTCATACGGCTAATCGTAAAATATGATTCTACGAAAACGGCGTCTGGTAGCGCCGATGGGGACTGTCTCAAAAACATCACTGTTGATAAACCCTGCCAAGATGTAAAAACTACTGAAGATCTAGAACTATGCTTACTGCTACATAAGAAAGCCAAAAACGTAACTCAAAACATAGTTGATGCCAACGGCACTACTGCTCAGGCTGGTGACGTTATCGAATACACACTATCGGTTACTAACGAAGGTCAGGTTACGGTACCTGATTTCATAATAAAAGAAAACATGAATGATGTATTAGAATACGCCAATATAACAGACCTGCATGGTGGACAGCTAGACAAAGACGGCTACATATTTTGGCCAACGGTAGATGTACAACCAAAACAGACCATCCAAAAACTTATCACTGTAAAAGTGAAAAACCCCATACCAGCCACGCCAATTTCTGCATCAGACCCCGGCTCTTTCAACCTCATGATGACTAACGTCTACGGTGACAGCATAGACATTAAACTGCCTGGCAATATCGTAAAACAAGTAGAAACAGTGACCACTCTGCCCAACACCGGCCCCGGCGAAAGCCTAGCTGCTGGCTTTACTATAACCGTGATCGCCGGTTACTTCTTTGCCAGGAGCAAACTATTTGCCACTGAACTAGATATAGTGCGTCGAGATTTTAGCCATGGAGGTAGCTAGTTATGTCAGAAAAAAACATTCCACGTTTAGAGCATGCTAAATCCCACGAATCACCCGTAGGGCATGAACATCACGAACGCGCTCAAAAACACCTCCATGAACAAGCAGAAAAAGCCAGACATGAAAAATCAGCAGAAAACCTAGCTAAAATACATGAGCTAGCCAAGGCCGAAGCTGAACTAACTAAAAAAGTAGTAGCAGAAAGTGTGCAAAACGAATCTAATAATACGGCTGACATGCAGCATTCACTAAAGGCCAGTGCCTATGAGCGAATACTTACCAAAACTCAGCAAAAACTACCCAAAACTGCTCAAACATTTAGCAAAGTAGTACACAACCCTACTGTGGATAAAATCAGCGAAATAAGTGCCAAAACCGTAGCTCGCCCATCAGGATTTCTAGGAGGTAGCATATGTGCATTCTTGGGTAGTTTAATCGTGTACTACTCCGCTAGCCGCAGTGGTTTTAAGTATAACTATTTGCTACTTTTTTTGCTGTTTATAGCTGGCTACATCATTGGGTCCATACTAGAACTAATCGTGTGGTTTTTCTATTCGCGCAAACAACGATATTAAATAGCAGGCTATTGTTACTCGTTTTACTTTGGCTGTAAATTGCCGTCACGATCTATTACTATTGTATCTGCTTCGGAGTTTTCGCTAGAATCTGCTGTGCGGAGCTTTAGTTCACCTTCAATATTTGCATCTGTTTTGGTTGAGTTATTAATAATGTTTTGCTGAGTTTTAAGGTTCTGTGTAGGTGCATATGTAGGAGCGGGATTCTTGGGTGAACCCATGTCATTGGTTGCTGAAGTAGGGCTGGCAGTTTTTCGTTTGGCTAGCCATTCGTCAAGAAAAGAAGAGCCGCTACTAGCTGGTTTTGGCGCCGAACCAAGCGCTCCAGCGCCAGTGGGACTGGCTCCAAACGCACCAGGAGCGGGTTTTCCAAAAGCTGGTTTTGGTACTTCTATGGTTTTCATTCGCTTAGTGATCTCTTCGTCCACGATCGCCCGCGGTCTGCCAAATTTTGCTGCCGAAAGTTGCCTAAGCGCTTGTTCAAGCCTTGGATTCGGCGTACCAAGAGCCGGCAAAGCCGCCATACTAAAAGGCTGCGTCGGCACACCGTTTATGAGCGTACGTACAACTGCGTTAAAGTTTGGGACACGGAGAATGTCATCTGCCTCAAAAATAGGCTTGAAATAGCGCGACAATGCCTCCACGTCGTTTTGTCCCACGCGGAACGATACTATAGTACCCATGTTCCCAAATACTGCATCACGAATCTCTTCGGATAGCTGCGTCGTAAACTGGTTGGCCACTATCAAGTTCAGGTGATATTTACGAGCTTCAGACATAATTGTCGCAAACGAATCAGTAGAAAAGTTTTGGAATTCATCCACATACAGACAAAAATCAGGCCGTTCAGACTCTTCCACGTTCGCCCTACTCATAGCCGCAGCCTGAAATTTCATCACAAAAATCATACCCAACAGTTTGGCATTTAACTCGCCTGTACGGCCTTTGCTCAGGTTTACTAGCAAGATTTTTTTGTTATCCATGATGTCGCGTAGGTCAAATGCACTCTTGGTCTGGCCAATTATGTTTCGCATCATGCTGTTCGACAAAAACGCGCCAAACTTACTAACAAACCAGCTCACCACCTCACCGAATTCATTAGAACGTTGCGACTGAGGCATTTCTTTTTGCCAAAATTCCAACACTGTTGGATCAGTAACATATTTGAGTTTTTGCTTTACAAATTCTGGATCCCTAAACAATTTGGGAATATCGATAAAACTACCACCCTGCGGGTCGGCCATAACCGTCAATGCGGCATTGCGAAAAAGGTGTTCGTAGCGCGGACCAATAATTCCCTGGTGTTGCGGATCATAAAGTTTATAAAGCATATTTATAGCCTCTTGGATCAAAAAGTCTTTCTGATCGGCAGTATCAGCTTCGAAAAGGTTCAAACCGAGTGGGTAGTCGGTTTCTGCTGGACAGAAGTATATAACGTCTTCTGTGCGCTCTCTAGGCACCATCCCAAGTAGTCGCTCTGCAGTGTCGCCGTGTGGATCTATAAATGCGAAGCCATTGCCATTCAGCATGTCCTGCAAAGCCATATTTTCCAAAAACCACGATTTACCCACACCAGTCTGGCCCACAACATACATATGCCTGCGCCGATCTTCATCTGCCAGTCGCACGGCTTTTTTGGCACCCCTAAAGATGTTATAGCCCATTAGCAAGCCTTCATCCGGCATATTCCGCGGACCATCAACCTGCTTACTAGCCTGACGTTCCAACTGACTTGTCGGTATGTTTTTCTGATCTGGAAAGTGAAACAGCGTAGACAGTTCTACAGTATTTAATACATTTTGGTTATTTTCCTGGGGGAAAAACCGGAGTATATACGCCGTTACAAACCGCTCTATGTCCTTTGCGGAAGTGTACTGAAAACCATTCCTGCCAGGTGCATCAAACAACGCAAAAGTAGCTACTACATTATTCAAAATAGCTTGTGCCCTATGCGATATGTTAGAAGATGCCACCACTCGAATCAGCACTTCGTAGCCAGCATGGCGAGTTTTATCATCTATAGCATCCAGTGTTGTCTGGTCTAGGGAGGATAAATCATGCTTGCCACCACCATTACTGCTTTTATCTTCTGGTGGTTTCACTGCCGCGCTAAACAACTGCTTCAGCCACCAAAAAGCTAAATCACCACCCTTTTTACTCTGATGGCCTTTACGTTTTTTATTGGCTATTGCCTGTGCATGCTTGCGCCATCCGCTCGCTGCCGGCCGCAACATTATCTGCACGCCCGCCCCATCGTCTTTCTCTAGTGTTGAGAGTGCATTTAAAAGAGACTGTATGGCGTCACGCTTTAGGTCTTGAAATGTAGCAATCGGGTAAGCAAAGGGTTCCTTAAGTGTCAATTCGCCTCCCATAGTACCGCTTATTTTGCCCACGGGACTAAATATATTGTGTTCCGCTACTTCCTCTAAACGTGCAGTTGGATAAGCGCTAACTATGGCTTGGCGTACTACATCAACTAATGCCACCGGCACAGCCGCATAAAAGCTCACAAAACCCCTAGAGCCAACTATCTCAAATGCAATGTGCCGCTGACCATAAAAACGACTCTTGAAGCCCTTTTGCATCGTACTGGCAATAATGTCGTACATGATTTGGGCTTTAGATATGTTTTCTTCGTTTACATCTCTTTCATCTCTATTACTACCCTCTACATCCTCGCTAAGTGGTGGCAAATGTATGAGTAATGGAACCATTTTGAGCCCACGTTCAAAATTTTTCTGTTCTCTGAATATCTTGCGTACCTGAAAAAACACAATTGGCCCAACTATCAGCAACAGTACCAGGATGAAACCAAGTGCGGTCAGTAAAATACTCATATGCGTCCCAAGCCTACTAGCCTTCGATTACTTTCAGGTCTTTGTTGTAGCGTTTTTTCAGATAATCGGCTTTTACTTTGTTCATTTCACGGTTTTGGGTATGCGGATCGTCTTTTGTCTGCAGCACGATACCTTTGGCCCGTATCACCCACTCTTTCTCTATCAAATCAGCGTCGTCAGCAATCATCCCTGTAGTTTGACCGCCGGCCGGCATAGCACTTTGCCCAAAACTAGGTTGCGCTATAGACGCAGGGTCGAGTGAAGTGGCACGATCTGGTGCCTGAACTGGGGTCGACGCAGCCGGCATTTGATTACCGATTATTTCGGGGTGAGCCGCTAAACCCTGTTCGGGCACTGCTCGTATACCTACTTCTGGCTGAGGCAACTCCGAAGGTGGCCCAAAATTATTCGCTTCATGCTGTTCCATTGGTGCTTATTATAGCATCCCCTGTTTTTACAGGTTTCATCTTAGCCAAGCGTAGTGTATTTATTTAGAAGAGCGTAAAAAGTCGGCTCTCCATATATACAACCAGAATAATCCCGCAAAAAGTACTGCTAAAAGCCCGTCTCTCCATGTCAGCTGATTAAGAGATTGTAGAAGTAGTAGCCCGATCCCGAGAGTAGCCAGACTAAGAGCAATTATTTTTCCCAGATAGCTGCTCTTCTGTCTGCGTGCCAGTAATGAAACTAATAATAATGTTTGATAAAAAATAACTCCGAGTAATGCAAACGGCACCATTAGTAGTGGTAAAGCGACTTTATTAGGGTCAGTAAGCAGCAGAAACCCCACAAAACACCCTGCTAAGAACAGTATAATTAAAAGTTTATTCAAAATTGTTTTTCTAAAATTCATAACATTATAAAAACTGCACTACTTCTATATTGTAGTGCAACTCTTACTATTTTTGGAGCCTGGACGGTAAATGCGCTCTTGTTAGTAAACTATATAGCGCTTACCGTCCTTGGCTGTGACTGACCGCTCTCGTGCTACCGGTAAGGTAGTGAGAGCGTTATCGGCTATAAACCGTAGTTTGGTAGTTTTTGTTTTATCATACCGTGTTTCATACTACTACTTAATTACATATTAGTCAACTCTTACTTGTAGTTATATAAACTACATTACTTCTTTAGTATTGAAGTCTATTAGAAATTTATTTGAAATGTATTGGTTGCTATAATTACAACTAATACATTTAACTTTTGCTTATGGTTTTAAACTATTCTTTCTGCTGAGCAGCCTTTGTCAGGGGTCATATTTGGTTCCAAAAATTACTTTAATTTAGTGGTACAATTGAACACTTTTAAGTATACGATTGGCCTCAAATTACAGAATCTAACGGCCCTTTACTGTTTTTCGTTTTACTAATTTTTACTCATTTCAGTCATAATTTTGAACAAATTGTTTGGTTTTGATCACCTAGCATTTACTAATCCGATACAATTAAGTTACGCCTATTACATAAGACTTCTGTTTTATTTATATAGTAAAATCTGTATGAACATAAGCATGAGCATAACTAGCCGTATAGTACTAGATACATCTTATACTTCTACAAATACCGCTAACTCTCTTAATAAACTCACTGCATCTCATAGAAAAAGGCAGCCCTGATAGCTAATACTAGCTCAATTCTGGTTAGTTACTGCCTGTTGTTATTTGTTTTAGCCAGATTAATCTATTTTTTTGAATCCAAACTCTGTATGCAGGCATAAAACTCATCCCTACGTTGGCTACCCAGATGAATTTAGTTCATACATTGGACTACCCGCTAAGCTAGGTACATAGCCCATAAAATCACATCAAATATTCATCATTTGTTGGTCTGATGTAGCGTTATATCGACACATAAATACGTCAATAACGGGACATAGTTATGCACAGCTATAAAAATGTAAACACAAACGTGTTGACATAGTAAAACAGAGTCGTTACTATTAGCTCAGCACTTGAATAAAAAAAGTGCTCAAAAATAAAAACGTATCTGTAACAACGGCTTCTCGCAAGCCGTTGTTCCATGAAACAATCATGGAGCAACAGAACATTTGATCGATACAAAAAGTCAAACCAATACAACTGAAACGATCCGCCCAAGCGGATCGTTTTATATTTCACGGCATTGAAGATCTGATATTTAGCTTACAGTATGTGCAAGTATGGGAAACGTTCGAAGCATTGCAGAGTCCGGTTGATAGCTCTTCGAGCTATTCCATGGTCTTCCCCAGCCTCTGGAAGCTCCTGAGACATGTAATGTCAAAGCCGCCTTTAGAGTGAGTTGAAACTACTGATCATGGGGAGATTTTTGACGAGTATGGTCATTTTGACTGTGGAGTTCTTCGAGAACTGGAGGTGGCTGTCGCTCTTTTTGCATACTTTTTCTTCGACAAGAAAAGTACGGCGGGAAGCCAGACGTAGGCGAGCGCCGAACTGTTTTATGAAAATAAAGTTTGACCTCTGTTGTAACTTCTGTTAAACTGCATGCAATCAGCTAACGTTCTTAAGGAGCAGATAAATCAGCAATTCAGTTCGTCTGAATCATCAGATTCGGGCACCTCAGTTACGCGTCATTGACGAAGACGGTACCCAAATGGGCGTCCTCTCAAAACAAGAAGCTCTGGAACATGCAGCAATGCGCGAACTTGATTTGGTTGAAATCTCTCCAAACGCTGATCCACCCGTTGCCAAGATAGTTGACTGGGGTAAATACAATTACCAAAAAACCAAGCAACTTCAAAAGCAAAAGCGCGGGGCCAAAAATCCTGAGATGAAACAAATGCGTTTTGGTCTCAAGATTGGTGATCACGACCTAGACGTCAAGCTGAAAAAAGTTACCGGTTTCTTAGAGGCCGGACACAAAGTCAAAATCACTATCTTCTACCGAGGACGCGAAAACGCCCACAAAGACATGGGTTTCCAGCTAGCAGATAGAGTTATACAGTTGCTCGGCGAGTCAATTGCAGTTGATCAGCAGCCACAATTAGCCGGAAAACAACTCAGTTTCACCATTCGTGGTACTGGAAAACCAATTTCAAGCAACGAACCAGAAGAAGAACCAGCAATTAAAGTAAACTAGGGAGTCTACATGCCAAAACTGAAGACGCATAGCGGAACCAAAGACCGCATCAAAATCACCAAAACCGGCAAAGTTATGCGCCGTCGTGCTGGCCGTAGTCACATGATGGAGCACAAAAGTGCTGCCCGCAAACGTACCCAAGCTGGCAAAGAAGTAATTACCGGCAAATCTGCCAAAAGTATCAAACTGAATCTAGGAGTCAAATAATGCGCGTTAAACGCGGCGTTGCTAGTCACGCCAAACACAAGAAAATCCGCTTAGCCACTCGTGGCATGACCAAAAGTAATCGTAGCTCTATAAAGCGTGGCAAGCAAGCCCTAACTAAGGCTATGGAAAACGCCACTCGCGACCGTAAAGAGCGCAAGCGAACGTTTCGCCAGCTTTGGAACGCCCGCATAAATGCAGCGGCTCGTATAAATGGCACCACTTATTCCAAACTAATCGCTGGTCTCAAAAAAGCCAACGTCACCCTTGATCGCAAAGTCTTGGCAGAGCTAGCAGTAAACGAACCAAAAGCTTTTGAAGCAGTAGTAAAAACCGCTAAATAGAGCTACTCAGTTTGTTGCGGTATAATAAATGAGTCAGATTATCGGCTAATCGCGGTCCGCTTCGGCGGAGCGAGGAAAGTCCGGGCAGCGCAAGGAAAGGTAGTTGTTAACGGCAACCAAGGGCAACCTTAGGGAAAGTGCCACAGAAACTATACCGCCCTAGTCTTTAAAAACTGGAGTAAGGGTGAAATGAGTGGGGTAAGAGCCCACAGTTCTGTGCGGTGACGCATGGAAGTGGTAAACCCTACCTGCTGCAAGGAGGTGTCTCGTATAGGTTTCCCGCCTGAGGCATCGACATCCGCTCGAACCATGGAGCAATCCACGGTCTAGATAGATGATTAGCTAGAACAGAACCCGGCTTACGGATAATCTGACACTAAAACACCGCAGTTACTGCGGTGTTTTTACTTTGTGTTGGCATCCAAACATTTATTCACTTCCCCATCCGCAAGCTTGTTCAACTCTCTGGGTACATGCGTAAAGCTTACTGACTTAAACTGTGTTACTAGATCTTTTATTGCTTTATGGATCGGCCACAAATCTCTGTTTTTTATCTTAAAAATACCCTTCATCTGATTAACCACCAGCAAACTGTCCAGATACACATCTACTTCCCGTGCGCCACCTTTCTGTGCCGCTTCCAACCCAAATTTCACTCCCTGATATTCTGCCTGATTATTGGTAGTAATTCCAAGATACACACCCTTTTCAATCAGCACATTGTCATCCATATCCATAAGTACAAATCCAGAGGCTGAAGGACCGGGATTCCCGCGCGACCCGCCATCTGCAAACATTTTTATCTCTTTTGGAAATCTTGAACCCGAAGCTTCTTCTGATGTCTGAAATAAAGCATCCACCCGATCCGCAAATACTTTGTCTTTATCAGTAACAACATCTCCCGCATCATGAGTACTGAGCCACAAATCGACAGTATTATATGTGTTCTGAATGGTAGGATGATGATTTAGTTCGTTGGCTATATCAGCAACTGTGTTTATAAAATCCAGCGCTTCTTTGAAGTCCTTGAACTCGAATTTTTTATATAGTTTATTATTTTCTTCTTGCCACACAACTACATCTTAACAGATAATATCCGCCATGCGCGTCTCAGATTTTAATTACGAACTCCCCGAAAACCTCATCGCCCAGCACCCACCCAAACAGCGTGGCGCCAGTCGATTGTTAGTACTAGATAAACAAACTGGAGAAGTTACTCATATAAAATATCCAGACTTTGTAGACCATGTTAACCCAGGTGATGTAGTCGTCCTAAACGACACCAAAGTCATAAAAGCTCGTCTCATAGCCAAAAACGCCAAAGACCAAACCAGAGAATTACTGCTCCTAGAAGACCACCACAATACAGACTTTACTCACCGAAGGGCCCTGTACAGAGGCAAACTATCAGATGGAGAGACATTAGATGTCAAGGGTACTACTGTCAAAATAGAATCTGTTTTAGGTGGTGGTATTGCAGAAATTAGCAGCCTGCAAAACCTATTGGACTTAGCCGAACACCAGGGTACGGTTCCGCTTCCACCTTATATGAAACGAGATGCCACCGTCGAGGACGTAGAACGCTACCAAACTGTCTTTGCCAGAGACCCTGGTTCAGTAGCTGCTCCCACTGCCTCACTAAACTTCACACACGAACTAGAAGCTAAACTCAAGGCCAAGGGCGCAAAACTGGTATATCTAACACTACACGTAGGCCTGGGAACATTCCTCCCCATTCGCAGTGATGAAGTAAAGAGCCACAAAATGCATAGTGAATACTTCGAAATCCCACCCCAAACAGTCCAAGCCATCCAGCTAGCCAAAGCCTCCAAAAACAAAGTCTTCGCCATAGGCACCACAGTAGCCCGCACCCTAGAATATGCCAATTCACAATTCCCCTCTCTTGAAGAGGATTATCCCCTTACGGGGAAGAAAAATGTGATTTCGGGCGAAGCGGATATTTTTATTTATCCGGGGTATGAATTTAGGGTTGTCGATGCCCTGCTTACTAACTTTCATGCACCCAAGTCCACCGTACTGATGCTCGCTGCCGCTTTCGCCGGCTGGGAAAACTTGGAACATGCTTACCATAAAGCAATTAAAGAAAATTACACCCTATTAAGCTATGGCGACTCTATGCTGATTATCTAGTTTAAGCTAGAATACAGGTTGTTTTATGCCAGTTCACCAAACCAAGCAGCTTTCCTGCTGTTTGGAGGACTGAGAGGAAGAAACGACTAGAAGTTGGGGTAAGGGAAAATCCTTTTGACCTTACGAAATCTGATTGTCGGTTCTGACGACGGGGTGTGGCGCAGTTGGTAGCGCGTACGGCTGGGGGCCGTGAGGTCGCAAGTTCAAGTCTTGTCACCCCGACCATGCAAGATTTTATGCATTTTGAAGTAGGTAGCGAAGGGTTCCCGTATCTGGTAATCGACCACTTTTTAGCTATCTACGGTCACGTTCAAGTAGATAATTCGGGCAATTCGATCTTTGGCTGCCACGTCCGCTGCTCTAAGGTGTAAACTGGCGCTATTTGCCACGTTCAAGAAGTTTTCGAAGCTCATCAGGTCTTGTGCGGGATCGGTCGTCCTGGCCTGTAACTTGATAATGTCGGAGTTGAGGGCATCACGCTGGATGCCCAGATCAGTGATGTGGCTCTCGGCTGCTTTGTAGATGTCGCTGTCTTTGTTCTTGATCTTGAGTGCCTGCAAACTCAAGTCCTCGATTTCCTTCTTGATACTTTTGAGTGCCCCTTGCTTGGAGTGTATCTGCACAGCCAACTCTTGCTGCTTCGTGGCGTTGAAGCTGGCCAGGCGCTTCTGCAACTTATCATAGTCCTCACGGGTCACTGTGAAGTGTTCGAGGTGCGACGTTTTCGATCTATTTGCGCAAAGGAATATCCTGTACTTCTTGCTTGCTGAACTTACCGTCTTCAACTCGTACGCGTTCGGCTGCTAAGTGAGGGCGAGCTATCATGGCCTCATCAAAAGGGGTAGGCTGACCAGAATAGTGCACTCCCTTTTCGCTACGGTGCATTTGGATACCGCCAGGTGCACCATAAATATCAACATTGGTCTGCACCCCAGAGGCAATAAGATCTTTGCCTAGCTGACTGATAACTGACTCCATGCCAATTTGATACTTTTCACCTTGCTCATCAACATCACTCATTTTGGCTTCGCTTGCAGCGTGACAGGCTGCGAAAATAATCTTTTTACGGCCAGCGTCACTGTCCGCATCGTCTATTGCTCGGCTTGGGCGCATATATGTTTCAACAAGGCGAGCCATGCCTTTCATGCCATGCATAGAGTAGCCGAAATCACCTGGGTCAAGCTCGCTAATACCATTAGCCATCGCTACTAATTTCCTACCGGCGGTTGTTGCAATATCTCTGCGTTGTAAGGCCTTATCTTTTTCTCGTACATCAGAAACCATGAATTGAACTGGGGCACTGTGAGCGGCCAGGATAAGACTAGAAGGCTGAACGCCCGCCTTGCGCAGTGTAACCATACGGCGGTAGATGTCATCCATAGTGGTGATTTCAAAAAACAATGTACGGCCGTTATCATCGAAATCCGCCGCCACATTACGCAGTACACCGTTGTGATCACCAAAGCGGTTTATCATAACGGCTGTCACGTCGTGCTCTGCTAGTCTCTCGGCAACGCTGGTAGGATCATTAGCCAGTGCTTCCATTCGCTCAAGCTGCTCGGTAGTGTAGGCTTCAAGTCCGTGGATGCCGCTAAAAGCTGCCAGTTGTCTGACGCGATCAAGGCCAAAACTGTTCATTTTGTGGATAATGTCGAGCGTGTGCTCATTGTCAGAGTCGCCGTTGCGTGAGGCGCTGAATACGTAGTCGGATGCTTCGGCAGCAGGCATACCAGTTGCTGCTTCAACCGCCTTGCTCATCCAGGTGCGTATGGCTTCTTGGGTATCATGCCACTTAAACTCTGGATCACGCACTTCTTCGTTGTGGCGCATCCATTTTACAGGACTTGGCTGTAACAGCGCACCACGGAGCTTATCGCTATACTCATCGCCACCGATACCGAGTAGTTCGGTTAGCGAACCAGTGCCGTAGACTTGCTTGAGAACAGTCAATTCAGGTGTTAAAACACCGGACTTTGCATCACTCTCTTTTTCTAAATCAGCCAGCATAGCCGTGTGCAATGAACCGTCAGAGGCTTCGGCTACAAAGCCACGGGCTGCTAAGTCTTCACCGAGGTTAGTAATCACTTGTTGAAGCGGTCGAGTGTACGGCTCATTTCCTGTAAGCGTTGCTCGTAACTCACTCTCTTTACTAAAAAGGTCATAATAGCGCGATACACCACTCAGATCAGCTCCTTCTTCGCGAAGTTTAGGAACTATACTTCTAAGGGGACTAGTGTCCTCACTTGTATACCACTCAGGCCACTGATTAGTGCCCGCCAGTGAGCCCATATCAGCTTCTAAGCGGTCAAGGCGCTGCTGCCAAAAATCAAAACATCCCTCGAGTGTAGGGGCTGCTTGGACTTCGGCTGAGGGTACTTCGTGTGGCATATGTGTGTGTTTATTAACTCCTTACAATGTATCATGCTTTTGCTTATTTGTCAACATACTGACTAAGACTGTTCAAGTCTCCCCACGTTAATCTATCAGATTTGTGTAATCTCATCTGTTAGAGTTCATATAATGCCAGTTCAGGCACTGGCTGCGGCGGCATCTCGCTACTATTAAATAATGCCTGGCTGTTGCTATAATCCCAGTAGGTTTTGAGTGACGACAGGAGTGGCTCGAGTTGTTCAAGCTCAATCGCTCCTACTCGACCAAGTTCGAAGTTTTTAGATTGCAGTGAAACTAGTTTTCTGAGTGAGTTAAAAGAAAGAGATGACGTTCTTAGCAAAATTAGAGAGCTTTTGGGAACGGGTACTCGTCAAGATGAAATTATGATCGTTAGTATGTCCGGAAATGACAGAAGCATTATGTCAGAAAGATATATGCCTAAAATCAATGTTGGTAATCTAAAGTTTGTTCTTGGTAAGGAGCACGATTGGTCTAAATTAAACGTAGACACAATAGTTATTGGTAACGTATATGCTCTCAAGGGCTTAGATAGTAAGGTAGTAATACTTACAGACGTATTTACAAAAGTTGATCGAGAGAAAGCACTATTGGTAGGAGTCACTACAGCACGATCTAGACTCATTATATTTCAAGGAAAAAATATTAAGTAGACCTGCTGAATCACATCAGTTTTCCCCTAAATAGATTATAGAAAAGCGAATATTGTATATTAAGTATTTTAAAAGGGGTGGGCGAAAAAGATAATTACGGCAGCTGGAAATATGACGGTTGTCCGGTGAATTAATGTTAACCTATGGGAACTTTAGTTTTTAACATTACTACTATTAAGAAATCTATTATGGCCAACGATTCGTAATCAAAATTATATAGCATGAAAGAATATTAATAATATCTAATCTGGACATTCAAAAGCTACATTTTTTGTCATTTCTCCCATTCCTCTATTCAAATAGTATATGTTTTCCTCTTTAATGCGGTTTATGCAATCCTCTGTTGATTCTTGCTTACCTGTTCTAGTTTCTATCATTTGGTTATCTTTTTGATTCATAATTAATATGGTGAACACGGCAATAAATACTGCCGAGGATACAGCTATACCTATATAGCCTGCTCTTATAGCAAACTTAGAAATTCCATTCCGTCCCTTCTGCGTGGCAATAACTCCCAGTATTAAACCAAGAATAGGTATAATTGAAAAAACTATGCTAAAAATCCCAAAAATCCTGGCATTTGCTTCTTTTTCTTCATTAATACTCATTACTTTTATGGTAACAGTAGATGAATTTATTTTAAAATTAGCCCCTACAAGAAAAGGCAATAGAAAAAGACCTTAGTTATGGGCAACAACACCATTACTTGACAGGCGTATATGCCGCTAAAAATTAGTCACTACACCTGTTTGGCGTTAGCGTACAATCAACATTGTGCGACAAACATAATGTCTTTCTGAGGTTTAATATAACAGTACATTGTTTTATAGTATTGACATTATGTTGCTGGTGTGCAACAATACATTCCGTTATGATACATAATCGAATTGCGTTACTGCGTACCGAACAAAGTCTATCTCGCCAAGAGTTGGCCGATAAAGTAGACGTTAATTATCAAACTATCGGTTTCATTGAGCGAGGTGATTATTCGCCAAGCCTTGAACTTGCGTTCAAAATTGTCGAAGTGTTTGGTGTTGAGCTTACGACTGTTTTTTCGGACAGGCCTTTCAGGCCACTTTTTGCAAATAATAAGGAGAAGATATGAAACGTCTAAAAATAAACCCGTCATGGGTAGTAACCACTTGTTTAGTATTTTGGGGAATATCATTACTTACGGTAGTAAGCCCAAGCTTAGGAGTAGGAAATGATACTATACTTGCTTTCTTAAATTTAACCCTTTTTATAGCTGTACTGCTTACATTTGCGTCTGCAATTATTCTTATCTTTGGACTTTATACCCGAAATCCTAAAAACGAGAATTACGCCCATAGTCCTGTCGCAAAGACATTAGCACTCCTAATCATAGCTGCAATCTTGATAAGTACCTATGCGGCTATCAGAAGCCTATGGTATAGCCCCCTATCTGATAATTTTGTAGATAGGTTCGTATACGAAAACATTGCCACTGGTGTTGGGTTTGCTGGCATTGTTTTAACGATTATTCTAAGTGCCTTACAAAAGGATATTTATTGGGTGAGCCGTAAGGAGACGGTAATGCTTGATGAGCGTCAGTTAAAAGAACGACGTGATGTATTTGAAACCAGCTACAAACTTGGAGCATTTTTAATACTTCTGGCAGTATGGCAATTCGGCGGAACACTTCATAATATCCCTGCAATCATAGCCAACCACTACAATACTGTTCCTGGTCACCTGTACTGGATAGGGGCTAACCTTGTCCTGACCATGTTTGCCCTACCCCTAATTGTAGGAGCATTGAAAAAGAAATAACCTGTACTGTTCGAGTCCTATTATCTTATTCATTAAGATTACTGTAAATTAACCCTGTTAAAGCTCGTATGCAAGCACTTTTCTGACTTCAGTGGCTTTGGCTGGTGAAGCTTTTATCTCGACCAAATTGCTCTTTTGGCTTGCGTAGCCCCAATAAGATTTGAGCGATAACAGTAGTGAGTCTAGCTGTTCGAGGTTAATCGCTCCTACTCGACCATAAAAAAAGACCGAAGCTTCGGTCTTTTTTGTTAGGCGAGCAGCCAACTATGACAACCTGGTCAATAATCCCCAGGTGGGTCTCCGCACGATAACACCTAGGCGTTACACGAATATTGGAATCCCTAATGATAAGTATTCAGATTATCATTATTGTTGGCCATGTCCCGCATGTACGGGACTGCTCAACCTAAGCACCATTATACGCTAGAACAGTGCTCGCAAGATAGATTGATTCAGATTTATCAGTAAATCTGTAAAACCCGGTACAGCAATTACCAGGAAAAACACTATCATAATCCCAAACTGCTCTAACTGTGCCATAACATTCTGAACTGATTCCGGCGCAAATGCATAGAACAAACGAGAGCCATCAAGTGGTGGAATTGGAATCATGTTAAACACAAACAAGCCGATGTTTATCTGTACAAATATCACCAAAGCCTGCAAAGCTCCAGAGTCAAATCCACCAAACAGATTTATAATTCCTGCTCCAGCTAACGCAAGTGCAAGATTTGTCAGCGGTCCAGCTACACCTACCAGTGCAGCACCGCTTTCACCCCAACGCACTCTTGTAGGGTTAAACGGCACAGGTTTTGCAGCCAGTAGCGGTACGCCAAATAAAACTAATGTAATTAAAGGTAGAAGAATTGTGGCAAAAGGGTCCACATGTTTAATAGGATTTAAAGTTATGCGCCCTTCGTTGTGTGCAGTATCATCACCCAGCCAGTGCGCAGTAAAAGCGTGCATGGCTTCGTGCAAAGTTATAGATATAACTAACGACCCAAAAACTATAGCAAGCGTCAAACCACTCAAATCACCAATCATGCTTATAGTATACCAGTAAACCTGTTGACTTACAGAGACAAAACAGATACAATACGCTTCTCATGCAAGTATGTGATTTAACCGGCAAAGGCAAACAATACGGCAGTAATGTCAGTTTTTCTCAGCGCCATACCAAAAAAGTCTGGAAACCAAATCTTCAGACTAAAACCTTCACGATTGACGGCAAAAAAGTCACCATGAAACTCAGCACCCAAGCCATCCGCACCCTCAAGAAAAAAGGCATACTTACGCCTTATGCAACTACAGAATCAGCGAAATAATATCATTCGCCTCTAGCTGTACTAGGCCCGCCCAAGTGGCGGTTTTTTGTAACTATTGACGTTCGAGTATGATGAGCTGATTTGGTTCACCCAGTAGTTCACTAGCTTTTAGCTTTATGCGCGGGACTGTTTCTTTTGGCTCCATTGCTAGTTCTTTCAAAACATCTTGCAAGCTGGCTTGTGGAACTTCGTAGTTAACTGATTTATCGGCGTAGTGTGTTGGGATTATATACATGGGTTTGATTTCTTTTATCAAATTCAAAGCACCCACTGCGTCCAGGGTATAACCGCCTCCACCAACTGGCACCAGCAACACATCAGTTGCACCTAAAGCCTCCAGTTGCTGTTCGTTCAAATCCGGATACACATGCCCAAGTATTACAACGCGCACATCTTCGGCTATTACTTTGTACATGGTACTAGACCTGTCGTTAGCGTCTTCTGCCGTATGCGCTCGAGCACCAACTCCATGGATTGAAATATCTGACACTTCGTACTCCCCGGGCTGATCAAAGGCTATTTTCACGTCTACCTTTGGAGCATCGTGCATGCCCGTAAAAAGCGCTACATCACCAGGTTTTGCGACCATGCCCGTCAAATCATCTACAACTATGCTTGCTTTCTTAGAGGTTATGCGCACACAATTAGCCCCGTAAAACTGAATCTCCATACTACTTACTCCTCGTCATTCTTATCTGTTTTCTCGGCCTTTTCTGTTTTCTCGGCCTTCTCTGTTTCTTTATCCTGATCTTGTCGAGCGGATTTTTTAGTGGGCTTTGGTGTAATAAGGTGGTTTTTGTCCATTAAAACCTGCATTTTGGACTGTAATACCAATGTCAAAAACCTATCATTTACTTCTTGACGATATCTAAATTCGTCTTCAGACATCACCGCATAATGCAGCTCTTTACCCTCTTTTACTTCCAGTTCAGATATATACTTTGCAACTTGGGTTTGGTTTAAATCACCCATCAGTAATACGTCTATTCCACTGCGTTCGTCACGAGTTAACTGACCAGTTAGTAATGCCAGGTCTATATTTCCAAGTGCTTTTAGCGTTTGTGTCTCACCATCCGCAGAAGGAGCTGTTTCTGTAGTAGGCATAGAGCCACTACCAAATATAGCTGCCAATGGTACGTAGTATTCGTACGACTGATCAACTTCATAATACAAACGGTTGTTATTTGTATCAGAAGAAATGATACCTATGCTCAGCATGTTTGCCAGTTCACGACGCACTGAATTAATCTGCTCATCAATTTTTCTAGTAATCTCCCGCACATAGAAAGAACGGTTTGGATTACTGTAAAAAAGCTGTAGCAATTTGACCCTTGTTTTGCTCCCAAAAAGTTGTTCAATCATGTCCGTATTGTAACAGACACATAGACATAAACCATTATTTTTTGTTCAGGAATGTTGTAACCAACTCAACACTATTCTCAGGGTCATCCAGCCACTGAATACTATGATTGGGCCTAAGCCATGTGCGTTGGCGCTTGGCGTATAACATAGTGTTTGTGTTGATTTTTTCAGCTGTCTTATCCAGTGTTTGTAGTCCCGCAAAATAGGCCTGGAATTCTCTATATCCAATCCCCGTCATAGCCGAAGCATGCCAGCCAAACTTCTTAGAAAGTGCTCTTACTTCATCTTCCAAACCATTTTTGAGCATTTGTTCTGTGCGTTTTTGTATGCGCCGCTTTAGCTCATCTTTTGGCACCCGCAATCCCAGTATGAGAGTGTTGGAACGTAGCAGTTTTTTGTCTGGTAAATCTTTTTCAAAACTAAAATCAAACAACACTCCGCTTATGTATAAACCGGTACCTCCCACCATGATTGGTATTTTATTCCGCCGTGAAATATCATCAATGGCTTCATTGGCCAAACGCTTGAACTCTACAGCAGTAAATGGTTGATCTGGTTCTACAATATCGAGTAAATGGTGTTTCACTCTGGCTTGCTCCTGAACACTTGGTTTGGCGGTGCCTATATCCATCCCTTTATACACTGTCCTAGAATCGGCACATATAAGCTCACCGTCAAATCGCTCAGCCAACTCCATAGCCAGCGCACTCTTACCACTACCAGTCTCCCCCACGACCACAACCAGCTTTGCTGGGGAGTTTGGAGTTTCTAAGATGGTTGCCATAAAAGCTCCGCAACATTCACCCTATGGTCCTCACTCGCCCTTACTCCCTCTTGTCGCAGATATTCCGCGTGGCCAGCCCTTCCACCAGGATAACCTACAGCTAAGCCACCACTTTTGTTTACCGCTCTTTGCCAAGGCAAATCTGGGTCGCCAAAATGTGCCACTCCACCTACAATCCGCGCCGCCCTTGGACTGCCGCAGAGCGCCGCAATCTGACCATAGGTCATAACTCTGCCTTTTGGTATCTGACGAACCAGCTCATGTAATCGTGCCTTAGGCCCGCCACCAATCTCATTGTGCATCAAAGTACACTTCTACTTCCGCCCAGCCACGAGCCCGAACTATTCCTTTTCCTGCTTGAGTACTTAGATTCCAAGGATAATCACCAAACAGCACAGTTTGTATCCCCGCTTCGGCCGCTGCAATGCAGTGCTTTGGCTGGTCATCTATCAGATAGTCTGCGCCAATTTGCTTCACCAAATCTGCCTTTGTCTTCAGGTGGGCAGTAGGACGTTTTTCAATGTCGTCCCATATACCAGCGTGGTGTACCTCTGTAAATATCCCTGGGAAATACTGCTCAATCCATTCCAAAGTATCGTCTGCCAAATTTTTTCGCCGTGCAGTTGCCACCACCAGTTTGTATTTTTTAGCCAGTTTCTCTAGTATCGGGAATGCGTCTTCAAAATGCTGGTGGTTTCTGAAAAGCTTCACCCTATCCATCTCTGCCGATCTTTCCAGTACCACTGCATGATCAATGCTCCACATAGTAGCCCAATCTTCAACAAAATCATCAATAGTTAGATGCGTACCCCATTTTTCATTGCTATAGGCTAAAAAAGCCGGTACGCTAACCGACAGCACATCATCCACATCTACGGCAATAGTCTTCAAGCTCATGGTCTAGATATTATGGCTACTGCCCTGCAAGGACGTTTTACTGACCCGCCCCTTAGCCTCGTGAGCAACCGTTTTCAGAAATTGCTCAGCACTTATAGCATCAGCACCTTCCTGCACTTCCATGTCTTTGCGTATTCTTGGTGTCAACTCACTACTGGCTATCTCTTTTTCGCCAATTACCACTGTATACGGCACTTTCATCATCTCTGCATCACGAATCTTTTTGCCTACAGATTCGTTACTGTTATCCACTTCCGTTCGTAAACCCAGTTCTTTTGCTTGTTCTTGCAAACCGTTGGCAAACTTTACAGTAGCCTCTTCTTGATTAACTGTTATAAGCCGAATCTGCTCGGGCGCCAGCCACACCGGAAATTTTCCCGCTGTATGTTCTATATATACGCTCAAAAACCGCTCAAAAGACCCTAGCAACGCCTTGTGTATCATTACCGGACGCTGTTTAGTGCCATCTTCTGCTGTATATTCCAGCTCGAACCGCTCAGGTTGCACAAAATCTAGCTGTTCGGTGGCCAATTGCCACTCGCGCCCCAAAGCATCTTTGGCTAATATATCTATCTTTGGACCATAAAAAGCTGCTTCTCCTTCAGCAATTAAGTAGTCCAGCTCCAATTTCTTAGCCACACTCTCTAAAGTAGCCTGAGCCTGTTCCCATAGTTTGGGATCGCCCAGATACTTATCTGAATCGTCCCTAAAGCTCAAACTAGCACGCCACTCAAGTCCAAATACCCCATAGATGTCTTTTATCATGTTCATTATGGCCGTAAACTCTTCTTCTATCTGGTCGGGGCGACAAAATACGTGTGCATCATCTTGAGTTGCCGCTCTTACTCTGGAAAGACCATGCAACTCGCCGGCTTTTTCATCTCTGTATACGATAGTGTTTTCCATATAGCGCACCGGCAAATAACGATAACTGCGCGGTCTGGATGAGTATATTTGGGTATGGTGCGGGCAGTTCATGGGTTTCATCATAAATTCATCATCAGATTCATAACTAGTTGCAGTGAAGCGTTCAGGGTATTTGTCATAGTGACCAGACTTCTTGTATAGGTCTATCTTGGCTATGTGAGGTATGGATACTTTCTGATAGCCGGCAGCAGCCTGTAGCTCTTGTGAAAAAGCACCAATCTCATCTCGTAGAATAGTTCCACGGGGAGTAAACAAAGGTAATCCCGACCCCACCAAGTCAGAAAACACAAATAGATCCAGTTCTTGCCCTAGTTTGCGATGATCGCGCTTTTTAGCCTCTTCGAGCATGTGCAGGTGATTGCTTAACTCTTCTTTGGTCTCAAACGCCACTCCATACACTCTCTGCATCTGGGCGTTCTTTTCGTTACCTCGCCAATATGCCCCGCTCACTCGCATCAGCTTAAAAGCTCCCACTTTGCCCGTAGATTCCACGTGAGGACCACGGCACAAGTCTGTAAACTCGCCATTTTTGTAGAAAGACACTGTCTCTACCGCACTATTACCCTCTGTTATCGTGCCCAGCTCATCTGCGTCCATATCCTTAGCTATGGTAGTACCTGACCGCTTCAAATCGTTTAGCAGCTCTTCTTTGTATGTTTGTTTGTTTTCTTTTGCCCACTTTATTGCCTCATCTATGGCCATATAAGATTGCTCAAACGGCTGTTTGGCATTTATAACTTTGCGCATTTCCTCTGTTATGCGCTTGAAATCGTCTTCAGACAGAGACTGCTCGCCCAAATCCACATCGTAGTAGAATCCATGCTCTACCACTGGCCCTACGCCCAGCTTCACTTCTGGCCACAGCTTAGTTATTGCAGTAGCCATTATGTGCGCCAAGCTATGTCTCATAGCATGCAAATTGGTGGTTTCGTCTGCTTTCCCCATTGCACCCATCATATCATAAGACTCCATCTGTTATTTGAAACATAGGGTTGAGTGCAGAAGCGCTTTTTGTTTGAGGAACGGACAGAGCCGTACTTTTAGTACAGCGTAGAGAGTACCGCAAAACAAAAAGTGATTCTGTGCCAAGAACAGGGACAAATTGCGGGCTTTTGCCGTAATACGTCTCTGTGGCCAATATTTCAAAATAGAAAAAGGGTTGAACGATCTCGCAAATACGTTCAACCCTGCCCATCCCTTTGACAAGCTCAGGGCTTGCCGGAGCGTCACAAAACCGCTCCCAAAACTCCATCACACGGTCCTAACGTTTTTGTGTTTCGTGACCGTACCAATTAGCATATCATACTAGCGCTATAGTACCAGTACTTTATTATTGTTATTCTTACACTCTTCCTGTGGATTGAGTACTTAAGCCGCTCCCTACTTCACAAGTACGATTTAATTATACTTTGAGGTCTATTAAAACATAGCGCAATCGCTCTTTGCAGAAATGGTACATCTATGACAGTAATTGAAAAAAACTTGGCATCCCTCGTTCCACGCTTTCTGGCTGGTTTAAAAACGTTGAAATTACGGAAGAGCAGCGACTTAGTTTAATGAAAAATACAGGGGCGCTGGAAAAAAGCCCCTATAAACGCAGTTGCATCTCATCTCGCCCAGAAGGCTATCCGTTTGCTTGAAGCAAAGCAAGCAGCAACAGAAATATTGGATAAAATTTCAATCACTGATGAGGTGTTAGACCTTGCGTTTGCCATGCTTTAATTCGGCGAAGGAGCAAAAAGTAACGTAACTTCGCTGGCCAGTTCGGATCCAGTAATTTTACGGTTCATGCTGATAGTACTGAAGCGTAACTATGGCATTGCACCTAGCATGGTAAGGTGTGATCTTCATTTACGCATGGATCAAGACGCAGATGAACTAAAAGAATATTGGTCAAATAAACTTGGAGTACCTATCGACAGATTCAAGTATGTGGCCTTTGACAAGCGTAGCGAGGGCAAGCCAACGCAAGACCATTATAAAGGTGTCTGTGTCATAGCTTGCGGCAACATTGCTATTCAAATAAAACTGATATATCTTTATAATCTGTTCTGCGAGAAAGTCGCAGCAATGGATGTGGGCGCGTAGCTCAGTTGGCTAGAGCGCATTCTTGACGTGAATGAGGTCGGGGATTCGAGCTCCTCCGCGCCCACCATAAGAATAAAACTATGATTCCTCCACTGAAATCTAGTCTGTCACTAGCCTATAATTTTCGCAAATACGCTGTAGGTAACGAATGTTGTGTATTGATGTCAGTGTTCCGGCCAGTGGCTCCCCGACTTTGAACTGGTGGCGCAAGAAACCTCGACTGTAACCAGATGTACATGTACTGCAATCGCACTTCGGGTCAATCGGCTTGGTGTCTGTGGCGTACTTTTCGTTCGTGAGGTGAATCTTTTTATCACCATTTATCCAAGCCGTTCCGTGACGGGCATTTCTGGTAGGTAGCACGCAGTCCAGCATGTCTATGCCATGCTCTATCGCAAAACGTAAATCTACTGGATCGCCCACGCCCAGCAGAAATCTAGGACGAGATTCGTCGTAGTGAGGAGCCAAAAATTCCAACATATTGTGCATTTCTGTTCTGCTTTCACCCACAGACAGCCCACCCATGGCTATGCCGTCAACGGATAAACTTTGTACAGTCTCTAGACTCTTCTGGCGCAGTTTTTTGTCCAGACCGCCCTGCACCACCCCAAATAGCAGTGGACGATCCTGAGGCTTAAAATCATTCGTCAAACGCTGAAATTCAGCTAGCGACCGTTCCAGCCAGCGATGCGTTCGCTCAAATGCTTCTTTTGTACGCTCACGGCCTTTTGCATCTAGCGACACCACATCATCAAACGCCACCACCATATCTGCGCCCAGCTTCACCTGTATTTGGATGGATATTTCGGGTGACAGAAACACTACATCACCCGTACGAGGATCTTTAAACGTTACGCCCTCCTCTGTAATTTTGTTTACATGCGCCAGAGAAAACACCTGAAACCCACCACTATCTGTTAGTAGCGGCAATCTCTGCTTTGTAAAAGCGTGGAGTCCACCCAGATTGGCAATCACCTCTTCTCCGGGCTGTAGATGCAAATGATAGGTGTTTGCCAGCACCACCTGTACACCTGTACTTGCTACCTGCTCTGGGGTCAAAGACTTTACAGCACCCCTGGTACCATCTGGCATAAAGGTAGGTGTAAGCACGTTTCCAGCCCGTGTTTTGAGCACACCGGCGCGGGCGTTGTGAGAAGTACTTTTGGCAGAAAAATAGTCACTCATATCTGTAATTGTATCATTTGCATAATGCTTATGCCGTAACATAATATTGACATGATTACGCTTATGCGATATAGTGATTCGGTTAATCGGGAGGCGCTCTTTTTTGAGTACCGTTAGCAAAGCTCCTTTAGAGGGTTTTAAGCTCTTTTATGAAGAACTTATGCCACCTAAGAGCACAAACAGTCGTATACGGCGCGCTCGCCCTGCTCTGGCTACTAAGTAGTCATCAGATTGAGCGATAAACCTCAGGAGTAATCCTGGGGTTTTTTGTACCAAATAGTTATCCCAACTTATACACTAGTAATTCTAATAGTGGTATGACACTATGTAGTCATGGTTTGTATATATTGTGGGGCTGAAACGAGCGTTATAAACTCCCGACCCCAGAAACGTAGTAATCATATTTGGCGACGTCGGCAATGCACTGACTGCACGGCTGTGTTTACTACTTCAGAAGCTCCGGACTTATCTAAATGCCTGGTCGTCGTGCGCGGTAAAGCCCTGCAGCCCTTTTCTAGAGATAAACTTTTTTTAAGCGTTCACAGTAGCCTAAAACATAGAAAAACAGCCCTAACGGACGCTAGTGGCCTCACAGACACAATTTTAAGCCGACTTTACCCTCACATTGCATCGGGTACTCTACCAGTCTTATCCATAGTCGCAACGACCCTGAAAACACTAAAGCATTTCGACAAAGCTTCAGCCACTCACTACGAGGCTTTCCATCCACTGTTTTAATTTATAGACGCGTATCAGATGATTTTAGATTTGTCGTCTGTTATTACTGCCTTATCGGTCACATCAAACTTATCAATGTATCTCCCAAACATCAGGCGAGTCTGTGAATAGAGCGCCGCAAATGAGTTGTATGCAATTGTGGTTATCGGCAAAAGCACCCACTGCAAAATCATGAAAATATTTCTGTGACGTTTATAGCGTTCTGGTTTAGGCGGCAACATTTTAACACTCAGAAACAGAGTAATAACTATGCCCGTAAGGGCAATCTGCTGTATTCGGCTGGCAATTAGTGGCAGCTGATTCGCTGCAAAATCTTGTGGATTAAACAGCGCCGGTATGAAGGCAGAAAACGCCAAAATAAGCGGAGCTACAGCCCATGTTATATGACCTTCCAGCAACCTACCGAATTTGAAAATCATATCTATTTTTGGAACTTTATTTGGTGTAAAAAAACCTTTTTCTGCCACATAAGCCACATCAGACGCCCCCCAAGCCCAGCGTCGTAGCTGTATAAACTGGGCTTTGAGTGTTTTCAGGTAGGTATTTGATAGCACTGCATCCTGATAAATCGGAACATACAACGGATAAACTTCATGTCTGCCTTCGTAGCGAAAATATGTACGCCAAAACTGATGCCCATCTTCTACAATTGTCCGCACGCTCCAGTAGTCAGTATCTATCAGCGTTTGCAGGCTTTGGGCATGTGCAGAAAAATTGCGTATCATATGGTGCCTCATGGACAACACGATATTCCAGAAAGAATTTCCAGTGGCAATCACGCGCATGGGCGCTGGAGCGTCCCATATATTGTTAGAATAAATAGGAATTGGCTGATAAGAAACGTACCTTGGGTCCGTAGTAGCCGCATATAGATAGCTCAATGATGACAAATAGTATTTGTGCGGTCGATTGTCCGCATCTAGCGTAGTAACTATAACGCTCAGCGGGTCTATGTTTTTAGATGCAACGTACTTCTCTAGCTCTCTACCGGCGTATGTCACGTTACCACCCTTGCCTATAACCTCACCCTCCATATCTTTGGGGTGTTTTACGGCAAAGGCGTGCTTGAAGTGCTTTTTATACTTTTCAAGCAGCTCTTCCACTAGCGCTTGCATGCCAGGACCACCGCGTTCTTCATACGCAAAAATCAAAATCACTTGTTCCATATTGTAGTCACTATCCAGCACCGACTTTATGGTTGGCTCCAGTATTTCTCGGCTTTCGTTATATGTAGCAATCATTACCGCATGCAAAATGTCGTCGGGCTTTATCGGTGTTGGGGTCTCCACAATCCGCGCCACGTTTTTGGCATGCCAATTTGGAACTAAGCCCTCTGACTTATCCGTATTTCCGCCCCCAAGCTCCTTAAGCATTAGAGGCCATGGCAATCTTTGGTGTTGTTTTAGCATGGCAAACCCTTGCACTGCACGTATATTCAACCCTACAGCTTTGGCAAACCAGAGTAACAAATATGCCAAGATAAAGAAGACACACAACCACGGATTCAACTGACTAAGCACAAACGGCAAAGCCAAAATACTCCAACTAATCATCCCCGGCAGAATCTCAAAAAATCTATAGCGTTTACCGCGGTCTCCTACGTACGGTATCTCAATGTTTTTCATTAACGTAAGAGTAGGAGTGCGTTACTGATTATCAAGGCCATTACAATCAAAAGCAGACCCATGCCTAAAACCACAATTGCAAAATTTCGCCTCACTCCGTACATACGAAAACTAAAAACAGTATGAAAAACCAGCACCAACAAAGCAAACACAGCAAAAGCTAATATCCCCGTACTATCGCCTTTATAGTAGGCACTCAGGCCTAAGCTTGGGCGAAACTGTACTATGTAGCCATCAGCCCGACTAGCATCGAGTTTAAGCAATATGAGGACCGTAGTCAAAACTGTAAAAAAAGTACTTGCTGTCAGAAGCAATAAAACAACTCGGTCATGAATATAACGTTTCGGCATATGCATTTCTGTTTAGTTTACAGGTTTTAGGTTGCAGGTTCTAGTGGGTCCCTTCAACTTCACTCAGCGTTATTCTAATTCTGGCCTGCCATGCGGAAGCACGACGCGTCGAATGGTGCGGCATCATTAAACAGTTCAGAACAATACTGCTATCTAGTTTTAGCCCATTTACACCGTAATCTACAACTAGACCCGCACCTTAACCTATGTAGTTTATTATGATTACTGTTGAAAAAATGCAAACAATAAAGCATGACCAAAAAGAAAAAACACCCCCGATAACGGAGTTGCTAACGAGCTTGTCACAGCTCTTCGTACGGTTTGGCGGGCCTTAACGGCAGATGTCTGGAACTCCTACTCTAGGATACGACCGGATCAAATAATCGAAGATTTGGTATCTTTTCAAAATCCTCAATATTATGCGTCCATAAGGTAAGGTCGTTGACCAATGCTGTGGCGGCAATTATTGTGTCAGGTAATTCAACATTCACCATTCGTCTTATCTCAATAACTTTAGTTGTAATTGCATCATCAAATGAATGATTCTTCATTGATACGAATAAATCTTCAAAATACCCTGCATCCTTGTTGTCTATATACTTATAGCCAAGAACTTCTGAAATAACAATATTACAGGTGTGTAGTCTTGAGTCTTGTAGTTGTGCAACAATTTTCTCGCCTAACACAGGATCACGAAGATAAATTATTATATTACTGTCTAGCAGGATCAAGTCTTTAATTCTTTCCATGGATCGGTCCATGTTCGCTGTTTGCGCTGCCAGTCTACGGGATTGGGTATACTCTTGATAGCTCCATGCTTTTTACCATGACCAACGAGAGCAGCTAGAGCCTTCTGCTGCTTATCTAGAGGTTCTTCTATATTGACTTTGTCGCCCAGCTTGAGGTTATTATCATCAATATAACGCTTGGGCACACGAAGCGCGTATGAATTGCCGGTTTTGGTAACTATTCCTTGTGTCATGACTTAATTGTACTTACACGTACCAACAAAGTCAATATGGCGGGACATAGTTGGATTTCCGAACTTGTGAACGGTTACCAGCGAAGTTAGAACTTATATTCACTTGAGTGGGTTAGAGATAGTTTTAGGCTGAACTTCTTTCATTGACATTAACAGAGCAATTAACTCATCTTTGGTAGGGAAATCTTTGATGCCCATATGGGTGGTTGTGATCACCGTGGAGCCCAGTTTGGTATATAACGTGAATGCTCCATAGTTATTTATGCTGGAACTATTTTGTCTTCACTAACGATATAACTGGCTATGTGTACCAACATGAG
>CAZQZT010000003.1:0-125763 GCA_964597925.1 uncultured Candidatus Saccharibacteria bacterium
TCTCCACTGCACAACAGACTGCCATAGACGCCAAGGTAGCTGATGCCATAAACGACGGCACAACCACCATAGCTCCTTCACAGAATGCGGTGTTTGATGCGTTGGCGGGGAAGGTAGACGATAGTGCGGTAGTCCATGATACCGGTGATGAAACAATTGCGGGGGTCAAGACATTTACCAGTTCTCCACTTATACCAGATGAAGTCTACGATGATACCAACTGGAACGGCAAACTAGAGCCACCAACCAAAAATGCGGTTCGCGATAAAATTTCCACTTTCAGGGACTTGGTTGATGGTAGCGGAACTACGGTTAATACATCAGTTGCTGGCGAGATTGCTGTTGATCTTGACCTTGTTGATGTACAGAACTTCAGTACTGGCGGGGCGGCAAGCTGGATTCCTCCGGCTTGGATTGTGAGTAACTCTACTGTAACGGTTCAGTTGGTAGGACCAGGTGGCTCAGGTGGCGGAGGTAGGCGTGGTGCGGCAAGCACAACAATTCGAGGCGGAGGCGGAGGCGGTGCTTCAGGTAATTTTTCTCAAATGGCTTTTAAGTATAGCGACCTAACTTTGTCAGGAGGAGCGATTGCACTTGTTGTTGGTGTTTCTGGAACTTCAGGTGCTGGCGGTGCCTCTGATAATACGGATGGTAGCGCAGGAGCAACCGGAACAGACACAAAGTTTGGAACATACCTAGTTGCTTCTGCTGGCGGTCCTGGTCAAGGTGGCACGAGTACCGATGGTGGTGCGGGCGGAAATATTGGTTCTCGTGGTATGTTTCCGGGAATGCCAGGAGGGAAAGGTGGTGGACTTGCAGCCGCTCCGGCGTTAACGAGTGGTGGTTTATTTGATAGTTCATATGGCGAAATAGTTCAAGCCACTAATAAATCAACCGGTGTAACGCTAAACACGCGTTACGGCACGATTACTATGAACAGCGCTTCACTAGGGGCGACTACCAGTGTCAGCTTTACTCTCACAAATTCAACCATAACCATTGGCGATGTACCGGTTGTAGACATTGGTAGTGGTGCGACAGCCAATTCATACACGGTAACTGTAGATGCTGTCGCCGCTGGTTCATGTAGAATCCATTTACGCAATGTAACTGGAGGTGCACTGGGCGAGGTTTTGGTTCTAAACTTTGCTATCAACAAAGCTTCCGACATATACGGAGCCTCCCTCTTCGCAAGCGGAGCGGGTGGCGGAGGTGGTGGCACAAAAGTTAACAACTCTGGATCAAATGGTGCTGCGGGTGGCAACGCCAACTCATATACTGACGGTTCAGTCCCAGGTGGAGCTGCCGGCGTACTCGTTACTTCCATAGCTGTGGAGGGTACTCAAGCCGGTCCATTCATCGCTTCTGGTGCTGGTGGTGGCGCGCGAGGTAATGCGGCAATCCAAGCATTTGCTGGAGCAGGCGGAGGCTTTCCTGGTGGTGGCGCTGGTGGTGGTGGTGGTTCGGATAACACATTTGCTAGTGGTAGCGGAGGGGGCGGAGGGGGCGGCTTTATCCGAGTCACCACTAGACCATAATGGCAAATGTTTCAGCGGCTGTATCTGATTGGCGAGTGATTTTTTACGGCCAGTCGCTTATTGCGTCTGATGGACCGACGACTATTGTGGGCTACACAATGGCCGGAAGAGGTACACCCTATCGTACCCAAGGCATTCCAGGTTATGCCTGGCTACAACTTGATGCTCTAGCCCCAGGTAGACTGCACCCATATGCAAACGTGGCACCAAACACAATTTTAATTATGGTGGGTGGCACGACAGACTACATTTTCGGCCAGACTGGATTACAGTGTTATGGTCATCAGCGGGACCTGGCAGTTAATGCAAAACTTGCAGGTTTTGATTACGTCATTGCGACAACCACCACGCCATCAACCGGCTTCGGAGTGAGCACCACGGTTGATGTTTTGTCTAACAACGTCAACACCAATACGTTTGCTGGTGCCGGTATTTTGAATGTTGCAAGTACAACCAATGCCATTTCACCGGGCACACTCAAAGTCGCCACCGCCGGTACGACGGCAACCATTACATACACGGGCACGACCAGCACCACATTTACTGGCTGTAACACCACTAGTGGTGGTGGTGTCATGAGCACTGGCGGATACGTAAGAAATAACGCTTACCAGAACTTTATCGACGGCAACGTTCTTGTGATGGCAAATATTGACCTTGCTTTTGACTATGTCGTAGATTTGGCAACAGACCCAAATTTGGATGAACCAAACGATCCTGCATGGTATTCAGATGGCACCCACCCGACACAAGCTGGTCGACAGCATGCGGCAAGTTTGCTAGCCGTTCCGCTCAATGCAATCTTGCCGTAATTGTGCAGACCACTGAGCCACACGTCTCTAGACAGTCGTACCGTATTCGAGTATATTTAGTCACAAGCGGTAAGGGGTTACTATATGAAAAACACACACAAGGCTAACAGCTAAAATGCCACGCCTACCAATCCCCGGTCAAGATTCTGGCACATGGGGTGACATTTTAAACGATTATCTATTAGTCTCGCACGAAGCTGACGGTACCCTAAAGCCAACCTCAGCCGTCAAGCTAACAGGTGCTCAAACAGTTACCGGCGTCAAGACATTCTCTTCTTCTCCAGTTGTCCCAACGCCTACTGCAGGCAACGAAGCTACTAACAAAACCTACGTAGACGGTCTAGTAGCTAATGGTGTGTCTGATGGCTGAGCATATAGGTCTAGAATCGGCAAAGCATACCCGGGAACAGAGATATATTATAGAAGAAGAGCTTCGTTTGCTGCTAAGAATACTGTACTGATTTTGGCGTTACAATCAAACGAGAATGAGATAACTTTCTTGCTAGAAGCTTTTCCAACTACAGCATTGCTTGGAAAATACTGGCTGTAGCTGCCCTTATTGTACGAGCTTAGGGTTGAAGCTGATAGTGTAAAGTCATAGTCCCATGATGTTGTGTCAAGAGTAATAAAACTTGTAATGCTTGTGACCGCTTCGGCAGACGTCTTTGCACCAAGCCCCTCGGAGGCGGCAATAATCACGTTTACACTTGTAGCCATATAGCCTTCCAGGGCAGCTGTATTCCCTGAAGTTATAGAAGCTTCAATGTTATCAATTGTTGTTGCGCTTGGCGATTTTGAGGTACAAGCTGTTTGACTGGGCGTGGTTGCCGTTTCAGACTGCTTTTTCGAGTCTGAAGTTGCGGCCTTATTAGTTGTCGCCGGCGGTGTTGAGGCATTTTTCTTTGCGGTTGTCCACGCTACCGTACCAATTGCGCCAATAACAATCATGAGTAATACGACTATTATAATATGACTAAAACCCCGATCATTCTTTATTAACTTTTTCATAATTTATTATCTCGGTTAAGTTTAATATATCAGGCTCATAGTATATGTATAGGTTAAACGCGTCAATAAATAATGCTTATGCTTTGGCTGAGCGCGAAGGGCTGAATGTAATCGAGTTAAAGCAGGAGACAAAACCGGGTCTAGGAACCCGGTCTTTAACCTCTGTTGCTGGGCTTGGCTGGGGCGGAGGGATCCGAACCCAAGCTTCCAGTTGACAGGAAGCTACACTTGTATATACTAATATATACAAAGGAGTCGACGATGAATATAACACAAGATTTACAAAAATGGGGTAATAGCACAGGTATTCGTATCCCAAAAAAAGTTATTGACGCTGCAAACCTAAAGCCTAAACAAACGATGGCTATTTCCTTAAATGGAGACTCAATTGTACTTACGCCACTGAAGGACGAATATGAGCTAACCTTAGAGACTATGCTAGCTGGCGTAACACCAGAAATGATAGGTGGTGAATATGATTGGGGTGAAGATGTTGGGGCGGAAATAACTCATGCCTAATACAGATTACATTCCAGAGAGAGGCGATATTGTCTGGATGATTCTAGATCCAAGAATTGGGCACGAACAGTCTGGACGTCGTCCAGTTATTGTGTTGTCCAATAGAAAACTGGCTGAACACACTAATCTAGCCGTGATCAGTCCTATAACCAGCAAAGTCATTGGACTTCCTTTTGAGGTGGTTCTTGCTGGAACTAAAACAAAAGGTGCAATTTTGCCGATTCATATAAAAAGTGTGGACTTTCGGAAGCGCAAGACAGTATTTATAGAAAAGGCACCACAATCAATTTTAAGTAAAACCGTAAAGAGTGTTCAAAACTTAATTACGCTTTAAGCTGGCTGGGGATCGTGAACGGGTTAGATCTGAAATACTGGTGTGCGGCTCTCGGATTGTGTTAAACCGAACTAGGTAACTGACGGTGTATCGCAAGTTAGTGTTTTGACAAATTGGGCACGGTAATTACAATATAGACCATGATAGCAAAGTGGAAATTTATTGGTCGCAAAGTCCTACTCGACCACCCTCGGATGAAGATAGTAGAAGATTATGTAGAGCTTCCAAACGGCAAAAAAATTGATTATATTCGCGAAGCACCCGCCGACAAAGACAGTGTTGCGATTGTTGCGATCAATGACCGGAACGAAATATTGCTCCAAAAAGAGTATAGTTATCCACCTGATGAGGTGCTCTACCAATTGCCCGGCGGGGCTGCCAATGACTCTGAGGAGATTATTGCGGCCGCCAATAGAGAGCTCAGTGAAGAATCCGGCTATATCGGTAAAGATTGTCAAATAATCGGATATTTTTATCTGAATAATAGACGATCAGACCGCAAGCAGCATGTTGTTTTATGTAGAGATCTAATTGAGCAGAAGCACCCTCAAGACGATGAAGAGTTTATTGCAAGCATGTGGGTATCGCTAGATAAAGTAGGCCAGCTTATTAAAAACAATGAGATTACAAACGTGGGGCTTTTGGCGGCGCTACGCTTACTTGACGCACAGTAGTGGCCTCACTTACTAAGCCGCGTAAGTAACGTGTACCCTACCATCGTTAAGCGCGGTCACGATGGTATCCTCAATGTTATAGTCTGCCCCGAGCGCGGCGTTACCTAGAACGACACACCGCCTCAGTGTAGCACCTTCGCAAATCTCTGCTCGGCAATCAATAACATTTCTTTTACCGCTTAGACGCATATTGCTTCTCAAAAATCGCTCGGGAGTACCAGTGTCTTCCCAGTAGCCTTCACTTGCTTGAACGAAATAGTGACCTACCGTAGCAGTGTCAACAGCAGGACAGACTATATCTTTGTATATGTTAAGTGAGGTTCCGATACTGCGGCGCAGCTTTCTCAAGACATCTAAAATATATGAGTTCCGAAATATGTAAGTGCCTGTCGTGCTGACGTCATGTGCTGAAGGTACTTTTTTAATACTTATGGCTATGTCGTCATCCACTTTCAAATATTCGCCATATGCTTTCTGCGGAACAGTCATCAAAGTCATGTCTGCTTCAGACTCTCTGTGTGCTTCTAGGTATTTTTCAATACTGAAATCGCCTTCGTATATGTGATCGCTGGGTAAAACCAGTAAATCACCGTCACTTTCAAGTTCGGAGAACTGTTCGTAGTGTTCGATTAGGGAGCCGCCACTTCCAACCGTGCCGCTATCTCTTAAAGTCGTGATTTTTTGTCGGCCGTCAAGGTATTCCGCCATTTGGTCAGCCAAGAAATCTACGCTTACCCATATGCGGTCGCTGGGCTCTGTGCAAATAGCCAGAGGGCCGTCTATAATACGCCTATTCGGTGCACCCATCAGCAATAGTGGCTTGGGTGTCTCTAAAGTGTGTGGATGGAGCCGTGAACCAAGCCCTCCAGCAGGTAAAAATGTCGTTAATCTTTCACTCATTTCTGGTGCTCAGCAGCTAACATTTTATAGGTATCTTCAATGTCTAATATATGCTTGTCGAGAGAGAATTTTTGAACTGTTTTCTTTGCCTCTTCTGTCATTTTAGGTATGTCCACTTTGCGCTCTAAAATGTTGAGCATGGTGTTTGCCATCGACACACTATCGCGTGGCTTAAAGGTTAAACCATTCTTTCCATTTTCGACAATTTCATTCAACCCCGTCGTATCAGAAACAGCTAGAGGAGCCCCCAAATATTGAGCCTCAATGGCAGCTAGACCGAGGCCTTCATACCATGACGGTACGACTACTAACTCGGCTCCTTTGAAAAAGGCCGCTAAATTATCTCTATCAATTTGCTTCTCCGGAGTGAGCAAGTAGTCCCGTACCTCAAGCTCGTCGGCCTTTTTCCAGACCATGTCTGCATAAGCAACGTCATACGGTGATGCCATTCCGGTGAGAAGTAGCTTGTAGTCCTTACCGGCTTTGCTATTAATGATGGATAGTGCCTCAATGGCTTCGATGATACCTTTTTGTTCTGTAATGCGTGAAGGCAGCAAAATGTAGGGATGTATTGGCGTGCTTTTAGAAAAGAATGTATCAATAGTGACTTCAGAGTCTACCTCGAAAGACATTACATCCGGAGCAAGATATGAAAGTCTGAGCTTCTCAGAACGAGCGCCCAACGCGCGTGCAGTATCCATATAATGCGAACTTCCCAGTATGAGCATGTCGTATGCATCAGATTTTATAATGAATGAGCCGAGGTTGTTTTCAAGAATAGGATCCGGGAAATAGCCAATGGTCCTGCTACCGATAACGGGGGTGTTAAAAAAAGTAAAGACGATTGGACAATCTATTTCCGAGCGAATCATTGAGACCAACAGCATGGGCATGAAGTTGCAGACGTGAACGATGTCTGGGTTTGTTGCTTTGATTTTTCCATACAGATCACCCAATGTATCGCGGAAGCCGGCTTTGCCTGTAGCAAAATCCTCTAGAGATTTTATGTATTCAACGGAAAATGCTAACTTTGCGTGGCTCGCCTCACCCCGCAACGATTCGTCGGTCAAAACTGTGACCTGATGGCCTCGGTCTTGTAGCTCTTTGGTGATAACATAAGCCGAGGTGCCGCTACCAACTAATTGCGGGTAAAACCGTGAACTTATGAAACATACATTCATTGACTATATAATAACATCTTAATTGGAAGCTGCAAATATCGGCAGGTGTACTAATAATGTCTTTTCCGGCCTCATGCATAAAACGACCATCCTTGCTAATCATCCCTTGGGTGTAGTGGACAGAAGAAAAAAACCTCAGAAGTACTGAGATATATAGTGTTTATGCTTGGCTGGGGAGGAGGGATTCGAACCCCCGATCGCGGAACCAGAATCCGCTGCCTTACCACTTGGCCACTCCCCAATAGAACGGAAGTAATTATATGGATTTTCACTAGCGTTGTCGAGGTGCGGGATGGGTGTGATACAAATCACATCTTCTGCGTGTGAAGAAACACTGTTTGATTTTGTATTTAAGGGCACAATGGTAGTTGAGAAGGGAGAGTCGTTATGAAAGGTATAGAGAACCAAAAAACAATAATACAAACCAACGCGTTGTATCAAAACCAGACTATGTTGAGTGGTAATCAGGCCTCTTCTATTAGTAATTCTCCAGCGTTGGTTGCGCTAGAAGCAAAACTAATGCGCCGACACAGAAAAGCCACGCCACAAACCTATCGTAGACCGGCATACCTGCAATACATTGACTACGCTTAAGCTACAATAGGGGAGTGAAATATACTCCTTCAAGAGTTATTGGTGCAATTGGTATCATTATATTTGTAACAGTATTTATACGTACACCTAGCTTTCCAACACCAGACAAACTTCTGATATTTTTGACCTTGGTAGCTATGGCTTATGGCCAAGCCAGGGAGCTGTTGAAAAGATTTGTGCCATTCGTGGCACTTCTGTTGGTATATGAGTCTTTCCGTGGTTTAGTGCCTGGGCTAAATACTCGAGTGAACTTTATGTTTATGCCATGGGCAGATGAGCTGATGTTCTTTGGCCATTTGCCGACAGCAGTACTGCAAAACCTGTGGTGGCATGGTTCAGTTATGTGGTACGACTTCGTTTTTTATGGAGCATACACACTTCATTTCGTATTACCTTTTGCGCTGGCTGTTTTGGTTTGGAAAAAGCATGAAAAACAGTACTGGAACGTTGTGACGGCATTTATTTTAGTCTCGTTTATAGGTTTCCTTACATTTCTGGCATTTCCAGCCGCCCCGCCGTGGATGGCAAATGACTTGGGTCTAATACAGCCGATAACTCGAGTTTCATCAGAGGTGTGGGCAGCTTTTGGAGTGCATGATTTCCCAAGTGTTTATAACAAAATTGCTCCGAATCCTGTTGCGGCTGTGCCATCACTACATGCGGCTTATTCAATGTTATTTGCGCTGTACCTGACCAAGTTATTTAAAACCAAATGGCGTTGGCTGGCATGGGTGTATCCACTGCTAATTTGGGTTGGTACTACATACATGGGAGAACACTACGTGATAGATATTGTCATAGGCGTCATCTACGCACTGTTTAGTTATTGGGCAGCTCCGTATGTAGTTGATATGTTCCAAAAAATCATCAAAAGACTTTTGCGTGAGCTTAAATCCGTGGTAAATTAAAAGCACTTTAACAACGTGAAATATAAAGAGTGTGGAGAGAGATCTAGCTCATTGACCCACCAGCAACCTGTCGTCAGATAAGGTGCTACGTCTAGTCCCATTAACTGGGAAAGATATTTTTCGTTTCATCTGAAACCACGAGTATCCTTTCCCAAAAAGAAAGGATTTTTAATGTCAAATGTAAGACTTTTTACTTCAGAGAGCGTAGCCGCCGGTCACCCAGACAAGATCTGTGATGCCATAAGCGATGCTATTTTAGATGAAATTTTGCGCCAAGATCCAAATGGTCGTGGGGGCATAGAAACAGTTGCCGGGGCTGACCAGATAAGTTTGTTTGGAGAAATTAAAACTACTGCAAAATTAGATCTAGAAAAAATTGTTCGAGCTGAAATGACCCGCCAGGGCTATACAAATCCCGCGTGGGGATTTTCTGCAACCGAGTCAAAATTTAGTAATTATTTACACCAACAGTCGCCAGAAATTTCCCAAGGAGTTGATGCCGATGGAGCTGGTGACCAGGGCATGATGTTTGGTTATGCCTGCGATGAAACTCCAGAACTAATGCCGTTGCCGATCATGTTAGCCCACCAATTATCTAGAAGAATAGATGAGGTTCGCGAGAATGGAATCCTTGACTACATTCGCCCTGACGGCAAAGCCCAGGTGACCATTCGTTACGAAGACGACAAACCTGTCTCTGTAGAAAAAGTTGTTGTGGCTGTTGCGCACAGTGAAGAAATATCTGCCGAGGATGTGCATAAAGGAGTAGTGGAACAGATTATAACACCCGTGTTTGAGCGCTATAAATTAGCCGTTCCTGCTGAAGAAAACATTACTGTCAATGGTACTGGTTTGTGGCACATACCAGGTCCAGAGTCAGATGCAGGACTAACTGGACGTAAGATTGTAGTTGATGGCTATGGTGGCTATGCTCGTGTGGGTGGTGGAGCCTTTAGCGGTAAAGACCCAAGCAAAGTTGACCGTTCTGGCGCATACGCTGCTAGATACATTGCGAAAAACATAGTAGCGGCTGGTCTGGCAACTAAGTGCGAGGTAGGACTTGCTTACGTAATTGGTCAGCCAAAACCACTCATGCAAACCATAGATACTTTTGGAACGGGCACAGTGTCTGACGAAGAACTGCATGCATTCAAGGACAAACTTATAGACACGTCAGTCAAGGGAATTATAGACACGCTAGATTTGCGTCGTCCAATCTATTCAGTCACAGCTGCCTATGGTCACTTCGGCAAAGACGACTTGCCTTGGGAAAAAATAGCCGCCTAGGCTTTTTCTATTTTTCCGCAGGCTAGGCGAGGGCCGCCACTGTGGCCTGAGCCTGTTTCTCCTGCAGTATATGGGTCTGGATTGCCATGTACCATAAGGGAAGTGCCTTCTGCTGGCTGCAAGATTGAAAGAGGTCCGTCAGATAGCGTTACCCGCGTTGTAATGGTTTCTAGCTCGCCTTCGCCATTTTCATCTATAGTTATATTTGGCAAGTCACCAGCATGGTAGCCGTGATTGGCGTCAGGGTCGCTGTTGCCGCTGGGGCCTGGGTCAAAGTGACCACCGGCGCATTTGAAGCCGTCGCATTCACAGTCACCCTTTTCATGAATATGCACGGCATGTTTGCCTGCACTCAGAGTTTTTGGGTCTCCTTTGAGCGTGAGTTTTAGGTGTACATACTTCCAACCATCCACGTCGTATTCAGTAAATTCAGCATTCCCGCTTAAACCCGGTCCAGTCATGACAGCTTTAGCCAGAGCGGTTATTTGCTTGTTATCTGTCAGTAATTCAACTTTCATTTCCTACTCCGTGCAAAAAACACCATGCTCAGTAGTAATACTATTGCCAAAGCTAATACTATGTATGCCGTAGTACTCACGCCAGCCGTGTGCTGAACTGAGTGGTGTGCTAAATATTTCATAAAACCCTCCTTTTGAGTACTTATATTGTAGCACTCGCATTTAATTCACGGGGTTGCTTGAGATAGTACGCTTATGGTATAATATGACAGAAGTGAAACGCTTGCGGGTAAAACAAGCGTTTTTTAATTTTATGACCAAACTACAAGACCCTACCAAAATACGCAACATAGCCATCATTGCCCATGTAGACCACGGCAAAACTACTTTGGTAGATGGTCTTCTTAAACAATCCCAGACTTTTCGCGACAATCAAGCAGAAATGAATCAAGAGCTGATTATGGACAGCGGCGACCAAGAGCGAGAGCGAGGCATAACTATCACAGCCAAAGTTACCGCCGTACAACACAACGATTATAGAGTAAATATTATAGACACCCCCGGACATGCAGACTTTTCTGGTGAAGTAGAGCGCACCCTCAACATGGCCGACGGTTGTATTTTGATAGTAGATGCCCAGGAAGGCCCTATGCCACAAACCAAGTTTGTGCTCACCAAGGCGCTCGCTAACGAACTCAAGCCAATTGTTATCATAAACAAAATCGACAAACCAGCTGCGCGTATCAAAGAAGTAGAGGACGAACTAGCCGACTTGTTTCTAGAACTTGCTGTTCATGAAGATCAGCTGCATTACCCGGTTTACTACGCAGTAGGGCGGGGCGGAAAAGCCTGGGAAAAACCACCAGCAGATTTTGAATCAGAAGCAGACCTGGAAGTTATTTTTGACGCTATTATTAAACACGTACCAGCACCAAAAATTGAACTAGACAAGCCATTTCAGATGCTAGTCACAGCTCTTGGCTGGGACAGCTTCAAGGGCAAATACGCCATAGGTCGGATCACTCGCGGACAAGTAAAGCCCGGCGACCCAGTTACTCTTTGTAAAAAAGATGGCACTATGGCCAAAGCCAAAGTAGACAATGTATACATGAGTCACGGAGTTAGCAAGTTTGAAGTTACTGGTGGTGTTGCGGGTGATATTGTTCAGCTGACGGGGATTAGTGAGGCTCAGATTGGTGAAACTGTAGCAGATGCGACCACTCCCGAGGCGTTGCCAGTTATGGAGGTAGAAGCCCCCACTCTCAAAATTTACCTGGGACCAAACACTAGTCCTATGAAGGGCTTGGAGGGTGAATTTACCACCAGTCGCCAGATTGGCGATAGGCTTCAAAAAGAACTAGAGACAAACGTTGGCCTAAGAGTAGCAGATCAAGGCATTGGCTTTTTGGTGTCTGGCAGGGGCGAACTTCACTTGAGCGTACTGATAGAAACTATGCGCCGTGAAGGTTATGAATTTGAAGTAGGCCGCCCACAAGTAGTTACTCGTGAACATGAGGGCGTAACAGAAGAACCGCTAGAAGAACTAATTATAGAAGTGCCTGCCGAACACGTAGGTACAGTACAGATGGAGCTTGGAGCGCGCCGGGCTACGCTGAAAGAGCAATTTGCAAGCCCCAAAGGCGTAACGAAGCTTGTGTATGAGCTACCTACTCGGGTGCTACTAGGCCTTCGCAATATTTTACTGACCAATACTAAAGGTACGGTCATTATGAACAGTTTAAGCATAGGCTATCAACCACTTGGTGCAGCCCTCCAGCAACTCCGTAGTGGTGTGCTAATTGCGTTTGAGGCGGGTATAACCACTCCGTATTCACTGCAAACTGCTGAAGAGCGTGGCGTAGTGTTTGTGGGGCCGGCAGAAAAAGTCTATGCGGGACAAATAGTAGGTTTAAACAAACGCCAAGAAGATATGGAAATGAACGTCTGTAAAGCCAAACATCTCACTAATATGCGAAGTAGTTCTTCGGACGGAGTCGTACAGCTCACCCCGCCACTTATCTTTAGTCTTGAAGAATGCCTAGACTTTATAGAAAATGACGAATTACTAGAGGTTACTCCCAAATCACTGCGCCTCCGTAAAAAGGAACTAGACCCAAACAAGAGGAAGAGACAAAACAAATAGCAATTCGACTTGGATAAGCTTAATAGGTATGCTTAACTTGTTAAGTATATGATTGAAGTTACTGATGAACTATTTGAAAAAATGATTGGCGAGGCAATGGACGAATTGCCAGAAGAGTACATAAGCGGGCTTAACAATGTGGTGGTCACGTTTGAAGATTATCCCACCACAGAACAAAGGCAAAAGCAGCAGATTAGACCTAATCAAACTCTATATGGACTTTATGAAGGCATACCTATGATAAAGCGCGGGGCGGGCTACAATTTAGTTTTGCCCGACAAAATAACCATCTTCAAAGGACCAATTACGCACGGTAGTGCTTCGATAGAACTAGTCAAACAGCAAGTCAAACATACTCTTTGGCATGAAATAGCACACCACTATGGTTTAGATCATGATCGTATACATAAAATTGAAGGCGAATGGAAATAGTCGCAAGGTTTTTTGGTATTATGTATGGATGTTTCATTATCGCAAAAATCTAAAAATTCGGCAAACAAGCTAGGGATTCACTTTTACCCATAAAACCACACTGACTAATAAATTTTACTAAGAATATAAACTATTAAATAAGTTCAATTTTTACGGCCGGGACTAGGGTGTCCATGTTTATGACATGGACCAAGAAGTATTTGCGGTCTGGTACTAGGGTGCGTGAAGTTAGTCCTGGCACTACTACCAGTGTGTTGTTTTCAAAAGACATATCTTCCACTGCACCTGTTATGGACTTGCCCGTAAAGGTCCCATGGCGGAACTGGCCAGTGTGGTTGTTGGCAAATAGTGGCACAAAAGTGTCTTTGGTCTCATCTAATTTGGTAATTCGCAGTTTGCGGCCTTTATACTTGATTATGTCTTCGGTTTCAAGCTGAGTCACTTGTTCGGTGGTGTAGGAATCTATTTGCTCTGCTTGAACTTTTTTAAGATGCGCATCCACGCTGTTTTTCATAACATACTCTGCTGCAGCCGGAGTTATGTCTGTTGGTTGTATGAATACGCCATTCACAGCACCGCTAGAATATTTCAGAGCTTCGGTTATATTTTGTTCAGAATGTTTGGCCTGTGCTTGCGCTACTTCATTTGTGACTAAATTTATAAGGGAAGAGTGAAAATCTGCTACCAGCAAATGCCCATCTACAGCAAGAATTTGTTTCTTATGAACAGAGGGCCACTTCATACTAATACCGTACCACAAAGCAATTCGCATCCAAGTCTAATATTGATTTTCCAATACACCACCTGAGTACTCATAGGGGTCTATATAGCCATATTTAGCTCCTAGCCTGGACTGTGTTTTTGCGCCTTGCGGCGCTAGGTGCTAGCTGGTGACGCTAAGTGTGCCAAGAACTAGTATCCAGGCCAACGACGACTTGGCGATAAGGCTCAACCAAATGTAGGCCCGCTCGCCATAGGCGTAGTCCTTCCATTTGCCAATCTTTTTGTACTGCAGCCACATATTGATAGCAAAAGTATTAAATAGCAAAAATGTTAAAACAAAACCTAGCTGGGCGTACCATGGAATAGAATCGGCGACATTGTTAGTGCTGACCCAGAAGTAAATACCGCCGATGATCCACGGCACAATACCGGCGATAATGCCGATATTAAACGGAAACCATGAGGTTTTATCGGTAAGCTGATTGTAGCGCTCCATCTCTAGGCCCCAGATATTCATCAAAAAATTAAGAGTAAAAACAAACACTACGCTTGGCAGCTCAATCAGCCCACCCATCATCAGTAGCGCTGTAATCATCAGCGATGAACTAATGGAGTACTCTAGCCAGCGCATCGGATTGATACCTTTTTTAATATTTGACTCATAGCGCCGGACATACAATGGCGAGGCAATAAAAAAGTGAAAGAACGCCGCCACCAGCAGGAATAGTGGGCCGACAATGGCTATTGGTATTCTAATTAGCGTATTGGTTGCAACAGCATATCCGCCATCAGGTGCAACATCAAAAAATCGAGTAATAATAGGTAGCTTGAATGCGTAATTCAAAATTATAAGCATGGCTGATGCTTGCAGTAGATGCACGGAGCCCATAATAAAATTGAAACGCTGGAGTCTTTTGCCAAGATCTGTTTTTGGTTTCATCACAATTTATTTTAGCATAGCGCTAATGCTTGATACAGCACTATTGACTTGGTTAGAACTTTGATCATCGAATCTGTAATGTCCAATCGGCCACATTCTGAGGCGCTTGTTCCCTAACTTAACGTGCGTCTTGCGGTAGGTATTCTTTATCCTAGATTTCCGTCCAATCTTCGCTATCGCGCTGGATGCCTCGTTACCGCCTAACGGCTTCTAGTGTGTCTATCCAAATTGTATAATCAAAATAATCCTTTAGGTCAACTCTGAAAATCTGTAAATTTGGTATAGCTGTAGTGCCATTTTGGCCTATCATAATAGTTAACGGAGTTGGAGGGATTTTAGTATTTCTATAGCTTGTTTGTATGCGTTGCTGGTGTTTACTAGTTCAGTGTCTACGGCATTGGTAGCCAAATCATCTTTGAGGTCTTTAGACGAAAATCCACCAGCTATGATATAAGTTTCTGCCTCTTTACCGTAGTCTGGCCCTAGCGTGTCACCCTTTTCGAGGTTGTAGTTTCCGGCTATTAGGAAAAATCCAAAGTTGTCCGGTTTATCTAAGCCAAATAGAGAAAGGTAAGTATCCGCACGCTGACCGGGTGCCGGCTTGGTGTAAACCAGTATATCTGAGGGCTGGAAAGCAAAACCTCTGCCAATGTATGGACTATCAACAGCGCGGGCGCCTTTGCGTATGTAAATGCGGAAATTACCGATAACTGTACCTTTGCTTTTGGTTTCGTACGAAAAATTTGGTGACTCTAATTTTACGCTGTCACCGTTCGATGATTCGATGACTGTCCACGCAGTCGAGTGAGTAAGTTTTACCCCCATGAAGCCATTTGAATATTCTTTTGTTTCAGTAGTATTTGGAGTGTCTTGTTCGCTGGTGGTGGCTTGCTCTGTTTGCGTAGTTTCTGCCGTAGGTGCCTCAGCTACAGGTTTTTTGGAACCCAGACTATAAGCACCAAATCCTAGCGCCACAAGAAGTAGAAAAAACAGCGCTACAAACGGCCATCTTTTGCGTTTTTTAGCTGGGACTATGGGCTCCAAATGCAAGGGTTGATGCTGGTTTGGGTCGACGGGGGGTGGACCAAATGGCTCCTTTTTCTCCGGTTCCATAGTAATCATTATGCACCCAAGCTGTGATTTACAAAAGTACACATCAAATTATGAATGTGCCAGGTACTTTAGAAATAACACAGCTGCGTAAGAGTATACTAAGAATACTAACAGGAGGGTTTATGAAGAAAATAATTATAATTGGTTTACTGGTGGTGATAGCGGGGGCTGGTGCATTCTTTTTTACCAGTAACTCAGACGACTTATCAAATACAACTTCACAAAATACTGAATCGGCTACAGCAAATGATGTGCCCGCTACGCAAAGCACGGAAGAGCAACCTGCAACCAATACTCAAGATTCTACTAATATAACGATTGCATATACGAACGAAGGTTTTAAGCCGAGTAGTCTAAGTGTCAAAGTGGGCACCACTGTTACCGTAAAAAATGAATCTTCTAAACCATTAAAGTTCAGTTCGGATCCACACCCAGAACATACAGATGAAAAAGAATTAAACATGACCACCCTCAGCCCCAATAAAAGCGATACATTTACTGCAACAAAAGCAGGAAGATACGGTTTTCACAATCATCTAAACGAAGATGAGTCGGGTACTTTAATAGTACAATAAAAAGTTAGTTCACAAGAGTTAATTGATTAACTTATCCACAGGTTACAACAAAACTGTTGTAATTGTAACTACGTTAAATATTGACAAGTTTTTGACAGTGGCATAAAGTGTTCATTAGTCACTGTGAGGTGATTAGTAATAATTCTAGCAATAGAATTTTTATGACGAAAGAAGACCCGTAAAACGGTCTTTTTTTGTTATAATAAGGTATTATGGTTTTTACAAATCTGGTAGACAAAGTATTTAAAGACAAAAATAACAACTTTGTATTTTTTCAATTTCCAAACGTATGGATTTTCGGATGGTTGATAGGTTCTGTATTTTCGCGGATCTCCCGTGGTGAGTTACAGACTTTTAGTAGTAATGTTGCATTCGTATCACTCCTAATTTGGGCAGGTCTAGAAGTTTTTGCTGGAAGTACTATTTTCCGCAGGATACTCGGAAGCGTGGTGCTAGTTTTTATGGTTTATAACAGGCTTTAGTTTTGTGACAGTCAGAAACGGAATTTATTTGTATAAGCTTGGCGTTGCTTAGATTAGCATAGTGGCTGGTACAATCCAGCCACTATGCTATGCTTTTTAGGTAAAGGCATAACCGTTATGGCGAAGAAAAAGAAGTCTAGAATTTCTAAACAGCAACGCAAAAGGGTTGCTAAATATGCGCAACCAGCTTTGGCAGGTTTTTTGGGGATTATCATAGGGGTGACCGCTACTACATTTTTGGCAGGTATACAGTCGCCAGCAAATTTGGTTTGGGCAGCAGATAAAACCGTAAAAATACCCAAAGATCTGAGGGAATTTTTGAGCACAAAAGATGAGTGTAAAACTTATCGTGGCGCAGAATTGCCTGGTGGTGTTGGTTTGTGGGGAGTGTATCAAGTATCAAAAAATAGCTATGCCAAAATTGCTTACGGTTGTTCGTGGAATCTCAGCAATTATATTATGGCTGTAAAGAATACCCAGGGATGGCAGTTGTTGCAACCCGTGGATTACTTTGCTCCTTTTAAAGAAGGCGTAGACCCGACTAAGGGGGCACTACCATTTTGTGCAGTGGTTGACCAATACAAAATACCTAAAAACATCGAACCATTTTGTATTAATCCCGATGGTACAGCCAAGGCTAACGAGCAGACATAATTTTAAAAAATGTGACAAAAATCACAAGCGGAATAATTAACTAATCAACTGAGAGTATGACCAATTTAGGTGGGTTGCAAAACCACAATATCAGGCATAAGCTTTAACTGGAAGTGTGAGGCTTCCATCGACCCCAGGGTTTCCCTGGGGTCTTATGAAATTTGGCTCGTATTACAGATTTGTATAGTCTCAAGTATCCGCCAGAGCTTATTGTAGAGCCAGATATACGGCCTGAATACGACAGACATTTCCTGACTATTCAGAGTATAGAAGAGGCAGTGGTCATACTAATTTTAATGAATTGAGGGATAGCGCGTTTTGTGATGATATCGGGCAAGGAGTCTTGATTGAACCTAGCGTAACCGGTGCTGAATCTACAAGTTTGCCAATACTGTTTAACAAACAGGTAGTAGTGGCGGAAGAATCTAGCTTTCATTTAGATAGTTTCTCGATCTGTTTCACTGCCACTCACAAAAAAAGAGTATACGATTAAGATGATTCCGAATGTACCGTCAGGCGAATTAGATAGTGAGTACGTAAAACTATTCAATATCTACCGTGAAAGATTGCTCAAGGTCGTTTCTATGATTGAGATTAAATAACTATTTTTGTGCAGGTTTTGCAGAGGCCGCGGATTTCTAGCTGGTGATCTGTAGACTTGAATCCGCTGGTACGGCTCATGCGATCTATCTCAGCCTCTATAATCGGGTTATCTTTTAGAATGTATACTTTGCCACAATTGCCACAAGTCATGTGGTGATGGTGGTGTTGGAATACATCACTAAGCTCTAGCTTGGAGCGCCAGCCCAGTTGCAAACGACTAATAATACCAAGCTCTTCAAATAGTTTAATGTTTCTATACACCGTGGCTTGGTTATGACGCTCCAGGGAGGTGATTAGTTCACGAATTGACAGGGTGCTATGGTTTTGCAAAGTAGCAAACAGTTTTAAGCGAGGTTGAGTAGCAAAATGTCCTTTATTCTTTAAAAGTGAGCGAAATCGTATAATCCCTGGGTCCATTGTGCAATCTTACTACAAATTGCGAATAATTTGCAATTTGTAAATGAATCGTCGTAGACTTGGTGATGAAAGGAAGTACATGTCGGATTACGCATACGTTATATTTTTTTCGCTAATTGGCGGTGTTTTTTCGCTAATTGGCGGCGTACTACTCCTGAGTCGTAAAACGGTTGCAGAAAACCTAGCTCAGTACGCAACTCCATTTGCTGCTGGCGCGTTACTGGCTGCTGTGTTTTTAGACCTCTTAAAAGAAGGCATACTCGAAGCAAATGCCAACACTGTACTCGTTTCGGCGCTTATTGGTATATTGGTATTTTTCTTTGCGGAGAGGTTTTTGCATTGGTTCCATCATCATCATCAGCACGAAGGCTCACCAGACCCTACAACAAGGTTGATCATAGTTGGAGACACGCTCCACAATGCAATTGATGGGGTGGCTATTGCGGCCGCTTTTCTTATAAGCGTACCAACCGGCATAGTAACCACATTGGCTGTAGCCGCTCACGAGATACCCCAAGAAGTCGGTGATTTTGGCCTGTTGCTTCACAAAGGACTTTCTAAGCGAAAGGTGCTACTAGTAAATGTTCTGAGTGCTCTAGCTACTACAGTTGCCGCAGTAATAACATTTGCGCTGGGCAGTGCCGATAGCTTGCCCATTGGCGTGTTGCTTGGTGTAAGCGCGGGGTTTCTGCTCTATATAGCTATGAGTGATATAATCCCGGAAATTCACGAAAACGCTACCAATAAGCGCCTATTTGAATGGCAGCCAGTACTTCTGGTACTCGGTGTGTTGGTGGTGGGCTTGGCGATTAATCTTTCACACAGATTTATAGATACAGGACATGTGCAAAATCAAGTACAGTCGGTAGACGATTCCAAACATATAGCTCATTAAGATGCTGACTACCAAGTGCTGGAATAGGTTACAATAGTTTTATGCTTATAGCAGTAATAGTTTTGGCAACAGCTGTAATGGTACTGGTGGTTTTATTGCTGCGTAAAAACACTAATCCTAGTAACGGAGACACTGCACTTTTACTTAAACAAGACATTACCACACTTACAGATAGTGTTACTCAGCTAAAAGATGGCCTGCATGCGCAGATAAACGACCGACTAGAAAAAAACAGCGCACAAATGCTAAAGCAATCCGCAAACACTCAAGAAGTGATAAAAAATATTACAGAAAAGCTGACCTCACTAGAAAAAACTAACCAACAAGTAGGTGACATAGCCGGTGAGCTGAAGTCTCTGCAAAACGTATTGCAAAACCCTAAACAACGTGGCGTATTGGGTGAGTTTTATCTTAAGCAGATTTTAGAAAACATGTTGCCACCCGGGGCGTTTGAGTTGCAATACCGTATGGGTGAAGGGCTGATTGTGGACGCCATAATTAGGCTAGATGACAAAATACTGCCTATAGACAGCAAGTTTTCACTGGAAAACTACAATCGACTTGTAGAGGCCAAGGCAGAAGACAGGCCTGCACTAGAAAAAGCTTTTAAAGAAGACTTGAAAAAGCGCATAGATGAAACGGCCAAATACATCCAGCCCAAAAGAGGAACGTTAGAACAAGCTTTGATGTTTATACCTAGCGAGGCAATTTACTACGATCTGCTGGCAAATAAAGTTGGAGCTGGCGGGGTGAACGGTCGTGATCTTATGCAATACGCAGCCGTAGACAAAAGAGTAACAGTGGTTGGACCAAGCACGCTATCTGCAATGCTGCAGATAATATCCCAGGGACTAAACAGTTTAGAAATACAAAAAGACACGGAAGTTATCCGCAAAAACGTAGAACAACTTGGCAAACACTTACGGGGCTTCGACGCCTTTATGCAAAAACTCGGCAACAGTTTGGGAGCAAGTGTTGGCCACTTTAATAGTGCTCATAAAGAGCTAGCCAAAGTAGACAAAGATGTAGTGAAAATCGCTGGCGGGAACGCAGGAATAGAACCTTTACTGCTTGATAAACCAACACACACCGAAGATGACTAAGTTTTTAGTAAATCAATGGTTAGGGCTGCGGTCCAGCTGAAGTTTTGCACACCAGCCGGGCTGCCATCTATAGGGCTAAAGTATTCATAACAACCCGCGTTTGTAACCATGGCTAAAGTCGACTCAGTAAGCGCGTCGGCGTGGTCTGCGTAGCCCATACGGCGAAGCCCATCGATAAGAAGCCAGTTGGTGTTTACCCACGAAGGTCCTTGCCAGTAGGCGTGAGCTTGAAACCATTCAGAGTTCATAGGAACGCTAGGTACAGGATAGTGCGTGCCAAAAACATGCTGGTTTTCCAGCAAGCGCACCAACTGTTCGGCGCGCTCTTTGCTTATTGTGCCTGCGTACAGGGGCATGAGCGTAGCGATAGTTGGTTCCTTTATGAGGCGGTGGGAAACAAAGTTTCTGGAATAATATTGGCCAGAGTACGGGTCCCACAACTGCTCTAGGGCCTTTTCTGTTTTGGTCATTGAGTGGATCAATTCTTCGGGTAACTCTTCTTTTAAAAATTTTGCAATGTCCTTTAGGTGCTGATTCGCACGAATGAATATGCAGTTAAAAGTCAGGTCTTCTATAGAAAACAGAGAATGTGACAATACTTTGTCTATTTTGTAGGCTTTTCGGCGCAAACGGCGTTGAGTGCTATATAACGCTAAGGCTTCAATTGGGTCTAGGCGTTCTTCTGCAGGTATGATTTTTGTATCACGCCGAAACATGTTAATTAACCAACCGACCCTTAGCTTTTTGATCACTGTAATCCAGAACGCCAGTTGGTGTTCGTGGAGTTCATGCATCCACGGTGGAGTGTTATCTAGTCCTGATTCCCAGGGGTGGATTTGTAGTACCAAGCCTTCATTGTGGGGGTCGCGGTCGGCATAAAGCCATTGATGGTATGCGAGTAGTGCTGGGTATACTTGTTTGTACCAGCTGCGACGTTCTGCCTTCTTGAGCCGTTCGCCTATGCGCACAATGGCTTCAGCAACTACAGGTGGTTGGGTGATGCCACTGGTAGTCACATCGTCTGGGGAATACGGATTGCACCAACTGCGCCAAATATCACGGTCACGGCGGTATTTACGCTGGCCAACTAGGACCATGTGAGGCAACATGCCGTTATGCCACTGACCTCTCAGTAAACTTAGTATTTCTATCTTGGCTCTGTCTATGTCTAAATGGCGCAATCCAATGGCTATAAAACAGCTGTCCCAGAGCCATTGGTGGGGGTACAATTGTTCAGCCGGCACAGTATAAGAGCCTTGATCATTTTGATCTAAAACAGCTTTGGCTTGTTCAAAAATATCCAGCTTTGTTTCCACAGGCTCTTCAAGCTGATCATCCATGTTTTCTAGTATAAGCGCTAACGGTAGTTTGTGAAACTTAAAGGGAAGTCAAAGTCTTTGGATTTTAGTAATTGCATCACAGCCTGCAAGTCGTCTTTACTGTTACTTGTTACGCGTACTTCATCACCCTGTATCTGTGCTTTGACCTTTGGATAATCATCTCGAATCAAACTTGTGATTTTTTTGGCGTTATCTTGATTCAGACCTTTCTTGAAAGGTATTTCCTGAGTGGTTTTGAGATTGGCCACAATTAGTTCTTTGGACGTGTCCAAGACTTTTTGCGATTGGTCGCGACTAGCAAGTTTTTTACGAACTATGTCTAGGATGGCCTCTATCTGCCAGTCACCACTTCCGGTTACTTTCAGACCTGTTTTATCAGCGTTCAGCCACTCAATATCTGCCGGTGTGCCTTTAAAATCATAACGACTAGCCAATTCACGTTGGGCTTGGTCAAAAACATTATTCATCTCCGCCTTATCGTAGTCAGAAACAATATCAAATGAAAACTGAGCCATATCTGTATTATAATGGTTTTAAATGAGCTACCAAATTAAGACTATTGCTGACGTTGCTGAGTTGCTAAAAAAGCGGATTATTAAGCTTGAAGATAAATCTGAGATTCTTAAGGCGGTAGAGCTGAAAGCTCTTTATGCAGAAATTCCCAATCTTCCAGCAAAGGATAGGGCTAGTTTTGGCAAAGAAATAAATCAACTAAAGGCAGAGCTTGAAAAAATACAATTGCAACAAGTTGATGAAGCTTATGAACTACCCGCAATAGACGTAACAGCGCCCTTCGACGTAAACGTCCCGCTAGAATTACGGCCAAAGCTTTTATCAGCCGAACACGGTAGTAAGCACCCGCTAATGACTGAACTCGACAGAGTACTGGATATTTACTACCGCATGGGTTTTAAGGCTGTAGAGTCTCGTCAGATTGACGATGATTATCATATGTTTACTAGTTTAAATTTTCCAGAAGACCATCCGGCGCGTGACGAATACGACACTTTTATGACTACCGAGGGGCTAATAGCACCGGCTCACACTAGCGTGATGCAAACACGTGTGATGAGTGCTGATAAAGATCAGCTAAATAAAGGCAAACCCATTGCATACGTAGTGCCGGGTAGGGTTTATAGAAACGAAGATCTAGATGCGCGGCATGAGCATACTTTTTATCAGCTAGAAGGAGTATATGTAGGTGAAGGCATACACGTTGGTCATCTGATAGCTGTTTTGCAGACTTTTTTTGAAGAATATTATGGTAAAAAAATGGAAGTTAAAACCCAGCCATTCTATTTCCCATTCACTGAACCAAGTTTTGAGTTTGCCATAGCCTGTCCGTTTTGCAATAAAGCTGGCTGTCATGTTTGCGGCGAGGGCTGGTTGGAAATGCTCGGCTGTGGCATGATTCATCCCAACGTTCTTAGGATTGCAGGCATAGACCCAGCTAAATACACTGGCTTTGCATGGGGTGGGGGTATAGAGAGACTGGCGATGATTAAATATGGCATAAATGATATACGATACTTCGAATCCGCAAAGTTAGAATTTTTAAGGCAATTTTCATGAAAATTAGTATAAATACAGTACGGTGGATAAATCACTCCTATCAGTGCACCGGTGATATTATGCCTGACGGAATTGACGCTTTGGTTGAAAAGATTGGAGCGCAACTTGGTGCGGTTGAAGAAGTTATAGATTTGAGTAAAAAGTATCACGGCATAATAATTGCCAAAGTGATTAGTTGTGAAAAGCATCCAAATGCTGACAAATTGAGTTTGTGCAGAATTGATGACGGTGGGATTGACAAAACAGTAGACCGAGACAAAGACGGCTATGTGCAGGTAATTTGCGGAGCACCGAATGTTCGCGAAGGCATACTTGTGGCTTGGTTATCTCCGGGCTCTACCGTGCCGAGTAGTTTTGACAAGGATCCGTATGTACTTGAGGTTCGTGAATTGCGCGGCAAAATCAGTAACGGTATGATTGCCAGCGCACACGAGCTGGCAATAAGCGATGACCACGACGGAATACTGGAAATTACAGATGATTTCGAACCTGGTGAAGATTTTGCAAAGGTATATGGTCTTAATGGTCACGTTATAGATATCGAAAACAAGATGTTTACACATAGACCAGACTGTTTTGGATTTTTGGGAGTTGCTCGTGAGTTGGCTGGTATACAACATATGGCGTTCAAAAGTCCTAAGTGGTACCAAGTTTCTCCAAATTTTCCAAAATTAGAAGCCAAATCTCCCACACCCCTTAAATTAGACAATAAGTTGACAGATTTGGTACCGCGATTTTGCGCAATTACCATGAGTGAAGTTCGGGTTGGGCCTAGTCCAACGTGGTTACAAATAGAGTTGGCTAAGGTCGGTCAGCGACCAATAAATAACATCGTCGACTATACAAACTTTTTCATGCTTGAAACGGGACAGCCACTACACGCCTACGATGCCGATAAACTAAAACTAATAAGTAAGTCCGAATCTCTAAGTTTGGAGACTCGTAAATCTAAAAAAGGTGAAAAACTAAAACTACTAAACGGTAAAGAAATTACATTTCATGACGACAGTGCCGTTTTAATAACTTCGGGTGATGTGCCGGTGGGCATAGGTGGTGTTATGGGGGGTTCAGACACGGAAGTGGATGAAAACACTACTAATATCGTTGTAGAATGTGCTAATTTTGATATGTATTCGATCCGAAGAACGAGCATGAAATACGGTTTATTTACAGACGCCGTAACTCGATTTAATAAAGGCCAAAGTCCGCTTCAGAATCTAGCAGTGTTAGCCAGGATAGTGAACGAGATCCGTAAGAAAGCTGGAGGTAAAGTTGCCTCTGTTGTGTACGATGACAATAACGCTACAAAAGCTCCTAAACTGGTGCGAGCCAGCAATCAGTTTATAAATGAACGACTGGGACTAGAATTGTCAGCTGATGAAATGCAAATTTTGTTAGAAAATGTGGAGTTTAGTGTAGAGCGTACAGACAACAAAGACGAGTTAAAAATTACCGCTCCATTCTGGCGGACTGATATAGAGATACCAGAAGACTTAGTAGAAGAAATTGGACGTTTGTATGGGTATGATCACTTACCATTAGTTTTGCCAAAAAGAGACTTGGCGCCAGTACTCCAAAGCGAAATGCTTACTCTAAAAAGCCAAATTAGCGAAGTTTTGGCTAGGGGCGGTGCCAACGAAGTGCTGACTTACAGTTTTGTGCACGGCAATTTGTTGGAAAAAGTAGGTCAAGACCGAAACGATGCATTTGAGCTCAGCAACGCTATTAGTCCAGACCTGCAGTATTACCGTATTAGTTTGACTCCCAGCTTGTTGGATAAAGTACATATGAACATAAAGGCTGGGTTCAATCAGTTTGCAATGTTTGAAATTAACAAAACTCATATTAAGGGTCAAACAGAAGAGAGTAAAACAGGTCTACCAAAAGAAGTCGATAATCTTGCCTTAGTGGTCGCAGGGTCTAGTAAGGCAAAAGCTCATGGAGCGGCTTATTATCATGCAAAACAATATTTGGCATATATCGGAAAACAATTTGGCATCAATTTCAGGTACGAACCGCTAACGCAAGGTCCAACTTACCCAGCTGCCGCTCCTTTTGATTATAAGCGTTCAGCTAAAGTCTACGTAGGTAATAAGTCGGTGGGTTTGATTGGAGAATTCAGGCCTTCTGTAAAAAAAGCACTAAAATTGCCAGAGTACTCAGCGGGTTTTGAGATTGGAATTTCACCTACGATATTTAACAGATCAGCTAGTCAATACCAGGCAATCTCAAAATTCCCAAGCGTTCAACAAGACATAACTTTAAAAATCCCTTCTAAACATACATTTGCTGAAGTATATGAGTTTGTCCAAGACAATTTAAGTGCACCAAAACAGACACAGATGAATTGGCAACCCCTAGACATTTATCAGGGTGAAGATAAAAAGCACAAAAATATAACATTACGCCTGATAATTACTTCATACGTGAAAACCCTGACAGACTCAGAAGTAAATGCTCTACTTGATGGAGTTGCTGACAAGGCTAAGATCAAACTTGGTGCGTCTAGGATTTAGTATGAAGCAGTTGATATCATTTTTCACTCTTGTTATAGCTGTACTTATAGTTCCACCTGCTACTTTAACAGTTTGTGCAGGAGTAGGAGACTTTAATTACGGGATTTTACGCGCACTACCAAATAGCTACAAAGGTGCTTAACTTAATATGTATATGAACACATCAGAAAAAGAATGTATTGCAATGATGCAAAGTCCCAGCTCTCCATATGCTAAAAAATCTGACGCACCAAAACAAACGATGGAATTGTCCGAAAAACTTTTGCCTTATACCATGGTTTTGGGGCTTGAGAATGAAGGGGCTAAGCAGTTCGTAGATATATACAAAACACCACAGGATTGGTATGGCGGTAACTGGACCACTTCTAATGCCTTGTATCTGACCAGTAGTTTGACTAGTAGCGTAGGTGCAATGTCCACGAACTTTTCCGCCCCTCAGGGCTCAGGTAGCTCTGGTTTTTCTGGCGGTGGTGGATTTCCCGGCGGAGGAGGTTGGTAAGATGAAAGAAATTTGGCACATCATACGCTTCACTCGCTCGCTCAAGCGGTACTACATAGGTATTTCTGCTCTGACAATTTTGCTGGCTCTGATGAGCCAGCTTGTGCCATTGCTTACAAAAGCCGCAATTGATGAGATTACACAGGCTTCTGGCGGTGAGCCAGACGTAGCGCGAGTAGCTTTGTTTGCTTTTTTGATATTTTTGACTGACATAGGTCAAACGTATTTGGGAAATATTAGCGGATATTGGGGAGATATTTTATCCATAAAACTACGTAAATATCTTAGTAGTCGTTATTATGAGCATTTGCTTAGGTTGCCACAAAAATATTTTGACACCGAACTCACCGGAACTATCATCAATCGCATGCATCGAGGTATTCAGGATATTGGCGACTTCATACAGATGTTTACCAACAACTTCCTACAGTTTATATTTAGCACAGTATTTACTCTAATAATTGTGGCTTACTATTCTTGGCCAGTTGCTCTTTTGCTAGCATCCTTGTATCCCGTTTACATCTGGATGACAGCGAAAACTAGCAACAAATGGCAAGACTACCAAAAAAAGATTAATGAAGATTTAGATATTGCGAGCGGCAGATTTGCCGAAAATATTGGCCAGGTCAAAGTGGTAAAAAGCTTTATCCAGGAAGTGCGTGAACTGAAAGTTTTTAACCATCATCTTGATAAAGCAGTCGAAAACGTAGACCCGCAAAGTCAGTATTGGCACAAGCAAGACAACATTCGGCGCAGTGTTTTGGCGGGGATATTTTTTGCAGTTTATATGTATATATTTGTAGCTACGGCTAAAGGGGTCTATTCGATAGGTACAATGGTATTGTTGATTCAATATTCCATGTTGATTCGTATACCAATATTTAGTATTAGTTTTCTGGTTGATCGTACGCAACGGGCTATTGCTAACAGTAAAGATTACTTCGAAGTCATGAGCGAACAGCCAGAAATAAGCGATAAACTAGGTGCGCCTGAACTGGACGTCAAACGCGGTGCCATTAGCTTCAAAAACGTTTCTTTTAGCTATGATACGTCGCAAGCCGTCTTGAGAGACATTAATCTGAGCATTGAGCCAGATACTAGGATCGCCTTGGTAGGAGAAAGCGGCGAGGGCAAAACCACGCTTACAAATTTATTACTAAGACTTTATGAACCAGAAGCAGGCAGTATACAGATTGACGGCCAGGACATAAACTCTGTTACGCAAAAGTCCCTGCGCGAGAACATCGGTGTAGTTTTTCAGGATCCAGGCCTGTTTAGCGGCACTATTCGCGAAAACATAGCCTATGCCAAGCCGGGAGCTAGTGACAAGCAAATAACCGCCGCCGCCAAGGCCGCCAATGCAGATGAGTTTATCGCCAAACTAGAAAAAGGTTATAAGACAGAGATTGGTGAAAGGGGACTAAAGCTCAGCGGTGGTCAAAAACAGAGAATTGCTATAGCTCGTGCCCTATTAAAAGACGCGCCAATACTCATACTTGATGAAGCAACCAGTAGTTTGGACAGTAAGTCAGAAGCTATGGTCCAAGAAGCGCTACATACTCTCATGAAAGGACGTACCACAATTATCATAGCTCACCGACTAAGCACTATTCAAAATGTAGACATGGTAGTTACTATTCGCGGTGGTACTGTTGATGAAATTGGCACACCAATAGAGTTAGCGCGCAGCGGTGGTATTTATGATCTACTTCTTAAACTTCAGCATGGTAAAGACAAAGAAAAAACTCAAAAAAAGCTTCAATCATACGACATTGCAGCGTAAATAACATGTTCTTATGTGATATGGTCAGTTTTTATTGGGTAGTTTGAGCGTTGCGCAAAATACTCTAGCAAGCTGTGACTCAAACACGTATACTAAGATTATATTCAAAAAGGAGGTAAAACGTGGCAAAAACGCACGAACGCATATTTGCGCTGGTAGCGGCATTCATATTTTTGGGGACAACAGTAGCTATAACTGCCGTTATTATTCTGCAAATAAGACAGCAAAACAAAGCCGATCAGGCAAATCAGGCGGGCACTAGCCAGCAGGACTTAAACAATCAATCACAACCACAGGAGGGAAAATTGAAAGGTACACAATTAGAAGGATTTATTCCAATTGAGCAGCCAGTAGAAACTCTACAGAGCACAGACCTAAAAGTTGGTACGGGCGACGAAGTTAAGGCAGGAGACACTATCACGGCTGATTACACAGGCGCTTATGCTGTAAATGGTATTATATTCGAAAGCTCAAAAGACAGCGGTGAACCGGCTACATTCCCACTCAGCAATGTTATTCAGGGCTGGCAACAGGGCGTACCTGGTATGAAGGTAGGCGGCATACGCCGACTAGTTATCCCCGGAGCGCTTGCATACGGTGAAGCGCCTGCCGGATATGTACCAAATAGTGCGGAGCGTCCCATGGGAACACTGGTATTTGACATAGAATTGGTCAAAGTAGGTCAATAAAGGCAAAAAACACAACATATAGCGTATTGCATATGTTAAAAGACACCATATAATAGGTTATGAACCTCACAAAATCACAAATAACTAAACAAGGGCTTAGATAAAATGGTCAAAAACATCACTATTTTCACTACCAACACCTGCGCATACTGTGGCATGGTCAAAAAATGGCTGGGAGCAAAAGGCTACCAGTATGAAGAGGTCAATCTGGACACTAATCCAGAGCGACAAAAAGAAGCTTTTGAGCTGAGCGGTGCACTTAGCGTGCCGGTGACCGTGGTTACTAAAGGCGATGACACTAAAGAAGTTGTTATTGGCTACAATTTAGCCAAGCTAGCCCCCGCAATTGCCTAGTTATCACAGGCGGCGCATAGTGTTGTCAGAAGCTCGCGATGCGCATTCATCGTACTGTATAGTACGATTCACTCCGCTTCGGACTTCTTCCTAGCCCTGCGTAGAACTATGATAGCTAGGAAAGCTTTGGTAGAATTAAGACAACTAAGGAAGATATGACAGAGAACAAGAAAGAGATTCATGATCTGGTAGTAGTAGGAGCGGGACCTGCGGCACTTACGGCGGCTATATATACTACGCGGGAAGACATAGACACAATTTTATTTGAAAAAGGTGCCGTGGGCGGCTTGGCTGCAGTCACGGACTGGGTGGATAACTACCCGGGTTTTCCAGAAGGATTAGCTGGGCTGGAATTAGCAGAAAACCTGCAAAAACATGCGGAGCGTTTTGGTACGGAGATTCGGTATGGCGAAGTGCTGAGCATTTATGACAAAGGCAAACTAAAAAAACTAACAACCACAGACGGCGATGTCTATGCTAAGACAGTCCTAATAGCTACTGGCAGTGATTATAAAAAACTAGGCATTCCCGGAGAAATAGAATATTACGCTCGGGGGGTGCACTATTGCGCAACCTGTGACGGAGCATTTTATCGTGATAAGCGCCTAGTGGTATCTGGCGGCGGTAATTCTGCTGTTCAGGAAGCGATATTCTTGACAAAATTCGCCAGTCATATAGATCTGTTAGTGCGGAGTACCGTAAAAGCTAGTGAGATTTTGCAGCATGAGCTGAAAAAGCACGCTGATAAAATTACAGTTCACTCAGGGACTACGACAGATGAAATAGTTGGAGCCGAGATCGATGGTATTAATAAAGTAGTCAAAGTCACTGGGACAAAAGACGGTAAAAAAGTTGAATTTGAAACAGATGGCATTTTTGTTTTTATTGGTCTGGAACCGAACACGCAATTCCTAGTGGGTGGACCGGTTAAGCTTGATTCAATCGGCATGGTTGAAACAGATGAAATGCTTAGTACCAGCGTGTCTGGTATATTTGCTGCTGGTGATGTGCGAAGTGGAGCCAATATGCAGATAGCAAGCGCTACGGGTGAAGGTGCTACCGCAGCCATGACGATACGCAAGTATTTAGAAGAACAAGAGCGCACCTAAGCCGATTATCAGATAAAAACTTTACAGTCTGAAGTTTTTTTGCAAAGCTATAAGTGATGGAAAAATTTGCTTTGCCAACCATGCATGAACTGTTTCTTATGCACGCGCGTGCAGACAGAGCTATGCGCGCTGTAGTTGGGCAACAGCTAGAGTCACGCCACCTGACTCTGATGGAGTGGCTGGCTCTTGGAGCAATCAGTGCGGGCGCCAAAAAGGGACTAAGCATGACAGAGGTTGCGCGTAGTCTAAATGTGACATTGCCACAAGTTACCGCATTAGTAACGGGTCTTATAGAACTAAAATGCGTAAAACAAAAGGTTTTGTTGTCTGACCATAGAGGTAGACAAGTAATCATTACATTAAAGGGCAGGCGTGTTCTACACAAGCTTGAAATATTATTAGCTAAATCTTATAAAAAATGGACCAAAGACGTATCAACCGCAAATATGCGTCATTATCTTGCAACCGTAGAGCAGCTTTCTGGTGAAGTAGATTAAATGGTTTGGTAGCCTGGGAAAAAGTCTAAAACAAGTTTTTCTGGAGCAACGCCCTCAGCTAATAATTCTGCCTCCAGCTTCTCGGTCATAGGTTCCGGTCCTGTTATGTAAATAAGCTGATTAGGGTTTTTGCCAGAAATACTCAATATATGCCGACCAGTTAGATTGCCAGATAGCATCTTTTGTTCGTTGGTTGCCTCTGAAAGTAGAATATTAAACTTGCTCCCAGATGCTTCAAACAACTCTCGAAACGCAATGTCTTCAAGCCTGTGAGCCGCATAAAGTATTTGAATGCTCCGTCTTTCGTGAGTATCAGCCAGCCATTTTACTATGCTGCGTACAGGTGTAATACCTATACCCCCCGCAATAAAAACTAGGGGAATCGATATGTCTTTTGGCAGCACAAAATCGCCCATAGGTTCGGAGATTGTCACAAAAGCACTGGGATTTAGTTTAAAAAGTTCCTGCTTAAAGGTGCTACTTCGTTTACTCGCATGCTTGGTTGTTATGCTCAGCAGTTTTTCTGAAGGAGAAGAAGATAATGTAAACCAATGTTTTTGCCCTCTTTCATCTGGGTGATTGTGCGGCAGAAACATCTCTATAAATTGACCTGCGACGAACTCTACTGGCTTTTCTGGCTCAAACCAAAAGCTTGTGATGTCTTTGGCCACCGACTCGGTATGGTGAAGTTTTATATGCATGGCTTAACGATGTTTTTTCTTTCGTAAAAACTGCATTTGATCAGGTACATCCGTCGTTATGCTTATGCGTGGATAAAGTATGTGTAAAAATCTGGCAAGCCAAGGTTTGTTGACCGTATAAACAATTATATCCAGTTTGTGAAAGCGTGCCATTACATATGTAAGTGGGTTTAGTAGCCAGAAGTTCATATCTACACCAGAAAATCCCAAAACGTTTGCTATACGTATAACTTCAAAAGGATTTGTTTTTTCCAGTGCATAGACTGGAATTTTGGGAGCTAACAAGCTAAAGGTGTAAAGCTCTTGGATGTTGAAAGATATGACTCGAAACGTAGATGTATATTTTTGTTTTTTAAGCAATACTGCCAATGGTTGTGCCCAGCCATCATCTTTACCTTCAATAAAAAGAGGCTTTGTACCTGCAATCTTGATAGCTTCGGTTAGGGTTGGGATTTTTTGGCCATTGTGAAGCAGTATTTTTTTAAGTTTTTTAAGCGGGTGATCATTTACGTGATGTTGGTGGCTACTTATTCGCCCCAGATGTTTATCATGACATAGAACAATCTTTTGGTCACTTGTTATACGTATATCAAACTCTATAGCATCCACTCCGGCTTTTAGGGCTGCCTGTATGCCTTCTAGAGTATTTTCCAGCGCTAAATTAGAAGCGCCACGATGCCCGATAATATTCATCTATACATAGTGTACAATATCAGAGAAGTAAATGGAGAAACGCGAATGGCAGATTTTAATCAGATTTTGGATGCGGGTGATGTAGCTGGCGGTATTATTAACACAGTTATAGAGATACCAAAGTGGTCAACACTTAAGATTGAATGGAACCGTAAACTGGCGATATTTGAGCTAGACCGTGTAGAGCCCAGCATATTTGCTAAACCTTGCAACTATGGGTTTATTCCACAAACATTAGACGAAGATGGAGACGAATTAGATACGTTAGTTCTGACAAACGACCCAATCCCAATGGGTGTCTATTTGAAGGGTACAGTTCTAGGCGTTCTAAATTTCGAAGACGACGGCGAAATGGATCATAAAATAGTAGTTGTGCCAGCTGATGACAGAAATACGGGCGATGCAATTGAGTCGCTGGATGATTTGCACGAACAATGGAAGCAGAAAATTGAACATCATTTCAACCACTACAAAGACCTGAGAAAACCAGGGAGCACAAAAGTACTTGGCTGGGGTAATACAGAAGCTGCCAAAAAAATCATCCTGGAGTGCATAGAGCGCTACAAAAAAGAGGCCTAATATGGTTTTAGAAACACGACTTGGTGGCGGTGTTGTGCTCAACCAAAAGAATCAGGTTATGGTTGTCAGCCAGCAGGGAAGATCTTGGTCACTACCCAAAGGACATATTGATCCAGGCGAAGATGCTCGACAAGCAGCAGTGCGCGAAATTGAAGAAGAATCGGGTGTTACGCAACTCACGTATCTGCAAGATTTAGGTACTTACCAAAGGCACCGAATTGGGATTGATGGTGGGGAAGATAAGTCCGAGCTAAAGACAATAGACATATTTCTATATCGAACAAACGAAATGAACCTGGAGCCAATTGACCCGGAAAATCCAGAAGCAAAATGGTTAGTCCCTGAAGATGTAGGGCAAATACTAACGCATCCTAAAGATAAAGCCTTTTTTGCACAAGTACTTCCAGCGATCAAAGAAGTTATTGCCAAAACTCCATAAAGACCTATACAATAAGTACAGAAATGCTAATGCTAATTAAAGGGCGGGGACTATAGATATGAAAACGCGTGTGGCAATTAATGGGTTTGGGCGAATCGGGCGAAACGCTTTCAAGATAGCGTTTGATAGAACCGATTGCAATATTGTAGCTATAAACGACTTAACAGATACCAAAACACTAGCCCATTTACTGAAACACGATAGTAATTACGGCACCTACCAGCATGAAGTAAGCTTTGACGAGTCCAATGTAATAGTAAACGGCAAACACATAAAAGTACTGGCAGAAAAAGAACCATCTGCATTGCCCTGGAAAGATCTAAAAGTTGACGTAGTTATAGAATCCACTGGCTTTTTTTTAGACCCAGCCAAAGCGAGGGCTCATATAGATGCTGGCGCTCTTAAGGTAGTAATTAGTGCTCCTGCAAAAGGTGAAGGTGCGACCACAATTGTCCTAGGAGTAAACGAAGACAAGCTAGAAAAATCAGAAGACATAATCAGCAATGCCTCCTGTACTACAAACTGCATAACCCCGGTTGCTGCAGTCATAGAAAGCCATTTTGGGATAGAAAAGGCCATGATGACCACAATCCACAGTTATACCGCTAGCCAGAAATTACAGGATGCTCCAGCAAAAGATTTACGTGAAGCTAGAAGTGCGGCTGAAAACATCGTACCGACTACCACGGGGGCTTCTATAGCTGCCGGACAGGCACTGCCATCATTGCAAGGGATATTTGGAGGTTTGAGTGTGCGCGTACCAACCCCAGTAGTATCACTTAGTGATTTTGTAATCATCACAAAAAAACAAGTCACAGTAGACGAAGTTAATGATGTTTTTAGGAAAGCTGCTCGAGAGCCTTTTTATCAGGGTATTTTGGGTGTTACGGATGAAGAATTGGTAAGTAGCGATTTTATAGGCAACAGCCACTCGGCAATAGTAGACACACACTTAACTGCAGTGGTTGGTGGAAATATGCTCAAAGTAGTTGCATGGTATGACAATGAATGGGGCTATAGCAATAGGTTGATTGAAGTTGTTGCAGATCTAGGACGTATACTTCATGAAAAAGTGGATCACACAACTCACCACGATTGATATTTGTGCTAAAGTTTAGGTATGAAGATTGCACTTAGTTCTGACCATGCGGGGTTTGAGTCACTTAAGGCTCTAAGGGGTTACTTAGAATCAAAAGGGCACGAAGTTTTAGATTTTGGTCCAAAGGCTTACAAAGCAGATGACGATTACCCTGATTTAATTTTTCCGGCTGCTCACGCTATTGCAAGCGGTGAAGCTGAACGAGGCATAATTATGGGTAGCAGTGGTCAAGGTGAAGCGATGTCAGCAAATAGGGTTAAGGGTGTGCGCTGTGCTCTATATTATGGTCCAGCCATTCCACTTGATGCTGTGGATATTGAAGGTAAATCGGCAGAAGACGAATTTGAAATACTTCGTCTTAGTCGAGAGCACAATAATGCAAACATGCTCAGTTTAGCAGCACGATTTTTGAGTCAGGAAGAAATTGAGCAGGCGGTTACGGTCTGGCTTGAATCACCTTATGGTGGAGTTGAGCGTCATGCACACAGAATCAAAAAAATTGATGAGTTGAGCTGATGGCGATAATCTGTCCTACGGTCACGGCGTTTGACCAGCATGCTTATCGTGAACAAATAGAGCGGATTGCACCTTTTACTACCAGGGTTCATTTAGATTTGATGGACGGTGAGTTTGCTCCGAGCAAATCTCCTGACTTAGAGCAGATATGGTGGCCTCATACTATGCAGGCCGACATACATCTCATGTACAAGCGCCCCATGGATTACCTAGAGAAACTTATAAAACTAACCCCTCGCATGGTAATTGTTCACAACGAAGCAGATGTTCATCACATGCAGTTTGCGGGAGAATTGCATAAAGAAAATATTTTGGTTGGGCTGGCAATTTTGCAAGACACGCCCATAGAACACGCTTTTCAGATTATGCATAGCTTTGACCAAGTGTTGGTTTTTAGCGGTAAATTGGGTTATCACGGTGGAAAAACAGATATGGGATTACTAGACAAAGTACACAAAATACGCGAACATCATCCAGAGGCAGAGATTGCTTGGGATGGCGGAATTAGTGATGAAAATGCCAAGCAATTGAGTGACGGTGGAGTTGACGTATTAAACGTGGGCGGTTTTATACAAAAGTCAGAAGACCCGCAGAATGCTTATGATAAACTGGTTGCAGTAATAACAGAGAGCTGAAAGAAAGAAGTGATGGGCAAAAAACTGACAATTGAAGAACTTGAGCTCAAAGCAACCACAATTCGAGAAGACATAATCAAGATGTTGGAGCATGCAAAAAGTGGACATAGTGCTGGGCCATTAGGCCTTGCAGATATATTTACGGCACTTTACCTAGATGTTCTAAAGCATGATCCTAAAAATCCCGACTGGGATAAACGAGATATTTTGCTACTCAGCAATGGCCATTGCGCACCGGTACAGTATGCTGCAATGGCACATGCGGGATATTTCGATCGCAAAGAACTCATGACCCTGAGACAATTTGGCTCGAGACTACAGGGTCATCCAGAGAGAACAAAATTACCAGGACTTGAAAATACCAGCGGGCCTTTGGGATGTGGGCTTAGTCAAGCCTGTGGTATGGCATTGGCGCTTCGAATGAATAAGGAATTGCACAGGTGGGTTTATGTTGTCATGGGAGATGGCGAGCAAGATGAGGGCAATGTTTGGGAAGCTGCCATGCTAGCGAACAAATATAAGCTCACCAACATTATCGCTATAACGGATCGTAACAACATACAAATAGATGGTCCTACGGAGACTGTTATGCCACTGGAAGACTTCAAGGCCAAATGGGAAGCCTTTGGCTGGCACGTTATAGACATTGATGGCAACAACATAGAAGCTGTGATTGATGCCTGTGCGATGGCTAAGGCCATTGTAGAAAAACCAGTCATGATAATTGCTCATACTATCCCTGGCAAGGGTGTTGATTTTATGGAATATGATTTTCACTGGCATGGTGCACAGCCAAATCACGAACAGGCTATGATTGCTCTGCACGAACTTCGTACTCTAAAAGGGAAAATTCGGAGTGAGCATGAATAAAATGTACCTTGTTGCAGATATTTTGGACAAAGATATTTTGAAAGAGCCGAATCGCAAAGGATTCGGAAAGGGCTTATTGGAGGCTGGTCGTCGCGATACAAATGTAGTGGCTGCGTGTGCGGATTTAACTGATTCAACACAGATAAGTTTGTTTCGAGATGCGTTTCCTGACAGGTTTATAGAGATTGGAGTTGCAGAGCAAAATCTAGTAACTGTAGGTTCGGGTATGGCTGCAATGGGTAAAATCCCGTTTGTAAGTTCTTATGCCGCATTTAGCCCGGGGCGCAACTGGGAGCAGATTCGCACAACGATTTGTCTGAATGACCGACCCGTAAAGATCATTGGTTCGCATGCAGGACTTTATACTGGTAAAGACGGTGCCACGCACCAAATGCTTGAAGACATAGCGCTTATGCGGGCCCTGCCAAATATGGTTGTATTGGCTCCCTGCGATGCCTTAGAAGCAGAAAAAATGACCATAGCTATGGCAGAAGATTCCCGACCCAACTACATGCGTTTAGCACGCGAGCCTATTCCTACGATTACTTCCGCCAAAACACCATTTGAAATCGGTAAGGCTTATGTGTATGCTCCCGGAACTGACGTGACAATAATTGCAACTGGTACTATGACCTATCAGGCGCTAGTAGCGGCAGAGCGATTGTATAAAACGGGCGTAGACGCAGAAGTCATACACTGTCCAACAATCAAACCACTAGACAAAGAAACTATTTTAGAAAGCGTTCACAAAACACGCGCTGTTGTAACTGTGGAAGAGGCTCAGATTAATGGTGGACTAGGCGGTGCAGTTGCCGAACTGCTGGGCGAAGAGCTACCGGTGCCGATTAGGCGCGTTGGTGTCAAGGATCACTTCGGTGAATCAGGTGACCCAGAAGAATTATTGCGACATTTTGGACTAACAGCAGAACACATCATGCTGGCCGCCCACCTAGTTGCAGATAGAAAACCCGTTTATCAATCAAAAAAGCATAACCCACATAAGTCGTGAAATAGTTGCAGGCAATAAGCATAACCAGTTACAATAAGCCCTAAGATGCCACTAACTCTAAAACAGATGAGGGATAACTGCCAACATGGTCGCCAAGCTATGTTGCGAGCAAGAGCAGAACATTTTGCTTTAGGTGCTTTCAACATAGACAATCAAGAAACACTAATTGCCATAGCACGAGCGGCTGCCAAAAAAAACGCTCCTGTGTTAATCCAGGCTAGCCAAGGAGAAGTTGACGCTTTAGGCCTAGATAATATTCGTGACATGGTGGATAACTATAAAGAAGAACTGGGCGTAGAAATGTATTTAAATCTTGACCACAGCCCGACAGTGGCAGGCGCTATTGCTGGCATAGAGGCAGGTTTTGAGTTCATTCACATCGACATTAGTCAGGCGCGCAAAGATGCCGGCATTGAAGAAATTGTTTTAGAAACTCGCCAAGTAGTTGAATACGCCAAACTAACCGGCGCATCTGTAGAGAGTGAGCCTCACTATTTTGGTGGGGGCAGTAACCTACATACCGAAGCAATCGACTACGAAGAGATTAAAAAAACCTTTAGTACTCCAGGGGGGGCCAAAGGTTTTGTGGATGCAACAGATATAGACACATTTGCTGCGGCAGTGGGCAATCTGCATGGTAAATTTCCAGTACCTAAAAAACTTGATATTGAACTCTTAGCTCAAATACGTAACGCAATTGATTGCAACATAAGTCTGCATGGCGGCAGTGGTACCCCAGGCCACTATTTTAAGTCGGCTACAAGAATAGGGGTTAGTAAGGTAAATATCAATACCGATCTGAGAGTGGCTTATCGTAACACACTAGAAAAAGTTATTAAAGAAAACAAGTCAGAATATGCTGTAGTGAAGCTTATGGACCAAGTGATTGATGCAGTGCAGGATGTGGTAGAGGCTAAAATTGATATGTTTAATGCAGCCGGTAAAGCACATGTACATAATTCTAGTATTGCCAGCGGACATAATAAAAAGGGAGTTGATGAAGACGCCTTTAACTAGAAAAAATCTTCACAAGCTGTGATAGACTAAGCATAAGAAGTATGAAAAGGGTGGAACATGAGTGAAATTGAAGTGCTAGCTATAGGCGATGTAGTAACAGATGCATTTATAAAACTGTTAGATGACAGAGCCAGTACGTATGAAAACGAAGATGGAAAGTTTTTGGCCATGCCATTCGGCATGAAAGTACCTTTTGACCACGCAGAAGTGATTGAGGCAGTTGGTAATGCAGCTAATGCGGCAGTTAGTTTTGCAAAGCTAGGAATTAACAGTGGCTTGATATCAAATGTAGGGGGTGATTCGCATGGTCGCGACATTATAAAAGCACTTCATGATAAAAAAGTTGATAGTAGATTCGTAATCATAAATTCGAACAAAACTACTAACTATCACTACGTGCTATGGTACAAAGACGAGCGTACTATCCTGATAAAACATGAAGAATACGACTATCATTGGCCACGATTCCGTGATGCCGACATCCCAAAATGGGTATACTTTAGCTCGATAAGTGAAAAAGCTCTAGATAGATATCACGATTTGGTTGCAGACTGGCTAGAAGAAAACCCAGAAATAAAGCTGGCGTTCCAGCCTGGAACTTTCCAGCTTGAGGCTGGGGTAGAGCGTCTAAAACGGCTGTATGAGCGCACAGAAGTGCTGGTTTTTAACCGTGAAGAAGCTGTGCAGGTAACGGGCGGAGATTATGACAACGTTCACGAACTCCTAGACAGACTTCATAGTTACGGACCAAAAATTGTATGTATAACAGATGGTCCAGCCGGGGCTTATGCCTCAGACGGGAACGTTCGCTTAAAAATGCCTCCATATCCAGACCCAGCTCCTCCTTTTGAGCGCACTGGTGCAGGCGATGCCTTTGCGAGCACATTCGTGGCTGCTCTTATCCAAGGCAATAACATCGAGGGTGCACTTCAGTGGGCGCCAATAAATTCTATGAATGTAGTCCAGCATATGGGAGCCCAAGAAGGTTTGCTGACCGAACATGAAATAGGCGAATTTCTCAAAAAAGCCCCAGAATGGTACAAGCCCGAAAAGTTCTAGCCGATTTCAGTATATAGAGAGGTGTTACCTAGTTTTTCCAACGTAAGCCTATCTACTTTTTTTCTAAATTCCCGCTCACCTTTTTCGCCATTTTTTGTTCCAGATGCTATTACTGACAATGCCACACGCCTAACGTGATTATTTTTAGACATAGGACTCGCTAACGCCACTCCGCCCAGTGACTGTTTAACCATTTTGATTTTATTGTCGCGACTTGCGCGTAGCTCTTTTTTGTCTAAATCAAATTCGTGTATTCGTTTTCGATTTTCATCCATTTTCATGTTACGGATCTCGGTGCGCTCCACAAGACTTTCTAATTTTTGAGTCGTTGTTGCGTCTCCTTGCTTTTCGGCACGAGTCTTCATACCGTTAAACATGGCTTCGGTTAATTTATGGTCTGCTATAGGGTCTAACTCTCCGCCTGAAGTCGATAGGTCATAACCTCTGACATATTTTGCTACGGTTGCCCAAAAGCCGTCTGTTTTGTCCGAAATTAAGGCAGCCCCAAGTGCTACGGTAGCTGGCCAGTTCGGGTCAGATTCACCAATCCATTCACCTATCATTTCGGCGTGCTGGTCCCGGAATGCAGTGTCCTTATCTGCTAGCCCCTGAAAACCATCAGCCAAATTTTCTCTTATTGCTTGTACATTTACAGACATATCCCTGTCACTCTATTTGTTTCTAGGTGTTCTTGCAAGCACAAGCTTTACCAGATATGGCACTAGTGTTATGCTTAAGCTAAGAAAAAGAAGGGCCATACAAACAAGTGTGCAAACTAGTCGCCGAGTTGGTCGGAGCAGATGAACAAGTTGTTCGCGAGATGTTCGTACGACTGGAGCGTCAGTCTGGTGAGCCTGGTGTTGATCTTCGTCTGACTAGTGAGATTTATGGCAAACTGCATATGAAAATGCGAACTCTTGGTTTAGACCCAAACGACACAACTCCGCATGAGCTGTATCATTCACTGCTAAGCCTAGCGGCACTGCACGACAAGTTTCTTGCTAGGCGTATTGGCATAGATGATCCAGAAAATGCTACAGAGATAGCCAAGGCTATTGTTCGGTTGATAGAACGCATGCGTTTCTCGAAGCATTCATGGGCCTTAAAGCCTACGGCTGCTCGGCGTCTGCTTAGGCAGACTCCGCCAAAGTACCTCATGAAACTACTAAATTACCGCTCTTTAGATTCTATGCTGAAGCGTGAATCTCCTATGGAGCTTTTGGCTGTGGCTCGACACTGCGAATCTCAGAACTGGCAGAAGCGATTCGTCCATACATACAGGAAACTACAGCCAAACGACTTTGAAGTACGCGATATAGAAGTAATATATCTTGCCGATAACCGCTGGGAGGCTGTTGGGGATATGTTTAGTAGTACAAAGCATAACAACATTATTCACACGCCAGAAGTGGGCGTTGTTGCTATTTTGCCAGCCAAAGTAGAGAAACGTACTGGGCTTACGCTCACGACACTGCTACTTACTTTGCACTATATAAACGAAATAAGAGTCTTTAGTACTTACTGTAAATTTCATCACATGCGTACGGACTTTGGCGGTTTGCTAGTTGAGCATTTGCTGCACGAAAAACAAGACCACGTAGCCTTAGTAGGACAGCCCGTACACTGGCGAGTGGTGCATCGGTACTACGGTACGAGAGATCGATTTAACCATCCAGAAATATTTGAGCCTCACGTACAACCAGAAGATTTAACTTATCGCAAAGCAGAGGCAATACTTTATCGTCTGGAGCCTGCACTTCATTTTTGGCATGACACAGACTATGTGGGCTTGCCAGAAACTGACGGACCGATAAGTTTTAGTCTTACAGATATGGCGATGAATCTAGTAAATGGATTGCCGTATGAAAAGAGAGCTTATTATCACATGCAGGATTCACTGTGGAACGAAGTGTATAGTCGATATATAGGTCAGACAAGTTTTGAGAAGCAAATGTTGCAGCAGCTGGACGAACAGCCAGTTTTGGCTGAACAGCCAGCCATGAGTATGGAGTTCGTGCTATAGACCGCTTGTCAAACCCTAGTCTACGAAAGACATAGAGTAACCGCAGCCTAAACGGTATTTTCTCACCGACGTTTCTAAGTATAAGTCTCCTCTAAACAAACCGCTCATGCTACAATTCCTGTATGCATTTTCCTAAGGTTGGGGTTTGGAAAGAGGTCTCGTGAACTATGCCATTTGCCTATCTGGCGCCGCGTCTGGTAATACGGTTGATTCTTCTCACGAAAACGCCAGCAAACTAGGGTTTGCTATTGCTAAAAGTGGTCACATAATCACTACGGGAGCCACCGTGGGACTTCCTTTTTATGCCGCCTTAGCTGCAAAAGAGGCTGGTGGCATGAGCATAGGTTTTTCTCCTGGAGCTAGTCTGCGAGAGCATGTTTCTAAATACAGGCTTCCGATAGGTGTTTATGACTATATCAACTTTACGGGTATGCACTACGTGGGCCGTGATGTGCATTTAGTGCAATCCAGTGACGCTATAATCACGGTTGGCGGACGTTTTGGCAGTTTGCACGAATTTACGACTGCACTCCAGTGTAGAATGCCCTGTGGAGTTCTTTTAGGTAGCGGCGGAACAGCAGACATAATACCTGAGCTTATGCAAAAACTAGAGCCCATAAATGCTGATATGCTGGTTTACGACACCGATCCAGAAATGTTGGTGGCAAAAATCATCGCCATATTAGATAAAGAATACGAAGACATAAATACTAAAGCACTCAGTGCTCATTGGTTCATGGAAAATAATCATCACCACAAGGGCTAAAAAAGTAGTCCGACAAATAGCGGACTGATATAGTGCAATAAGTACTGCTACAATGTAATGATGACTAAATTTAGAATAACTTCTGGCTATAAGCCTACGGGAGATCAGCCGGCGGCTATTGCTGCTCTCACTGATGGTTTGAATAAGGGCGTCAAAGAACAGACGCTGATGGGCGTAACTGGCTCTGGCAAAACTTTTACCATGGCAAACTTGATTCAAAACACCCAGAAGCCCACTCTTATCTTGAGCCATAATAAAACATTGGCTGCCCAGCTGTACAACGAGTTCAAGAGTTTCTTTCCAGATAATGCCGTCCACTACTTCGTTAGCTATTTTGATTATTATCAGCCAGAAGCATATATAGCACGCAGCGATACATATATAGAAAAAGACAGTCAAATAAACGAAGAGATTGATAGATTGCGACATGCTGCCACCGACTCTCTATTAACACGAAGAGATGTAATTATTGTGGCGAGCGTGAGTTGTATTTATGGAATTGGTTCAGTAGAGGACTACGGTAACCTAGCTGTAAAAGTGAAAACCGGGGAACGACGTGTCCGCGACAAGCTGCTCAGACAGCTCACAGACATACAATACCAGCGCAACGACATAGATTTTCACAGAGGTACATTTAGGGTTCGCGGTGATGTGTTGGATATATTTCCGGCCGGTGAAGAGGTTGCCTACAGAGTTGAGTTTTTTGGTGATGAAATAGATCGTATAACCCAGATTGATCCGCTGACTGGGGAGATACTTTCCAAACTAGAAGAGTTAAAAGTATTTCCAAGTAGCCACTACGTTACGCCGGGAGATAAGCTCAAAACAGCGATGGTAAAGATCCAGCAAGAGCTTGACGAGCGCCTGGCGTACTTTAATAAGCACGGACTTTTACTAGAAGCACAGCGCCTACAGCAGCGCACTAGATTTGACCTAGAAATGTTAGAAGAGACGGGTTTTGTGAAGGGTATAGAAAACTATAGTAGATACCTGACTGATCGTGAGCAAGGTGAACAGCCGGCCACACTCTTAGATTACTTCCCGGATGACTACCTATTATTGGTAGATGAATCGCACATGAGTATGCCTCAGGTACGAGGGATGTATAACGGAGACAGGGCGCGTAAAGAAGTGTTGGTAGAGCATGGATTTCGCCTGCCAAGCGCATTAGATAATAGACCGCTTACATTTACTGAGTTTGAAAAGCATATCAACAAAGTAGTGTATGTAAGTGCTACGCCAGCTGAGTATGAGTTATCTCATAGCCCCGAGCCGGTTCAACAAATAATACGTCCGACCGGCTTGACCGATCCAGATATAGAAGTCCGTCCTATAGACGGTCAAATTGATGACTTACTACACGAAATCAGAGAAACAATCACTAAACGCCAGAGAGTTTTGGTAACAACGCTGACCAAACGTATGTCTGAAGATCTGACTGATTACCTAAAAGAACTAAACGTAAAGGTCACGTATTTGCACAGTGATGTGGACACACTGGATAGAACTGACATATTACGTGATTTGCGACTAGGCGTATATGACGTGGTAGTTGGGATTAACTTACTAAGAGAAGGCTTGGACTTGCCTGAGGTCAGCCTGGTTGCAATCCTAGATGCTGACAAAGAGGGTTTTTTACGTAGTGAACAGGCGTTAGTACAAACAGTTGGTCGTGCCGCACGGCATATTGAAGGTCGTGTGCTTATGTATGCAGACCGCATAACTGGAAGTATGCAGCGGACCATAGATGAGACGAATCGTCGTCGTAAAATACAAGAAGACTACAACAAAAAACATGGCATTACGCCAGAGGGAATATCGCGGTCTGTAGAAAAGGGTATGCGAGCAGATTTGCCCGACAAAGCTAAAAAAGCCAAACTGGATCTAAGGAAGATACCAAAAGATGAGTACGGCCACCTTATTCGTGACCTAGCCTCTCAGATGGACCTAGCAAGCGCAAACCTAGAGTTTGAAAAAGCCGCAGAACTCCGCGATATAATAGCTGACATTAAGTCCAAACTCTGAAGCTCAGTTTTTGACTAAAGAAAGTTCAGGATTGGCAACACGTAAGCCTAGCCGAGTTGCTTGATGTGCAATTCTTCGTCCACCAGCGAATGGTTTAAGTGCCATTCCATGGCCCCGACCCTCTAGAACATCTACGCTGATTTGTTCGGGTAAGTCTTTTTGCATCCGAGATAGCATATCTAGTTGTAGCAGTGGGTCGTTACTGCCACTAATAACTACCTTGGGTATATGTTCAATAACTTCTCTTTGCTCATCTTCTGGCGTGCCTCGCATTATACTTAAACCCTGTCTACCCATAACTCTCAAATCTTGACTTCTCGGGCCGGAAGCGCCCAACATCTTTAAGGCACCAATTAGATGCTTCGGGCGTGTTTTTAAAATTAGTTCTTTCACTCCATCAATTCCCATATGCGGCATGAATAAAAATGCCATATCCTTGGCAACATTTCTCGGATCTACTAGAGCATGAGCATAGTCAACTATAGCTTGAATTTCCAGAGGGCTTCCATGTTCAAGGTTATAAAGCGCAACGCCGTGATTTTCTATAGTCCCTTCAGAAACACCAACTAGCATTAGCGGTGAATTAGGGAAGAAGGTCTCCAGAAATCTTCGCTCGTGTTCAACTAGCTGTTTCATGTCATGATCTAGCAGGTCAGACCAACTTAACTCTTGCCCAAGTGGGCCTATGCCATATGTTGCATGCGTGACAATAGAGGCAAGTGGCATTTGTCGCGAAAGCTGCTTGTGGTGAATCCAGCCCAACCCTTTCTCGACTATTTCACCAAGGCCCGGCTTGCTGAAGACCACAATAGGCTCAGAGTCGGTAACACAGCCTAGCAAGGCATCACTATACCACCAGACATGGCGTCGGTCGTCTATAGTTGCCACCATAAGGTAATGGTCGCGCTCGGGATATTTATCTTGCTTTCTTCCGTCTCGTGTCTTGAACTCCACAACTTCGACGTTACTCAGACCAGAATTGCAATTTGCGGATGAGAATGGTTCTGGAAGGAAAACGTTCTCGTGAGTAAGGGCCTTTCTATGCTCTTGGCCCAAGGCTGCCATACCTACTCTTGATATTAAAACACCCTCGCCTGTGCGAGGGTGAACTAAGTGCTCATCAGTCATTAAGCTTGAAGTGTCCATATGACTACTTGGGTTTGGGGGAAATTCTACTAGTTCGACCCGCGTTACCATTGTTTATATCCTTGATGTGAGGATTCTTACTAATGCTTATCGTAGTCTTGTCTTTCGTATTTGTAAAGCGCAATCTTACCACCTTTGTTATACTAGGATCAAATGGCAGAACTTACACGCAATGATGTCTTAAAATTGGCTCGGTTATCTAAGCTTCATTTAACTGAAGACGAGATTGAGCAGTTCGCCGTAGAAATTAGTGCCATATTGGCGTACGTGAAACAGCTTCAATCTGTAGATTTGAAAGACCTGAAACCAACAAACCAAGTCACTGGGCTGACCAATGTTTTGAGGCCAGATGAGATTAAAGACTATGGGGTATCCCAAGAGGAGTTACTTAAAAACTTGCCCGCTAATCATAAAGGGCATATCAAAGTCAAAAGGATGCTTACGTGATAGGGTGGCAAAGTATAGCTCAGATAGCATCCAATGTTCAGTCTGGTAAAGTCAAGGCGACAGATTTAGTGAATCAAGCTTTGGCAACGATTGAAGAAAAGAGCGAATTTAATGCCGTAATAGCAACTATTGAAAAAAGGGCAAAAGAACGCGCCCAAGAAATAGACCAGCACGTTGCAAAAGGCGAAAAGGTTGGTCGACTGGCAGGCGTGCCTTTCATTGCAAAAGATAACTTCCTTACTTTCGGCGTAGAAACCACGGCTGCCAGCAATATCCTTAAAGGCTTCAACGCTCCCTACCAATCAACGGCCATTGAAAAATTAGAAGCTGAGGGAGCAATATGCGTGGCAAAGGCTAATTTGGACGCTTTTGCTCATGGCTCAAGTACCGAAAACAGCGACTTTCAAACTACTAAAAATCCCCATGACAAAACACGTGTTCCTGGTGGTTCGTCTGGAGGCTCAGCAGCAGCAGTTATTTTAGACATGGCTCCATTTGCACTAGGTACGGATACGGGTGGTTCTATTCGATTGCCTGCAGCATTTTGCGGTGCGGTAGGTTACAAGCCAACCTATGGGCTGGTATCTCGCAGCGGTGTAGTAGCAATGGCAAGTAGTACGGACGTGATTGGTCCGCTGACACGGACCGTCGAAGACGCGGCACTGGTCCTAGATGTAATGTCAGGACGAGATGAGCTAGATAGCACTATGATCGAGCGTGACAAAACGCCTTATACTGACCTAAAGTTTGACGTTAAGGGTAAAAAAATAGGCATAATCAGCGAATACATGCGCGAAGGTTTAAGCGAAGACGTTAGAAGCAAAATTGAAACAGCTGCAGACAAGTTAGGCTTGGCAGGTGCGGTGCCTTTTAGCATCAGCTTGCCCAGCCTGCCCTTGGCATTGGCTTGTTACTACATTATTTGTCCTGCGGAAGTCAGTAGTAACCTTAGCAGATATGATGGTCAAAAGTATGGGTACTCTCATGTACAAGCCAAAAATCTGGACGACAGCTATAACTGGTCTCGTAGCGAGGGCTTTGGCAAGGAAGCAAAAAGAAGGATTATGATGGGTACCTATGTTCTGAGCAGTGGTTACTATGATGCATACTATAAAAAAGCCCAGCAGCTTAGGACAAAATTGGTTCAGGAGTTCGAAGAGGCTTTCACTAAAGTTGATTTTTTGCTGGGTCCTACTACTCCTACTACTGCATTTGCGATTGGTGAAAATACAGATGACCCATTGCAGATGTATTTGAGAGATATTATGACGGTAGCCGTAAACCTGGTTGGCGTACCTGCCATCAGTATACCCGCTGGTAATGTTGATGGTTTACCGGTTGGTCTTCAGCTTATTGCTCCACAGCATGGCGACAGGAAACTCCTAGCGTTAGCCCAAAAAACTGAGGAGTTGTTGGCATGAATGTTGGGTTGATTATCTCCACAAGTCTTGGCGTAATCGTGGTACTGATTGTGGGAACAGTATTTGCTATCAAGCTTCCCAAAAAGCTCAAAGTAGATAGATTTATTGCTAGCTGGCAAGAATTGCAAAGCTGTTGTAGAGACAAAGCCACCTGGGCTCAAGCGATTACGCAAGCAGATAAATTGCTAGACGTAGCTCTCAAAAAGCGAAAGCTCAAAGGCAAAACTATGGGCGAGAGAATGGTGTCGGCCCAGCGTTTATTTACAGATAACGATGATGTTTGGTTTTCTCATAATTTGGCAAAAAAACTAACAGTTCAGATGGATATGAGGCTTAAAGAGTCAGACGTAAAAGACGCACTCATGGGATTTAGACAAGCCTTGCGTGATATAGGCGCCTTGCCGCCTGCTGGTAAAGAGGTGTCTGATGATAGCTAAGGAAGTCGCAGAGGCTTATATAACCACTATTGGTATTGAATGCCATGTGCAGTTAAAGACTAAGACGAAACTGTTTTCTGCAGTTGGTAATGATGCACGGTTTGCAAAACCAAACACACTAATTAGTCACATCGACCTAGGTATGCCTGGTGCGTTGCCGGTTCTAAATGAGCAGGCGGTGGAACTGGCAATGAAAGCGGCGTTTGCGCTTGGCGTAGCACCACAGAAATTTAGCAAATTTGATCGCAAACACTACTTCTACCCTGATTTGCCAAAAGGTTATCAGATTACCCAGTTCGATGAGCCAATTGTGCTTGGTGGCCATGTAGATATAGTGATTAACGGTAAAACCAAACGTATCAATGTAACCAGGGCTCATCTGGAAGAAGATGCCGGTAAAAGCACGCATCCTACAGGCAAAGATTATAGTCTCGTAGACCTCAACAGGGCGGGTACGCCACTGTTAGAAATTGTGTCAGAGCCAGAAATGCACAGTGCCGAAGAAGCCAAAGCTTTTGCTAAAGAGCTGTATTTGCTAATGCGTTATGCCGACGTTTCTGATGCAAATTTGTACTATGGAAACATGCGCTTCGATGTGAATGTGTCTGTCAGCAAAACAAAAGAGCTTGGTACACGCACAGAAACCAAGAATCTGAACTCTTTTAAGAGCGTAGAAAAAGCAGTTGAATACGAAGTGAAACGTCAGACAGAGCATCTAGAAAAAGGTCAGCCAATTGTCCAAGAAACTCGTGGCTGGGATGATGCTAAGCAAAAAACATTTAGCCAGCGAACCAAAGAAGACGCGCATGATTACCGCTACTTTCCTGACCCAGACATCCCGCCGCTAGAACTTACTGATGCCGCAATTGAAGGCATGAAGTTCATTATGCCACCACTACCACACGATCTGAGAACCAGCTTCGCAAAACTAAAGCTGGACAAGTCAGCTGTTGACACGCTTGTAGTGGAAATGCCTGCCGGTAAGTTGGTACATGATCTGCTGGAGACTGATTGTAGTGCACGACTTGTCAAACGAGTTGCTAATTGGTTAGTTAGCGATGTTCAGGCAGTTTTGTCTGATGGTGAAAAAAACTGGGAAGATTTGAAGCTAAACCCAGAGTACTTGGTTGATTTGGCAAAACTAGTAGAGGGTAACAAAATTAGCTCCACCGGAGCCAAAACAGTGCTACTGGAAATGATAAAAACCGGTGAGGTGCCGCTAAAAATTGCAGAAGCCAAGAATGTATTGCAAACATCCGACAAAGGCGAAATAGACAAAATAGTCCATGATGTTCTGAAAGACAACCCGCAAGCTGCACGAGACGTCAAAAGCGGTGAACTGAAGGCAATCGGCTTCTTAGTAGGCCAGGTAATGAAGGCCAGCAAGGGCAAAGCCAACCCCGCCCTCGCGCAAGAGCTGATCAAGAAGCAACTTGGATAACACCTATTTCGAAGTTGACTATAACCTCTGTATATGGTCTTGCCATGATTATTGTTTGCTATATCTTTGCGCGTGCTACAATTTAGGCAATGGATAAGCCGAAGGTTCGAAAAGCAGTAATTGCTGCAGCAGGGTTTGGGACACGGTTTTTGCCACAAACAAAGGCCATGCCTAAAGAGATGCTGCCACTGATAGACAAGCCTATAATTCAATATATTGTAGAAGAGTTAGTTGAAGCAGGGATAGAAGATATTGTTATAGTAACCGGATATCACAAGCGCTCTATAGAAGACCATTTTGACCAAATGAGTGCAGACCTGAAGGCAAATCTCAAACAGAGTGGTAAAGATGAATTGCTGAAAGAAACACAAAAAATTTCTAATCTAGCTAACTTCGCGTACATCAGACAAAAAGGACCAATCGGTAACGGCACACCGCTACTTAATGCTGAACATTTGATCGGGAACGAACCATTTATCTTTACATGGAGTGACGACTTTATAGTGTCATCTCCAGTTAGGTTCAAACAACTTATAGGGACCTACCAAAAATACGGCTGTACGGTTGTAGGTACTATAAAAGCCGACAAAGACCAAGATTATGATCGCTATGGTTATGCGGCAGGTGAAGAAATAGAGCCAGGCATTATTCAGGCTACGCGCATAGCCGAAAAACCAGGAAAACTTGACGCACCGTCCAGTCAAGCAACCAATGGTGGTTTTTTGCTAACTTCTGATATATTTGACTATTTGCGTCAAGCTAGGGATGAACTTAAAGATGGTGATGAGTTGGTAACCAACAGTGCGCTGATGAAGATGCTTGGCGATGGCAAAAAAGTTATTGCTGCCGAAATCCAAAATGCAAAATACCACGACGCTGGCAATAAGCTCGAATATCTTAAAACAGTAGTAGATTTTGCACTTCAGAGAGATAGTATGAAAAAGGAATTTCTTGACTATTTACGCACAGTGGTACAATAGTAAGTACATATGGATAACGCCGAAACAATCCTAGTTATTATATTGTCCACCACCTTAACGGTGTTTCTAATCCTTGGCATAATAGCAATGGTAAAAGTGAATGCAATACTAGGACACTTGAAAGTTATTTCAGAAAAAGCAGAAGCTCTGGCTACGACCGCAGAAAATGTTGGTGAATTTTTTAAATACACAGCCGGTCCGGCCGCAATCGGCAAATTAGTTTCAAATATTAGCGATGCAGTTTTTAAGCATAATAAGAAATCTAAAGAGGACTAATCATGATCAAAAAAAGCACAGCAGCAATTGGTAGTCTTCTGATAGCGGGTGTTGGCTATGTGGCCGGTGTGCTTACTGCCCCTAAGAGTGGACGGGAAACGCGTAAAGACCTGCGAGCAGCTGCGGCAAAAGCCAAAAGTGAAGCAGAGCGCAAGCTCAAGGCAGCACATAGTGAGCTAACAAAACTACTCGATGAAGCAGCATTATTTGCGGAAAAAGCAAAGGGCAATGCCGATGCGGAGTTTAAGAAAGTACGTGCTCAGGCAGAAAAAGTACGTCAAAAAGCGCGTGAACTATTATCTGGTATTCATGAAGGTGAAGCGGACGACAAGGATTTGCAACAAGCTATAGATGACGTAAAAAAAGCCTCCGCGCATTTAAAGAAATATCTTGAAAAACAAAACAGCTCAGAAGCAACAAAATAAGCCTAGAGATCCAGAAGAACTGGGTAAGATGTTGATTGGCATTTATGAAAGCGGGTATCTGGATCGTCCGACTGCCTACAGGACCAGCTTTTTCAAAGGCATTTTAGCTGGTTTGGGAGGGGCTGTTGGAGCCACAATTGTACTTGCTCTAGTGCTCTGGGTCTTGGGTCTATTCAGCAGCGTACCTCTGCTGGGTAGAGTTGTTGAAAATATCAAAGATACCGTCAATTCTGCCAATCTGTAACAACTGTTGTAATTAATTGCTGTATATGTAAAAGACAAAGTACACTAAAATATACCAAGATGAGGGGAATATATGGCTAGATACAGCCCACTGACACCTGCGGATTATGTGCATCTACATAACCATACTCAGTACAGTTTACTGGACGGTTTGACTCGCATAGATCAGCTGATGGATTACGTACTAGAACAAGGTATGCAAGCCGTGGCTATGACTGATCACGGCACGCTGTCTGGTGCAATCGAATTTTATAAAGAAGCCATAAATCACGAAGTTAAGCCAATTATTGGAATTGAAACTTATATGGCGATGCGTGGTCATAAAGACAAAGACCCGGCAAAAGACAAAAATCGTTTTCATTTAATCCTATTAGCCATGAACGATGCAGGATATCAGAATCTAATGCAACTCAGTACTACAGCTAACTTAGATGGATTTTATTATTTTCCGCGCATAGATCATGAGTTATTAGAAAAGCACAACAAAGGCCTGATAGTTCTTAGTGCATGTATGGGCGGAGAGATTGGCAATGCACTGAGGGAGAGTCAGTATGAAAAAGCTAAAGACATAGCACTATGGTATAAGGGTATTTTTGGCGACAGATATTATTTGGAGATTCAAGACCATGGTCACCCAGAAAATCCCATGCATAACGTCGAGCAGCAAGCCATAAATGAACAAATCCTAGAACTTGGCAAAGAGCTAGACATACATGTGGTTGTAACAAGTGATGCTCATTATTTGCGTCATGAAGATCAAGATGCGCATGAAATTTTACTCTGCGTCGGAACTGGATCTTTTTTGGCTGACGAAAAGCGTATGTCACTCAAGGAATTTCCTTTGCATGTTACGGAGCCAGAAGAAATAATAGCTCGCTGGGGAGTGAACCATCCGGAAGTTATTCGTAACACACGTACAATTGCTGAACGCTGTAATTTAGAAATTGATCTTGGAAAAATTTTGATACCGAAGTTTAGTGTGCCAAAAGGTAAAACAGAAAAAAGCTATTTGCAAGAGCTAGTGTACCAAGGCTTGGCATGGCGCTATGGTGGGGTTGGTCAAGAAAAATCAGGTAAACTAAGCAAGGATGTAGCTACTAAAACATTGCCCGAACTGGTAAAAAAGCGAGCCGAATACGAACTTGGCGTAATTGGACAGATGGGTTTCAATGGTTACTTTTTAATTATCCAGGATTTCATAAATTGGGGTAAAGGCCAAGGAATAGTTTTTGGACCTGGGCGAGGCTCTGCTGCGGGTTCAATCATATCTTACGCTCTAAATATTACCGAGCTTGACCCGCTAAAGTATGATTTGCTTTTCGAGAGATTCTTAAACCCAGATCGTGTTTCAATGCCAGATATTGATATAGATATCCAAGACACACGGCGTGATGAAGTAATTCAGTACTGTGTACAGAAATATGGAACTGATAGAGTGGCGAATATTGTTACTTTTGGAAGAATGTTTGCACGCAATGCTGTTCGTGATGTTGCTAGAGTCTTGCAGGTACCTTATGCAGACGCCGACCGTCTAGCAAAAATGATTCCGCCGCCAATTCAAGGCAGGCATATTCCTTTGGAAACTTCATTACGTGAAAATAATGAGCTGAAGGCCGAATATGAAAACAATGAAACTTCCAGGCGTGTACTGGACCAAGCACTCAGACTTGAAGGCACTATCCGTAGCCACGGGGTGCATGCAGCAGGTGTAGTGATTGCTCCAGACAAGTTAGTTAAATTTGCCCCTCTGGAAATGGCACAAAAAGGGGTCGTTTCTACCCAATATTCGATGGGCCCTATCGAAGAACTGGGCTTGCTGAAGATGGATTTCCTAGGCCTTTCTAACCTAACCATAATTAAAAATGCCCTAAGAATAGTAAAGAAAGTACATGACATTGATTTGGTGGTCGAAGACATACCACTAGATGATAAGAAAACCTTCAAACTGTTCCAAGACGCCGATACAACTGGTCTGTTCCAGTTTGAGTCAGCTGGCATGAAACGCTACTTGAAACAGCTTAAGCCGACAGTATTTGAGGACCTGATAGCTATGAATGCACTGTATCGACCGGGTCCAATGCAATGGATTGAAGATTTTATAGCAAGAAAACATGGTCAAAAAGAAATCAGTTTTTTGCACCCTGCCATGGAGCCTGCACTAAAAAATACTTATGGAATCATTGTGTATCAAGAACAGGTCATGCAAATAAGTAAAGAAATGTGCGGCTTTACTGGTGGTCAAGCCGACAGTTTACGAAAAGGTATAGGTAAAAAAATACCTGCCGTCCTTGCAAAGCTTAAAACAGAATTTATAGAAGGTGCCATGACCACTGTTGGAGCAGACAGGGAACTGATGGAAAAATTTTGGAAACAGTTAGAGGCATTTGCTTCGTATGCTTTTCCAAAAGCTCACTCGTCGTGCTATGCACTGATCGCTTACTGGACAGCTTATCTTAAAGCTAATTATCCAGATGTTTTTATGGCTGCGCTGATGACAAGCGACTACGATGATATCGATAGACTGGCTGTAGAAATAGCTGAATGCAAACACATGGGTATAGAGGTACTGGCACCAGATGTTAACGAATCGTTTAACGAATTCGCCGTAGTTCCTGGTAAAAAACAGATTCGTTTTGGACTACGTGCAGTAAAAAATGTCGGCAGTAATGCCGTAGATGAAATATTGCGCGCACGTGAACGTGTGGGTTCGTTCAAATCACTTGAAGAATTTTTTGGTAACGTAAATGTTCGTACAGTAAATCGCAAGTCACTAGAAAGTTTAATTAAAGCTGGGGCGTTTGATAGTTTAGGAGAGCGAGCAGAACTGCTCGGAAACATGGACCTGTTATTGGCTTATGCAAACAAAATACAAAAAGACATAGCGAGCGGCCAAACAGATTTGTTTGGCAAGCTTGAAGCCGGACAAGCGAAGTCGCGGTTAGTGCTTAACGCTTCTTTTCCTGCAATTGAACAACGCGAACAGTTGCTCTGGGAACGAGAGCTCCTGGGTATATATCTAAGTCAACATCCTCTGGGCCAGTTTGAAGCATTCTTGGCCGAACAGGCCATAGCCCTAAACGCACTAAAACCAGAGCATGATAATAAATCGGCTCAAATTGGTGGTGCAGTTACCGATATGCGCGAGATTACAACAAAAAATGGGCAAAAAATGGCTTTTGTAAAAGTTGCTGACCAGTTTGGCGAAATTGAGTTGGTCCTTTTCCCAAGTATTTATCAGCAAACAACTGGCATATGGGAGCGCGACAAAGTTGTTCTTGTAAAAGGAAAAGTTACTGCCAAAGACAAAGAAGGAAACTCAACCGGCGAGATAAAGCTTTTGGTAGACGATGCCCGTGAAGTTACCCATGAACAAGCAAAGGCATACCAAACAACTGGCAAAAAACCAAAGGCAGTAAAATTGAGTAAGGCGATTAAGAAACCAGCACAAACTAAAAAATCCGCAGAATTGCCAACCAGAGTATATGTTCGCCTGCAAAACAGCGCCAATCAAGATGAGCTGGTCTCACTAAAACAAACTATTGACGCACATCCTGGCGAAACGGAGGTTGTATTAGTTATAGGAGATAAAGAGAAGCAAATTATTAGGTTGCCAAACAGAATATCACACAAAACTGGTTTGGCTGATTTGCAATCAGTAATTGGCCATGAACATGTTCGCCTGCAGTAAGATTTTGAATAAGCCTAGCGAATAAATCCAGTTGTTTGTGACAGGAAACTTCCCATAAGTACCAAGCTAATCAGCGCCGTGTCCAGCAGGGGGTGATGCAAGACAAACCGCTCACTATCTTTTATCAAATGGCGCAAACCAGCAGCATGCTTTAATAGAAGGAACGCCGTGGCTAGACCGGTTATGATACCGACCACAAACAATGCCCACGGCGCATTGCCGTTGGTTAGTGTTTGAATGCGACTGACTGCAAGTGAAGTGGGTTCTGCCAGTATTGATGTGTCGGTTGTGACTGGAACATCTTTTGTGACTTTAGGAGTCGCAGCGGGGGCGGGTGCTGGATTTGCGGCAGGATCGATTTGGGTAGGGGCGCTTATGGGTGCTGGTGCAGCTGATGCAGGAGCTTGGTTAGCGGAAGCTAAAACAAGAGGCTTGCCGTACATAGCTACAACAACCGTTTCTTCGCCACTATTATTGAAGTCAGATCCGTTGGCATACCCAAACCCAACTTCTGTATATTCACTGTCTAGTAAATTCTCTTTGTGTATCGGACTATTCATCCAACCTGTTACGGTGTCATCGCTTGTTAAAAAGCCATAGGCAAGGTTTTCGCCTGCTTTTTGATATTTGTAGCCAGCGCCATCAATGAAAAACCATGGCTCTTTGCCATCAGGAGTTGTGTGGGACCAATAGTTGCGAGCAATCATATCATTTGCTTTTGCTTGCGCGGCTGCTGAGAGCGTTGAGTTCAGTTGTAGTGTTGCGGACCCGTTTTGAGTTCGTTGACTGTTTGTTGCACTAAGTAATTGTCCTTGACTTACGCTGATAGCATAGGCTAGAAAACTTCGCTGATGAACGGGCTGTATCAAGCTAATCAAAAAAGTTCCTACTACAAGTAGCAACAGAGGTATATACGGCCAATAATGCCGGTGTTCGCTTTTGTTAATTTGTTTTGGTTTGCTTAGCGCACGAAAATTGTGCGGCCTGTGCGGCCTTTGTGCCATAAGCATATTCTAAACCAAATTAGCAAAAGCGCAATGGTACAGCGCCATAGCTGTGGCTTGAGTAACATTGAAGGATTCTTTTTTTCCCAGCATAGGGATTTCAAGCACAGTATCACAAGCTGCCAGGACTTCTGGCTCAATTCCTTCAGTTTCGCGCCCTACAACGAGTGCTACATTTGTTGGTGGTTTCCAGGTAGTTATGTCTACGGCAAAACAGTCTTGTTCTAATCCACAAACCGTAAACCCTTCTGACTTTAACTGGTGTATCACAGATAAAACATCGTCCGAGTGTGTCCAACGACCAGTCGATTCAGCACCAAGTGCAGTTTTTTGAATCTGTTTATGTACTTTTGTAGCAATATGAGGCAGGCGGGTATCATTTTCCCGCAAAGGGTATGGCGTATAGCCCGTAAGGTACACAGTGCACACACCTAATCCGTCTGCGGTACGTAGCAAGGAGCCTACATTGTGGCAACTGCGTAAATTGTGAGCGATCAATGCAATGTTTCTCATAGTCTCAGTTTATAAATATCCCGCCTTTTGTAAAGTCACACTAGCGAATTAAGTCCCAGACAAATAAATTTTATGAACTGGCGGTGCTTATGGTTATAATAGGCTCTATGAGCCAAGATGCTAGACGGGATGAAGAAGCCAATACCCTACGACGTGCCCAGATATTAAATCTGCAATATTCTGATACTTCAGATAGTCAAAAGCAACTGTACAAAGAACTGATGAATGTGCAGGATATGTATAACTTGCGGTTTGTTCCTTTGCTGGCAGATGATCATAGCGTCACTTTTGGCGTTACAAACACCACTTCTCAGCAAACAATGACTCAGCTGAGACAGCAGTATATAGACCAGCGCATTACATTTATGCTCATTTCAGATGCTGGTTACCGCGAATATATGCAGCTTTATGATCCACCTAAATCTGTTCAATATCACGATATTAGCCTGTCACAAGCTGGTTCAGAAGGCTTGGTAGGTCAAGTGTCAGCTATGCTAGAACAGGTTCGTGCCGATGATATGCTGGCTTATTTGGTGCAACAAGCTCATAAGCTCAATGCGTCTGACGTACATTTAGAAACACAAAAAGATCATGCCCGCATAAGATTTCGGGTAGACGGAGTTCTGCATGCGGTGGCAAGGCTGAGTCTTGAAAAATATCGTATTTTGATTGCAGCTATTGCGAGTGCAGGAAACGTATCTACGGCTTCGGCCGACGCGCAACAGGGACACATTGCCCAAAAAGTTAAAATGGCCGATGGAGCCGAAGTCGACGTGAATGTTCGTCTAGAAACAGTGCCCACGATTAACGGTATAGACGTTGTTATGCGCTTGTTTAATATGGACCAGGCTATGTACAATCTCGATCGCTTAGGTTTATCAGACGCTGAGCGTCGGGTCGTAGATGAGATTATTGCTAAACCCACGGGTTTAGTGCTGGCAGTGGGACCTACTGGTTCGGGCAAAACCACCACACTTTACTCCATGCTAAACAGCCTAAATGTAGAAGAGCGCAAAATAATCACCATAGAGGATCCGGTTGAGTATCAGTTTGCTGGGATAACTCAGATTTCTGTTACGTCTCAGAATTCTCAAGAAACAAACTTTGCAGAAAAACTTCGTGCGGTATTGCGCCTGGATCCAGACATAGTGATGGTAGGTGAGATTCGCGACGACGATACAGCAAAAACCGCCTTACAAGCTGCCTTGACGGGCCATTTGGTGCTTTCTACATTTCACGCTAGTTCTGCAGCTGCAGCACTTACTAGGTTGATGGAAGTTATAGGGCAAAATCCACTGTTTGTATCTGCCATACGTCTGGTTATGGCCCAGCGTTTGGTTAGACGCCTAGATGATGAATCTAAGCAAGCCTACCAGCCTGATGCTGCGTCCCTGGCCAAAATCACTGAGGTCTTTGCGAGCTTACCAGAAGGAATAGAAAAACCATCACTTGAAGGCTTACAGCTTTATAAGCCTGGTGCCTCAGAGGATAATCCGTATGGCTACAAAGGCCAGCTTGCTCTACGTGAACAGTTTATGATGAAGGGTAAAATGGTGGAACTTCTCGCCGCAGGGCGTGGCCCCTCCACCCAAGATATCGAAGCTGCGGCTATTGCTAGCGGTATGTGCACCATGCTCCAAGACGGCATGCTGAAGGTTGTGGCCGGTGAAACCACCCTAGATGAAATCTACCGCGTCATCGGCTAGAGAGATAGCTCCCTACCTTATAACTTTTGCAATACTAGGGACAAGGCGCTCATCTAAAACAGTTGGGATTATGTTTTCTGCTGTCGGTGAGCGAACTAAGCCAGCAATTACTTCAGCTGCTGCAATTTTATGCTGATCGGTAATTTTGTTTACATGGTTATCTAACGCGCCACGAAAAATTCCAGGGAATGCCAGTGCATTGTTTACTTGATTTGGAAAATCGCTACGGCCAGTTGCTATCACTGCCGCCCCCGCAAGTTTTGCCTCAATAGGCATGATCTCTGGAACCGGATTAGCCATGGCAAAAATAATCGGATTTTGTGCCATTGATCTAATCATTTCACGAGTTAGCAGGCCTGCCTTCGAAACGCCAATAAAAATATCTGCTCCATCCAGTGCGTCATCGAGTGTTCCAGTAACTCCTTGTGAATTTGTAAAACTTAGTAGTCCTCGTTTCTCTAATGTTAACCCCTCACGGTCGGGGCTTATAATTCCTTGACTATCGACTGCTAAAATAATTGGTCTGGCATAGAGGTGTAACAATTTCATGACGGCAGTTCCGGCAGCTCCGGAGCCAACAACCACAATTTTGCAGTCATGTAAATTTTTACCAACCACTTTCATGGAGTTAATTAACCCGGCGAGCACAACAACGGCGGTACCGTGTTGGTCGTCGTGCATGATTGGTATATCTAGGGCTGCTTTTAGTTCGCTTTCAATAGAAAAACATTGCGGCGAAGCAATGTCTTCGAGATTTATCCCACCAAAACTTGGTGCAATTGCTTTGACTGCGGCAACGATCCCGTCAACGCTGTGTACGTCTAAAACAATAGGTACTGCGTCTATCCCTGCGAAGTGTTTGAATAGCATTGCTTTGCCTTCCATGACGGGTAGTGCTCCATAAGGTCCAATATCACCAAGACCTAAAACAGCCGATCCATCGGAAATTACAGCCACGGAATTATTCAGCCAGGTATAGTCACGCGTCTCTTCTGGGTGCGCTGCAACGTAGCTGCTAACCGCAGCCACACCAGGCGTATAGTAGGTGCTTAGCTTATCTTTTGTATCAGGGGTATCCTTGAGAGTAATCTCAATTTTACCTTTGAGTTCTTTGTGCTTTTTTAGCGCTTCTTCTGCAAAATCCATCTTTATATGATACGTCATAGCGCTACAGGCTTAAAGTGTTGCATAAATTAACAGATTGATATAAGATATTTTGGTCTATGGAATCAGTAATTCAGAAAATTGAAGCAAAGTATAAAAAAGCGCAAGTTGTTGACGTGCGTTCGGGTGATACCGTGAAGGTGCACCAGAAAATCCGCGAAGGAAGTAAAGAGCGTATTCAGATTTTTCAGGGGTTGGTGATTCGTACAGACCGTAAAGGCAGCCATACCAGCCGGATTACTGTGCGACGTATTGCCAGTGGTGTTGGCGTTGAGAAATCATTTATGCTACATAGCCCACTGGTGGTTAAGGTCGAGGTTACCAAGCGTAGCAAAGTTCGCCGGAATTACCTTACCTACATGAGACAACGCACAGGCAAATCAGCACGATTAACCGGCATGAATTTTGACAAAGAGGCTGTAAACACTGTGCACGATGAAACAGCCGAAGTCGTAGAGAAGCTGACCAAAGAAGAAGCAGGCAAACAGCACGACGCAGAATCCGCTGAAAAGGCAGCAGAAGCAGCCAAAGAAGAAGCAAAGGCTGCAGAAGCGCTAAAAGCTCATGAAGCTGTGGCCGAAGAAATAAAAACTGACGAAAAAGCATAAATAATACGACGAATAGAACACAACCGCTTAGTCTAGGCGGTTTTTTTGTTATCATAGTGCCATGAGCAATATTGTTGGCATCGATGAGGTGGGCAGAGGTTGTTGGGCGGGTCCCTTGTTAGTAGTGGCGGCACGAGCTAAGGCTACACTTCCAGAAGGCTTAGCTGATTCAAAAGCTCTGACTAAGAAACAGCGTGAATCTTTGCTAGAACCAATTATAGAAAGTTGTGAGCTAGGTGAAGGTTGGGTCCAGCCAGAAGAAATAGATAACTTCGGCCTGGCGCAAGCCATGAGAATAGGTGTGACTAGAGCGCTGATGGATTTGGGGGCTAGTCCGGAAGCTGAAATCATATTGGACGGTCTAGTAAATTATTGTTCCCCTGAATTCGTAAACGTTACTACACTCGTAAAAGCCGATACTCTTCACTCCACGGTAAGTGCGGCAAGTATTTATGCCAAAGTTACGCGAGACGCCCATATGACACGCGCTGCCAAGTTCCATCCGTATTATGGTTTCGAAAAGCATGTTGGATACGGGACTGAACTACACCGAGCGGCGCTTAGAATTCACGGTGTAAGCAAACTCCATCGTAAGAGCTTTAAGCCAGTGCAACAGTTTTTATTACCGGCCTAGGGCATGACAAATAATCAGACTGGTCATGATGCCGAAATGTGGGTAAGTAATCATAGCTGGCAAGACGACTATCAGCTTTCCGCAATAGAACTTGCTGGTCCAGCTTTTATGGGTTACAAACTTTCTAGTTGACCTTTAAAGGATTATGGATTTTTTAGCAATTGTTATTTGCTGGATGGAGAATTCAAAAATGCTTTTACTTTTGCTTCGTCACGATTGCGCCAGTCAACTCTAGCTTTGATTTCGGCCTGAGCAATTTTAATATTTCTCTTTAATGCGACTATATCTGATTTTGGTTCAAAAAACGTTTCGAATTTAGTTTGCCATTCTTTGGTATTTAGCGGGCCGGCCGCATATACTACAAAATAATCCAGTGATTTGCTTTCACTAAATTCGGCGTATAATCTGTCCCAGTTGTCTGCAAGCCATTGCCAGGCGTTTGCGCGAGTGTGGCGGTTGCGCATGAGGTAGGCAAACCAGCGAAAAATATCTTGAGAGCGCACAAAACCAGCTTTTTGGTCTCCGAGTGCTTCTGAGATTAGTTGTTTACTGAGTGCTTTGTCCTTTATAGATGACAAGCCACTGGAAATTGCCATTTGAATTTCTGGGTTGGTGGTGTCCTTGTACGCGTGTATCAAATTCTTCATGTATTTTCTGGGTTCGGATTTTATAAGTGTACCCAGGATCATGCCTCGGTGTTCGGCGTTTATAGTGTCTATGGAAGTCGCCGTTTCAAAACGCTTGATTGCTTCATTTGTAGTTGTGTCATCCTCACCGGCTAACATCCACCCAAGCAGGGTGAGGCGAAGTAGGCGGGTATTTGGGTCATCTTTTTTCTGATCATCCCAGTTTAGTTCAGCATGTTGGGGTTTGGCTACCTTGCATCTGAATGCGTTTAGATGTGTGTGGGCTGTTTCGTCGTTTTCTATCAACCCATATGCCGTGCCAACCGCACGGCCCATCAGTGCCCATACGGCGTCGCGCGGTTCGGTGCTTGATTTTGCTACAACTTCTAGCACTTCGTCCGTTGATATGTCGCCACGCCTCGCAAGTAGCAGAAGGTCGTTTAGATAGTTTATCCTGCCTTCGCTTGCCATGGTTCGTTTTGCAAATGCATCATCAACGCTATCTTTCAGTTCGCCACTGCCGTAGTTGACTATGTAGTGTCCACTGCCGCGTTGGTTGAGAATGAGTGGTTTTGGATATTCGCTGATCACTACACTTGGCTGATCAAACATAGTTGGTAATACTTTGTCAGCTAGTAACGGGATAGGCCAGCGCGTCTTGTCATTGGGCTTGTCCAGTACAAACCGTTGCTGGATAGCGATGACTTTGTTTTTTTCTGCCCGTAGGCTAACAACTGGCATGCCGGACTGTTCTAGCCATGGGTCCATGAATGCATGTATGTTTTGGCCGCTGGCTTTGCTGAGTGCTTTCCATAAGTCATCACGGGTTGTGTTTTTGTAGGCGTTAGCGTCGAAGTATGTTTTCAAACCTTTTCTGAATGCTTTGTCGCCTATGTATTCTCTGAGCATTTTTAATAATCGTCCACCCTTGGCATACACAATAGCCGGATCAAACAAGGTGCCTATTTCATCCGGATGCTTCACGTCAACTCGTACCGGCTGGACGTCTTTGAAAATATCTCGGTTTGAACAGCTAATCACATCACTTGAAGCAAACGTCTCCCATTGGTTCCAGTCTGGGTGAAGGCTGTCGAGAGCAATGTGCTCCATTAGGCTTGCAAAGCTTTCGTTTAGCCACAAGTCGTCCCACCATTTCATGGTTACAAGGTTGCCGAACCATTGATGTGATACTTCATGTGCTACTACCATGGCTACATATTGTTCGCTTGTCAGCGAGCGGTTTTTTGCGTCAGTTAGCAGGGCGATTTCGCGGTAGGTAACAAGCCCCCAGTTTTCCATGGCGCCACTTTCAAAATCCGGTAAGGCAATCTGGTCCAGTTTTTTGAGTGGGAAAGATGTCTGAAAGTAGTCAGCGAAAAATTCAAGAACACGCTCGGCTTCTTTGTTTGCAAATTCTAGAGATGACTTAGGTTGAGCAACTGTGCCCCACGTATTTACTACGATACCGTCTGAAGTTTTCGTAGATACACCGTGTATGTCACCAGCTACAAATGCCAGTAAGTAGGTACTCATGATGGGCGTAGTTTCAAATGTCGTTGTTTTTCTATTTCCTTTAGTGTATTGACTTAAGACAGGGGTGTTTGCTAGTACTTGGTCGCCGAGTGTGTGGGTGAGCGTGAGGTCAAAGGTTGCTTTTGCTTCAGGCTCATCTATGCACGGAAAAACTTCTCTGGCATGGTGGCTTTCGAATTGCGTAGCTAGTAGTTTTTTTTCTTTTCCCTTGTGTGTGAAATAACAAGGATATAATCCATGCATTTGAGGGGTTATTTTACCTGCAAATTCAAGCTTTATAATGTACCGCCCCGGATATAGCATTTGTTTGGCGTGCAAACGTACTTCATGGAAGCTGTTGTGGTTGTTAATGCGTTCAATCTCGATAACTTGAGTTGATTTTTTACCGTGGTAAGTTAGTTCTGCTTTAGTTATTTTGAGGCCGTTTTGATGTAGGGTGAGTCGCTGGCTAGGGCGGCCGGATTTATGCCCGTCAACCAATACCGCGCCATGAAAAGTAAGCGCCTGTTCGTCTAGGTTGAGCTCCAGGTCATATTTGGTGGGTTGAAACTGTGCAAACAGCCGTTTTACGTTCTTTGTCATTGTTTATATGGTACCAGACCTGAAGTTCTAGGCATGCCGTCTGTTATACAACATGATTAGCTCGAGGCCTGACGAAAGACAGCGGAAGTAGAATGATTAGATACCATTATGCGCACTTTTTCACCGCGACATCCGTCTTGCTGAATTTGTTGATCCTATACAAACCGCACTCGGCAACTTGATAAATAAATCCAAATGGCGTATATTATAGGTTGTTCAGGTCGGCCAGCAGGTCGGCTTTTTTCATACAAAGGAGAAGGAATGGATTTAGATATAAAAAGCTTGGCACTGGCCGTAAAAACCATAGCCGAAGAAAAGAATTTACCAGAAGACGTAGTGCAAGAAATTGTAGAACAGGCTCTAGCTGCTGCTTATCGTCGTGATTATGGCGAGCGAGAGCAAGAGGTTCGTGTTAGCATGAATCTAAACAACGGAGAAGTGGACGCTTACATCAGTAAAGAAGTCGTAGAGAAAGTAGGTGATGAAAGTTTTGAGATAAGCCTCAAAGACGCACAGCTAATGAAGAAAAATGCCAAGGCTGGAGATACTATTGAGATTTTTCAAAAAGTAGAATCTTTTGGTCGCGTTGCGGCGCAGACTGCCAAGCAAGTTATTTTGCAGCGTCTTCGCGAAGCAGAACGTGAAATAATCATGACTGAATACGAAGATAAAATCGGCACAGTTGTAAACGGTATAGTTGCTCGTGTAGAAGGTAACATCGTCAGAGTAGATTTGGGTAAAGCACAAGGCATTATGCCTCGTAGCGAACAGATTCAGGGCGAACACTATCACGCCGGGCAACGCCTAAAGGTGTTTCTAAAAGATGTAGAGCGTGGTTTCCGCGGTCCGCAGCTTGTTGTGTCTCGTGGCAACAATCAGTTCATTGAGTGGCTATTCCGTGGTGAAGTACCAGAAATGGAAAACGGAGCAGTGGAGATTAAGAATATTGCCAGAGAAGCAGGTGTGCGCAGTAAGATTGCCGTAGCTAGCAGTGTGCCCGGAGTAGACCCGGTCGGTACTTTTGTAGGCGGTCATGGTACTCGCGTGAATGCTGTTATGAGCGAAGTTGGCGAACAAGAAAAGATTGACATAGTGGTGTTTAATGAAGACCCAGCTACATATATAACAAACGCCTTAAGCCCCACAAAAGTTACCAAGGTAGTATTAGATGAGGCCACCAAGAAAGGCAAAGTAATCGTGCCAGAGGACCAGCTGAGCATAGCAATAGGAAAAAGCGGTCAAAACGTTCGTTTGGCTAGTAAGTTAACGGGTTATGAACTAGACATAAACGCTGAACAGGAAATTGCAGACGAACCTGCGCCAATCATAGAAACATCCAAGCCAGTTGTGCATAAGCTCAAGAAAAAAGAAGCCCTTGAAAGCGCCCTGCTAGAAGCCATAGAAGAACACGGTACTGAAGATACAGAAGAAAAAGCAACTCAATAGCAGAGCAACCTTCGAGTAGTGTTGTTCCAGTAGCTATCGGGGCAATTGCGATTGGTCTTTGAGCTAGCATTGTAAAGTGAGGACTTCAAGCTGGGCGGAGTGTACACTCTCATCGTTTTGTGCCAGAAAGACAACTCCTTTACAACGCCGTAAATTAGCACTCTTGACCTATGAGTGCTAATTGCTATAATAATTACTAGCGAAGCTTTTAGAATAGTCGCTACAAGGATGCGTATAAACATATGATGCCGCAATCGCCGGATTTTCAAGAATTTTTAAATCATTTAACTGACAACGCGCTGAGCAGTCTTAAGCATGCCGATGCGGTTGCCCGGAGTTTTGGTAGTGCTTACGTTGGTACGGAGCATTTGCTATTGGGCGTATTAGCACAAGACAGCAGTATGGGTGCTAAGATCCTGTCAGACGCAGGTGTGACACTCGACAGGGCTCGTTTGGTGCTAAACCTGACGCCTAAAACCTTAGTCATAAATCTAGGAGGCAAGGGGTTAAGTGAAACAGCCAAACTCACGCTCAAGATGGCACAAGACGTTGCTCAAGAATTTAGCCAGGAATACACTGGCACAGAGCACATTTTATACAGTATATTGAGTCAAAAGAATGCTAGGGCCACCAAACTGCTTTCTGACATGAATGTAAATGTAGACGGTTTGAATAACGAGCTAGAACAGTTTCTAAACCGCCAACAATATGACGAAGACAGTGAATCCGCAACCGAAAATCGCAGCAAACGGAGCAAAAAACAACGCAAAACAGCACTGGATTTTTTCGGAACTGATTTGACCAATATGGCACGTCAGGGCAAACTTGATCCTGTAGTTGGACGCGAGCCACAAATCAAACGTGTGATTACTATATTGAACCGTCGGACAAAGAACAATCCAGTACTAATAGGTGAACCGGGTGTTGGAAAAACAGCCATAGTAGAAGGTCTTGCACAGAGAATAGTGACCGAAGATGTGCCGGATAGTTTGCTGGATAAAAGAATTGTGATGCTTGATCTAGCGGGAATGATTGCTGGTACCAAATATCGTGGCGAGTTTGAAGAGCGACTCAAAAAAGTCATGGCTGAACTTGAGCAAGACAAAAAAACTATTGTGTTTATAGATGAGCTTCATCTGATCGTAGGAGCAGGAGCAGCTGAAGGTGCAATGGATGCTGGTAATATACTCAAACCAGCGTTGGCTCGTGGCAAGATTCAATTAGTCGGCGCTACCACAACTGCTGAATACACAAAGCATATAGAAAAAGACGCAGCTTTAGAGCGCCGTTTCCAACCAATTCAAGTACCTGAAACCACGGTCCCCGAGACGCTTGCGATTTTGAAGGGTTTGCGCAAACATTATGAAGCCTTTCACGGCGTAAAGGTGAGCGATGATGTACTTGAAGACACTGTCACTCTAGCAAAGCGCTACATCAATGATCGTTTCATGCCAGACAAAGCCATTGACTTACTAGACGAAACAGCGGCACACCTTCGAGTAGATAAAGGAGTGACACCTCCAGAAGTTCGCAAACTGCAGAAAGAGCTTAAGCTGGTGAATTCTCGTCGCGAAAGGGCTGCCGATAACGAAGATTACGAAAAAGCCGCCAAATACAAACAGCGTGCTAGCCAAATTTCTGATGATTTGAAAAAACTAGAAGCCAGTGGTAAAGCAATAAAGCGACTGACTATGACCAGTGATGACGTAGCTGACGTGGTAGCCCGCATGACAGGCGTACCAGTAAGCAAAGTGATTCGCTCCGAAGCGAAATACCTGCTAAATCTAGAAAAAAACCTTAGTAAATTTGTAATTGGGCAAGGCGAAGCGGTGGGGGCAGTAGCCAAAGCTATTCGTCGTAATCGTTCTGGCGTGGGTGCTGAAGGCCGGCCAATCGGTTCATTTATATTCCTTGGCCCAACTGGCGTGGGAAAGACAGAGCTAGCCAGAGTATTAGCAAGGGAATTCTTCGGTTCAGAGGATTCGCTAGTTAAGATTGACATGAGCGAATTCAACGAACACCACAACGTCTCAAGACTTGTTGGTGCGCCTGCTGGCTATGTTGGCTATGACGACGGTGGACAGCTAACAGACAAAATCCGTCGCCAACCGTATAGTTTGGTGCTGTTTGACGAGATTGAAAAAGCTCATCCAGATGTTTTTAATATACTACTTCAAGTGCTAGAAGACGGTGTTTTGAATGATGCAAAAGGTCGTAAGATAGATTTTAGCAACGCTATCATTATCATGACCAGCAACATCGGTGCCGACCGATTGCAGAAAGAAGCCGCTCTAGGATTTCAAGTTGGCGATAGTGTGAATAAAGAAAACCTGGATAGCCTGCATCAAGCAAACAAAGACAAAGTTCAAGATGCATTAAAAAAGATGATGCGTCCAGAATTGTTAAACCGCATAGACAAGACGATTGTGTTTAGGGCTTTAACCAAAAAAGACATCTTGACCATTCTAGATTTACAGCTGAACGAATTACGTCAACGATTGGTCAAACATGGGTTGGGCTTGCAGTTGACGGCGGGGGCAAAAGATTACTTGCTAGAGCATGGATATGATGCTAAAAATGGAGTTAGGCCAATGCGCCGTTTACTACAAGACACTCTGGAAGATCACGTAGCGCTAGAACTACTAGACGGCAAATATCAAAAGGGCAACATAATAAAAGTAACAGCCAAAAAAGACGACCTGCTGTACACAATCACTTCCGAATAAGCTACACTTATCACGTGATAAAAAAGACCAAAATAATTACCCGCATAGCAACTATCGTGGTTGTGGTTGCTGTACCGGTAGCTATATGGAGCCAGCGTTGGAATATCCATGATGCCATGCGTTTGCGTAGCTATATTCCCTCAGCAGAAGTTTCACAGCTCGCTACAGACACGACTATGAATGATTCGGCACGCAGGGTCTTTTATGTTAATCGCCCAGAGCTTCAGGGCAGAGAGGCGTTTAATCAAAGTTGCACTTCGTCTGAGCAAACCATTGTTTTGGGGTGCTTTGTATCAGGAACCGGAATATTCTTGCATAACGTTTCAGACGAACGCTTGAAGGGTATTGTGCAAGTAACAGCCGCACACGAAGTACTACATGCCGCATATCAGCGACTGGATAGGAGGGAAAAAGCGCGAGTAAATGACATGCTTGAGCAAACTTTTGCTAAACTAGATAACCAGCGCATAAAAGACACTATACAAGACTATCGAAAAAACGGTGCTGACACTACGAATGAACTTCATTCTATATTAGCAACAGAAGTTCGTGATTTGCCTGCAGAGCTAGAGCAGTATTATAGCCAGTATTTTACTAGTAGGGTCAAGATAGTAGAATTCTCCGAAAAATACGAACAAGCTTTCACGCAACGAAGGCAACAAGTGGCGGCGGCAGATGTAAAGTTAGCGGAGCTAAAACAGCGAATAGAAGCAGCCGAAGCTACGCTGCAGACCAAAGCCGAACAACTAAAAGCAGAGCGCGCTAGGATGGATGGACTGCTGGCTGCTAAAAATTTCGAAGATTTTAATGCGGCTGTTCCAGCGTTCAACGCCAGTGTGAGCGCTTATAACGCACAGGTTGCGAGCGTTAGAAGACTAATTGACCAGTACAACGCCCTAGTAGCTGAACGCAACGCTATAGTTACTGAAGAAACAGAACTGGTAAAAGCTTTAGACAGCAGACCAGACACTATTCAGACCGAGTAGTCTGGTAAACTTGTAGAATGGCGAAAAAAGATTCTGTGAGATATGTCTGTAGCAATTGTGCGGCTGTTAGTTTGACATGGAGTGGGCGCTGTTTTAGCTGTGGAGAGTGGAATACTTTGCAAGAAGAGATGTCTATAAGTGGCGCTCAGGCTGCAGCTGGTGGCAGGCCTCTTAAAACTCAAACAGTTAGCAGCTCTATTGCCAAAGACAATAAGAGACTTACGACTGGTGTCAGCGAGGTAGATACCGTTTTTGGCGGGGGTATTGTATTGGGCAGTATGAATTTGATAGCAGGACAGCCTGGGATTGGCAAAAGTACGCTTCTGCTTCAGGTAGCGCATGATTTGGCGCAAAAAAACCGTGTGTTATATATAAGTGGTGAAGAATCTGCTCATCAGATAGGCCTGCGTGCAGGTAGGCTTGGGGCAGGGGCCAAAAACCTTCAGTTGGCTACCAGTACTAGTGCAGACGACATAGCCACAACGATAAGTGAGGCCAAATTTGACCTAGTAGTGGTAGATTCTATACAAACGCTCAACTGCAGTGCTATAGCTTCGGCATCTGGAACTGTAAGTCAAATCACCAACAGTACGGCACTACTCACTATGGCTGCAAAACAATCAAACACAGCAGTAATATTAGTTGGTCATGTTACTAAAGAGGGCTCCATAGCTGGGCCTAAAGTGCTAGAACACGTAGTTGACGTGGTATTGCAGCTAGAAGGCGATCGGTACGGCGGGTTTAAGATTCTGCGGGCGGTAAAAAACCGCTACGGTTCTACAAACGAGGCTGGGATATTTGAAATGGCAGACAACGGTCTCAGACCAGTAGATAACCCATCTGCTGCTCTTTTGGCGGAAAGGCAAGCTAGCGACGGCTCTGTAGTGCTGGCAACCATGGAAGGAACCAGGCCACTGCTAGTAGAAGTGCAGGCCTTGGTAAATCGCACTAGTTATGGTTACCCAAAGCGCACAGCCAGTGGGATAGATTTAAACCGCATAAATTTGCTGGTAGCTATGCTAGAAAAACGCACAAAACTGAGCTTAGCTGACCAAGACATCTACATAAATATAGTTGGTGGAATTAAGCTGACAGAACCAGCTGCAGACCTAGCCATATGCATGGCAATAGCCACCGCCGCAAAGGGTATGCAGCTCAAACAAAACGCCGTTGTTTTTGGAGAAGTAGGGCTTTCCGGAGAAGTGCGTCATGTTCCATTTATAGACAAGCGCCTGGCAGAAGCTAAAAAACTAGGCTTTGACGTAGCTATAGGCCCAGTTATAAAAGGCAAACAAACAGCTAAATACGCCGGCGTCAAAGACGTCCGTTCCGCCCTAAATACATTCTTGGCTAAAGACTAGGATGATCCTACTAGAGAAAAACTTTCGTTCGCACTCGCCCCACCTGTTGCATTTACGCTCCATGTGCAGTTAGCCGGATAAGCGATAACCGCAGGGTAGTTATATAAATTCGAATCAGGTGGGTTATAACTAAGCCCAGAAGTGGAGTTATTCCCTGAAGTTGTAAATCCGCCCATTGTGCAAGTCCATGCTACTGTGTAATTTGATGCCCCAATATTGTTCCACGAGAAATTCACCGCAGATCTGTTAACTGAACTACCTGACACTGGAGAAAGTAACTGTAGACCACCTCCACTGTTACCACTTAACGACACAGCTGCCGAAGAACTTTCGTACAAAACGCTGTCAATAACTTGAGCAGTGAAATCCTTACTGCCATCAAAACTAAGAACGGGTGTATAGGATGCGGTTACATTATTGTCATCAACAGTTGCTGTGTTTACTATTTGCCCATCAAGTATGAAGTTCACTGTTCCGGGAAATTGGCTGCTAGAAAGCGGGTGTGTTCCTCGCTGTACGGTTGCTACAAGTGTGTTGCCAGTCTTGCTAAGGCTAATGGTTGGCTTTGCATCTTCGCATTTATGTATGTCGTCTTTGTCTGTCCCGCCTGCTGCAACTGCTGCCCCGGCTACAAATTTATCCACGGAGAACGTATTGCTTTCTGAACTATTACCTTCTTTGACCGCTCGTGGAGGAGTACATTCGGTGGCAAGTTTATTACTAACTTGATCTATTTTAACGTTTACGCCCGTTGCTTTGCTTGGTTGTTTGTACCATGAAGGGAATAGGTCGGTAGCAGGACTTGGCTCTCTAGACCCTACGCCCACATGGGTACGAACTATAAAAGCCGGGAGGGTTTGTATGCCACTAGGCTTGGCTCGGGCTTCTGGTTTGAGGTTTTCGTGCATGGTTGTCATCCAGCCGTTCACGATTGGTAGAGTCATGGTTTCCATGAACCCGCTCATCACCTTTTGACGGTTGTGGTAGCCAACCCACGTACCAACAGCATATTGGGTAGAAAACATCATCATTAGACCGTCTTTTGAGTCGTTGGTCGTACCAGTTTTAGCGCCAAATTTCCAGCCCTTGTAGTTCTGAATTTTGTTTGGTAGGTAGCTAGCATTTGGATCACTCATCATGTCTGTAACTATATATGCACTCTCTGGACTCACGGCCTGCACTCCTTTACTTGGCTTCCACTCATCGACTGTTTTGCCAGCTGCGTCAGTAATTTTTAATATGTATGTCTGGGGTATGTTTAAGCCGTTTCGAGAAAGCGTGCCATAGCCATGGACATGCTCGTCCAAGCGTAGATAGGCTCCATCACCAATAGCGGAAGATGCGTAGCAGGGTGCCTGTTGGGTGTTTTGTTCGTCGTAGTAACAGCGATAGTTACCGATTGTTGGGTCTGGTTTTCCATCCGGGCCATAATTTGTCATTAGTTTATTAGCAGTTTCTATTGTTTGCTCAACGCCAGCTATCAGCATGGCCTTTATGGCTGGAACGTTTCGTGAGCCTCCCAGTGCATAGCGCAAAGTCATGGGTCCCGGATAGCGTAAGTCATAGTCTACCAAGCAATTTCCGGTACGTGTAGCTCCTGTGGTGCAGGGATAGCCTGGAACGGGTCCTTTTGAGTCGTAAAGCACTGAACCGGCACCAACGTTCTTTTGAGTGTCTATAAGTGCAGTATAGTCATATGGTTTGAAAGAAGAACCTGGGGGTAGCTCTAAATCATGGGCATAGTTATTTTGTCCAAATTCTTCGTTGTAGAAATCAACGCCACCAACCAATGCAACGACTTGACCTGTTTTAACATCTTCTGCCACAAAACCAGAAGTATCTCCTCCTTGGCGGCGTACCTGGGTCATGCCTTTTTGTACTTGCTCTTCTGCTACTTTTTGTGCATTTAAATCTAAGGCGGTTGTGACTTTCCAGCCTCCTCGCTTAACACTGGTAGCTCCAAAACGACGTTCGAGTTCTTGTTTGGCTGTCAATACATACCAAGGAGATTTAATGCCATCAAATCTTTGGGGGCGTGGTTGAACTTGGGCTACTACATCAACTTTCTTAGCATTGTCTCGTTGCTCTTTGGTTATCATACCCTGTTGTTCCATGAGATCTAATATGTAATGTTGTCTGCCTATTAACGCTTCTCGGTCGAAATCTGTTTTGTTATAAGGTGAATAGTAACTGGGTGATTTAGGTATGGCAGCGAGCATTGCAGACTGTTCTAGTGTCAAATCTTTTGCTGATTTATGGAAATAGTTTTGGGCAGCTGCTTCTATACCATTTTCAATACCACCATAGGGTGCAGTGTTAAGATAACCAGTTAAAATTTCTTGTTTGGTATATTCGCGCTCAAGTTCAACAGAAAGAATTACTTCTTTAACTTTTCTTGTATAGGTGCGCTCTGATCCAACGTTCGACTGCGTAAGACGAACAAGTTGCTGACTAATAGTAGAGCCACCTTGAGTACCATTTCCGCCTACTAAGTTATTGATGCCAGCGCGCATAATCCCACGTACGTCAAAGCCTCCGTGTTTGAAAAAATCTTTATCTTCCACGGCTATAGTTGCCTGTTTTACGTAAGTTGAAATGGCTTCATCTTTAACGGGAATCCTCTTAGACCCATCAACATCTTCGAAGAGTAGGGTTTCCCCAGTTCTGTCATAGTACAAAATACTCCCGCCTATGTTACTGCCAGATATATCACGAATGTTTGGTAGATCTTTACGAAAGTAAGCAAACACTCCAACTAGCATCAAGAAACATATAAGAGTACCAATTCCCAACAGTTTGAGTGCCATGATTCCACCTTCACGACTGAACCAGTATTTGTAGAGGCGTTTTGGCTGCAATCTAAAGAAGAATCGCTTTATGCGGCTTTTAGGCATGCCCGCTAGCCGTTCCGCTCGCTTTTGTGCATAAGATGCGCGTTTGGATCGGATTTTATCGCCTATGGATCGATTAATCTTAATTGTCTGCCCACTTTTGGTTACAAAACTGCTCTTACTCTTTCGGCCTAGGTTTTTACCTCGACTACTTCCACTCGATTTCTTAGTACTCATTTCGGTCAATATACTCCCTAAATAGTATTATGTATTATAGCAAATCTTTGATAATAAAAGTGATTATAAGCATTATTTATATGGACTGCTATACTAAGGTAAAATGGCAAATATGACTTTATCAGAAGAACTTGCATGGCGTGGTTTCGTCAATCAGACGACTTATAAGGATATCACAGCCCTAGACAGGGAGCCAATTACGTTTTATTGGGGGGTAGATCCTAGTGCGCCTTCTATGACAATCGGCAACCTGGCAGCCGCTATGATGGTTCGACATTTTATAGACCACGGCCACAAAGCCGTACTGTTGGTAGGAGGTGCTACGGGGATGATTGGTGATCCAGACGGCAAGCGCGAAGAGCGAAAGCTTAAAACTCCTGAAGAGCTAGAAGCAAATAAATCCGGTATTGCTGGTCAGTACAAAAGTATCTTCGGTGGTAAAGATTTTAAACTAGTAGATAATTATGACTGGTTCAAGGACATGGGTTACCTGCAGTTTTTGCGTGATGTAGGCAAACATGTGCCCATGAGACAAATGCTGGGACGAGATTTTGTGCAAACGCGTCTAGCGGAGGGTGGTGCAGGGATCAGCTATGCTGAGTTTAGCTATGTGCTGATTCAAGCCTACGATTTCCTACACATGAATAGTCAAATAGGCGTGGAGCTGCAGGTCTGTGGCTCAGACCAATGGGGCAACTGCATTGCCGGCGTAGACCTGATACGCCGAATTTCTGGCAAAGAAGCTCATGTATGGTCCACGCCGCTGGTTATAAATAAGACAACTGGTGCAAAGTTTGGCAAAACAGAAGATGGAGCTGTTTGGCTGGACGAAAAACTAACAAGCGTTTACAAATTTTATCAGTTTTGGCTAAACGTAGACGACGAAAGCATAGAAGACTACTTAAAGGTTTATACGTTGTTATCAAAGGCAGAAATTGAAAAGGTTTGTAGCGAATTCAAACAGAATCCAGGCCAGCGAGTAGCTCAAAAATTACTAGCATACGAGGTTTCGAAATTGGTTCATGGCGAAGCCCGCGCTAATTCGGTTAGAAAAGTTAGTGAGGCGTTGTTCGGAGAAGGTAGTTTTCTGGAACTTTCGGAGGCCGAAGTGGAATTATTGACTCACGAATTACCCGTAGTTACCGCCAGTGACGATTTGTATGAAATGATTGCTAGTGCTGGTCTGGCTAGTTCTAAGGGCGAAGCACGCAACTTCCACGCCTCTGGGGCAATATACATCAATGGTGAAAAAACTCTTCCGGATCAAGAGATTGTGTTTCGAAAAGGGGCAAATCTGCTGAAGCGAGGCAAAAACAGCTTTGCAATTGTTGACAACAAATAAACTGCTATACTTAAATCTCGTTATGCCAAAATCCACAAAGATACAGTCAAAAAAAGCTGACCAATACGATGAAGGTGACTATAATTACCTGAAATATTGGGATGGTCGCGACTACGAACATGCTTCTGAAGAAATGGCCATAAGGCGCCTTCTCAGAGGCAAACATTTCAAAACAGCCACAGACATAGGTGGCGGTTACGGTCGTATGTGTGTATTTTTAGAGCAGTTTGCCGATAAAGTTACGCTAGCAGAACCCTCTAAGCAACAATTAGAAATAGCCAAAGATTTTCTAAAAGACTATCCAGAGATAGACCGAGTGCTAACCCAAGCAGACAATATTAAGCTACAAGACAAATCTCAGGATTTGATAACTATGATTCGTGTAATGCATCATTTGCCAAACCCGCGCGAAGAATTCAAGGAACTCCACCGTGTACTTAGCGACGACGGGTATTTGCTCTTAGAAGTAGCCAACTACGCTCATGCCAGAAATCGCATAAAGCACATTGTGCGATTTAAGGCTTTGCCCACTGAGCCTGTAGATATACGTTCAGAAGCAAACCGAAACGATGCAGAAATAGCTTTTGTGAATCACAACCCCCGCACAGTAGTGAAACAGTTAGCCCATGCTGGATTTAAGGTGCAAAAAGTCCTATCTGTGTCAAATCTTCGCAGCCCAGGTCTCAAGAAGGTCATCCCTCAAAGCATCATGCTAAGCCTAGAAAAAATCATGCAGCCCACCCTGGCCAAAACATACTTCGGCCCCAGCGTCTTCTTTCTAATCAAAAAAGCCAAATAAAATTCACATGTCCTTTATCAATAAGAGGATTATCCTCTTTAAGGTGAGACATATGTGATTTATGGTGACGTATACTGGGTTATATGACTTTGGGTAGTTCGGTTACAGATATAAAAGGTGTGGGGAGTGAAGTGGCCAAGAAATTGGCTGTTTTGGGGGTGAAAACCGTCGGTGAGCTGATTGACTACTATCCGCGTAGTTATGCTGATTATTCCGATGTTCAGACTATAAAACAGATAAAACCTGGCACAGTAACTATTAAAGCCACCATCAAATCCTCGGCAGGGCGCTATGCTCGCAGGGGGCTTCATATTACAGAGGCTGTGGCTAGTGATGAAACAGGGGGTGTGCGGTTGGTTTGGTTTAATCAACCGTATAGAGCGGCGTCACTGAAATCAGACCAGGATTATTTCATATCAGGTGAATTTGGATTGAATTATCAGAGATTAAGCATACAAAATCCGTCCATAGAATTGGTAACTAATTTTCCAGTCAACACGGCAAGGATAGTGCCAGTTTACCGTGAGACCAAAGGTTTGAAATCCGGTCAGATTCGGCGAGCTTTGCGTGAAACTCTGCCAGTTTTGCGCGCGTTACCAGAAACGTTGCCAGCTTGGTTGGTACAAGCAGAGCGCCTAATGTCTCGGGCAGAAGCGGTTGAGCAGATACATTTTCCTTCAACACCAGAAGATTTGATTACTGCTAAGCGCCGTCTAGGGTTTGAGGAAGTTTTCGAGCTAACTCTCGCTGCGCTCATGAACAAGTATGAACTTATGCAGGAAGTAGCAGTGAGCATACCATTTGAAGAAAAACTGGCCAGAAGCTTCGTAAAACACCTGCCGTTTGTACTCACAGACGATCAAAAACGAGTGATTTGGCAGATTTATCAGGACATGCAGAAAACACAGCCCATGAACCGTTTGATTGAAGGTGACGTTGGTTCTGGCAAGACCGTAGTAGCAGCCATGGCGGCAGTTATGGCTATGCAACATGGTTTCCAGATAGCATTTATGGCACCTACCGAGCTGCTTGCCAGACAGCATGCCAAAACTATCTACAAACTATTAGAACCACTGGACATGCATGAGCAAGTTGGTTTGCTGGTTGGCGGTCTTAGCCCAGCCCAAAAAACTGCCGCTCAAAAAAACATCGCCTCTGGCGACATTCGCTTTATGATAGGGACCAACGCCCTGATTCAGGAAAAAGTAGATATGCACAAACTTGGTTTAGTAGTGATAGACGAACAGCACCGTTTTGGCGTAGAACAGCGTAAAAAGCTGCAGGCCAAAGCGGGCCACATGCCACACGTACTGAGCATGACGGCTACGCCCATACCTCGTAGTCTGGCGCTTACGCTGTATGGTGAACTTGACGTATCTGTTATAGCCACAAAACCTGCTAACCGCAGAGAAACTAAAACAGAGTTAATCCCACTGGTTGGTCGCCAAAAAGCGTATGAAGACGTAGGCAAACAACTAGAAGTTGGTCGCCAAGCATTCATAGTTTGTCCGCTTATAAGTGACTCAGACTTTTTACCGGCAAAATCTGCCGAACAGGTTCATAAAGAACTATCTGGCGGTGTCTTCAAGCATAGGAGGGTTGGCCTACTGCATGGCAAAATGAAGCCAGTAGAGAAGGATGCAATTATGCAGGAATTCGTCCATAACAAGCTCGATGTATTGGTTGCAACAACGGTCATAGAAGTTGGTGTTGATGTACCAAATGCCACAGTTATGCTAATAGAAAATGCAGAACGGTTTGGTTTGGCGCAGATTCATCAGCTAAGGGGTAGAGTTGGGCGGAGTGAATATCAGGGTTATTGCTATCTGCTACTAAGTGATAATCAGTCTGCGACACCGCGTTTGCGGGCATTGCAGCATTCTTCGGACGGCTTCAAATTGGCTGAATATGACCTTGAACTACGTGGTCCAGGAGCAATTTACGGTAGTATGCAACACGGTCAATTAGATCTAAGGATAGCCAAACTTAGCGACACCAAACTTATAGCATCTGCCAGAAGTCGTGCCCAGGAGTTTATAGATAAGCAAGAAGACCTGCTAAACTATAAGCAGCTTTATGAGCGAGTAAAAGCAAATCGCTCAGTTACGAATTTGAACTAAATATGTATAGCGGAACCACTCTCACCAAAATGTCCGGTCGTTTGCTCGGCACTCATCAGAAAATTGATCGTATAGCACGTAAACAACTCATGCGCTTAGTGCCAGAATTAAGCGGCTTTCCTCCGATAAAAAGAATCCTGCATTATGAGGGAAAAAACGGCCCCGACGCCATTAAGCGTAAAAGTCCCGCACGTAATGAGCCTTGGCATTTTATTAACCCTTATGATGACAAAGATATGCTACTTCTTGAGATAATTCAAGAACATTACGACAGGCTAGTTCAGGAGTTTAAAGTTGGTAATCAGGAGCGAATAGCGTTCGAAGCTGCCTGGCTGTCACACGCTATGGTAGATGGTCTGACTCCTGCGCATCATTACCCATACGAAGAAGAGCTAAAAGATATCAGAAATCATTCAGAACTATCCGACATAGATACCTTAAAAAAGAAATTTGTTATGCCTGGCAACACTACTCGCGAACTTCTGAGCAATAATTGGCGGGCTTGGGGACCCCGAGGTCTCAAAACGGCTCATACGTTGTTCGAAATGGGCGTTGCTACGCTCATCGCTCCGCTACAATTCGGAGAAGTCCTAGTTACAGAAGCTGATATCGCACGATTAAAAAAGGTTGGTTTGCAGGCCTGGTACCGTGATACTGCCCGAGAAATCGCAGTGCTCGACATGTATCACAACTATATCGATAAAGGTTGGACACCCAAATTGGCTTGGCAAGTAAGGCATAGGCTGGGGCCTACTCTGGTAAAGTCGGTTGCATTGGCTTGGCATGCTGCCCTGACAGAGTCGGAAGCTACTAAATAATGAGGATCATCGCTGGCAGCTTAAAGGGTAGGCTATTTGAAGCTCCAAAAGGTCACAAATCTCACCCAATGGGCGACAAACAACGTGGTGCACTATTTAATACATTGGGAGACATAACGGGTTTGACGGTCCTTGATCTATACGCTGGTAGTGGAGCGCTGAGTTTTGAAGCAATTAGTCGCGGAGCATCCAGGGTTACGGCAGTAGAACTAGATCAGACCGCACAAGACTCAATCGTAAACAATATTCACAGTCTTGGTTTGCAAGAAAGTGTTACGCTGGCCTCCAGCCGGGTAGCCAGCTGGTCTAAAAAACACATCACTGATTGGTACGACGTAGTTTTGTGCGACCCTCCCTATGACCGTGTACTAGAGGGTTCAATCCAAAAACTAACAACGCATGTAGCCAGAGGCGGAATCTTTGTCCTATCATGGCCCTCAAAACTCTCAATCCCCGAATTCAAATCCCTAGAACTAATAAAATCCAACACCTACGCCAACGCCCGAATAATATTCTACAAAAAACCAATCTCAATGCAAACACCTCTAGACGAAAACCGCTTTCTTCCGTAAACTATGATGGTAAATTATACGCGGATGTGGTGGAATTGGTAGACACGCCAGTTTTAGGAACTGGTGCCGTAAGGCGTGAAGGTTCAAGTCCTTTCATCCGCACCATAATTTAAAACTATAGACAAGCATGGTATAATATATTACATGATTGCAAAATCTAATCAGTTGCATGTACATATCCTGCCCCAACGAGCCGGTTAGTTTGTCTTTTCTCAAAATCCAAACGCCCCGGCAGTCGGGGCGTTTTTATTATCCGTCTAAAATAACTTAGTCGGATTTGTATTTATTAACATATGGAGAAATAATATGAATGAATTTAGAGAAATTTCTGGGAGCGCTGGGCTTAAATACAACGCTGAGGGTCTTGTATCAGTTATTGTAATCGATCAGCAAGCCATGGCAATAAAAGGCCTTGAGGCTGTGTTAATGCAAGCATGGGCCGACTCTGAAGCAATAGACTTAAGCCTGTCGACAAGAAAAGCAACCTTTTGGTCAAGAAGTAGACAAGAGCTTTGGGTAAAGGGTGAAACCAGTGGAAATAGTCTCTGGGTGTCGGCTGTCTACGCAGATTGTGATCTTGACTGTCTGTTGTATGACGTGAACCCTATGGGTCCTGCTTGTCATAACGGAACTCAATCTTGCTTTCAGGTTGCTGATGGCGAAAATTAAACGTAAAATGAAGTAAAATCATGACATTAAGTACACAACCAGTTAAAGGAGCACGGGATTTCTATCCTGAGCAGATGCGCGTTCGCAACTACATTTTTTCCAAGTGGCGAGAAGTTTGCGAACGGTTTGGATATGAAGAATACGATGCACCTATACTAGAACCTACAGAACTGTATTTGAGTAAGGGTAACGAAGAAATAATTGCCGAGCAGACCTATACTTTTAAGGACCGCGGAGATCGGAGCGTTACCCTGCGCACGGAGATGACACCAACTGTTAGTCGTATGGTAGCTGCTCGGCGCCAAGAAGCGCCTTATCCACTCCGCTGGTATTCTATGCCTCAGTGTTGGCGCTACGAGCGTATGCAACGCGGTCGTGGTAGGGAATTTTACCAACTCAATGTAGACATGTTTGGAAACACTGATTTTGCGGCAGATCAAGAGCTGATTGTGGTGGCGGATGCGGTTATGAAGGCGTTTGGCGCCAAGCCAGCCATGTACAACATCAAGGTCAATAGCCGAAAGTTAATGGACTACGTTTTGCTAGATTTCATAGGTTTAGATGAGACTCAGGCGCAAACCATGCGGCGACTCATAGATAACAGGGCAAAAGTTGCCCCTGCGGAATTTAAAGCAAAGCTAGATGTGATGTTTTCTCCCGCTCAGCGTGAAACTAATAAAGAAGCTCAGCTTATGGATTTTCTAGATGTAGGGAGCCTAGATGAGATTACAGCCGAGCTGCAAACCAGACCGGAAGTGGGCGAGCTTAAACAGCTACTGGCGAATCTGGAAATAGTAGGAATTAGCAATGCGAGCTTTGATCCATCACTGATAAGGGGATTTGACTACTACACTGACATAGCCTTCGAAGTAAACGACGTAAACCCAGAAAACAATCGTAGTATGTTTGGCGGTGGTCGTTATGACGGGCTGGTAGAGCTGTTTGGTGTAGAGGCACTTTCTGGCGTGGGGTTTGCTATGGGGGACATTACGCTCGTAAACTTCTTGGAATCAAACAGCCTGATGCCCAAATTTAAACCATCTACCGAACTGTATGTGTGCGGTCTAGGGGACGGTGCGCAAAAAGTTGCCCAGCAACTGCGAGGAATGGAAATAAACACTGCATTTGATTCAACCGGCAGAAAGCTTGAAAAACAGATCAAAACAGCAGAAAAACTAGGCATTCGCTACATACTCTTCGTGGGCGACAAAGAGCTTGCCGAAGAACAGTTTGGCCTAAAAGATTTGGTTACAGGAGAGCAAGAAGCACATTCGTTAGAGCGTATCGTCAGTATAGTCAAAGACTTCCGCAAAGCATGACTGCTACAAACCACGCACTCACCGGAGCGCTAATAGGGCTGGTGGTTGGTCAGCCCGTAGTAGCTGTAATTTTAGCAGTGCTATCTCATTTTGTTCTTGACGCAATACCGCATTACACAGATGAGTCAATTAAAATATCTTCTGATGGCTTTACAAGGTATCTGATAGTTGAGGCACTCTTTTGCTTTAGTTTGGTAGCCGTATTGGTTCTAGCGCATCCTGAAAATTGGCCGTTGGCAGCCATTTGCGCTTTTTTGGCGACTAGCCCTGATTTTATGTGGATGCCTAAATATCTACGAGCGAGACAAGCTAAACCAGAACCAAAGACACATAATGCCATAATCCGTTTCCATAGCCGCATACAGTGGTTTACAAAGCCAGTAGGTGCTGTTGTAGAGGCTGTTTGGACTGTGTGCGCTATTGTCCTGCTGGCAAAACTCATTTGAATCTGTTAAAGTAGCATCTTATGCAAGTAAAAGTCACTCATCCATCTACCACAGAAGCTGTAGTCACAGTTATAGCCAATGACGCCGAAATTAAAAACATCAAAGAGCACGTACTTGGACATTTCCAAGACAGGGTTAAAGTGCCTGGGTTTCGTTCGGGCAAAGTTCCCGTAAATGTTTTAGAAAAACACGTAGACCCTACGGATTTGCAAACGCAATTTTTAGAAGAAGCTATAGAACAGCTATACAGCCAATCATTGCAGTCGCAAAAACTGCGACCAGTGGACCGTCCGCAAGTTGCTATAAAGAAATTTGTACCATTTACTACTTTAGAATTTGAAGCCACAGTACCAGTTGTAGGCTCAATCAAGCTGGCTGATTATAAAAAGGTAAAAAAGACTAAACCAAAAGTTACTATTACAGCCAAAGACGTAGACGAAGTTATTGCGTCATTGCGTAATCGTGCAGCGGATAAGTCGGACGTAGATCGTCCAGCTAAAGATGGCGATCAAGTACATATAGATTTTAAAGGTACCGACAAAAAAGGTGCGCCTGTTAACGGTGCCGACGGCAAAGACTATCCGCTTACTATCGGCAGTAAGGCCTTTATACCAGGGTTTGAAGAAAACCTGGTGGGGCTGAAAGCAAACGAAGAAAAGACCTTTACGTTGAAGTTTCCTAAGGATTACGGCGTTAAGGCGCTGGCGTCCAAAGACGTGACTTTCACAGTAAACGTCATAAAGGTGCAAGAACTCAAAGAGCCAAAACTCGATGACGCACTTGCTGCTACAGTAGGACCGTTCAAGACGGTCGCTGAACTAAAAGAAGACATCAAGAAACAGTTGGCAATAGAGCGCCAGCAACAAGCAGACCGTACGTACGAAAACGACATAATCCAGGAAATTAGCAACAAAAGCACAGTAGATGTGCCCAAAGCGCTGGTAGACGACCAGATAGAGCGTATGGAGCAAGAAGAGCGTCAAAACCTCACTTACCGCGGTCAGACATGGGAAGAGCATCTTGTGAAAGAAGATGTAGACGCAGACCAGCACAAAGAGCAAAAACGCCCCCAAGCGCTAGAACGCATAAAAGCCAGCTTAGTCATGACGGAGATTGCCGAAGCTGAAGGTTTGGAAGTTACGCCAGAAGAATTAGATCTGCGCATGCAGTTACTACGAGCACAGTACCAAGACCCGCAAATGTTAGCAGAGCTAGATAAGCCGGAAGCTCGCAGAGATATAGCCGGTAGAATCCTTACAGAAAAAACCCTAGAAAAAGTCGTTGGCTACACCTCTAAATAATAGAATTGCTAGCATAATACTAACAAGTGTGATATAATATTTCTTCATGCATGAGACAATTATAACAACAAATGGTTCAATTCAGCCTGAACGCCCCCCGACAATTAACGATTACGATCGACATCTAAACGTTGTGCTTAGTGAATTTCCGCGCCATCGGCTGATGATTAGAATAATTGACCTTGCAGTAGATAGACTCGCCCAAACAGATCCGGGTAAAGCAAGTGAACTTGGCTTTAATCTGTTTGAAATGGTAGAAGCATATGATAAGAGGCTTAGACAATAAACTAGCACTCTTGACTTGTGAGTGCTAGTTTTTTATACTGGGCACGTAAACAAAGGGTTATAGATGCCGCTTATTCCAACCGTTATAGAAAGTGAAGGCCGCTACGAAAGAGCCTATGATATTTATTCTCGTCTGCTAAAAGAACGCATAATCTTCATGGGAGAGGACGTAAACCCTCACACCGCCAATCTGATCGTTGCACAGCTATTATTCTTACAATCAGAAGATGCCAAAAAAGACATTTACTTATACATAAACAGCCCCGGTGGCAGTGTGTACGACGCCCTAGCCATCTACGACACAATACAGTTTGTAAAAAATGACGTTCAGACAGTGGGTATCGGTGTGCAAGCATCGGCTGCTGCATTTTTGCTGAGTTCTGGTGCTAAAGGTAAGCGCATGATTTTGCCTAACTCCACAGTTATGATTCATCAGCCGTCCTCAGGCACACGTGGCAAAGTAACAGATCAAGAAATTGACCTTAAAGAATCCTTGCGTGTAAAGAAATTGCTAGAAGGCATCATGGCCAAAAACACTGGCCAAAAACCAGCAAGAATACATGAAGACATGGAACGCGACCGTTGGATGGACTCGGTTGAAGCCCTGAAATACGGCATAGTAGACGAAGTCATCACTAACCCACCTAAATAGCAACACGTAAACTATACTATTTATCTAGAGCATCGAGTAGTTTGGTTCCACGGAAATTTAGGTCATTGGTTATTCGATCATATTGTTCAGGGTTATTTAGCTCATGAAATGCGTTCATAATTATGATTCGACCAATTGATGTTTCGTTATACCTGAGTGCCAGGTCGGGTAGGACGTTTAGGGCTACTATGTCTGGGGAATCAGATACTGGACCTCTAGCAGTGGCTTTATTCGTTTTTATTTGAACTTTATATGAAATTTCGGGACCAGATTCGTTCAGTTCTGTCCATATACTTAGGTCCCAGGCATTTGGCCTTGCTTCCAAGCAGCTATTGCCGTGATCTTGACGGAAAGTACTTTGTAATGGCAGCCATGTAACGGGTGAATTCATTGGGATATCTGAATCAATTTTTTTAGCTTCTCTCATGGCCAATATACCAACCGCTATTTCAGTTGTCGTACCGACTAGTGGAAGGGCATTGTCTCCGTCCCAGGTATGCAATTCAGCTTTCGGATTCGATAACCCGTCATGGCCGACGTCCACCATTTTAGCATAAGCCGACAATACGTTTTTTCGAGTTGGAAGTTGGTTGCCGGCAGCAACCGATTTGAATAAACCCAGCTGAGCAAGTCTAAACTTAGAACGTAATCCGTAATACATAAGTGGGTCATTCCCGGCGGAGGCCGCTCTTTTGAAATGAACTGATGCCTTGTTTACAAGATCCTTCTGCTTGGTATCAAATGCGGCTTGTAGTGACATTTCACCTGCGAAATACTCACCTAAACCACCCCTCCGACGAGCTAGATGCACGCTGTTAGCCAAAGTATCTTCACCGTTTAAATATGAATCGGATATTACTAATAGGGCTTTTATTGGACTAAGATTTGCTAGATCGGGAGAGGACATAAATTATATAATAACATACAACGGAAACAAAGCAAGGCTAGGTTAATTTACAAATGAAGTGATTTGAGAGAAAAAACTACTAAAACGCATGCTTGCAGAATAAGTAATTATCGCTATTATATATCTGATTATGAAAGAATCTCAGTCAAAAATCGAAACCAGCCAGCTCATCACGGTCACGCTCAGTAGTGATATTTACGATCGTATTCAATTATTACGAGACTTTATAGTTGATGTGGCTGTAGGTGGATTCATGGATGGAGTAGCCGAAGGATATGTCAAAGAATTACCGGAATAGAGAAATTACTTGACTCCAGACATATAACCCGATATTCTATACGATAAGAAGTAGTGTACATCGGGCCGTGCTTTCTTTAATTTAAAAAAAGCACCAAAATCCCTTGGTAGTGGTCTTCGCGAGAAAAATTACAACAATATGAATGGCGGCTTATTATTCTTTTGCCCATATATGGGTTGGCCGCCAGTCTTGCAGCAATAAACTAACCAACCTAGGAGTAACGCATTACATGGCTAAAGGCACCGCTGTCCCCAAGAACACTAAACAAAAACGTACATTTTATACCAAAAGTGACGACGCACTAGACCTTCCAAATTTAGTAGATCACCAAAACCGTTCTTTTCAATGGTTTGTAGAAGAAGGTCTGGGAGAATTACTGGCAGAGATTAGTCCTATAGACGACTATACTGGCACCAAACTATCACTTAGTTTCAAAGATTATCGCTTTGAATCTCCAAAAATGACAGAGGCCGAAGCTAGAGAAAACAACGTTAGCTTTGATGCTCCACTAAAAGCCACCGTAGAGCTTACCAATAAAATTACCGGTGAAATTAAAGACCAAGAAATCTACCTGGGCGACTACCCGTGGATGACTACACGCGGAACATTCGTAATCAACGGCGCAGAGCGTGTAGTTGTATCTCAGCTTATCCGTTCTGCTGGCGTATTCTTTACCGCAGATGCTCATGGTACTCGCAATAACTATGGTGCAAAAGTCATCCCTGGCCGTGGTGCTTGGCTCGAGTTTGAAACAGCTGCAAACGGTGCATTGTACGTAAAAATCGATAGAAAGCGTAAAATTGCAGTTACAACTTTGCTAAGGGCTCTTGGCATGACAGAAGCCACTATGAAAGAAGCCTTTAAGCATGTAGATCAAGGCAAATCGAGTTATATAGAAGCAACTCTAGAAAAAGACCCAACCAAGGGCAATAACGAAGCACTGATTGAGGTGTATCGTCGTTTGCGTCCGGGCGATTTGGCTACAGTAGATAACGCTCGTGGCTTGATAGAAAACATGTTCTATAACTTCAAGCGCTTTGATTTTAGCCGAGTTGGCCGATACAAAATCAATAAGCGACTAAATATAGATATACCTAACACTGCCGAAAACCGAATTATGCGCCTAGAAGATCTAGTCGCAATCGTGGCAGAGATTATTCGTCTAAATAATACCCAAGACCCGATTGACGACATAGATAGCTTGGCTAACCGTCGAGTAAAATTGGTTGGCGAGCTGGTACAGCGTCAGTTCCGTATAGGTTTGCTTCGTATGGAGCGAAACACCAAAGACCGGATGAGCATGAGTGAAATCGAAACTGTTACCCCTGCTCAGCTCATAAATGCTCGCCCAGTTGTTGCCGCAGTTCGTGAATTTTTTGCTAGTTCCCAGCTGTCGCAGTTCATGGACCAGATCAACCCATTATCTGAACTAGCTCACAAACGACGTTTGAGTTCTATGGGCCCTGGTGGACTCAGCCGTGAACGTGCTGGTTTTGAAGTACGTGATGCTCATGCGACTCACTATGGACGTATTTGTGCCGTAGAAACACCAGAAGGTGCCAACATTGGTTTGGTACTTAACCTAGCGTCTTATGCTCGAATTAACGACTATGGATTTATAGAAACACCATATAAAAAGGTTATAAGCTCGGTCACTGCTAAAAATGCAGTTGGACACATCGCATCAGCAGACTTAGAAGATGCCAAGGGCAAAGTTATAGTAAAATCTGGGGCTAAGATCACTGCCGATGCTGCCAAAAAACTAGCTATCGTGAAAAGCCAAGTTACATGGCCAGTTAAAGCTACTGTCACAAGTGAAGTAATGTATTTAGATGCCAGTGGTGAAGAAGGTGCTGTTATAGCCAGCGCTGGTGAAGAAATTGATGCTAACGGATTCTTTGTAAATGATCGTGTGAGTGCTAGAAGTAACTTGATGGCTGGTGAGGTGGACGCAAATGATGTTACTCATATGGATGCTTCACGCAAGCAAATAATTGGCTCTAGTGCAGGATTAATTCCTTTTATTGAGAAGAACTATGTGTATCGTTCACTTATGGGTAGTAACCAGCAGCGTCAAGCTGTACCTTTGGTGCAACCGCAGGCGCCGATTGTCGGTACCGGTATGGAGGCACCAGCTGCTCGTAACACGGGTCAACTTACCGTCGCTGATGCCGACGGTGAAGTATTAAAAGCATCTGCCGACGAAGTAGTAGTAAAGTACAAAACAGGCAGTGTAACCTACAATCCCCTGCACTTTATTCGTAGTAATGAAGGCACCAGCATTAACCAAAAAGTAGTAGTTAGCTCTGGCCAAAAGGTCAAAGCTGGAGATCCGCTGGTTGAAGGTATGTCTATTGCTGGCGGCGAACTTGCTCTTGGAAAAGATTTAATTGTAGCGTTTATGCCATGGAGCGGTTACAACTTCGAAGACGCTATCATCATTAGTCGCAAGTTAGTAGAAGACGATACGCTAACTTCTATACATATTGTTGACTACATGGTAGAAGTACGTGAAACCAAGCTGGGACCTGAGATTGTAACCAGAGACATTCCGAATGTTTCTGAAGAAGCTTTGCGTCACTTAGATGACGATGGCATTGTGCGCATAGGTGCAGAAGTACACCCTGGTGATATTTTGGTCGGTAAGATTACGCCAAAAGGCGAGCAAGAACTTTCTAGTGAAGAGCGTTTACTACGAGCAATCTTCGGTGAAAAAGCCAAAGAAGTACGAGACACCTCACAGCGTATGAGCAACGGTAAGCACGGTAAGGTTGTAGGCGTTAAAGTCTTTAGCCGCGCCAATGGACATGAGCTAAAAGCCGGCGTACTGATGCAAATCCAAGTCTTCGTGGCTCAAATGCGTAAAATCAGCGTAGGAGATAAACTCGGTGGTCGTCACGGTAACAAGGGTGTAATAGCACGAATTTTACCAATCGAAGACATGCCATTTATGGCTGATGGTACTCCTGTAGACATAATCTTGAACCCACTCGGTGTGCCTAGCCGTATGAACATTGGACAGTTGTTTGAAACTCACCTTGGTATGGCTGCACGAGCACTAGGTATGACCATTGCAAGTCCCGCATTTGACGGAGTTAGTCCTGCAAAGATTCGCGAACTGCTTAAAGAGGCTGGGTTCCCAGAAGACGGCAAACAACAGCTATTCGACGGCCGAACTGGCGAAGCATTCAAAGAGTACACTACTGTCGGCTCTATGTATGTAATTAAGTTGAACCACATGATTGCAGATAAAATCCACGCTCGTTCAACCGGACCATATACCATGGTTACGCAGCAGCCATTGGGTGGTAAAGCCCAAAACGGCGGTCAGCGTTTTGGAGAGATGGAAGTATGGGCTCTAGAAGCCTACGGTGCTTCTAATACTCTGCAAGAAATGCTGACAATCAAGTCCGACGATGTGTACGGCCGCTCTAAAGCCTACGAAGCAATCATCAAAGGTACTGAGATTGTGGGTCCAAAAGTCCCAGAATCATTCAATGTACTAGTAAAAGAACTTCAAGGTTTGGGGCTAAAGATTGACCTAGTAGCTCAGAGCAGACTGGTAGACGCCGAAGAGGTTTTGGCAGAAAACATAAAAGACGAGGCGGCACACTTGCCTGAGATTGAAGTACCGACTTCAAGTATATCGGATGTAGATGTTACGGAAAATGCCGCAGACATGGACGAATTTGTAGTGATTGAAATGGATGATGATTTGCCAGCTACTACCATGATAAACGACGATACTACCCTAGCTTCCGATGACGACAATACTACGGCGGCCGTCACCGCAGATGATGACAAAGGGGAGGAGGCGTAATATGAAGCGTTACTCATACGGAACAGATATTGCAGATTTTGACGCGGTTCGATTAGCTGTAGCAAGCCCAGATGATATTTTGGACTGGAGCTATGGTGAAGTTACCAAGCCAGAAACTATAAACTATAGAACTCAAAAACCAGAGCGAGACGGTTTGTTTTGCGAACGGATTTTTGGTCCCGTAAAAGACATAAACCCGCACGACGCCAAATATAAAGGTGTTCGCTCGCGCGAAGCGGCAGTAGATAAGAATGGTGAGATTGTCACCAAATCAATTGTTCGCCGTGAGCGCATGGCGCACATAAACTTGGCAAGCCCTGTAGCACACATATGGTTTTTGCGTGGTACACCGAGTGCGGTCGGTCTATTGTTAGGCATGACCGTAAAGAGCCTCGAGAGAGTGGCTTATTTTGCCAGTTATATCATAAAAAAGGTTGACGTAGAAAAACGCGATCAGATTTTGGCTGATAAAGAAGCTGAGTTTGCGGCTGCTAAAGAAGCTATAAAGTTGCGGTACGAAGAAGAAGCAAAAGCCGAAGGAGCGAACCTAAAGGCTTTGGCTGAATTGCAAACCAAGGAGCTAGAAGACATTCAGATAGAGTTTGATGAATACAAAGCTCAGATTACTTCATTGGCAAAGCTAAGCCTAATCAGTGAAACAGATTATCGACTCCTTCCTGACGGACTTGGGGATCTTATAGAGGTCGGTATGGGTGGCTCTACTCTTAAAGACCTGTTAGTAGAAGTGGACCTTGAAGACTTAATTGCTGAACTGAGCAAAGAGGCCGAAGAAGCTAAAGGGCAGCGCAAGAAAAAACTCATGAAGCGCTTGCGCCTACTGGAAAGCATGCACCGTGCTGGCATCAAACCAGGCAGCATGTGTGTGACAGTTCTGCCTGTGATCCCTCCGGATCTGCGCCCTATGGTACAGCTAACTGGCGGACGATTCGCAACAAGCGACCTAAACGACCTGTATAGACGAGTCATTAACCGAAACAACCGCCTAAAGAAGTTGATTGAACTAAATGCTCCAGAAGTAATTCGTCGAAACGAACAGCGTATGCTCCAAGAAGCAGTCGATGCTCTGATAGACAACAACAACGCTCGTAGCGGCCGTGCCGTAGCAGCGACCGGACAACGTCGACGCCTAAAGAGTCTCAGTGACATGCTAAAGGGCAAACAAGGACGATTCCGCCAAAACTTACTCGGTAAGCGTGTGGATTATTCTGGTCGTTCAGTGATTGTAGCCGGCCCCGAACTAAAGATGTTCCAGTGTGGGTTGCCAAAAATGATGGCCCTAGAGTTGTTTAAGCCATTTGTTATTGGCTGGTTAATTCGCAACGAGCACGCTCACAACATTCGTTCTGCTACTCGCATGATAGAAACTGGTGAAATTGCCGTTTGGGATGCTTTGGACGAAGTAATCAAAGGTAAATACGTACTATTAAACCGTGCTCCATCACTACACCGTCTTTCTATACAGGCTTTTCAGCCAGTTTTGATTGAGGGCCGAGCCATACAGTTGCACCCGTTAGTATGTAAAGGTTTCAATGCCGACTTTGATGGTGATCAAATGGCTGTGCACTTGCCGTTGTCTGATGCTGCTCAAAACGAAGCTCGAGACATCATGGCCAGCAACAAGAACTTACTCAAGCCAGCAGACGGTTCGCCGATTTTGCATATCGAACAAGATATTGTGCTGGGTTGTTACTACCTAACCTATGAACAAGCATCCAGAACCGAAGAAAAACTACGTACATTTACCGGGATAGAAGAAGCCATCATGGCCAAAGATGCTGATGTTATTGGCATACAGTCTCGCGTGCGCTTACCTTTTAGAGGAGAAATAAAAGAAACTACTTTTGGACGTTTGCTGTTCAATGAAATTTTCCCAGATGATTTTCCGTTCCAAGATGAGGCAATGACCAAGAAAAAACTAACCAACGTCATGGCTCAGGTATACCAGAAGTACGGACAAGATAAGACCGCCGAGATTGCTGATGATTTGAAAGATATCGGTTTTGACTGGGCTACTCGCTCCGGGCTGAGTATGGGCATGGGCGATTTTGCCGAAATCAAGGGTATGGATAAGGTGCTAGATGACGGAGAAATTCGTACAGCCGCTATTAGCGAGCAGTACGAACAAGGTTTCATCACAGAAGAAGAACGATACCGTTTGACGGTAGAAACCTGGACAAACATCGACACCCACGTCCAAGAACTTTTAGTCAAACAAATGGAAGGCTTTGAGTCATCCATGGCTATAGCCATCACGTCTGGTGCTCGCGGAAACATCTCGCAGATGAAAAACGCCGTTGGTATGCTTGGAGTACTCCAAGATGCAACCGGTAGGACCATCGAGCTGCCTATCAAATCAGGCTATGTGAAGGGTTTGACAGCACTAGAGTACTTCACCGGTACTCGCGGAACCCGAAAGGCGTTGATTGATATTGCGCTCAAGACTGCCGATGCCGGTTATTTGACACGCCGTTTGGTAGATGTCGGTCAAGATGTGTTCACGATAGACGACGACGACACCGATCCTGGTTTTGCTATGAATCGTGCCGATGCCGAAGAGATTGGCGTAAGTTATGCATCTCGCCTAGAAGGCAGGTTTGTTGCCGTTGCAGTAAAGGGATACATAAAATTAGGCGAACAAATCAGCAAAGAAGTGGCAGCCAAACTTGAAGCAGATGAAGCAATCGACGGTTTACGAATCATGAGCGCACTATCATGTACATCGGTAAGAGGTGTGCCACAGAAATCTTATGGCGTAGACCCCGCTACCGGTAATCTAGTCGCAGCACATCACCCAATTGGTGTAATTGCAGCCCAAAGTATTGGCGAACCCGGTACCCAGTTGAGTCTAGATTCAAAACACCGTTCCGGAGCAGTACTTGCCGACGAAGTTGCGCAAGGACTGTCTCGTATTGAAGAATTGTTTGAAGTACGAACACCGAAGGGCCAGGCTCATCTGTCAGATATAGCTGGATCTGTGAATGCTTTTGAAGAGGGTGATCACTATGTGGTTCAGGTAACTGCAGACGAACAAGCCAAAGTAGAGCTCAATCTAGGTGGTCGCAAGCCACAAATCGCCAGTGGCAGTGAAGTAGCTATAGGCGATGTTGTTGCTGCTGAGGAAGACAACAGCAAACCGCTGATTTCCCCTATGGCTGGTAAGGCCGAGATTATTGGCAAGAAAATCGTAATTGTTCCAAGCGCAAAAAGCCTAATTCGTTACGAAATTCCTAGCTTTAAACAGCTGTTCGTAAAAGATGGAGATACAATTATAGCGGGCCAAAGACTTACCAGTGGTTCTATAAACTTGCATGATTTGATGAGTTTACAAGGAGTTGAGGCAACGCAGCGCTACGTCATGAACGAAATCCTGCGCATATTTGCCGGACAAGGTCAGAATATAGCCGACAAGCACCTAGAAATAATCGTGCGCCAGATGTTCAGCCGCGTGCAGATAGAAGAAGCTGGCGACAGCGACTTTGTAACTGGCGACATTGTAAGCAAGCTTGCAGTGGTAGAAGCAAACGAGCGTCTTGTGGCAAACAAAAAACAGCCAGCTAAAGTTACCCAGCTGTTGCTAGGTATTACCAAAGCTAGTCTAAGCACCGATTCGTTCCTAAGTGCTGCTTCTTTCCAAGACACTACTCGCGTGCTAATTGCCGCTGCAACCAGCGGTAAGATAGACAAACTGTATGGTTTGAAAGAAAACGTTATCTTGGGTCGCAGGATTCCAGTTGGAACTGGCTACAACCCAACTCACGACCTTGATCAAGAAATCATCATCGAGGACTAGCTATTGCTTACAGCTCTCGTATCTGTTACAATTTACAACAGTCATTAAGTGATCTGAGCCTTACGTCGGCATGCGTTTGCAGCGGAAGATCACACTTAAAGGAGAATCATGCCAACAATCAATCAATTAGTGCGCAAACCACGCACCAGTAAAGGCAAAAAGTCCGGCGCACCGCATTTGCAGCGCGTCACCAATAACTTGAAAACCCGTAACTATGACAAGCCAGCGCCGTTTAAGCGTGGGGTTTGTATAAAAGTAACTACCAAAACACCTAAAAAGCCAAACTCAGCGCTGCGTAAAGTTGCTCGTGTGCGCCTAACAAACGGCTACGAAGTCTGGGCATACATAGGTGGCGAAGGCCACAACTTGCAAGAGCACGCAGTGGTGACGATCCGTGGTGGACGTGTAAAAGATCTTCCAGGTGTGCGCTATCATATAGTTCGGGGCAGTCTAGACCTTCAGGGTGTTGCTAACCGTAAGAACGGCCGTAGCAAATATGGCACAAAGAAGGAGAGCAAATAATGCCTCGTAAAGTTACCAAATCACTTATTCGTGATATCAAACCGGATCGTTTGTACAACAGTGTGATGATACAGCGTTTAATAAACCGCGTTATGCGTCATGGTAAAAAGCAGATGGCAGAACGACTCGTGTATAACGGTTTACAAAAAGCGGCTGACAAGCTGGAAGTTCAGAATCCGCTGGAAGTGTTTGAGCAAGCTATGAAAAACGCTCGTCCACACATGGAGACTCGTTCACGCCGTGTTGGTGGTGCCAACTACCAGATTCCTTTTGAAGTTTCTGGCCAGCGCCAAAACCACCTAACAATGATGTGGTTTGTAGCGGCGGCTCGCAGTCGCAAAGGCATGAGTATGGAAGATCGACTAGCCATGGAGTTTGTAGACGCCTACAACAACACAGGCACAGCCGTAAAGAAAAAAGAAGATACTCACAAAATGGCTGAAGCTAACCGAGCCTTCGCTCACTTCGCAAGGTACTAACTGCTTTTTGAAAATTGAATCGACTAAAAGGAGCGTTTGATGGCTGATAAAAAGATTGAAATGAAGAAAATTCGTAATTTGGGCATTATTGCTCATATAGATGCGGGTAAAACTACTACTACTGAAGGTATTTTGTACAGAACGGGGCTGAACCATAAGATTGGTGCTGTTCATGAGGGAGAAACTACCACTGACTGGATGGCTCAAGAGCGCGAACGTGGTATCACTATTGTGGCTGCTTCTGTGACTTGTTTTTGGAACGGTCATCAGATTAACATTATCGATACTCCAGGACATATCGACTTTACTGTAGAAGTAGAACGTTCTCTACGCGTGCTTGATGGTGCTTGCGTGGTGTTTGATGGCAAAATGGGCGTGGAATCACAGTCTGAAACCGTTTGGCGCCAAGCCGACAAATACAAAGTGCCGCGCATTTGCTTTATCAACAAAATTAACCAAACTGGTGGTGATTTTTACAAATCTCTAGATACCATTCACGCTCGTCTGAGCAAGCGCGCTTTCCCCGTACACCTGCCAATTGGGTTTGAACAGGCCATAAATGGCATCGTTGACTTGGTTGAAATGAAAGCCTACACCTACAAAGAGTTTACCGACAAAGCCCTGGTACAAGGCGAAATTCCTGAAGAAATGATGGATCAGGTAAAGAAATACCGTTCACTGCTGATTGAAAACGCTGTAGCTGAAGACGAACAAATGCTAGAAAAGTATTTTGAAGTCGGCGAAGAAGGTCTGACCGAAGATGACATCAAACAAGCTATCCGTACTGCTGTGCTTTCTGGCAAATTCTTTGCAGTAACGGGTGGTGATGGCCGTGGTGTGATAGTAGAAAAAGTACTAGACATGGTAAACGATTACCTGCCAAGTCCAGAAGATCGTGGCAGCACTTGGGGCACCCACACTAAAACTGGTGACGAAATCGAGCGCAAGCCCACAGAGGCAGAGCCGTTTTCTGCACTGGCTTTCAAGATCACTACTGACCCATTTGTGGGCAAACTAGCCTATTTCCGAGTGTACTCCGGCAGACTAGTAGCTGGCTCATACGTACTAAACAGCTCTACGGGCGAAAAAGAGCGCATTGGCCGCATTGTGCGCTTGCAGGCAGACAAGCGAACCGATGTAACAGAGGTTGGTGCCGGAGACATTGCTGCTATTGTAGGGCTAAAAGGCACTACTACTGGCAACACACTTTGTGATTTAACCAATCCCATCGTATTAGAAAGTATTACGTTCCCAGAACCACCAGTCTCAATCGCGATTGAACCAAAGACGAAAGCCGACCAAGAAAAAATGAGCATTGCCATGCAACGCTTGGCAGAAGAAGACCCAACCTTCCGTATTCGTGTAGACGAAGAGACTGCTCAGACCATCATATCTGGTATGGGTGAACTGCACTTAGAAATAATCGTTGACCGCATGAAGCGGGAATTTGGCGTAGAAGCCAATATAGGCGCTCCACAGGTCGCTTACCGTGAAACAATCCGAAAAGACGGCGTAGAAGCCCAGGGCAAATTCATCCGCCAGTCCGGTGGACGTGGTCAATATGGTGATGTCTGGTTGCGTCTTAGTCAGAACGAAGCCGGCAAAGGCATAGAGTTTATCAACTCCATCAAGGGCGGAGTTGTTCCTAGTGAATACGTTAAACCAGTTGAGCAAGGAATCAGGGAGGCTCTTAACAACGGTGTTGTAGCCGGTTACCCAGTCGTAGATATCAAAGCCGAACTATATGACGGCTCCTATCACGATGTCGACTCCTCCGAAATGGCTTTTAAGATCGCTGGTTCTATGGCTATCCAGGCGGGCGTGAAGCTTGCCAAGCCAGTTATCTTAGAGCCAATCATGAAAGTTGTGGTAGTTACGCCAGAAGACTTCATGGGTGAAGTGATAGGTGATTTGAACGCTAAACGTGGTCGAATTGAATCTATGGAAGACTTATCTTCCGGCATAAAAGAAATCACTGGATTTGTGCCGCTTGGCGAAATGTTCGGCTACACTACCAATCTGCGTAGCAGCACCCAAGGTCGCGCTAGTTCGAGTATGGAGCTAGACCACTACCAAGACGTCCCAGGTAACGTAGCTGAAGCCATCATAGCCAAAAACGCTAAGTAGAATTTTGTATTTTATTTGAAATGATGCTATAATCATAGATATGAAGGATTCAGGTATGTCAAACGTAGAGCAAGCCCCAACAGGGGACTTAAACACAAATGCGCTAAGAAAAATATTCATTGTTGGGGCTCTGGCTATAACTGCAGCGTTTACTTTTGACCGACTCACGGATGGAAATGCAGACTGTGTCGTTAAATCAAAAGACAGTTTTGATGTAAACGTAGTGCAATGTGCAAACGATATACTCGGAACTAAGTTAGGTTAACCCTTTACAAACTTCTTAGGGTTATGTAAAATATGTTAGTAACTCGTGTGAGTGCTTTATTTTCTCACGCAAAATTATTTAGTAAATAAGGAGACAAACTACTATGGCAGATTTTGACCGTAGCAAGCCTCATGTGAACGTTGGTACTATGGGCCACGTTGACCACGGCAAAACCACGCTAACCGCAGCTATTACTGCTGTACTAGCAAAAAGACTTCCCAGCGAAGTGAACAAACCAGTTGCGTATGATCAGATCGACAACGCTCCAGAAGAAAAAGCTCGCGGTATCACCATCGCTACTTCTCATCAAGAGTATGAAAGCGAAAAGCGTCACTACGCCCACGTCGACATGCCAGGTCACGCTGACTACGTTAAAAACATGATTACTGGTGCCGCCCAGATTGACGGTGCTATTTTGGTAGTTGGTGCCAACGACGGCCCATTACCACAAACGCGTGAACACGTACTTCTTGCCAAGCAAGTTGGGGTGCCAAAGATCTTAGTCTTCATGAATAAAATGGACTTAGCTGATCCAGAACTGATTGAACTAGTTGAAATGGATATACGTGAACTTCTAGCAAAAAACGGTTTTGACGAAAACGCTCCTATCATTAAAGGTTCTGCTACGAAGGCTTTGGCTGGCGACGCAGAAAATGAAGATGCCATCATGGAACTCGTCAAAGCTATGGATGAATTTATCGAAGAACCTAAGCGTGAATTAGATAAACCATTCCTCATGCCTATAGAAGACGTCTTCTCTATCAAAGGTCGTGGCACTGTAGCTACTGGTCGTGTAGAAACCGGAATTGTTAAAGTTAACGAAGAAGTTGAAATTGTCGGTATCCGCCCAACTAAAAAAGTTGTGGTAACCGGAGTAGAAATGTTCAAAAAGAACCTAGACCAAGGTCAAGCAGGTGATAACGTTGGCGTACTACTTCGTGGAATTGAGCGCGATGATATTGAACGCGGGCAAGTGCTTTGCAAACCAGGTAGCATCACACCTCACACTGAATTTGACGCAGAAGTTTACATCCTAACCAAAGAAGAGGGTGGCCGGCACACGCCATTTTTCAAAGGTTACAAGCCACAGTTTTATTTCCGTACTACTGACGTAACTGGTGAAGTAGAACTTCCAGCAGACAAAGAGATGGTCATGCCAGGCGACACTATAACTTTCAAAGTTAAACTGCTCGCTCCAATAGCCATGGAACAAGGTTTACGCTTTGCCATACGTGAAGGTGGCCGAACCGTCGGTGCCGGCGTAGTAACCAAAGTAACAAAATAGTTAAGAGCTACCGAGAAGCCAAAAAGAGCTCTGAGCAATCAGAGCTCTTTCTTTATTAAAGATAATATTGTACAGTCATAACTGTAAACTAATGGTGATGACTAAAAGTCGTCTCGATATATCTTTATAGTATCGTGAAGTTGTTACATCACAAGGAGTCAGATTATGGCGGAAGCCAAAAAACCTGTAGCTAAGAAGGCTACTGATAAGAATCCAGCTGCAAAGGCAGCCGCAAAACCTAAAGCAGAAAAAAAAGTTCCAGCTGAAGTTGTCGCTGAACCAGTAGCAGAAACAAAGCCAATGGTTGTGGTAGCAAAGGACAAAGCTGAAGCACCAGTCAAGCAGAGAATTCGAATTCGTTTGAAGGCTTATGACCATAAAGTAATAGACCAGTCTACTAAGCAGATCGTAGATGTTGCACTGCGTACTGGTGCTACAATTGCCGGACCAATTCCTTTTCCGACAAAGAAGACAACATACACAGTAGTAAAAAGCCCTCACGTATTCAAAAAGGGCCGTGAACAGTTCGAAATGCGGGTCCACAAACGCCTAATCGATGTATATGAACCAACGCCAAAAACAATAGATAGCCTCATGAACCTATCATTACCTGCCGGTTGCGATGCAGAAATTAAGATGTAATGATTTGGGGAGCTGTTGACTTGACCATCATGTCGGCCAGAGAGACGGTAGTCGAAATCAATTCATAAAACTTTAGTAACTTCGTTACCCCAGCAACATTACGTGTAAAGTACTGACTACTCGGAACAGTCGCACAATAGTGATAATCACTAGCTCATAGGCTTTTGGACCCAAACTGGCATATTCATTACGGTTTTATGACAAATTACTGCTGCTCTGATTTTGAAAATATACTATTTATACACGAATTCAAGTGGAACAGAGGTTTACGAAAGCAGATTCGCAATGAGCGAGTCAGTCAATCGAAAATAGAGTTTGCGGACGAAGCTTATCGAACTAACATAATGTAGTATAAACAACGGCTTGACAGAGGTATCAGTTTACTGGTACTCTGTTATGGTATCTAAATAGATTTCTTGGTCAATTGGCTAGGTTCGCTATCACAACGAGAGCGAAAACCAGCAATGACCAAGCGTTTTTATTTTTCGCCTCCGAGAGGAATGTGCGAAATGAGCAATAACGTTAAGGGTTTGTAGTATCACATGAAAGCATTCATAACCAGAAAAGTCGGCATGACCAGCACTATCGCAAAAGATGGTGTTATGCAAGCTGTTACTTTGCTTTCGGCTACACCAAATACCGTGACACAAATTAAGAACAACGAAACAGATGGTTATATGTCAGTGCAAATGGGTATGGGAACAGCCAAAAAGATGGGAAAATCGCTCGCAGGACATTTCAAGCTCTCAAAGACCCAGCCCAAGGTTACTCGTGAGTTCCGTATTACTGAAACACAAGAAGACCTAAACGTCGGCTCGCAACTAGCAGCCGACGTTTTTAGTGTAGGTGACGTTGTGCACGTTACCGGTACCAGCAAAGGTAAGGGCTGGGCAGGTACAATCAAGCGTCACAACTTCCACCGTGGACGCAAAACTCATGGTGGTGGGTCTTATCGACGCCCAGGTTCTATAGGTTCTATGTATCCACAAAAGATTTTCAAAGGCAAAAAGATGGCCGGACAAATGGGTGACGAACAAGTTACCGTACGAAACCTCACGGTAGCCCTTGTAGACTTAGAACTCGGCATGATTGGCGTGACCGGCGCGGTGCCTGGACCACGCAAAGGTATTGTCTTGATACGAGGAGCCAAATAATGAGTACGGCTACTTACACCAAGACAGGAACCAAAGCCACTACTCCAGCTAAACTGGATAAATCGGTCTTTGGTGTTGTCCCAGAAAACCACGAGCTTCTAAAATCAGCCTATGTTGCTTATCTAGCAAATGGCCGCACAAGTGCTGGCAAAACCAAAACTCGCGGCCTAGTCCGTGGTGGTGGACGCAAGCCTTGGAAACAAAAAGGCACAGGTCGCGCACGTTTTGGCTCATCACGTAACCCTATCTGGCGCGGTGGTGGAATTGTATTTGGTCCAACCGGCGAAGAAAACTACAGCCACAAAATGCACACCACAGCTAAGCGCAAAGCAGTTCGCCAAGCATTAAGCGTTGCATCTGCAGAAAACAAACTCATAATTATTGAAACTTTTGAATGCAAAGAAGGCAAAGTTGCACCAACCATAAAACTACTCGACAAAATTGGAGCAAAGGGTAATGTTTTACTGGCAGTGAGCGTTAAGGATGATCTAGTTGAGCGTGCTACACGAAATCTAACAAACGTTAAAGTTGTACAAGCAAAATACCTGAATGTATACGACCTAATGAATGCCGATACAGTAGTGTTGAGCAAAAAAGCACTAGATATGGTAACTGAATGGCTTGCACCCGCTAAGGAGACTTCCTCCACCGCCAAGGCTACGGAGGATAAAAAGTAATGGATAAGACCATGACTATCAAACCTCGCATTAGTGAAAAGGCTTATGCACTCAGCCAGACTCAGAATGTGTACGTACTACAGGTTCCTTCAGATGCAAACCGTTTGATGGTTGCCGATGCAGTAACAGCACAGTTTGGCGTCACAGTTACGAAAGTGAATATTTCTAATGCCAAAGGAAAAGTTAAGCGTACTGTTCGTAAAGGCGGACGTCAGACCTTTGGAAAACGACCAGATACTAAGAAGGCTTACGTAACGCTTAAAGAAGGCGATAGTATTGCAATCTTTGCAACAGATGACGATGAGAAAAAGAACGATAAAGCTGCCGAAAAGTCTAAAAAAGCTCCAAGGAGTGCTAAATAATGGCTATTAAACTTTACAAGCCAACTACTCCTGGCCGTCGCGGTATGACTAGCCAAGACTTAGATGCTATTACGACTAAGAAGCCGCTAAAATCTTTGACTGTTATCAAGAAAAAGCATTCAGGCCGTAACAACATGGGTCGCATCACTACTCGTCACCGAGGTGGTGGTACTCGCAAATTTTACCGAATCATGAATTTCAAGCTAGCCCCAGGCACAGAGGCAGTCGTGGAACATATAGAATACGACCCAAACCGCAGTGCTCGTATAGCTCGTATAAAAGACAGTACAGAAACTTACCACTACATCTTGGCTGCTCAGGGCATGCAAGTTGGCGATAAAGTGTCCAGTGGCGAAGAATCAGCTATAGAAACTGGCAATCGCTTGCCGCTAAAAAGCGTACCCGTGGGCAGTTTAGTACACGCCGTAGAGATGACTCCCGGTCGTGGCGCACAGATGGTTCGTTCTGCTGGTGCCAGTGCTCAGTTAGTTGCCCGCGAAGGCGACTACGCACAGGTAAAACTACCCAGCGGTGAAGTCCGACTCATACATGTAGAATGTACTGCTAGCATAGGTGTCATTGGAAACGAACAGCACCAGAACATAAAATGGGGCAAAGCCGGTCGTATGCGCCACAAGGGCTTCCGCCCATCCGTTCGTGGTGTAGCTATGAATGCAGCAGACCACCCTCACGGTGGTGGTGATGGTGGTCGTCACGGAATCGGTAAAGATCCTCGCACACCATGGGGACAGAAGACCCTTGGTTACAAGACTAGAAGCCGTAAAGCCGATAATAAATTCATTCTAAAATCCCGTCACGTAGGGAAGAGGAAATAACCTATGTCAAGATCACTGAAAAAAGGACCATTTATCGACCCTAAGCTGGCTAAAAAAGTAGCAGCTCTTGGAAATGAAGACCGAACCATTATAAAAACATGGGCACGAGCCTGTACCATCAGTCCTGATTTTGTGGGCAAAACTATTGCTGTGCATAACGGCAAAGTACATGTACCCGTGTTTATCACCGAAAACATGGTTGGTCACAAACTTGGTGAGTTCAGTCCTACCCGTAAATTCCGTTCTCACGGCGGCAAACTCGCGAAAGGTGGCAAATAATGTCCGTTAAAGCATCTGCCATGGGAGTTCGCATGAGCCCTCGTAAAGTTGCCGTTGTTGCTGACTTAGTTCGTGGTCGCTCCGTTGAAGACGCCATCACTATTTTGACTCACACTCCGCGTCGTTCATCCACTGCTGTACGCAAGGTCATAGAATCAGCTCGTGCAAATGCCGACTACAACCATAACTACAAGCCAGAAACATTGCAGATTACCGAAATCCGAGTAAGCTCTGGCCCAAGTATCAAACGTTATCGCCCAGCTTCACACGGACGCGCGTTGCCTTTTCAGCGACGTAGCTCACACATATATGTAGAGGTTGACGGTGAAGTCCGCGTAGCTAAAAAGCCTGCATCAAAGAAAGAGGACAAGTAATGGGACAAAAAGTAAATCCAATTTCTATGCGCTTGCAAGTCAATAAGGACTGGCGCAGTAAATGGTTCGCAAGCAAGCGCGATTATGCTAAATTCTTAACGCAAGATCTTGAGGTCCGCCGCTTGATTCAGAAAAAAGTTGGTAGCCGTGGTGGAGTAAACAAGGTTGATATAGAACGTTCACCAAACTTGGTATCGGTTACTATTAGCACTGCTAAGGCTGGTGTTGTAATTGGTCGTGGTGGTGCTGGTGCACAAGAGCTGAAGGCTGCAATAGAGAAAATCTACAGCACACCTACGCGGCTAAACATTGAAGAGATTAAAAAACCAGAACTGTATGCAAAATTAGTTGCAGAAAACATCGCTCACCAGCTCGAGCGTCGTATTGCCTTCCGCCGTGCAGTGAAATCATCTGCTGCAGCTACAATGCGCGCCGGTGCTAAAGGTATTCGTATAGAAATATCCGGGCGTTTAGGCGGTGCAGACATGTCACGCCGAGAAAAGACCGTAGAAGGCAGTGTGCCCCTACATACGCTGCGGGCAGATATAGACTACCACCAGTCCACGGCGGCATATCCAGGGTCTGGACTGATTGGGATTAAAGTATGGATTTATAAAGGCGAGGTTTCGTAACATGTTGATGCCAAAGAGACAAAAGCACCGCAAGGTGTTCAAAGGAAAGATTCGCGGTGTTGCTACTGTTGGTAATCAGATTTCCTTTGGGCAGTATGGCTTGCAAGCTCAAGGGCATGAGCGTATTACATCTAGGCAGATAGAGTCTGCACGTCAGGCTATGACACGCTATGTAAAGCGTGGTGGTAAAATTTGGATTCGTATTTTCCCACATACTCCGGTTACTCGTAAGCCTCAAGACGTAAAAATGGGCAGCGGAAAAGGCAATCCTGAATTTTTTGTTGCCAAAGTCCGCCCAGGTACCATTCTGTTTGAGATGCAGGGTGTTCCAGAGGAAATCGCGCGTGAAGCAATGCGTCTTGCGGCTCATAAGCTACCTGTGAGAACCAAGTTTCTGGTCAAGGAGGAGGCGTAATGAAAATTGCTGAAATCCGCAAGATTAAAACTGGTGACTTGGCAAATGAGAGCACCAAGCTTCGAGAAGAAATTGCTGAAATACGACGCAGAGTACATATGGGCGAAACTACCAACGTACGTCAACTACGCACCAAACGTAAAGATTTGGCACGTATGCTGACTGTATTGTCAGAACAATTAACTAAGGAGAGCATGTAATGGCTAAGACACTAACTGGTGTTGTCTCGTCCGATCGAACCGACAAGACTATTGTCGTTACAGTTCGGACTCGTAAAACACACCCTATTTATAAGAAACAATATACCGTAAGTAAGAAGTTCATGGCTCATGATGAACAAAACGAAGCCAAGGTAGGCGATCGTGTAGTAATAAGCGAAACTCGCCCAATCTCTGCCCGCAAACGCTTCATGTTAGAAAGAGTAGTAGTGCGTGCAGTAATCCGTCACGAAGAACCTGTAGAGACTGAAAAGCCTAAATCTACGAAGAAAAAGGTTGAAGCGAACGATGCAGATTTGAAAGAAGCATTAGAATTAAAGCCAGCTAAAGGAGCGGAAGCATGATTCAGCAAGAATCACGTTTAATTGTCTGTGATAACAGTGGAGCCAAAGAGATTTTGTGCATCCGTGTCCTCGGTGGCACTCGCCGTCGATACGCTCGCGTGGGTGACACTATTGTGGCTACTGTAAAACAGGCTAGCCCAACTGGTGGCGTTAAGAAAAAGTCAGTTGTTAGAGCTGTGGTAGTCCGTACCCGCGACGCAATACAGCGCAAAGATGGCTCATCTATCCGTTTTGACGACAATGCGGCTGTAATAATCGGCGATGACAAGTTGCCAAAAGCTACACGTATTTTTGGTCCCGTACCTCGTGAACTTAGAGATCAAGGTTATTCCAAAATTATCAGCCTTGCTCCGGAGGTCCTCTAATGGATAAAATATACAAAATTCGTCTGAATAAGGGTGACACAGTTGTTGTTTTGGCTGGTAAGTATAAGGGGAAAACGGGCAAAATTACTGCTACCCATCCTAAAGAAAACAAAGTCACCGTAGAAGGTATTAACATAGTCAAAAAGCATCAAAAGCCAAACCGTGAATACCCCCAAGGTGGCATTATCGAACTGACCAAGCCTATTTGGGTAAGTAAAGTTGCGGCATATGAACCGACAACAAAGAAAGCATCACGTATTGGTTATAAAGTTGATAAAGATGGTAAGAAAACTCGCATATATAAGACTTCAGGAAAGGAGATGAAATAATGGCTGAAATTACTACCAAACCAGCAAAAAAGACTTCTACGATAGTTTCGTCTGCGCGCCTTAAGTCTTTGTACGTGGCAAAGTACTCTGCTGAACTTCAAAATGAACTGGGGCTAAAAAATCCTAACGAAGTCCCAAGACTTGAAAAGATTGTAGTAAACGTAGGACTAGGTAAAGCTAAAGATGACAAAAAAGTTATTGCCGCTGCCGAGAACACGCTGACTAAAATTACTGGTCAAAAGCCAATTGAAACAATTGCTAAGCTTTCTATTGCCGGTTTTAAACTTCGTGAAGGCAACAAAATCGGTACTAAAGTAACTCTGCGTGGTGACCGTATGTATGAATTCATGGATCGTTTAATCAACATAATACTTCCACGATTGCGTGACTTTCACGGAGTTAAACTCAGGGCTTTCGATAAATCAGGCAACTTCAGTATTGGTATAACAGACCAGTCAGTATTTCCAGAATTAACTTTTGAAGAAACAATCACAGTTCATGGTTTGCAAGCTGTCTTTGTAATCCGTTGTGATGAGCCGGTACACGCCAAAGCACTGCTAGAAAAATTTGGCATGCCGTTTGAGAAGATTAAGGAGAGTAAATAACATGGCTAAGAAATCAATTATTGCCCGCGATCTAAAGCGCAAGCGAATGATCACACAGTACGCTGCAAAGCGTGCTGAGTTAAAAGAGCTTGGAGACCGAGAAGGCCTTCACAAATTACCCCGTAATTCATCACCTACGCGCTATAAAAATCGCTGTAGTGAGACCGGTAGACCACGAGCATACATGCGCCAATTTGGTTTGTCTCGTTTGTCATTTCGTGAACATGCTTCTAAGGGAGAAATTCCTGGTGTAACTAAGGCCAGCTGGTAAGGAAAGGAATATCATATGTCTACTGTAACAACTGATCCAATTGCTGATATGCTCGCCCGAATTCGTAACGCAATAGCTGTCAACAAAACCGAAATCAATCTGCCACATTCTAATACCAAAGAAGCGATTGCCCGTTTGATTAAATCTAATCGCTACATTGATGATGTAGTGGTAACTGAGTCTGGCATCGGTAAAACATTGACGCTTATCCTGCGTTCTGACACCAGTAACTCTAAAATTACCGAAATTGTAAGACTAAGCAAGCCAGGCCGTCGACTATATACTTCTGCGGATAAGATGCCTACAGTAAAACAGGGCCGTGGAGTCGTGATAGTTAGCACCAGTAAGGGTATGATGACTGGTTATCAGGCTAAAAAACAACGCCTTGGTGGCGAATTAATTTGTAAGATTTATTAAGGATATATAGGAAATATTATGAGTCGTATAGGAAAACAGCCAATAGACATCCCGTCTGGCGTGACAATCACTGTCGACCCGGAAGTAATTACTGTAAATGGTAGCAAAGGGACACTCAGTCAGTTCACCATGCCTGGCATCATTGTCAAACAAGAAGCTAATCAAGTACTGGTAACGCGCGTTGATGACGAAGCTCCCAACCGTTCAAAACATGGTCTAATGCGTTCACTCGTTAACAACATGATCGTGGGCGTATCAACTGGTTTTACTAAACAGCTTGAATTAAACGGCGTTGGTTACCGCGTTGCACTAGCAGGCAGTGGTTTAAAAATGAACGTCGGATTCTCTCATGAAGTAAATTACATACTTCCAGAAGGCGTTACGGCGACTGTTGAGCAGAATATAATCACTATCAGCGGTATAAGCAAACAGCAAGTTGGTCAAGCAGCTGCAGAAATTCGCTCGCTTAAGAAGCCAGAGCCTTATAAGGGCAAAGGTATCAAATACGTTGGTGAGCGCATTATTCGTAAGAGCGGTAAATCAGGTAAGGACAAATAATATGGAACGATTAGAGAAAAAAGTACAAAATCTGGCGCGTCGCAAATACAGAGTACGCGCAAAAGTAAGCGGCACCACAGAACGCCCACGTTTAAGCATTTTTGTAAGTAACCTGCATGTCACTGCTCAGATTATTGATGACAGCAAACATAAGACACTTGTGTACGTCACTACCGTTGGTAACAAAAATGCTTTTGGGACAATGACTGAACGCGCTACCTTGATAGGTGCAGAAATTGCTAAAAAGGCAAAAGCAGTAAAAATCAGTAAAGTTGTATTTGATAGAAATGGTCGTTTGTACCATGGTCGTATTAAAGCTCTAGCAGATGCTGCTAGAGCAGGAGGATTGGAGTTTTAATATGGCTGAATTTGGACAAAACAGGAGCAATCGCCCAAACCGAGATAATCGTCGCGATGGCATGCAAGAAGAAAAGCAGTTTGATGAACGCGTAGTACACATAGACCGTGTTGCTCGTGTAGTAAAGGGCGGACGCCGCTTCCGCTTCCGTGCATTAGTCGTAGTCGGTGATCATAAAGGCAAAGTAGGTATAGGTATTGCCAAAGGAGCAGATGTAACCTCTGCTGTTACTAAAGCGGTCGACGTAGCCAAAAAAAACTTCGTCATAATACATATCGTGAATGGCACTGTTCCTCACGAATCAGAAGTCAAAGTTGGTGGCGCTCGCATACTAATTAAGCCGGCAGTTCCTGGTACTGGATTGATTGCAGGCGGCGTTGTTCGTACCGTTTTGGAAGTCACTGGCATCAACAACGCGTTGTCTAAGTCACTTGGCTCAGCCAATAAGATAAACACCGCATATGCTACGCTTGCTGCTTTGCAAGCAATAGAACACCCAGACAAATGGATTACTAGACAGGGCAAGACTGAAAAAGCTGCTGCAAAAAAAGTTGCCGCCAAAACTGAGGCACAAAAATGAAATATCATGAGTTAGAAGTTGTATCAAATCGTACCGCCCGACGCGTGGGAAGGGGTATTGCAGCAGGACGCGGCAAAACTGCAGGACGTGGTACCAAAGGTCAAAAATCTCGAACAGGTAGCGGAAGGCGCCCCGGGTTTGAGGGTGGACAAAATCCACTCATGCAGCGCCTGCCTAAACTACGCGGTTTTCGTAGCCACCGTACGGCTGCTGAAAATGTTTACACGGGCCAGCTTAATAACCTAGGTGTCACCATAGATAACTTCGTACTGGCTGATGCTGGCCTAATAACAAACCCCTATGTAAAAGTTAAGCTGGTCGTAAAAGGCAAAGTAACTAAGAAAGTTTCAGTTAAGTTACAGGCAGCTAGTGTTACTGCTATAGAGGCATTACAAAAACATGGCGGTAGTTTTCAGGTCACGCCACAGGTGGCACGCCAAAAACAAGAAAAACCAAAAAAGAACTAGTTAGGCACCTATTTTGGCTAGACACCGTAAATACGATATACTTTTATAAGTTTTATAAAGAAACAAAGAGGGTAGTTTAATGAGCTGGAAGATTATCTGGACATCACTCAAGAGCAGCGATATGAGAAAACGTATCTTGGCAGTTTTGGGTATGCTATTGGTTTTCCGTATCTTGGCTCATATTCCGATTCCCCTAAGCAATCCCGAAACGCTCAAACAGGTACTACAAAACTTGTTTACTACCTCCCAAACACCCACACTTTTGAGTTTCATCGACGTTTTATCTGGCGGAGCGCTGGCTAATTTCTCTATCATGCTGGTAGGTTTAGGGCCATATATTAACGCGTCTATCATTATGCAGTTGCTGACCAAGGCTATACCACAGTTAGAAAACCTGAATAAAGAAGGTGAATACGGTAGGAAAAAGATAAACCAGTACACTAGGATGCTGACTTTTCCGCTCGCGATTATTCAGTCTGTTGGCGCTATATACCTTGTACGTCAATCGGCTCAACAGATTGGAGGCATAGGAGACATAACGGCAAATACCTCCATGATGCAATGGGTACTGATGGTTTCCGCGCTTACTGGTGGAGCCATGATATTGATGTGGCTGGGTGAGCTTATAACTGAGCAGGGCGTGGGAAATGGTATCTCACTCCTGATAACCGTAGGTATTGTCAGTTCACTCCCTGGCACTATCTCACAAATTGTCGGATCCGTAGTCGATGCCAGCAGTAAATTTGTGGTATTTGGCAAAACTTTACCGATTAATAAGCAGGGCTTAATATTCGCACTTTTAATTACAGCGATTGTAATAATTGTTACTATCATCATAGTTAAGCTAAACGAGGCTGCACGTAAGATTACGGTAAACTACGCAAAGCGGGTTCAAGGCAATAGAGCTTACGGCGAAGTTACTACAATACTACCCGTAAAACTTATAACGGCGGGAGTGATACCTATTATATTTGCTGTGGCATTTTTGAGTGTGCCAAGTTTTGTGGGACAGATTATTACCACGTCTGATAGTGCGTGGTTGCAAGAACTGGGTGCCAAACTTGTACAATGGTTCCAAACCCCAAGTGCTCAGACGTTAAGACAGCCAGGTTTAATGCCATATATTTACCCGATAGTTTACTTTTTGTTAGTATTTGTATTTACATTCTTCTACACAAGCATTACATTCAATGCCAAAGAGATATCAGAAAATTTGCAAAAACAAGGAGGTTTTATAGCCGGTGTTCGCTCTGGAACACAAACTGAAAAGTATTTGAGCACAGTCGTAAGTCGTTTAACGCTGTTTGGGGCACTTAGTTTGGGCGGATTGGCATTGTTGCCAATCGTTGGGCAAAAATTCCTTGAGACCAACATAGCTATAGGTGGAACAAGTATACTCATCTTGGTATCGGTTGCCCTTGAAACCTTGCGTTCCATAGAATCACGTGCCCTAATGGTTACTTACGACCAGTATGAACAGCCAGATTTCTTTTATGACATTAGTAATCCCGCACAGGCGGCGACTGGTGGTAAAATCCTTAGATACTTGCCTAAAAAACGAAGAAAAAAATAATAAGCTCCGTTATCTGAAAAACTCCTTTGCAATGCCCTGACAAGTCTGATATACTTGAGGCTTGTTATACATCTATGGCGAATAAAGAGGTTATCGAACTAGCAGGAACAGTAGTAGAGGCCTTACCAGGTACTCAGTTCCGTGTTGAACTCGAGAACGGCCACAAGATTATAGCTCACGTCGCCGGTAAGATGCGGAAACACTACATTCGCCTCGTGCCGGGGGACAGCGTTACGGTAGAATTGACACCTTATGATCTCACTAAGGGTCGGATAACGTATCGCAAGTCATAGTAATATAAGCAGTGTGTCATTCACTACAGAAAAAGGAGAATGATCCGCATGAAAGTGCGTGCAAGTGTCAAAAAAATTAGTCCAGATGATATTATAGTCCGTCGTAAGGGGCGTATTTACGTTATCAATAAACTCAAGCCTAAGCATAAACAGAGGCAAGGTTAGCTCATGGCTCGTATTTCTGGAGTTACTATCCCTGACAACAAACAAGTACACGTTGCTTTGACGTACGTTTATGGAGTTGGTTCAAAAACCAGTGGAGATATTCTAGCAGCTGCGAGTGTGGATACGACAACTCGGGTAAAAAATCTTACCGATGCTGAAATCGGTCGTATCCAAGAAGTTATAAACGACAAGCATATGGTAGAAGGCGAATTGCAACGCGTAGTTGCTACTAACATAAAGCGGCTAAAGGACATCAAATCATATCGTGGCGAGCGACATGCAAAAGGTTTACCTAGTAAGGGCCAGCGGACTCGCACTAATGCCCGTACCAGACGAGGACGAAAGACAGCTGTTGGTCGCTCTCAACCTAAATCGGCTTCTAAGACTTAAGGAATTATTATGGCAGAAACTAAAAACCTTAAAGAAGAAATTGAAATGCCCGTAGAAAACAAAGCGATAAGTACTGCGATTGCTGACGTACCGGCTACAGAAGCAACACCGAAGCCAGCGAAGAAAAAGAAATCTAAACGTTCTGTTCCTGCAGGTCAACTCCACGTACTCGCAACGTTCAACAACACTATAGTTACTTTTACGGATAATAATGGCGGCGTTTTAGCCGCTTCTAGCGCTGGAGCTTGTGGTTTCCGTGGTTCTAAAAAAGGTACGGCATATGCTGCCCAGGTTGCCGCTGATAAAGCCGGCCAGATTGTTCGCCAAACGTACGGCATGAACAAAGTGGATGTGTATGTAAAAGGTATTGGTTTGGGGCGTGAAGCCGCAATCCGTAGTTTGCAGAACATGGATATTCACGTAGATAGCATCCGAGACGTCACTACAATTGCGCATGGTGGCGTACGACCACGAAAGGCACGGAGGGTTTAATACGATGGCACGAGACACAGGATCTATAGTAAAAATGAGCCGACGTGAGGGCTATGCGCTGCACCCCAAAGCTCACAAAGCACTGGTAAAGCGCACAGCTACTCCAGGACAGCAAAACACTGGTCGTGGATACAGAGCAAAAACTAGTCAGTACTCTTTGCAGTTGCGAGAAAAGCAAAAGGTTAAGCGACTTTACGGCTTACTAGAAAAGCAGTTTAGCAATCTTATGAAGGAAGCGTCACGAAAAGAAGGACAATCCGGTGAAATGTTGCTACTACTACTCGAACAGCGCGCAGATAACGCAGTGTACCGAGCTGGTTTTGCAACTTCTCGCCGTGCCGCCCGACAGCTGGTTACGCACGGGCATTTTATGATAAACGGACGTCGCTTTGATATACCATCACTCAGATTGAAAGCAGGTGACGAGCTTGTGGTACGAGACCACAGCAAACAAACCGAGTACTTCAAACGAATAGATGACGTAAGTCCGGCTCCGACCACCCTACCAGGTTGGTTGAAAGCTGACCGGAAGAAACTGACCATCAGTGTTACCGGTTTACCATCACGTGAAGAAGCAGAGCCAGATATTAATGAACAACTAATTGTTGAGTACTACTCACGCTAAGCCAAGGAGGCAATAACCAATGTCAAAAATAATTCACACACCAGGAGTCGTACGAGTAGAGGATCATACTCCTGCAAGCGCGACGTTTACTATAGAACCACTACACACGGGCTATGGTATGACTTTGGGAAATTCGCTTAGACGCGTATTGCTTTCTTCTATTGCAGGAGCTTCGGTTACCTCATTCAAGATAGAGGGCGTTACGCATGAATTTACTACAGTAAAAGGCGTAAAAGAAGACGCTGTAGATATTATGATGAACCTTAAATCTATTCGTTTCCGTGTATTTGGAGACGATGTGCAGAATCTAAGGATTGTACACTCAGGTAAGGGTGCTGTAACGGCCGGTGACATACAAACCAATGCAGATGTTGAGATTGTGAATCCAGAGCATATTATTGCTACAGTTGACGATAACAAAGCCAAGTTTGTAGTTGACTTGGTAGTAGAAACGGGTCGTGGTTATCGCACTATAGAAGAAGGTGCCAACAAGAAAGGCAGTGACTATGTAGCTTTGGATGCTATATTTACTCCAGTATTACGCGTTCGATACAAAGTAGAAAACACTCGCGTTGGACAGATCACAGATCTAGACAAATTACTTCTCAGCGTAGACACTGACGGCTCTATTACGCCGAGAGATGCATTTGAAGAAGCTGCAGCAATTTTGGTAAACCAATACACTGCCCTTGCCGGCCAGACACGAATAGAAGCATCTGCGCCCCTTACTATGGGTGATAAAGCAACTGATGCAGGTGACTCAGATGAACCTGCCGAGCTAATGACTCCGATTGAAGATCTGAATCTTTCTGCTCGAACTACAAATGCGCTCATCAACAACGACATCCACACGCTGAAAGACCTTTTTGCGCTCAGCGACACCGAACTACGTGAGCTAAAAGGTTTTGGAAGCAAGGCCCTAGACGAAGTTAAAGAAAAAATGGCGGAGATGGAGCTCTAAGATGCATCGCCACGGCTACAAAGGACGTAAATTTCACAGAGAGCGTGACCAGCGTGAAGCTTTGCTACAGAGCCTAGCGGAAGCGTTGATTAAACACGAATCAATTGAAACTACGTTACCAAAAGCCAAAGAGGTGGTACCATATGTTGAGAAACTAATCACCAAAGCCAAAAAGGGTGATTTACACAATCGTCGCCAGATTATTAGTGATTTGCAAACAATCGGTATGGCACATAAGCTAGTCGACGAAATCGCGCCCAAACTAACTGGTCGCAACAGCGGGCACTTGCGTATTGTGCGCACCCGTACCCGACGTGGAGACAATGCCCAGCTTGCTCGAGTGAGCTTTGTAGATGACTTGAAAATAGCTCCAGTGGCTAAAGCAGCAATACCTAAAAAAGCAGTCGCTCCCGCTAAAAAGCCAGCTGCCAAAAAGGCTACAGCTAAGAAAGAGAGCAGATAATGAAAACTTATAGCGCAAAACCCACAGACGTAATACGTAAATGGCATCTCATTGATGCCGCGGAGGCTCCACTGGGCCGTATGGCTACAGTTGCGGCCACGTTGCTTACTGGCAAGGGCAAGCCGCAGTTTACGCATCATATTGATTGCGGCGACTTTGTGGTTATCATAAATGCCAAAAATTTGGTTGTCACTGGAAACAAGATGGAAGATAAAAAATATTACCGGTATAGTGGTTTCCCTAGTGGTCTAACTACCACAGCTCTAAAAGACCAGATGATCAAAGATCCTACCCAGCCTATCTACAAAGCAGTACGCGGCATGTTACCAGTTAACAAACTGCGAGCAGAGCGACTAAAGCGCCTGAAAATATATGCAGGACCAGAACACGAACACTCCGCTCAGAAACCAGAGAAACTATCAGTAAAGGCAGGCAAATAACATGGCTGAAAAAGCAAAACACTACTACTACGCTCTCGGACGACGTAAAAGTTCAACCGCCCGCGTGCGTTTGATGAATGGCAAGGGCGCCGTAGTAATAAATGGCAAACCAGCAACCGAATACCTTGCAGGTAGCAAAACATTGCTACATGAGCTAGAACGACCTTTCATAGCGCTAGAAATTGAGAATAAGTATGACGTTAGTGCTGTAGTATCTGGTGGTGGTCACAGCGGCCAGATAGACGCCATACGCCTAGGTATAGCCAAAGCACTGGCAGTTATGAACGAAGACTTGCGTAGCACACTGAAACGAGCCGATTTACTAGGTCGCGACCCAAGAGAAAAAGAACGCAAAAAGTTCGGTCTCAAAGGCGCCCGCAAACAACGCCAATTCACGAAACGTTAATATTTCGTTTGACGCTATTTACAATGGTGGTACGTTAAACCCTTTGTCATTAGACAAGCAAAGCACAACTTATTAGTTTACCGACTTTATTTAGGCGGTAATTTAGTTTAGCTTTTGCAGAAAAAGACAACTGCTTAAGAGCATGTTTTTCTAGCTTAGGACTTCGTGATTATTTCAGTGAGTAGGCGCGTAAACACTGAAGCTATTGAACGGCACGGCCAAAAAAAAGCGCTCAAACTCGTATGAACACTGGTAGAAGCTCAGGAACTACGGTAAAATAGACCAATGACAAAGAAGGTAATATTGACAGGCTTAAGGGCAAACAACGACCTTCATATAGGGAATTATTTGGGGGCGTTGTTGCCCATGATTAATATGGCAAATACGCATTCTGGAAAATACCAGATTAATTTGTTTGTTCCTGATTTGCATAGCTTTACCACTCCGATTGACCACAGTAAATTTCAAGTCCAGATTCAACAGAATCTATGTGTATTTGTAGCTGCCGGTTTGCCTTTGGACAATCCAGACGTACACCTGTATCGGCAGAGCTACATCCCTGCTCATAGTGAACTGGCATGGATATTAGATTGCTTTACTGGATTTGGTGAGCTTAGTCGTATGACCGAATTTAAAGACAAATCAGCAAGAATTGGTATTGATCACATCGGTGTCGGGCAGTTCAACTACCCGCCGCTGATGGCGGCTGATATCCTCCTGTACGGCACTCAATACGTACCCGTTGGAGATGATCAAAGACAAAATCTTGAATATACAAGAAACATAGCCGAACGCATGAACAGACGTTTCGGAAGTCTCTTTGTATTACCAAAGCCGGTCAAAGAGCAGCAAGAGTTTTTTGGCAAAGACCAAGATTTACGTGTCCGAGATTTAGCTGACCCTATAAAAAAGATGAGTAAAAGTGATGAAACAGGCAAAGGTGTAATCTTTCTAAGTGATGCACCAGATGTTGCGAAGAAAAAGATTATGGGAGCTACTACAGATAGTTATGGCCGGATTGCCTATAATCGAGCCGAGCAGCCCGGATTGGCCAATCTTATAGATATACTTGCGCTCATATCCAGCAGGTCAATCAGCGAAGTTTGCAAACAATACGTGGGCCATAGTCAGTACGGTCCGCTAAAAGCCGACACTGCGGAAGCGGTTGCCAAGTTTTTAAGTACCTTTCAGGCCAAACTGGCAATCGTAGATGAAGAGGCCGTGCTTAAGAAGTTGGAGTCTAGTGAATTAGCCATGAACAAGCAAGCAAACGTCACCCTGCTAAAGGTGCAAAAGGCTGTTGGCCTAAGACCATGATTCGCTCACAAGTAGTGTCAAAGAAGCGCCTAGATCATTACTTGGCAGAACAATACGCAGATATCAGCCGAGCCTTTTTGCAAAAACTTTGTAATACCGAGCAAGTCCTAGTAAATGGAAAGCCGGAAAAATCAGGGTATAAGCTCAAACTGACAGACAAAGTCACCGTGCTTTATGACATGGCTGGGATAGAAAAAATTGCCGACATAGACCTGCCCGTCATATATCAAGACGATGACATTTTGGTGATTAGCAAGCCCGCAGGTGTGATTAGTCATGCTCGGGGCAAATATTGGAATGAACCATCAGTTGCGTCATTCATCCGCCAGACTACAAATCAGACGGGCGATAGGGTTGGTATAGTTCACAGGTTGGATCGTGCTACATCGGGAGTAATGATTTGCGCAAAGACTCAGGATGCCATGGTGTTTTTGCAAACGCAGTTTGCGGAACGCAAAGTAAAAAAGATTTATCAAGCCGTTGTAGTTGGTCATATTGAACCTAAGCAGGCAATTATAGACATGCCTATAGAGCGCAATCCTAAAGCACCTTCTACTTTCAGGGTAGGACCAAATGGCAAAGTGGCCCAAACAGCCTACAAAGTCACTGATTCGTCTGAAAACTATGATCTAATTCAGCTAGAGCCCAAAACCGGTCGTACTCATCAGCTGAGAGTACACATGGCAAACCAAGGTCATCCCATAGTTGGAGATACGCTCTACAACGGTGAGCCGGCGGAGCGACTGCTACTACACGCGGGTGAATTAACCATAGAGTTACCAAGTGGTAAACTAATGACATTTTCTGTCCCTATTCCATCAGAGTTCGAAGAATATCTCAAAAAATGACAGAACAGCTGCTCCTTCACTCTATCACCGCACGTCAGTTAAAAGGTCTCCAAGATTCACTGCCACACGCTATTTTGATATCAGGAGCCGACGGTGTAGGTAAAGATATAATCGCTAGACAGTTTGTTTTGCAGATCTTTGGGGCCAAAACAGGCACTAATAACGCTGGTCTACTACACATTAGTCCAGAAAACAACGGCGTAGGCATTGAAGAAGTACGCAAAATTCGCGATTTTTTAAATCGCAAAACAAGTGGTACTGCAACTATACGCAGGGTTGTCTTAATAACCTGCGCTGATACTATGACCTCAGAGGCTCAAAACGCATTACTAAAGACACTAGAAGAGCCACCATTGGATACGATAGTAATATTAACTGCCAACGACCCAACTGCACTCAAACAGACCATAAGGTCCCGGTCCCAGCAGCTGTGCGTGATGCCCGTTAATCAGTTTGATGCTGAAACGTATTTTGGAAAATCGGGTTACGCTAAAAGCCCCGTTCAGAAGGCGTATTACATGAGCGAAGGGCGTGTTGGCTTACTTAAAGCCATCTTGGAGGGTGCAAAAGATCACCCGCTGGTTGGCGCGATAGCAAAAGCAAAAGAAGTGCTAAATATGTCACAATATGATCGTTTACTAATCGTAGACGAGCTAGCTAAAGATAAAGAGAGGCTGGCATTGCTACTGCTAGGATTGGAGCGTGTGATAGTAAGTGGCTTGCATCAAGCAGCAGATAAGAACAACGCCGTTACGGCTAAAAAGTTCCATCACATTAGCAAACAACTTCAAGAAGCAAAAACATCTATAAGTAAAAACGGTAATACAAAGCTGGTATTGACTGACCTCTTCTTAAATTTGTAGTATACTGATTCTGAATTATGTATGAACTAGCCCTACTACTGGGTTTCGGAATTTTAGCAATGCAAGCAATCAGCCTACGCGAGGAGGAGTTGTCTCCTTTGCCACGCAAGATTAGTGACAAATTAGGGCGCTTATGGGACATAGCCCACCAGGGTATGAGAGAGAATCGCTTTTTAAGAGCAGAAAAAGCACTACTGGCTATTCTGAAGATTGACGAGAAGAATGCCGCTGCTTATAACAGGCTCGGCATCCTCTATGCAAAACAAAAAGAGTATAAAGACGCCATAGACTGTTTCGAAATTGCTTCTTCTGTAGAACCCACAGCATCTTCACTACACAACCTCGGGCTTATATACTATGAGACAGAAAACTACCCCAAAGCCTCAGCAGCATTCGAGCAAGCCATTAAGCTAGAAAACGATTTAGCGGCACGACATATAGCATATGCAAAAGTGCAAGAAAAACTAGGGAACACTAAGCTTATGATTCAGGAGCTAGAAATTGCAGTGGAGCTAGAGCCAAACAAAGAAAGTTACATGTTACTTATGAATAGTTATCACAGTGATGGTCAGGTCGAAGAAGCCGACAAGATTGAATACAAACTACAAAAACTGATTAAGCATTCTGGCACTACAAAACGAATAGTCCGCCCTAAGCGTGTAGTTATCTAACCTGCGTTTTCTTCTCGTTCTAGCACTTTGTTAACCGCATCTTGGTCAGCTTTGTCTTGTGCGGTAGCTGTTTTGTCTGAAACCATATATGCCAAAGCAACTGACAAAAAGAAAAACACCAAACTAAGTAAAAAGAACAAAACGAAACTGTGCCCTTTGCTTCTCGCAATAATTGCTGGCCAAAATGCAAATATTACCCAAAGTATAGCACCCAATAAATACCACATTACAAATTCCTATCATTTAAATGCTGAATACATTTACTTTGACACAAGAGCAACAATTTATCAATTAAACACATTATGATTTGGTATAGCGCCACCTGCATGGCACTGTCACTCAAGCATTCTCAGTACAAGCTTCTGTGCGTGTTTTCACTCCGCCGTAACTAAATCACTAATTTGTCAGATTCAAGTAGCAGTCAGCCAAGACCAGCTTAAAAATGAGTTTTACGGATAAACATTTTACACGCTGCAGGGTACTAGCTTATGTTATAACTTTATATTGTAATCGGTACAAATAGGTTGTTAACCAGTTCGACGGTATGTCCCAATATAAACGGACGAGGTCCAATGCGGTTAGCCCGATTAGCTGATCTTTCACGAATCCTATCCATAAGACGGCTCTTACGATCCCAAATAAGATCTGTTTTTTCTGAAAGCCCACTAGCCCACTCTTGGGCTTGCATCCCATCAGCGGTAATAGGCTTAAGCCTAAGCAAGCCGGCATCATCTATAGTTTGCTTTTGTGCCTCAAGTACCGTTATAGAATCAAATATGCCGCTAAGAGCAATGTTCTTGGCGTGTATATTGTAGCCACGTATACCTTTTTGGCCTGGCATAGCAAATGAGTCTCCTTCGTGCTGACGACGCATGCCTATAAGAGCGAAATCTGGATAAGCCTCACCTAAGGCTTTGAGCATATCAACGTAAAATTTATAGTGCCTACCTTCATCCGACCCTACGGCACGTAAATTTCTTGCTCCTTTCTCGTCCATTATTCTAGACGAATGAAAATGAGCAATTTTTGTTAAAAGTTCTTGTGTTGCTACATAGGCAATACCGTCTGCTGGTGTAGTAACTTCAGGGTGAATTCCAGCTGCCATATTTTGTTCTCTGACAGGCAACCATTCAGTCGACATGTTAAAGATTCCCCTAGCTTCAATATCTCTAAGCATAACTTCTTCATGAGAACGCTCTTCCGCCGTCCAGCGAGCATTCCACTCATGCCAAGGTTCAAAACCTTCTTCTATGTGTGCAGTATACCAGGGCAAGTTAGCTTCGGTAGCAGTGTCAACTAATAATACAGATTTTACTATTGGTTTTATATCCACACCTAATTCTAGCCATCTTTCTACGTGTTCTGCGTAGCCGACCGCTAACTCAGCATAGGTCTCTAAGGGGACCATGGCATATGGATCTAAGGATATTGTTTTCCTTTGCGATCTTAAAATATGAAGATTTAGTGCTGCCTCGAATGGCTCTCGAATGGCCTCGAAGATGGCACCGGAGCTAATTTCGGTCTGTGTCATGAAACTATTTTATCATGTTGTGTTATCAACATTGGTGCAGCATAATATGCGAAGTTAGAACTTTATTGATAATCGAAGGAGCTATGCAAGGTTTCAGAGCTTAGACTTTTGTGAGTGACTGCATCCACAGTACTAATCGTTGCTTGAACCAAATAGTGTCCGGGTTTTATCTCAGGCGCAAATGACCATTCAGTACGTGGACCAACCTCTACATCAAGCCCATGAGTTTCGGTAGCATTGGTCATTCCTTCTAGTTTCTGAACATCAAGATACAAGGTCTTAAGATCAGCTTTCTGACTAAGAGTGAAACTAACGTTTGGGACTAATTGATACGTTTTATTAGCCTGTTTTAGCATGATAATAAGATGGATTTCTTTATTTTCATTGACGGTAACCGATAACTTATTTTCTGAAGGAGGTTGGCTCTCAGTAAAAGTCGTATCGTATGCATAATATGCATGGGTTATCAAACTGCTACTGTTATCTTGATTTGATGAAGTAGTACTTTCGGTGAAAAAAACCCAGTATCCCACCGAAACTACGAAACTGATTACAAAGACTGTAATAATTAGAAGTAATAAACTATAACCTTCTTGATTTTTATTTACAAATTTATAATACCACTGAATGTTAAAATGCTTATGCTTGGTGCAGTGCGTGTCCTAAAGTTGGAACACTCTGTACGCTAGTTTACTACGCCTAGCTGCGTAATTAGGAGAACTAAGCTGCACATGGTCAGGCTTTTAGTATACTTGGTTGTGGCTGCCGATGTCGATGAATATGATTTTGTCTTCGAGCTCAATATAGACAGCCCTAATATCGCCTGTTATAGAGAAAGCGCGTCTACCCTGCATATCACCTGCCAATGGATGGTCATTCAGTGGAATTCCACGCTTACCTTCGATGAACATTTCGAGTCTCTTCTCGTATTGAGTACTCAATTTACGGTTAGCTGCTATGCGTTTCCTGAAGTTCTTTACGAACGAACTACTAAGCTCAATTCTTTTCACTTTTAAGGAATGCCATCATGTTTTTAGCGTCAGTAAAGCTAGGAAGTTTATCAGCTTCAGAATCTTCAATTGCTTCAGCCGTCCACTTATTCAGGCGAGTAGCCGCTACGAGTGAGGGTTGGCCCCAATCGTCAACTTCAAGGTCAATACGACGTCCATCTACTGCTGCCTTAATAATAACTCGCAGATATGCCTGTGCTGAATCGAAGCCAAGCTGTTTTGCCTTGGTAGTAAATTCTTTACGTAAGGAAGGTTCTAAGGGGATATGTAGTGTGGATGTTTCGCTCATATCAATAGGATATCAAATAGATATAATCATGTCAATACTAATAGTGCTATATTTACAGTCTGTGGGTTTGGAACCCTCAATTACTGAGGTGAAGATGCTCGAGAATACAAAAAACGCTCAACATAAGATGCTTGCGTCTCCGTTAATTGCTAGGGTGCAGTATACTGGCTGAGGTTCGAACTATTCTACTTTCTTGTACTGATCCAGTAACTTTTCAGTAATGAAATCGTAAACGTTGATATAAAAAAGCCTATGACAGGTACTAAAGCATTGATCCAAGGTTCAATATGCACTACGAAGTGCAGATAAGACACAATAACTAGATACGTGAGCACCATAATACTTAGTCTTCGAGTCCGGCTTGTTTCCCAAGCCTTATCACTTTCAACACGAATGTTTCGTGCCTCGATGACGGCTAATCGTTCTTCAATTGATTGTTTCATAGTGCTTATGGTTTTGGTGCAGCGTAATGAACAAGGTTAGAACTTTATTGCTCAATGAGCAAATTTGACGTCGATGCGTTCTGCTGCTTGCTCAACCCAGGCATGTAACTGGGTTAGCTGATGCGCCATTACTAAACGTTCATCATCAGATATTTCAATTCTCTTTTCAATATTATCAAGCTGATTTAAGATATTCTGAATTTGTACCTGTGCTTTCTCCAGTGCACTTTCTGTTTTAGTGAAGCGCTCATCAATTCTCGTCATCATTACGTCTAGAACCTCAAGAACATCGTCGATATCTTTCCTAGTAGCGGCTGGACTTACACTCATGGCTGTATTATATCATCTAGTTTCATCGGGAACGTGCATTCAGGGATACTTCACTAAGAAGTTATTTAAGCATGTATGGAATGGTGCAGCGTAATAAACGAGGTTAGAACCAGAGTATGCGCTTAAGGCAGCTCTATATAGTCCTTATCTTTTGTTTTTCCAAACTTCTTTCTTAAAATAAACATGACAATCGTTAATCCTAGGATTGCTATGCCAAACATAATAATCGTAATTAAAAGTAGTTTAGACCCAGTCTCAAAACTCTCGATTGTTTTAAAAATTGGTGTGCCTACGTCATCTGCAAATAGATAACTCATGACCTAATCCTACTATAAAGTCGTTATATACCTAAATGCTTATGCTTGGTGCAGGGTGTAGGATTCGAACCTACGAAGGCATAAGCCAACAGATTTACAGTCTGTCGTGTTTGACCGCTTCACTAACCCTGCTTGAGAATGAGACAAACCAAGGTTTTTCTCTACACGCCGACAAAATGAAACACATTTTGGTGGCTAATTTTTTCCAGATAGAAATCTGGAGCCACCTGTCGGATTCGAACCGACGACCTACTGTTTACAAAACAGTCGCTCTAACCAGCTGAGCTAAGGTGGCACGTAACAGTTCTAAAGTGTAGCAAAAACAGAGCAATTTTGCTACTATAGCTTGGTCAATTTTGCCGTCGTAGCTCAGTGGTAGAGCATCGCCATGGTAAGGCGGGGGTCTCGAGTTCAAATCTCGACGACGGCTCCAGTGTTGCATAGATAGTTCTAATCTGTTAATATTTCTCATATGGCAAAAAAAGGCGGGAAGCGTAAAATAGTTGGTTTGGTGTCAGAAGAATCTGGTCACCGTCACTACTACACACGTAAAAATAACCAGAACACTCCAGACAAACTGGAGCTTAAAAAGTATGACCCTGTACTACGAAAGCACGTACTCTATGTTGAGACCAAAAAGTCGTTAGGCCGAAACGAAGTCAAAAAGAAAAAATAGTTTACTTAGCTTTTGTTAAGTCTAATACGGTGTTTATGAATTCGGCGTGGCTCCAAACGAGTGGAGTAACAGAAACTACATCACCAGAAATAGGGTCAACTTGTTCTGGCATGACTCCACTATCAAGGGCATGATCTAAAGCCCAGTCTAAATATCGTTTAGTTTTGTCTAATTGGTTAGTTCTGGCGTAATATTGTGCCATCCACAGGGTAGTTACAATCCAGGGATTTCCTAGATATTCATGGTGTGCCAAAAAATAACTATCGCTTTCAAACCGAGGTACTCCACCGGAAGGAGTTGAGTCTAGTAGTTTTTCTTCTATAGCATTGGCAGTTGAGTGTAATTTATCAATACTACTATAGTATCCAAAAACCATAGCTCCATAAAGACTTGAGACATCAAGTGTATTTTCGAATTCTAAAGATCCATTTTCCTGGAGTAGGTAGCCTTTTCTATATGATTCTGTTTCTGGATTGTAGAATACGTCCGATTGTTCAAATAGAAGTTGTGCTGTTTTGTCCCACATGATTGCGTCATCTGGGAATTCAAAACGTTTTGCAAATTCTGCAGCCACCAGCAGTGCTTGATAAACCACAGCTACGCTATACGTATTAGTAAAAAATTTCATCTCCCAAAGGTCATAGCTCGCATGAGGTAGGTTAGTCTGTTCGTCTATGAAAGAACACATAAAGTTTGCAGCGGGTTGTATGAACGTACTGTACAAACTATGCACAAAAGCCTCATCATCAGAATATTCAAAGTACTCACCCAGCATATACAGCACAATCGCTGTTTCGTCTTCTTGGATTGCCAATTCTGAGCGTTTGTCATGAAGTAGCGGGTGCCATGTGCTGCCTATAGCCCGATCGGGTTGGTATTTGTGCATTAGGTATCCATCTGGGTTCATGATGTCACGGCAAAATTCAAAAAACTTCTTTGGTTCATCGATGTAACCGAGACGAATTAGGGGCCAGATAGCATATGCTCCATCGCGTGGCCAAACATAGCTGTAATAGTCGCGACCATAGTTGTATATAGAAGAATCACAGCTAGCAATAATTCCACCACGCTTATCAATATGAGATCTGAGTACAATTAACGATTTAGAAACCATGTTTTTGTATTCAGCTGGCACGTTTTTGCGTTTGTCTACCGACAAGGACAACCAAGCTTGCCAGTTAAATCTGGTTTTTTCGCGTCTAGTTACCATTGAGTTTTCAAGAATTTGGGTATGAATCTTTTCTGCCGATTGCTTTGAGTCGGCGGCTACAACCCAGTAATCTACAGGCTGAGAACTATGTGCTTTGAGATTCAGCTTGAAGCGCATGACAGAATCCACGCCACCGTGCTCTACGGCATTGCCAGATAGCTCACCATCTTCAGCGTCCTTATACGTACCTTCTTTGCCTTCTATACCATAACTACCAACCGCAAACTGATCAAATGGTATTCCGTTTGTTTCTCCATAAATTAGTAGGCTAACTCGACCTTTGTAATCGAGCAAATAGTTAGTATCTGGCACAAATAAAGCTGTGTCGGCACGTCCTGCTCTTGAAATCTGAAACACTTGATGCATAAACAGTCGTATTTCACGATCATCATCATGTTGGTTTGCTACAGTGATTGTTCTACAAAAAGCATTAAACTCTGAGTCAACAAAATCGCTTAGTTCGAGCTTTATACCTAGCCCTTCGTTTTCCATAGATATAAGGCTAACTAGTGCGTCGGGCTCAAAGTCAACAATAGTAGTCCAACTACCGTCATCAACCCAAGAAAATTGATTATCAACCCATATACCCATCATATGATGGGCGCTGCGAGCAGTCGTAAGGTTTTCTAGTCCTACATACGGATAATAAAAATCATTGACAAGACCATGCTCGTCCAAGCCAACAGTCAACATACCGTTTCCTAGCATGACTGGACGTGCGATATTAGACCTCTATGCCTTTTTCGATTAAGCGGAAACGTAGATCATGCCATGCATTCATAAAGTTGGTAAATGCTTCATATGGCGTCTCGTACGGGCTAAAGTAGGCGTGTATGTCACCGTCATTGAACCATTTGGTACACATATAGTAAAAATGATCCGAAGTTTGAAGTTTACGCCAATCTCCTATCAAGCTATGGTCGCCAGATTGTAGAACTTTATCCTGCAAACTATACAGAGCACCAATTGCTTGTTGTTGCATAGGGTTTCCTGTCCAGGCAGACAAATCTCGTTCTGTGTCAGCCCATGTTATGGTTTGCGGAACATCAATCTGATCAACAGGATCAAAACTATCAACAGCTTCACCAACTGTCATAAATGTATTGGCTGGATTTTTCAACCATTCCGCTGGTAAATTATTCAAAAATTTAAATATTCCACCTTCTTGCCATTGATGTTCTCCAAAAGTTTCATAGTCCATAAATAAATTGAATATATCTGAATCTGCCGTCTCGTTTAGCCAACCTGCAAATTTTTCTGCAGTTAACGGCCAGCCACTCCATTCCCGGTCACCAAACCGAAACGCTATATCATCGCTTAGTTTATAATTTTTCATAAGTAGTTTGATTTTATTTGTATAGGCGGGCCTATAAACAAAGTTTGGGCTTCGCCATCCAAGTACGGGATCCCATCCTTCTGTCAGAATTCCCTTGTATCCACTGCTGTCTGCCCAATATGCCAAATCGTTGTTGTAGCTTAGCTCTGTATTTCTGAAAACTGTGGGGGTTTGATCAAATATCTGTTGAATTTTGCATCGGTGCATGTCAACTTGTGTTTGAAACTCAGATAGTGAATAGAAAAATGACAAACTATGATGATATGTCTCGGCAACAATTTCAACTCGGCCTGTTTTGATTAGATTTTGGAAAGATTCAAGTACATGGGGGGCATACTTTTCAAATTGCTCTAAAGCCGTTCCAGAGATCGACAAACTAATTTTGAACTCAGGATGCTTGTCTAAAAGCTCCATCAGGTGAGAATTCATAGGTATATATGATTTTTTAGCTACTTTGTGAAGTATGCTTTGGTTGTTCATTTTGGCGTCTATAGGAGCTTCGAAGTAATTATGATTTTTTGACGCATCAAAGATTGTATAGTGTCTGATTCGAAAAGGCTGATGAACGTGCAAATACAAAACTATAGCTTTACGGCTCATACAACAATCTCATGCATGTGTTTTTTGTAGGTTGTTACAAGTTTGTCTGCTGCCTGATTCCAGCTCAAATCGTCAAGCTCTTTTCTGGCATTTGACTGCAAGGTGTCACGTAAGACGTCATTTTGGACTACAGAAGTTATTTGGTTGGCCATTTCTTCTATATCCCAGAAATCCACTTTTAGGCAGTTAGCCAGCACTTCAGACACACCCGACTGTTTGCTAATAAGCGCTGGAGTGCCATACCCGATTGATTCAAGTGGCGTCAAACCAAAAGGCTCAGACACTGATGGCATGACAAACAAATCACCTATGGCAAAAGCGTCCCGCCACTGTTTGCCACGCATAAACCCAACAAATATTACATTTTTACTTATACCAAGTTCGGCTGCCGACTCTATGAGTTCAGTATCCTGTTCTCCCGCGCCAACAATTAAAAAGAATGTTTTAGGTTGTCGAGCTATAACTTCTGCAGCGGTACGTAAAAGGTTTTGCAATCCTTTTTGAATGGTTAGCCTACCAACATTAACTACGACCCTGTAGCCTTTGGACTTCATTACTTCCAAATAGTGATAAGTATTTTCTCCGTCAAGGGGTAATACGTCAGCTAAATCTATGCTGTTGTGAACAATTTCAATTTTATCGGCAGGTATATCGTATTCTCTGATTATTGCTTTTTTGGTGTGATTACTCACAGCGATAATTTTGTCTGCCAGCATCATGGCGTTGTACTCAATTTCTCTCACTCCAGGATTACCCAAGTTTTCATGTCCAGCTCTGTCGGATTCTATAGAATGTATGTGCAAAATAAGCGGTCTACTAGACATTTCTTTGGCCCGGAGTGCTGCTCTAAATGTGATCCAATCGTGTGCGTGAATAATATCAAACTCTGATTCGTCTACAATCCTACCAACCGCTTCTTCGTAAATTGCACTCTGTCCAAACAAATCTACCCACTCAACCTCACCTGATTTTTTGACATATTTGAAGCTATCATATGCAACTCCTGCCTTTAAAACTGTTTCAACATCCTGCGGGTGAGCAGAATTAATTTTCATAAAATCTACGCCGTGCTCAGCTGTGTAGGGCAGAATAAACTCGATATCTACAGATTTTTTAGATAGAGCCTTACACAGCTGATAGCAAGAAACACCAAGACCACCACTATTATACGGCGGTAATTCCCATCCCAGCATCAATATTTTCATATTAAGTCGATAGCCTCTGCATTCCGTTTATCTTTATTTCTTATATTATAGTAGCAACACAGGGGTAAGTACAACTTATTTTTGTCGAGTTATATATGGTTTAATTAAGTCTTACCACAGGTGACAAAACAGAGTAAATACAGTAATATATTGTTGTCGCCGTCTCTGTCCTCATAAAAAAAAGAGCTCGCCAAAATGTGATTAATTTTGCCGGCGTGATGAGAAAAACCGCAAGTTTGACTCATGAGTATACAGGGGTATAGCTCAGTTGGTAGAGCACCGGTCTCCAAAACCGGGTGTCGTAGGTTCGAGTCCTGCTACCCCTGCCATTCAAGACAAATTGCCTCTTCGGAGGCTTTTTTCATCTGTTCTGGTAAGGTTCTAACCTTGTCCAGTCTATCTCTTAATGATTTAGCGTTATTTCTGACCGGTTCTAGCCACTCATTAGGTGTTATCTGCAGTTTACCTTCGAATAGTACTGGGTTCTGACCAATAGAGAGCAGTATGTCTTTTTTGGTTAGTATATTGCCGTCTGCAAATTTCTCTGTTGCATTCGTTAGTCGTTCAAAAGTTTTTGTGGCAAACTCGTACCAATTTTCTATGCGATATGCCGTCGCTGCTTGCTCTTCGTGTATGCTTTTAAGTTCTGCTTTAAGTTGGGTGCTTTTTCGTTCATATTCGGCTTCATCTATTAGCTTTTTACTTGCCATGTCGAGCAAATTATCTAGCTGATTTTCTATGCTATTTGCAGTACCGTGCTGCATTGTTTTAACATTATTACGGTCCTTAATTTCTTCGTCTGCCATATCTCTAAAAGCATCCATTGCCCAGTCTTCGAGCTTGGGCGATAATTCATACCTGTCTAGTAAAAAATTTAGCTCATCGTATAGTTCTTCTTCTTTTTTATAGCCATGCTTTTTTACCTGCAAACAGCCTTCACGCTTACCCGTGCAGTGATAATACCTGTGTAGGCTCTCACCACCATTTTTAAGACGTTTTTTGGTGACTTGCGCCGTAATCATACATCCACACTGGCCACACGTTA
>CAZQZT010000004.1:0-52497 GCA_964597925.1 uncultured Candidatus Saccharibacteria bacterium
GGATAACTTTACTCTTTGTTAGTGGGCTGCGCCTGAAGTTTCTAGGTCTTGTTGCAGTATCCGTTTGGATGGTTTGTAGGCCAGGTTAAACAGTAGACCACCTGCTATGATGACAGAAGCACCTACTATAACAGGTGTTGCTATACCCATAACTGCTAAGTATCCGCTTAATACTGCCGGGATGGCTTGAGCTAGAGCTTGAACCGAAGAATTTATGCCTAGTACTTCACCCTGTATTTCTGGCCCAACCGAATTACTCACTAGTGACGTACTGTTAGCTATGGTTTGACCCACAAAGATCGCAAACAAAGGAGTAACTAGTAGCAACTGAGCGGTGTTATGCGCCCATAAGTTTGCTAATAGCCCTATCCCCACTGCGATCAGGCTTACTCTAAGTACTTGGTAGTTTTTGAACCGCTTGGCAACTGTTGGTGTTATAACCGCCTGAGTAAACGCAATCCAAATACCTAGATAGGCAAAGTAATCCCCTATATTGCTGGCATTAAAGCCGAGCTTTTGAATCAGCAGAACCGTAAAAAACGTTTGGAAAAAAGAAAACCCAGCCCAAAACAAAAATACAGAAGAAAATATAACGCGCAGTCCGGGATATGTAGCGGCTTTTGTAATGTTACGCAAGGACTGAGTGAGTCGTATTTTTACCTTTGTCATGTGTTTGTGAGTTTCTGGCAGTAGCAGCACCACAACCATCACATTAACAGTGCTAAGGATTGCCGTGAACCAAAAAGGAGTGGCTGGGTTAAACCAGTCAGGCGTACTAAACAAACCAAAAAAGCTAAGATTTGGGGTGGCTAGTTTAGCACCTATATATGGCCCCATAACAAAACCTATTCCAAAGGCAGCGCCAATTTTGGCAAAGTTTTTGGTACGGTCTTTTGGTGCCGTTACGTCGGCAATCACGGCCTGAGCCACGCTCAAATTGCCACCAGTTATACCGTCTAGTGCTCTACTAAAAAACATCAATGGCAGGTTTTGAGTAAGTATCCCGATGGCAAACAATACATAGCCTACGGCCGTACCGGCAATACTTATGCCTAAAACTAGCTTGCGACCGTATCTATCAGATAACTGACCGAGGATTGGAGTGGAGATGAACTGCATTAGTGGATAAATGGCCGTCAGCCAACCAAGTAAAATCAAACCGCCTTTAAAGGTCCAGCCGGCAGGGAGTAGATAGTACTCAGAACCGGGATTTGCCAGTAGCTGTGGGATTATCGGTAGCAGGATTCCCACGCCCAGAACGTCTAGAAATATTGTCAGCAGGACTGCTGGCATTGCTCTTTTGGCCATTTTTTGTTTGATTGTATCCACGTGTTTTTCTCTTTCTTGTTTACTTATTCTGTTTGCTGACAGGCACCTGTTTTACCTGGTTGGCAGGAATAGTCATGCATGGTAGCTAGCGTATCAAGTAGTTGTGAACGCTGTTTTTCACTTAGGCGCTCAAACATGGGACCGTGATGTTCATTTAGAATTCTCAGTGCCTCTTCTGCCATACGTATGCCTTTAGCTGTTGGTATAGTTAGGTGCTCGCGTCGATTTTTTGGATTTATTTGTGTTTGTAGCAGAGACTTATCATGCATAAGTTTAATCTGCCGGCTTATGCTGGCTTCTGTTTGACCCAAACTATCTGCTACAACTTTCTGCTGAGTGGCAGGATTTGCCTGCAAACACATAAGTATTTTGAACTGTGAAAACCCAATCCCTAGCCGTTCCTGGAGGGCTTGGTCGGATTGCTTGGCCAGCACGCCAGAAAGATGCTGGAGCAGGTAACCGATATTGCTCGTAGGATTCATTGCCACGCCTCGTTTATGCTCACAGTCTACGTGATAAATACTTAACACGTCAAGTATTATTCTTTGAGAGGGTAGGGGACTAAACGATGTTTTGCTGTTTACAGACCGTGTATAGTGCCCACCAGTCATCAAGTGATAAATTCTGGGCACGAAGACTAGGCTTAATCTGCGCCAGTTCTAATATCTGCTGTATCTGTTCTTTATCTGTTCTCAGCCCCCCTGCTAAAGAGTTAAGCAAGGTTTTGCGCCGTGCCGAATAGCCAGCTTTTACTATTCTAAAGAAGGTTTTCTCGTCTACGTCCGCAAACATTGGTTTGCTACGGCGTTTCATAATCAGCACTCTGGAATCTACTTTTGGTGGTGGCGTAAATAGTTCTGCCTCAACCACGTCCCCCAGACTCACTTTCCAATAGAACTGTGCACTGACAGACAGTAATGACATCTGCCCTTGCTTGGCAGCAACCCTTTCAGCTACTTCTTTTTGTACCAGCAACACAACCGTACTAGCTTGATTGGTAGACTCTGAGAGCACTCGTATAAGATTGCTTGTCAGGTAATAAGGGATGTTTGCAATTACTTTGTAGTCTGGCGGTAAACTGGTTAGGTCAAAGCTCAAAATATCTTGCTGGACCACTTCCAGATTGTCTACTTTTACTCGCTCTGGAAGCCGTACCGCAAGCGCTTGGTCAAACTCTACTGCCACCACCTTTTTAGCCTGCTTTACTAGCAAGCTCGTAAGAGTACCGGTTCCGGCCCCAATCTCCAGCACCGTATCATCAGCACCAACCTCTCCCGCGTCACAAATATATTGCAAAGTGGTCACATCACTAAGCCAGTGCTGCCCCAATGATTTTTTAGTTTTTGGGATTTCGGTCATAAAGCTAAATTCAATTAGAACCAAGTTGTAACTTTATTATATGTCTGTCTAGTTTTGGGACTGTAGCATGATCCTAGGCATGATTTAAATTCCATTGCTGCCTGTGCGCTACCGTAGCCAAGCATATAGCCATAACACCACTTCAGCTGGGTTACGGGATTTGTCTGCCAATCAGCACCATTTGCAGCCATTTTTATGGCGGGGGTTGACTGACAAAGTCCGTAACCATACCCGCTTGATGGAGAATGAAGTTCTTCATAATAGGCAGGACACGCACCGGGACGTCCTTGCCATTTTGTCGGACACCATCCTGATTCACGACTAACGATATAGTCAACATACGGGTAGTCTCTCGCAACATTAACTCCTGCTAGAGTCATTACAGTACTTTTATCTTTGTCGACATTAAACGCCTTACCTCTAGCAACAATCTCCTTGACTGGTTCTAGTGTGCGGACTTCTTGTATAACTTTGCGCCCTATCTCTTTACCATTCTGAAGTTCCAACTGGTAAGTGACAATTTTTTTGCCTGCGCTTCCTTTCTGGCGTATGGCAATTGCTCCGAAACTTAAACTTGTGTCTTCGAGGGTTTCAATTTCTTTGGGTATTTCTTCTTCAACCGTGGCAATTTGGGTACCAAAACGAGTTACAAATATCTGTGAATTGGCATCAAGTGCTGTTTTGACGTCAGGCTGAACCGTATCGCCATTTGCAAGTATGACATTCTTTTCTTTGAGCAGTTCTCCAACAGTCTTAGCATGGGTTCGTACGACAACTGGAGTACCGTAGAGGTTTAAATTTACGGGTGTGGCACGCTCTATAGTAATTTTGTCACCTATTATCTGGTCTTTGAGGATTTGGCTGGAGGTTTCTTGTTTCAGTTTATCTTCTGGATATACCTCTATGCCGACTTGGTTTGCTACACTCCTTGGTGTTGTGGCAGCACTTAGTGCCTGGATGCGTTTGTTACCATCAAAAATGGTGACGGGTCTTGCCCGATATACATTTATACGAAAATTGTCGTCAACTATTTCAGTTTCTATTGAAGGCTCCACTACATCACCATCCTGAAGCGTAACCTCTGCACGAGCTAAGAAATCCTCCACACTTTTGGCTCTGGTAGGTACTGTTTGTTTTTTGCCATCCACAGTAAGCTGAACTACGTGCGCATCCGAAGGACCAATAGTCTGACTACCCAGCACCACGGAACCAATCATAGTCAAAAAGCTCAAAAATATTAGAGTAACTACAGGCACAACAAACGGATGCTTGTGGTATTCTTTGGCTCTTACTCTGTGTTGAAACAATTTTTTCTTACGCATAATTGGTTGAAGTACGCGAGCGACAGGGACTACCGATGCTCGCGTTTACCAGCTACTAGTTTAACAAATCACCTCTTGCTTAGCCACTGCCTCAAAGCTTCTTTGCCATCTGCCCCCAATTTTACAGTTGGGCTGTTCATAGATTGCCAAGAATAATCTGCTATTTCAAATCGCTGAACGTGTATTTTGGGTTTTTCATCCAACTGCACCATATAGCAATCATAGTCAAAGCTAAGTCCGTATTCATGGTAAGTTTCTGTGAACAGTAGTCTTGGCTGTTTGTTAGTGATCGTTATACCTGTTTCTTCCCTTACTTCACGAATCAAACCGTCTAATGAATTTTCGCCTTTATGAAATCCACCACCCGTCAATACCCAATTGCCCGCGCCAATCCAGCCCCGTAACGCTAAAAATTCATCTCCGCATATTAGCAATAGGCGGGTACGTCTAGAATTACGGAAATATATCCAAAGCACCGGCCAGCCAAACCAAAACACAATCGTTCCAATGAAAAGCATAATTTTCTTCACTATAGCTTCTCCAATGGGGCAAAGGCGATGTTTAGCTTTTTGCTACCCTTGCCTTTGAAATAAATGACTGCATTGTCACCCTCTATTTCCATAACTGTACCAACACCAAAAATCTGATGCTTCACGCCGTCGCCTTCGCTTAAATCTGGTGCATAATGCGGTTCGGCTGCCGTTTTGGTATTAGGTGCCGAGAAGTCTTGCGAATAGCTTTGCTCAAATCCAGTTGCCAGCTGCACCTCCCCATCAATTTCGCTCAAAAACCGGCTGGGCGGATTGTGTTGCATGCCGCCGTATAGCATACGACTGCTGGCATAGAGCAAATACAGCTCTTCTTTGGCACGAGTCATGCCCACATAGCAAAGTCTGCGCTCTTCTTCCATTTCGGCTTGGTCATACAGCGCCCTAGAATGTGGGAAAATAGTTTCTTCTAGTCCAATCATAAAAACTACTGGAAACTCTAGGCCTTTGGCAGCATGTAGTGTCATAAGCGTAACGGCATTATTACCAAACTCAGCACTATCCAAGTCACTTATAAGGGCTACTTCTTCCAAGAAACCATCTAGTCCGACGTCTTGATAACTTTTTGCCACGCTCAGCAGTTCACGGACGTTTTCTTGGCGGGCTTCTCCTTGAGGAGTTTTGTCATCTAAAAATGCCATATAATCTATTCGCCGAATCAAACTGTCTAATAATACGGGTAAAGGGGTTTTGTCCATGACTTCCCTGAAACTACGCAGTAAATCACCTAGTTCGGATAAACCTTTTCGGGCTTTTGTAGTCAAATCAGGGTGGTCAGCGACTGATTCGAGGGCTGTTTGTAGATTTAAATCGTTGGCCGTTTGCCAAGCAAAGAAATTTGCTACTGACTTGCTGCCAATACCCCTAGTCGGCACATTTACGATTCGCTCAAAACTGACGGCGTCTGATGGTTGATAGATTAAGCGCAAATAAGCCATGATGTCTTTAATTTCTTTGCGGTCGTAAAACCGCTGTCCACCCACAATTCGATATGGTATAGCGTAGCGGATAAAGGCTTCTTCAATAGCTCGGCTTTGGGCATTAGTACGGTACAGTACCGCAAAGTCGTTGAACTTTCGTGCCTTCAAATCAGTAGCGATTTTTACTCTACGTATTATGGCTTCACCCTCAGCCCTCTCGCTATTTACTTGCATAATCTGGAGCGGTTTTCCATCTCCAAGGTCAGTCCACAGCTTTTTGTCAGAACGATGGTCATTTTTGGTAATCACAGCATGTGCTGCATCTAAAATAGCTTTAGAACTACGATAATTTTGTTCCAGCTTTATGATCGTGGCTTTGGGGTAGTCTTTTTCGAAGTTTAAAATGTTCCGATAATCTGCACCTCTAAACGAATACACACTTTGCCAGTCATCGCCCACCACAGCGATATTATGTTTATCATTAGTGAGTAGTTTGATGAGTTTATATTGAGCAGCATTGGTATCCTGATACTCGTCTATCATAATGTAGCTAAATTGCTGGTGCCATTTATTCCTGATTTCTGCGTTAGTTTGCAGTAAATGAACAACCCTGCCAATTAGGTCATCGAAATCTAGAGCGTTGTTATCTTTGAGTATTTTTTGATACAACGGATATACCTGAACGGCTGCTTTATGCAGCGGCCCGCTACCCATACCTGCGTAGTCAGCTGGAGAAATTAGCTCATTTTTGGCACTGCTAATCAATCCTGAAATGGCTCTAGCCGGGAATGCCTTTTCATCTATCATGAGCTGTTTACTAGCTTGCTTTACCGCGCTTTGGCGGTCACCCTCATCAAATATAACGAAGTTACGTGGCACATGTACGTATTCACCATCCTGACGTAGTATCCGTACACAAATTCCATGGAACGTCCCCATAAAAGGCATAAAGCCCCTGTTATCGGCATTTTCTCCTGTCAGCTCAGCAACCCGAATCCTCATTTCTTTGGCAGCCTTATTAGTAAAAGTTACCGCAAGAATGTTATATGGTGTGGCTTTTGCACTAGCAATCAGGTGCGCTATTCTATGCGTCAAGGTCTTAGTCTTGCCACTACCCGCCCCTGCCAGTATTAACAAAGGACCTTCCGTAGTCTCTACGGCGCGCTGTTGTTCAGGATTGAGCCCCTGTAATAAGTCATTTTGCACCCGCTAATTGTAGCAAAATAAAGAGGTTAATAACGTTGTTGTTTGGTATCGGCTTGTTTTTAGTTTTGGATCAAATCGTATGGAACATCAAAACCAACGTCTAGTACGCCAGCATCCATCGCTAGATAAACTCCAGCCACAATAACTATTAACATCACTAAGATTATGGTGGTACGCTGATTACGACGATGGGATACCTGAGCTTTTGGCACGAAATATTTTTTTTCAGCTATTAGTTTTTGTACCTGCTCTTGTTTTGCCTTTTCGGCATCCGATAGTTCGTTTTTATTTTTCCGATCTATAGTTGCTTGATCAGTTACAGCATCAACAACCGCAGATTGTTCTGCCTGTTCTGCTTCTTGTTTTGGTTCTTGTTTTGTCTCTTCGGTTTCTAGATCTTCTTTTTCGGATGTCTGTGCAGTACTTTTTGCATCGTCGTCCCGGGTGACTTCATCCACTGAGGGCTGCTCTGCGTCTACATCTTCACTGACCGGTTTTATTATCTTTTCACTGTGCATGGCCGGTTCTTGCTTAGATTCTTCAGCAATAACAGCCTTATTATTTTCTGGCTTTTCATTTTCTTTAACCATAGGGTCCTGAACCATGGGATGATGCGTAATTACAACTGGCCTGGCCGATATGTCAGGAGATGACTTTCCTGGCTTGGAAACATCCATGATTTTTTTATCTTGCGATTTACTGCTGACCATTTTATTCCCCCTTAGCCGTGGCTACAACGGACAGGTCTGCCTGATGATTTACTCTATATGCTGCCTCTGCAATACCCGTAAATTCCTGATAGTTCAAACTTGCACCTCCAACTAGTAGTCCATCGACACCATTTGTAGATAGTAATCCATGGGCCGTTGATGCACTGGAACTTCCGCCATAAAGTACTCTGACATTTTCTGCTACTTTTTTACCATATAAATGCCGTATGTTGTTGCGGATTGATTTTATGGCTTTGGCTATAATGTCTGGTGTGGGAATCTCATGGTGTGTAAAATCTTTGCCGTTGCTAAGCGCCCAAACTGGCTCATATGCTATGACAATAGTCTCTATTTCATCTTCTGTAAGGTTGCTCAAAGCTGTGCTAACTTGATCGTGAAGTACTTGCATGGTTTCGCCGTCTAGGCGTTCTTGTTTGGTTTCGCCTACGCACAAAATTGGTGTTATGCCATTTCTTACACTTGCCGCTACTTTATCGCGAACGGTGTCTAGGTTTTCACCAAATTTATAGCGCCTATCTGAATGTCCAACTATTACATAATCCACCAAACCGCGTAGCATATTAAAACTAACCTCACCAGTAAACTGACCTTCATCTACTTGGTAAGCATTTTGAGCTGCCAAACCAAATTTGCGATGGTCTAACTGCAAACATATAGGTTGCAGATTTACAAACCCGGGAGCCAAAACTATTTCTATGTCGCGGTGAAGGCGTATGCTCTCCGTCAAACGATGCACCAGTATACTTGCCTGATGCACGTTCAGGTTCATTTTCCAGTTCCCAACAATCAACGTTTTTTTCATTGAACCCACTTCATAATAGTTATGTTTACTTTACTCCTTATCAAGCAAAGCCTCAACCCCAGGTAATTTTTTCCCACTCATCAGTTCCATACTGGCACCACCGCCTGTAGAAACATGGTTGAAGCAATCTGTCAGCTTTCTTACCTCTATATAGCCCACCGTGTCACCCCCGCCCAGCACGCTAAACGGCTTGTGGCCGTACTCTCCCAACATAGCATCTACGATTAGATTGGTACCGCGTGAAAACGGTCCAACTGGCCCATTTAAGCCCGGTACTTCTGTAACTCCCATAGCCCCGTTCCAGATAACGGTACTGACTTGCTGCATAGCTCCGGCTATGAAAGCTCCAGAGAAAGGTCCAATATCTAATATCAGCTCATCTGCCATCACTTGTTCAGTCTGCCTAGGCGGTTGCTTGGGGTAACTCTCTGTTTGGGCAATTATATGTGCGTCCCAATCGACAATTCGAGTTTTAGCAGTTTTATCTATAGAACTAGCAACCACTGCGTCTTGAGGCAGGTAAAAAATAAACTGCTGTTTTTTAGACTTGGCCCTAGCTCTCTCAATAATTTGCTTGGCCAATAGTAAGGCGTCTGGCTCAACCAAGCTTTTTCCCACGCGAATGCCTTCAGCCAACAAAAAGGTGTTTGCCATGGCGCCTCCTACTGCCACAAAGTCAGCTATGTCGATAAATCGGTTCAGTATTTCTAGCTTGTCACTAATTTTGGCTCCGCCAATTATTGCCATGAGCGGACGTTTGGGATTAGCCATAACATCAGTAATTGTGTTGACTTCATTTTCAACTAGTAGGCCTGCTACTGCTGGCAAGTATTTGGGCAATTCAGAAACTGATACTGCTGGATGATGCACAACTCCAAAGGCATCTTGCACAAAAACATCTACATAGCTGGCAAGTTTTTTGGCAAACTCTTTGTCATTAGATTCTTCCTGCGGGTGAAAACGAACGTTTTCTAGCATAACAATTTGACCGACTGGCATATTATTGATATGTTTTTCTACTTCGTCGCCAATGCAATCATCTAGAAATACCACGGGCTTGTCCAGGAGTTTTCCAAGCCGATTAGCGCAAGGTTTTAGACTGTATTTCTTGTCAACCTTTCCGTCAGGCCGGCCCAGATGAGAGCATAATATAATTTTGGCGTCTTGTTTTAGGAGATACCGTATGGTTGGTAGAGATTTTTTAATCCGATAATCATCTGTAATTTTAGACTCTGAATTAAGAGGCACATTATAGTCTACCCGCACCAGTACTCGCTTGCCTCTGAGGTCAATATCTCGGACTGTTTTTTTCAGAAAACTCAAAATTACCCCACCCTACTTATGCTTATTTTAACATGCGCACCTTTATAGTATCTGTCGTACCAACCACGCCCGGATATTGCCCAGATGCCGTAACCACCATATCGCCTTTTTTCAGCACCTTTTTTTGCTGAAGCCAGTTTGCAAGTTTTGTAGCTGCAAATTTATCGTCTGGACGAACATAGCTCTTGGTTCCATATACGATAACTAACTGTTGAGCCACTCTCGGATCAGACGTAACTGCTACGACCGGTTGTTTGGGGCGTTTGGAGACAAGCTGCAGTGCCGTAGCACCGGACTTTGTTTCGGCTACAATTGCTTTGGCGTTTACGCTCTCAGCTAAGCTAATAACCGCATCTGCTATAGCTGACTGTTTTGTGGCAACTAGATCTTCCAAATCATCAAAAACAGCCTTAAGGGGATTGTTTTCTTGAGTGTAGATAATAATCCGCTTCATTGTTTTAACAGCTTCCACTGGGTATTTGCCATTAGCAGTTTCATCACTTAACATCACACAATCTGCACCTACAATAACCGCTGTTGCCACGTCTGATACTTCGGCTCTAGTCGGTTCTGGTGACTCAGTCATACTAAACAACATCTGCGTAGCCACAATCGTCGGCTTAGCGTATTTCATACCGAGCCCAATCAACCGGCGCTGCACAATAGGCACCGACTCTGCAGGTGCTTCTACTGCCAAATCGCCACGAGCAATCATAATCACATCTGTTTCTTCGACTATCTCCTGCATATGGTCAACGGCCGCCTGGGTTTCAAATTTGACGATGATTTTGGCGTTCATGCCGAGGTTGTGCATCAGACGGCGCAGGCCGCGGATGTCCGAGGCGGTCTGAACAAAACTTTGCGCCACGTAGTCAATATCGTGCTCTGAGCCAAAAGCCAGGTCGGCTTTGTCTTTTTTGGTAATCACGTCGCCGCCAAAATCGGTGTCTGGCAGATTAATCCCTTTGCGCTTGATGAGTATGCCGTCATTTTCAGCCCGGGCGTGCACCACTCCGTCTTTTACGCTAGTTACGGTGGTTTTTACCTTGCCGTCGTACAGGTACAGCCGCTCGCCGCGCTGAATTTTTTTGCTCAAGTCATACTGGGTCGGCAAATTGCCGCTAGCTGAGTAGTCAGCGTTATAAGCAAAGCTAAGGTGCTGGCCTGTTTGAACGTTTACAATGCCCTCGAAGTCGCCCAGGCGGATTTTGGGACCCTGCAGGTCTTGGATAATGGCGACTGGTTTGCCATACTCTTGCGCGGCTTTGCGAATCCATTTGATATGTTTGACGCGCTCCGCTTCCGTGCCATGGCCAAAATTGAGCCGTATGCCGTTGGCCCCGGCTTTTATAAGTTTCAGGACAGCTTCATAGCTATTAGTTGCCGGCCCAAGGGTAGCAATGATTTTAGTCCGCTTAAATTTAGCAACGGGCACGTTGGGTGCTGTGTAAGTTGTTTCCACCATTTATAACTATTTTAACCTGTTATGGTTATCGGTTACAAGTAGTAATCGGTTGAGTACTCTAGTTTAGAGTTCGATAACCGAATTGAGAATGATTTCCATAGTGTCAAACTGGGCTTCGGTCACAAGACTACTGGGGCTGTCGGTACTTGGGTCAAAACTGCCGCTGGCCGGAACGTTCAATTGAAACGACATACCGGCGTAGTTTGGCGTTTCGGTAAAGCGGCGTTGGGATTTTACTATTGCGCCTTCTGTATCAAGGCCAGAGTTGGTAGCTACCAGTACTTTATCGGCATTGTTAATTATAATCGTGCTAGGGGTGGATTCATAGGGTGTAAACGTTTCGTAGACCGTAAATCCGGTGGCATTTATTGGGCCGCCGCGTCCTGGGCCGCCGTACGTCCAATCTGTCCTGACGTGCCCAAAGCTGGCATTGGCATTGGCGCTAAAACTCCCCCAATAAGCACCGGCGGGTTCGTACGCGGGGTTAATAACACCGTCATGGAGCGTCACGGTGCCCCAAATGGTTGGATAAACAAAACAATAGCCTATTTCTTCGTTGGTATAAACCGTGTATTCAGCCGGAGCCGTACAGTTTGCAGTAACCTGGCTTGCGGCCGCAGAACTTTCGTCTTTTTTTGAATTTTGTTGCGCCGATTCTTTGGGAGTTTTTATTAAACTTTTTTGTTTATATACATACCAGCCAACAAAGCCAAGAACGGCTACAATTATAATTATTAATATTGCTTCAACAGCTCCAAAACCTGCTTCATTATGTTTAAGTTTACTCATACTGCTAAGCATAAGCTTGCCAGTAATTATTTGCAATAAAATAGTGGCAAGTGGCATCTGTAAATAAGCGTGAGTGGTTTGGTGGCTCTAGGATGCATAGAGATAAGTTTCTAGATGGTGACCCTACCCCTATCGATTTATAAGGGTGTAGGGTTTGCAAGTATTGTTGCCACTGACGCTCATAAAGTCGGTTCGTCGTGGCTTCATTTTATTGCTAGTAAATGCTGACTTATACTGGTGCAAAATCTATAAGATTTTGTCGATACTTCTCTATATGAGGCTCGATAGGTAACTTCTTTAGGTCTTCTTTGGTGAAATAGCCAATAGTAATATCTTGCTCTGGTGACTTAACAGCTTTGGTTGCCGTATCTACCGGATATACCAAAAAGATTAATGGACGTTCGGCTGGATGGTCATAAGTTGCCCATGCCTGCAAATGGTCTTTATCAATCTTCGTAACATCTACGCCTATTTCTTCTTGTAACTCGCGCCGTAAAGCGTCCTCTGGCTCCTCAAGATGTTCAACACCACCGCCCGGTAAATCCCAGTAAATGCTGTCTTCCTTAACTAACAGCAAGCCCTTGTTGGAGCCTTGAACAGCTGCTTTTGCCGATACTCTATAGGTGCAGGGTTTATATGTCGTTGCCATCTGATTATGTTACCAGTTATTGACCTGTGTCTCAAATCAAAGACGGCTACATCATAGATAGAGCATGGTCAACGACTTGAGACGCACCGTATTTGCCGAGTGGGTATCGGTCGGCGACTGTTTCCCATACGGTCAGAGCACCTACTAGATTAGCCACGCCCTCAGCTTTATATTCTGGCCGCAACAGCATATCAAAGTTGCGTTGCTCTACTCCGGTGCTCAATTTACTAAGGTTGTCTGTATTAGCTTCAAACTCCCGTAGGGCGTCAGCATACGAGGGGCATATTTCGTTGCCAATGCCAGCTTGTCGGTAGGCCATTAGTTGCGGTATATGACTACCGTTAAACGCCGGGATATAGTGCGGCACTTTGCCCATTGCACAGGCTTCTAGCATTATTTCAATACCCGGTGCCAGCACAAGAGCACGAGCATCGCGGAGTAAATGGCCTAGGTCGGTTACGCCTGACTCGACGCGACCGCCAAAGTTTTCTACCGCACGTGCGGCCAAAGAGCCAAGCAGTTGCGGCGGGGTAATGGCCACAAAGTTAGCCGGGTCAACATCAGTTGCTTTCATGGCTTCAGTGACAACATCCACACCCCAAGACAAATACTTTTCCTGATATTCTATGCCCAAATAGGGCGACCGCATACCGCCAGGATACAGCACGACAAGCTCACCGTTATTGTTTATTTCCGGGTCAATAGAGGAGGAGGGCAATATGGCATCTACCATATATAGCCGATCACTGACCATATCGCGTACCTTTTCAGGAGCATCAACAAAAAAGCGTTGGGCTAAAATCCGGTCTGCATTATGGTCAGGGAATCGCTCCCATAGTCCGCGCAACCAAAATAAAGAATCCACTAATAACAGAGGTGTTTCAGACTTCGTAATTGGAGTGCTGATATCTAGGCATGACAGCGTCACGCCAGTATTGAGGTCTTGAAGATCAAGCGGCTCACGATACTCATAGCCCTCAGCAATAATGCCTGAAGCAGCCGTGATTTTTTGGGCGGCCTCGTCGCCAAGCACTTTAACCGACATTCCCCGGTCTTCAAATTCGTTTGCAATAGCCAGCGCTTTGCCCAGTGGACCAAAGCCAAATGGTGCGGCAAGTAGGGTAGCGTCTGTTGGTTGATGTTCTATGCTCATTTCTGTAATCTACCTTTCGTTATAGTGCGGGAGTGGTTATGGCCATTGTCTGAAGTGGTGCCTCATCAGAAATCCGCCAGGCCGCTAACGACCCTAGTGGAAACTTGATAAAGTCATAATTCGGCCGGTCAAACTCACCGTCATTCACAAGTAAGTGGTTCATCATATTAAGGGTTGAAGTCGTGCCCACTATCGCCAAGGAATTGTCCGGCTCACATCCTTCGATGCTTGATACCAGACCCCGGCGTATACGGTCTGCAAATTCCTCCATCGGTTCACTACCCGGAACACGCGGGCGGCTACTTAGATCGCCTTTGTTAGTACGCCAGGCAATGAGTGACGCGGCAACTTCGGGGTAACGTATGGCAAGTTCTTCTTCGGGCAAGCCACCGGCAACACCTAAGCGCACACCTACCAAGTCCGGCACTTCTACTATTGCCCTGGCTGCAACCATTCCAACATGCCGAGCTGTCGCTTCGCTGCGACCTTCGGGCTGATGCACAATTTGTAATCCTTCAGCACCGCCACGCATACGCAACAAGAAGCCGCCTACGGTGCGGGCTTGTTGTTCGCCAGTAGGAGTAAGGCGCTGATCGCCGCCGCCGTGAACTTTTGCCAAGTTTTTATACGCCTCAGCGTGGCGTAAGAGGTATACGTCTAAGTTGTCGGTTAGTCTAATCATTTCTACTTCCTTATATTGCTAGTCTTTCTCTCTGTTTGGCTAACTGCGGCGTTTGCGTCCAGGTCCAAGGGTCTGGTCGTTCCAAACCTAAATCATAGGCCAAGCGGTTATACAAAATACCCTGATCGTCGGCGGTCGTTTCGTATGTTTCTAACAAGCGGTTTGCCCACTTATCGCCCATATTGGCTTGCACCGTCCATGACATAATGGCTAGATCGAGTTTGCCATTACCGACATGCAAGCCGCCAAGGTCTACGATGCCAGTCAAGGCAGCGCGACCACTTAGTAGTACGTTAGGCATACATAAATCACCGTGAGTCAGTACTTTTTTATCACCGCCGGAACCGCCATCAACAATGTCTTGTAGCTCACGGTATGTTCGGCCCGCGAAGTCTGGGTGCAACTCCCTGTGTTTTGTTTTTGATGTTTCCAATCGCTTCAAGTTGTCGGCAATACCTTGTTCCGTAGTCCAGCGTGGGGCGGCAAACGGAAAGCCGCGCGTATCTGTTTCACGCATGGCTCCTATGGCCGTTGTGACCCCGAAAAGAATGGCCGTTGGCTCTAGCAGGCCGATGTACTTATGACTAGGTGTACCCTCTAATGTCTTAGTAACTAGCATACTAATGCCGGGTAGACGTACAGCCCGCGCTTGTCGTGGTGACGGTAGCCGGTCACGCACCCATCTGGTGCGGGCAGCTTCATCGGATTGACGCGGGCCATCTTCGCCAGGCCGCAACTTAATGTGCCAGCCTGTGCGGTCTGGCAACTCTATAGCTAATGTGGCATACATGCCGTGACCTTTTGCCCGTTTTATGTTCATATATAAGAAAATACCACACTTTCCCTCTGATAGCTATACTGACCGTAGCAAGGAGAATCGAATTATTTAACAGATACAAAAAAGCACCTAGCTTCCTTTGCCGGAAATTAGGCACTAATTCATATCTGTAATTCTTACTTGGTGACCTCACGGAGAATCGAACTCCGATTTCCAGGATGAAAACCTGGCGTCCTAACCGTTAGACGATGTGGCCAATATTTAGGCCGCAAATTTTATACCTAAATTGCGACCGAGTTATTGTAGCATAACAGGGGTAAAAAAGAAATCCCCCGCATTACTTGCAGAGGATTTCAGAGATTTTGTTTGGAGCGGTCAGTCACGACCTTTACTGCTTCTACCCTAACACAATTTTATTAATTACGCTAGCAGTTTTCCACAGTTTAGCTGTAGCGTCGACCAAGAATGAACTTGTGAACCAAGGCGCCAGCAATGGTAGCAGCCGCAAAGAGACCAACTACATCGCCAGGGCCAGTGTTTGGCAAAGCTGTTGTTGTAGTAGTCTCGATACATTCAGGACTGTCTTTTGGCAAGTTCTCTTTGCCAACAATTGGACATTTTTCGTCTTCTTTTGGAATCGTTAGGTTAGTTTTACATGTATCGCTTGTGTCAGATACCGTCTTGCCATCTACTACGAAATCAACCGTAACGGTTATTGTGTATGTACCGGGACCAGGGAACGTATTGTCAATCTGACCATTCACTTGGTTACTGATAGCATCCACTTTGTAGCCAGAGCCCGTAAAGCTGTAGCGGTACTGTTTAACTACTGCACCATTCTTAGCAGTTGCATTAGTGGTGAAGCGGTATGTTTTGCCACTTACGAATGCTTTCTGTATCCCATCACAGTTATAGATAGGAGTTTCTGGTTTGTCGGGTTCGCAATCGCTAATTACAACTTTTGCATCATTACTCTGTTCTGGAACATTATCTGCTCGCCCGAAAGCTGTGTTTTTGATTTCACAGACCTCTTTCGGGGCTGTAATCTTGGTTTGGAAACGAATGACCCCATTACCATTGACGGCATAGTTGCCAACATTTACTCCACCACTACTGAGTGCGGTGTCTTGGAAGGTTTCACCGTTTTGGTGGTTAGCATCAATCCACGTTATAGAGCCTGGTACCAGTGTTAACCCTGTTGGTATTTGGTCACGAATAGTAATATTACGTGCAGTCTCACTGCCAGTATTTTTGTAGTCTATTCTCCATGAAATCGTTTCACCTCGTTTCGCAGTAACACTCTCGCTACTATCAGTAAGCTTCGGTGCTGCAACTTTAGAAACTCGTTTGTTAATTTCTAGATCTGGAGAGCTAATTTTAACTTTAACGTACACGTACGCAGAATATTCGAAACATCCGGGAACGTTGCCGTTCATAGCATCATAGCCAATTTGTGTGCCGGCATTTGAGACAATTGCGTCAGAGAGAGCTAGGCCATTTTGGTTTACTTGATTATATAGTTTTGCAGAGCCTGGAACGTAAGCAACGCTAAATGCTTTGCTATCGTTTACCAATGTTGCGGTATCCCAAACTTTACTAGGAGTTGCATTGTCTGCAGTTATATCCGCAAGCACATCAACACCGTTTGCTGTGCCGCTGGCAATCTCTACGCTTACACGAGTGTTCTTAGCTACGCCAACACCATTATTGGTACTCTGGTTGGCGTTGTTGTGTACAAATGTACGAACCCAGTACTCTTTGCCAGCAGTTGCTGTCTTAGTTTCGGAAAAGTTTGCCTGTACTGGACTTTGACCAGCAACTACTTCAGCTACGCGCACGAAGTTTCGCTCATCACCATATGTTGGGGTGTTGATGAAACTATTAAATACAGGACCGGTTAATGAACCTTTACGATCATCTGGATTGTTCCAGTCAAATGTTGGACGGTTAGGGCCAAAACCAGCGCTAACTGCTACTGGCAGTGCGATCGCCAAGCCAACGGCTATTGCGGCGACGTATCGCTTAGGAGCGTTCCGTAGTTTGTTGAATAAATTTTTCATACTCATCTTATTCTCCTTAGCTTTATTCGCATGCAGAACCACAAGGGCCTGCTACGGTTGTTGTTGTACCGTTACCCGCGATTGTTGTTGTCGTTGTTGAAGGACCAGTCTGGTCAGTAGGAGCTGTGGTGCTCGTTGTAGGGTAATCAGGACCTGGCTCTGGAGCCTCTACATCGTCCTCACCGCCAGGAACCGGAGACCAAGGACGCTTATCTGGTAGTGTTGTTGTAGTAGTACCCCTACGACCGGTTGTGGTTGTTTCGCCTTTACCAGCTGTGGAAGTAGTTTCTTCGCACTCTTCATTTGGTACAAACGTTTCTGGACGTTGGTCACCATTTTTTGGATTGCCATCAGCACCAATGCCGGTGTTGAATCCGATTATTGGCGTTGGGCAGTCCTCGTCTTTGCCCTTAAGCAAGGCCCCAAACATAAATGCTTCCGCGTCTTTAAATTGATTGTGCTTGGCAACCATTTCGGGTATGCGATCAACACCTACGAATGCGTTGTCGTCGTAGCTAACATCAACGTCAGTCTTGCCAGTCTTCAGTCCTTCAGCATTGAGATTTGTCAGTACTGCTGAAAGGTTTTCAGCTAGGACAGTAAACTCATCATTGCGCTCAAGATGTGCTTCTACTTCTGTACGCTTCAGATCTGTTCCTAGTAAGTATTCGGCTTTTTCATCAAGTTCTTCTGGCTTAAGATCGGCGTACGGCTTCAGCCATTTTCCGGCTTCTGTATTAGCTAGGCGTTTGCCCTTATATATGACATTACCGAGTGTATAGGCAGTTGCTACGCTAAAAGGCGCATCTTCACACAGGCTAGCTTTAACTTCGGCTTCAGTATTATCACTTTCAAAAGGAGCGCGCATGGAGTTAGTCCATAGGCGTCCTTCCTGGTTGGCTCCGATGTCTGACTTAACAAGAGTAAAAGTATTGTTATCAAATTCGAGTTTATAAGTTTCACCAGTTCCGGCTTTGTCAACGATCTCGACACAACTAGGATTATCTTGACCTGATACATCTAGCCATTCAGTTGGATTACTATCAGCAGATGCCGGTGTCTCTCCTCCTCGTGTAGCAAAAAGTGCGCCGCCGCCTACTAGAGCAGCGACTGCTAAAACACCGCCAAGTGCTCGTTTATTAACTTCACCTATGTCGCCATGTATTAATTCAGACATTTATTCCTCCCATAGAAGATTAATTACTCCATCTCGCCGTGCCCACCCCGTCTCAAGGAGTTTTCACGTATTAACAGCATTCTACAATATGTATAAGCAATTGTCAATACTTTTCGCAATGTTTATGATTTTGACGCAATATTCTTATGCTTTAGGAGGAGTCTTGTCTGAGTTTTCTGGTGACAGTTTGGCTTTTTCAAAGCTAAAGCCAAAGGTACTGCCTTTGCCTTCTTCGCTTTTAAATATAACTGCACCGCCTTGGGCTATAATGACCTTTTTGGCCATGAAGAGGCCTAGACCGGTGCCGTCTGGTCGAGCTTTTTTGGCATTTCTGGCACGGTAGAATTTGGTAAACAAATGATGCTGTTCGCTCTTTGGCACACCGATACCATCGTCATGCACGATGTATTCTACCGTCTTACCAGATTCCCTTAATTCTACTGTTATATGTCCACCAGTAAGCGTGTAATAGATGGCGTTGTCCATAAAATTCATGATAACCTGCCTTATTTTTGTCTCGTCCAGCATTAGGGTTGGAAATGATTCTGGCTTATCGAAGGTAAGTGTCAAGCCTCTGGACTTAGCCGTGTCCTGGAGCTGACTAACTTCACCCTTGATTACATCTGCTAAGTTGCTGGCAATAGGTTCTATTATAAATTTGCCCGTACGCAAACGTGAAACGTTTAAGAGGTCGGCTATAAGGTATACCATACGCTGACTACTCACAAATGCCTGATTTAGCAGTTTATTTTGCATTTCATTCAGATCACCTGCGTCACCCTCCAGAACCATGCTCAAATAGCCCTTTACACTAGTTAGCGGTGTCCGAAGTTGGTGAGAAGCCATACTGATAAACTCATCCTTGGTTTCATCCAAAGTTTTCAATTTTTCATTAGTAACCCGTAGTTGTTTTGTAGCGTCATCAACTTTGTCCCGTAAAGTTATGTTAAATTTCTCAATTTCCTCAAACCTAAGAGCATTCTGTATTGCGATCACTAACTCGTTGGCGATGATTTCAATAATCCTTATATCCTGCCTATTATAAGGATTGCCACTTTTCTTTGAACCCAACAAAAGATATCCGATACCTTCTTTGCCAGACTCTATATTACTGGTCAGGCGTGCGATTATAGCAATATCGTTTTTTCTCAATGCGCTGATGAATTCTTTGTTATTAAGAGTTAACTCATCTGTAACGACAACCCTAGTTGGTAATTTGCTTAAATTTTCACTAAACTTTCGTACATCGTCTTCGCTGATCGCCTTATTTTGGCCTCCAATATTACGACTATTAGAGTACGAAGTTCTACGAATTGTAAAACTACAATAAGACACCTTTAAGTGTTCCTGGACTACCTGGGCACAACCTTTTAATAACGGCTCTAGGTCAATAGTACTTACAAGCATACTGTTAAATTTATCCAGAAATTGTTGAGGGTCATACGCATCACGAAAAAATAATATATTAGTAACTCTATCAAAGAATCTTCTCAGCGAACTGAATGTAACTGCGAGCATGATAGCGAGTCCGAGGTAAATAAAGTCATAAGCTAAACTATCAACCTGTCCTTGGAGGAACAGTTTATCAACGAGAACAAAAGCAAGCACTGCATACAACAAACTAAATATTCCAATAGAAAACAAATATCCTAAGGCTCGAGCTATGATCAAGCGGATATCAAAGAGTCGATGTTTGATTATTGTGTAACCAATGTCGGCGACAAGAATCAGCGTAAATACAGGGCCAAAGCGAGAACTAGACCAATTGTTAATAATAAGCGGTAATAACACATTTGCACTAACAGCCAGCACACAGTACGCAGCAATGCCAAACGAAATCAATTTTACTTGTTGTTTCTCTTTTGCACCGACAGCCATCTGGTTTTGACGGATTAGGATATACGCCATCAGAAATAACATGTATATTACAAATAGAAGAAATAGTGGATACAGGAATGCAACCGTAATCGCTTCTTCTCCCTCAACAGAACTTACCGCGCTAATAAAATATTGAGAGAACACCACCGGTACTAGTAAAACCGTAAACAGTTTACCTGCCCTTATCAACTTACTTGATTTAAATACTTTTGTGTCAGTAAAATTTGCAATGAAGTTAATAATCCCAAAAGCTGATAGTACCCCAGCTAGAAAAGTTAGCCTGGTATATAGCAGACTATTTGCAAGTGAATTATCAGATAGGTAGTTGAAGATTGTCCAGGATACTAATGCTAATGCTACGAATGCGAAATTTTGATTGTCGTGTTGCTTCGGATTTCGGGCATACACAACCAGACCTAGTAAAAACATAGCCGATGAACACGTGATAACTATCATGAAATCTATAGACATATCGATGTAGTCCGGTGATTCAGCCTCATTTAAGCATTTGCGTAATCACTTCCATAATAGCAGATTTAACTCCTATAGTATCTAGTTGTTAGCTCTATACTGATATAGTATTTGTAAATGATACCGACATATCCTGATCTTGCACGTATAGATATTAAGCACGCTCGAAAAATCCGTGCCTTCACTTCACAATTTAGGCCATATTCTGATTTTAATTTTGTGAGTATGTTTTGTTGGGACATAGCTAACAATGTGGAAATTTCAATGCTCAATAATAACCTCGTTATTATCTTGCCCGATTATGTTAATGCAACACCAGTCGTTTCGATACTTGGCAAAAATAAAATGGATAGTTCGCTCGACACTCTCCTTGGAGACAATGCTCAACTGAAGCTGATCCCCAAAATTGTAGTGTCTAATATCAAACATCCTAAAAAATTTTCTATAGTCGAAGATAGGGACAACCATGACTACATATATTCATCTCAAAAACTTTATTATCTGAGTGGTGGTGCGCTTAAGAAAAAGCGCTATAAACTTAACAGTTTTAAAAAGGCATACGAAGGCACAATAGTAACTAAGATGCACCGAAAACTCGATGCTAAACTAGCTGACTCGATGCTTAATCTATTTGGTCTCTGGGAAAAGGAGTCATCTCAATCTGATGAAGAGATAGCGCTTGAAAAAACCGCATTTAAGAACTTTATCAAGCATGTGACTCACTTCGATATCTTTATACTAACTGTTTACATTAACAATATACTAGTGGCTTTTTCGATTATGGAGATTGTTGGCAAAAAATACGGGATAGTTCACTTCGAGAAGGCACTAAAAATTCACGAGCACCTATCAGTATTTGTAGCGAGTGAATCGGCGAAAGTTATGTTGTACCACGATGTTAACTACATCAACTGGGAGCAGGACTTGGGCATAGAGGGGCTAAGAAAGTCAAAAATTAGCTTTAAGCCAGATAAATTTCTTAAGAAGTACGTTATTAAAAAGTAACGAGTGGCAACTTAATGCCCATGCTATTAAAGATTGATTCTGTTTGGCTACTGTATGGAATGAAAACCGGCAGGGTTTCTACACCTTGCTCTGCTTCAGGCGTTTCCATTTCTTCCTCGCCCATGAGTAATTCATATTCAACCCCATTTTGACGAAAAGAACTGCGTTGACGACCGTTCAATGTTGCGAAGACTCCAACTATATTTTCGGTTTGTTGCTCTTCTAAGTAAGCTTGAACAATCGCAAGATAGACTATCATAGCAGTGCCAAACCCCTTAAACTTTTCAGCTCTTTCTCCAATAATAAAATTGGTCTCAACAGATACACAATTGTCCACGTCTACACCTTGTGACTGATAATACTGATAGAACTGTTCTTTAGAAAAATTTCCTTTTTCTATGAGCGCATCAATGATATAAAATCCTGTTTCTGGAACGTTTTCTTTAGTCGTTGGCCGATTAATCGTAGCGCCGTGGACTACCGATTGTGCACCAGGTCGAGTATCTACAAGCGCCATGAACTCCGTGGTTATTTCTTCTTCCGCTGTTACCTCTTTTACCTCAGGAAAAAAAGTTGCCTCATGATTGCGAATAATATTTGCAAATTTGTGCTCTGGTTTAACCACGACAGATACGATACCCGGCTCCATAACTTGTGTTTTGACTACCGCAACAAGCTCGTCTTGTAGCTCACCCAACTTTTCTAGTGATAAATCATAATTTGGTAGTACCGGTTCAGTGCCTTCATGGCCACTAGGCTTCATTTCAGATTGTAACGTCATGGCAACTCGCTTGCTATTCTTGTTTAATTTTCTTCTTTGCCCAATTTATTACCCCTACTGACGCTGCTATGCCTACAACGATTGGCACCATTATCTTAGGGTTAGTTGGGTCAGTTAGGCCTTCGCTAATAATAACACCTTGGATCGCACAAGCACCTGCAAGTAATCCTGTAGCCTTCAGCGCGTGTTTTCTGTTCTCCTCTGGTTTCATCGAAGGATTCTCCCGTTTTTTGGCGTACATTAACGCTGGTACACCGGCATAGTTAGTTATTACAGCTTCGGCTAACGGGGAAACTCTTTTATCTTTTGGAACAATTTTATCTACCGCTTTATCTAAAACTTTTAGCGTTTTACTCGTATCTCGTTCAAGCACGTCACCCATTGCAAGTGCGCCACCGCCTTCTACTAACAGTGTTGTTCCAACAAGTACGCCAACGCTTAACGGTACGTTTCCAGTTGATTTAAGAGTAGCGGCAAAAGCACCATAGCGTATTGGACCATTGGTTAAGGGATTAACCTCGACTGCAATAGCTATACGACCCAATGCTCGTCTGCCGACACTTAGTGCTCGTTGAACTTTGCTTTGTTCAGCTCCCGCATATACTACTTCTTCTTTAGGCGGCTCAATAGATAATTCGGCTTGTTGATCAATAGGAGCTTGATCTTCGTCTATAGGTAGGTTAAGTAATACATCCGGACCTGTTATTTCAATATGTGCAGCGTCTGTCATTGTTTCTAATCCTGTACCTTATGCGCACCGTTTTCCCAGTCACTAGCTTGATATACGGCAACCACCATAGCGCAGACAGGCTGATGTTTGCACGTCTTTCCAACGACTTTTGTCTTAATTTTTCCAAAATCGACATTACGCGTGGCCATGAGTGCTGTTAGGCTTTGTTCGATATCATTTTTTACGGCCTTTTCACTCTCTCCTTGATGTTCAACAAATAATCCCTTGCCCGTTGCCTTATCTTGAACCCATCCAATTCCAGCCCAAGCTTCTGCATTGGGCTGTACTTCACGTTGTTCGGCCATGACCACATATAGTCTATCACCCCATTCCCCGGGCATTGTACTAGGCGAAATTCCCTCTTTACCTTGATCGACAATAGTGGTTTTAGGTGGGATAACTGAGCTCAATCGAATTAAATTATAGTTTGCAATACCTGCATGATTTAAGGCTGCATCAAAAGCAGACAATTTAGTTGGACCGGTACCGATTCCAGCTGTAACGTGTATATTCATATCTCTCCAGCTTAAAGCGTATTAATTTAAAAATGACGCCTCAGATGCATTACTACAAATGTAATAATGAAAATGGGACGTCAACTAAATCTTCTAAAGTACGATATGAATTATAGAAAAAAAGAGTTATAATGTCAATAATATAATATAGTCACAAAATTGCAAATGAGTAAAATTGCCGTTATAGAAGACGATAATCTGATCCGCGAAATGTACAAGTTGAAACTTGAACGTTCTGGGTATGAGGTTTGTCTTGCTGAAAATGGAGAAATAGGCTGGCAGATTGTTTCTGATGAGCGTCCGGACTTGATACTACTTGATTTGATGCTGCCCGAGATGAACGGTGACGTATTATTACAAAAATTGCGTGAAACAAAATGGGGAGCCGACATCCGTGTTGTAGTCTTAACTAATATCAGCAAAGATGAAGCACCAAGTTCATTGAGACTACTGAATGTTGAACGATATATCGTTAAAGCTCACCACACCCCTTCTCAGGTACTTGAAATAGTGAATGAAATATTAGGCAAAAAAGCAAGCCCTACCAGTCATAAATGATAATTTGATACGATACCACTTTCAAGCAATGCTACTTGTGCCGAATCCTGCAAAAAACCCGTTAGGCTTCGGCTATATTTTATAATATCTGAATCGATTATCTTTACTCGTTCATTTATTAACCCAATTATGATGTTTACCACCATAATCAGTTGCTGTGTATGCTATTTGAAGTTGTTAGCATAGAATGTACCTATGGCTAAAATAGTATTGGTTGAAGATGATGTAATGTTGGCGGAAATATACCAAACACGACTGAAACTAGCTGGTCATGTTTGCCTAGTTGCAAATGACGGTATGACTGGTTTGTCGCTGATAGAGCATGAACTGCCAGAACTCGCCCTGCTAGATCTGATGCTTCCAAACATGTCTGGTGATAATATCTTGAGACATATGCGCGAAACTGAATGGGGTAAAAATATGAAAGCTATATTTCTTACCAACATCAGCGAATCAGAGGCGCCGGAAAACCTGAAGGAACTCAACTTTGAACGCTACATCGTAAAAGCTAACCCTTCAAACAGCGAATTAGAGGATATTATTGCCGAAACGCTAGCGCAAGCGCCCCAAACGTAATAGGATTAGACTAGAAAGTAACCAATATGATTAAAGTAGCAATAATCGAAGACGACCAAGCAATATCACAAATGTACCGCATTAAATTCGAGGCGGATGGGTACGATGTAGAAACAGCCGAGAATGGCAGACTTGGACTTGAGCTTATCGAGAAAATGCGCCCGGTCATAATATTACTAGACCTGATGATGCCAGAAATGACCGGTCATGAAATGCTTCAAAAAATGCGTAAAACAGATTGGGGCAAAGACATACTAGTTATCATCCTTACCAATATGGGTGAACAGGAAGCACCCTCTATGCTCAAAGAGCTGGGCGTAAAACGCTTTATTTTAAAAGCTGAGATGACCCCTCGCCAGGTTGTCGAAATGGTCAAGTCTGAGTTGGCTTCCTAAACTGTTACAATAGCTTTATGAAAATTGCTATTTTGGGGTTCGCTAGTCAAGGCCAAAGTTCCTACAATTACTGGAACACGGACAACGAAATTACCATTTGCGACAGAGATGAGTCTATAAAGGTTCCGGCAGGTAGTAGCAGTCAACTAGGCAAAGATTATTTAAAAGATTTGGATCGTTTTGAACGAGTAATTCGTACACCTTTTCTCCACCCGCGGGATATTTTGGCTGCAAATCCTGAAAGTCCACAAATTTTGGATAAGGTTTGGTCTAATACCAATGAATTTCTCAAAGTCTGCCCTACTAAGAATATCATTGGCGTTACTGGAACGAAGGGAAAGGGTACAACTAGCACTCTTATAACAAAGATGCTGGAGGCCGCTGGCGAAAAAGTTCATCTTGGCGGAAATATTGGCACCCCACCTCTTGATTTGCTAGTTGCCTCTAGTTATTCGCAAACTAATTCAGAAACAGACAAGTTGGCTGGAACTTACGGAGCGGGCGTAATGGCAACAGCGAATCAATCAGGCATACAACCCACTGACTGGGTAGTTTTAGAACTAGCCAACTTTCAACTTATTGATTTAAAACTTTCACCACACATTGGGGTGTGTCTAATGGTAGAACCAGAACACCTAGATTGGCATGAAGATTATGACGAATATGTAAATGCTAAACAACAACTTTTCATCAATCAGACAACTGACGACTTGGCGATTTATTATGCCAATAACGAAGATTCTCTCAGCGTGGCGGATGCATCCGAAGGCCGTCTCGTACCATACTTAAAAGCACCGGGCGCGGTTATAGAAAATGACATCGTCTGTATTGGCGGTAAAGAAATTTGTAAGACAAGTGAGCTGAAGCTATTGGGCAAACACAACTGGCAAAACGTCTGTGCTGCAGTCACGGCGGTGTGGCAAGTTACTCAAAACATTGAAGCTATTGCATCAGCTTTGACTACATTTTCTGGACTTGAACATCGTCTGGAGCTGATTCGAGAACTGGATGGTGTGAAATACTACGACGACTCATTTGGAACCACACCAAGTACCGCTCAGGTGGCTATTGAGGCATTTAGCGAACCGAAAGTAATTATTTTAGGTGGCTCAAACAAAGGTGCAACATATGAGCATCTAGCAAAAACGGTTGCAAATAGTAATGTTAGGGCCGTTATATGCGTGGGCGTAACTGGTCCAGCTATCGCTGAAGCCTTAAAACACGCTAGTTATACAAATATATTCGAAGCTGGAAATACAATGCCAGAAATAATAGCTATTGCTAAAGCTCAAGCTAAATCTGGAGATATTGTGCTTCTATCTACCGGTTGTGCTAGTTTTGATTTGTTTAAAAACTACAAGGATCGTGGTGAGCAGTTCAGGTCTGCTGTGCAAGAACTTTCTTAAGCTGTTCTATGACTGGCTGTTCGGGCTGAAGCACCGTGGCACGTCCTCTTGTTTCTTTGTTTATAATATCTTCAATCCAATGATAATGCGTACAGCCTAGCACGATCACATCTGCCCCTTGTTCACACACTGCGTCTATTCGTTCATTTATATTCTGTCTGTCTAATTGATTATCTTCTATCATTTTTGCCCAGTCACTACAGTCCGGCTCCAAAACTTCAACTCCTTGGGCATAAGTTTCTTTTAGCGATCTGTACCTTTTACTAGCTAGGGTGGTTGGCGTGGCACAAACAGCAATTATTTTTGATTTTGTTAATTCACAGGCGGGTTTCACCATTGGCTCCGTGGCAATTAGTGGAACGTCAATAATCTGGCGTAACTCTTCTATCAGCGTAGTAGATATAGTATTACAAGCAATGACAATAACTTCGCAGCCTTCATCCACCAAAGCTTCTAGGATCGGTACTACTAGTTTCTTTAACTGCTGTGGTGTTTTTGTTCCATAAGGTATGTTTTCATGATCTACCATATACAGTACCTCTGAGTCGGGTAATGCAATTTGTATAGCCTGAGTAACCGAAAGACCACCTACACCTGAATCAAAGACCCCAATTTTAGTCATCTACTATTGTTTCTCTCGCGGCCCGTATGACATTATCAAAAAGCGCACACACTGTTAGAGGACCAACTCCGCCCTTCTCTGGTGTGATTGTTATATCTGGCATTTCCCGTACTTCTGCAGCCACATCACCTACCAGGCCGTTTGTGTCTGTGGCTACCCCAGCGTCTACTAACACTACCTTTGGTTTGACCATATTTTTGGTGACAAGCCCCGCTATACCCGTAGCACTTACAATCACATCTGCCTGAAGCGTCAAGTCTGCCAAGTTTGTTGTATGTGTGTCTGCTACCGAAAACTCCAAGCCAGATGCCTTCCATCGTTGCGCCAATGGTTTGCCCACCAAACGCCCATGGCCAATTATCAGCAGATTTTTATTTCTAAGGTCTATGTTGTACCCAGCCAGCAACCAATCAATTGCCAGTGGTGTAGCTGGCTCCAACACTGCATGTATACCTAGGCCATCTACGTCTTTTTCTGGTGTAACATCGTTTAAAATCTCATCTGTTTGACTAACGTCCGATAGAGGAATCTGGACTATAATTCCATGTACTTCTGGGTCTTGGTTGAGGTTTTGGATAATTTCTTTGGCTTTGCCTTGGTCTACTGAAATCACTTCGACGTCTACTAAAATATCCGTGCCATAACTCTGTTTTAACTTCATATAGCTGTCTACCACTGGGTCGGGATTAGTTCTAACTATTGTCAGTTTAGGGACAATACCATGCTCTTGGCGCAAAGCCCGCACTTGCTTGGCTTGGCGTTCTTGTATGTACTCTGCCAGTTCGGCACCATTCAGTATCTTCACTAAACCAGTATAACAGAGGCAGATTACATCTGTTTAAACATATGCGGGATTGGAGGGCCACAGTAATCGCTATCGCAACTATTTTTCAGCTAGTTCATATCAGAAGTGCTGAATGAATTATTGACCGTTGTGCATCATATGCATCATATCATTATCTGAATAGTTCCAGTTCTGTTGCCATTGCTTCATTTCCGCAATCTCTTTTTGTTGAGCTGTAATTATATCCTTGCTAAGTTGTTTTATTTCGTCGTGTTTAGCACGGGTGTCAGAAAGTTTAGCCATATCAATTGCACCTTGATGGTGGACTATCATCATTTCGATAAATGCTTTGTCATAATCGTCACCGTTCAATCCTTCAAGTTGTTTGTTCATGTCGGCCATAGACATTGTACTGTGGTCAGTTGAAGCTGGCTGTACGTTGTTAGTGTCTATGCCCATTATTTTCATGATTCCGGTGTGGTTGTTATTAACAGATTGGCCTGCAACGAATCCTGCAATAACTAATCCTGCTAACAATCCGATTACTCCGTATAACAAAGATTCTTTTTTCATATCTCTATTATAACAAAAAACAGAGACTTTAAGTCTCTGTTTTAAGCATGAGCGTACTGGAGGGCCATCGTAGATGCTGTAGCAACTAAAATAAAATTTAAACTAGCGATTATTAAGACGGGCGGCGATTGCGAATTGCATAAAGTAAGTTTCTAATGTTGGGTCAACTTTATCTGTTGTAACCGACTCTGCAAATAACTCTCTGGCATAAAGTAACTCTCTTAGGCCGGGTTTGTTTTCATTGGCCCATAATTGTGCCGTTTCATCTATCAAATCCAGGCCCCGATATAACGCAGCTTGGGATCTTTTATGCTTACCCTGGCGTTTTGCACTTAGGGCCCGACCAACTTCTGAGCCAATATTCCCCATTTGATTAAACACATCCATTTCAGCCCACGACTTAGTATCGAATAAGTGATCAGTCATGAACAATCCCTTGCACTAGCGCGATTATTTGTTGTTTTTTATGTGGATCTAAAACATCTTTTGATGCATTTCCTTGACTGGGTCGTATATTGATCATGGAATCGAATTCTATAAAATCATCTGTTCCATAATCTTCTGGGTGCAGATTAATTCCCCAAAGATCATTTTGATTTGAGCCATTTTCCATTAGATATGCTTCGCCATCTGCATGCATTCCCATATCAACAATCATGATCTTTTTAACTACATCGACGTCAGCCTTTACTAGACTGCCGTACATCTTTTTTGCCATTTCTGTCAATTCCGAAATGCTGATGGCGCTAATAACTTTCATCCGGGTATTATAACAAAAAATGATGCATTTTATCTCTATATAAGCATAAGCCTATTGGAGGGCCCCTCCTTTGCAATAGCTTCGGTGGGCAGGCATCGTAGACGTTATCGCAACTATATTTCAATACCCAATACCTGGTCAACAAAAAATTTTGTGCGTGTTGACTGTTTAATTTTTATTCATGATATTACAAAGACCCTTGACATATCTGTATACATAGCATACAATGTATACATGAGTAGAATTCAGTATACAATTAGAAATATTCCTGCACCCGTAGATAAAGTTATTAAAAAACGAGCAAAACAGTCTGGTAAGTCATTCAATCAGACAGTTGTGGACATTTTGGCAATGCAAACTTTTGGCTCGACAGATTTACATATAGAAGAGAGCTTTGATTGGTTATATAACAATAATACTCTCGATGACTCTTTTGATGAGGCAATAAAAGATATATCAAAAATAGATAAGAAGATTTGGTGATAATATGTCCTTTATTTTGGATACCAGCGCTTACTCGGCCTTCAATCGAGGTGATAAACGTTTAAGGGCGTGGTTTACACCTGACAGAGACATTATCGTACCAATCATAGTGTTAGGTGAATTACGTTCGGGCTTTGCTGTCGGTAATAGATTTGAGGAAAACGAGAAGCTTCTACAGAGATTTCTTGATAGCCCAAATGTCACGGTACAGACCATAACGGATAAAACTACAGTAATATATTCACAGATTTATCTTAAACTTCGCGCTATAGGCAGGCCAATTGGTACAAATGATATGTGGATAGCAGCGATAGCTCTTGAATTAGATAACGAACTCCTGACTTTGGATGAAGATTTTGCGAATGTACCAGATTTAATGATAGGTAAAATATAGAAACAATAATTTAAAGCTAAAGAATGAGTGCATTGGAGGGCCAGGAGGGACTTGAACCCTCGACACCCTGCTTAAGAGGCAGGTGCTCTAACCAGCTGAGCTACTGGCCCGGAAATATATTGATCTGAAAAGGTGCGTGTGCTTATGAGTAGTGTCTCAGCTGTTAGAGTACAGGTGCTGTTAATTGATTCTAACAGCAAGCTGCGCCAGCTAAACCACTGACCCGGAATTACCTATTCAAAACAGAGGTAAATTGTACCAGATTTACTCTCTTAGGTAAATACACCACGATTCTTATTTTATTATTGGTTATTTAGGCCTCTAATGACGACAGAAACTAATAACAGAGGGAGGTTTTATGCTCTTTGCGCAAGCCGATTTATACTCGACTAATTCTTATCAAGTTGAACCCAAAGGTACATCCGGCGGTATTTGGGCCCCTTTTGTTGCTATTTGGTTTATATGGCTGATCGTTTTCATCGTTGCAATTGTGGCGCAGTGGAGGATTTTTGAGAAAGCCGGACAACCTGGCTGGAAATCATTAATTCCAATCTATAATTTCTGGACATTATGTGAAATAGTAGGGAAGCCTGGGTGGTGGTCATTGTCATTCCTGCTTGTGGTAATTCCGTTTGTAGGCTGGATTGCTCCTCTTATCGTTGGCATATTTGTCATGCTAGAACTAGGCAAAGCATTCAATAAGGACGTGACGTGGACAGTTTTTCTGCTCATAATCTTCTCACTTATTGGAATGTTAATCCTTGGCTTTGGAGATGACAAGTTCGACAAGAGTAAGCTCTCTTCTCCTGAAATAAGCACAGCAGGTGCTGGACCAGGCGGTGGCAGTAAAAAACCGACTCCTCCGAGCAGCTAGTTACAAAACGCTGTTTTAAACAATGCCTGGCTTCCATGTCGGGCATTGTTTAATGAGGCAAGCGAGTAACTTCGCCCCAGTTCTTGTATGCTACGATACAGTAATGAAAATACTCAATGGCAGCGATCTTGCAGGCTTTATCAAAGGGCGTCAAGCACAACAAGTACGAGCTCTTCGTCAGGCATAAGTGTTGCGCCAAAGCTTGCTATTATACGAACCAATCCAGATCCGGTCGTAGACAGCTACATGAAGCTCACTAGAGGCTCGCCTCATGAATCTCACGATATCCCGCTCCAACATATTGTCACCGAGAAATCCGTTCATAATTTCTAGAGTGCTAATACATGTTTACTTTTTCACGCTTGGCATAAACAGCAAATTTATAAACGAAGCCATTTTGCTCTTGCAAAGCATCTTCACCAAATGGCATAAATGTACCTGCAAATCGGGGGAAAAACTTATCACAGCCAAAGTCTGCCTGAATTTCTGTTAGGTATATTTCTTCAGCATATGGCAATGCCTGCTCGAATACTGAAGCACCACCAATCACCCACAAATCACGTTCAAATGCTTTCAAAAACGCCCCTAAGTCACTAACAACCTCTGCACCATTTACGGCTGCTGCATTTCGGCTTGCAACATAATTTTTGCGATTTGATAGCGCATGACCAATAACTCCGTAGGTATTGCTACCCATAAGAACTTCACCGCCCCATTTACTAGTTTGTTCTTGGAAGTACTTTTCGTCATCAGGCATAAACCAGGGCTGTATACCGCCTTTTGAAATTCCCCTTTTAGTATCTAATGCTGCTATAAGCCTTATCATCTGCCTGTATTATGACGGTTCTGAGGCTACTGAGCAAATAGAAAGAGCCCGTTATAACTACTATGTCATCACTGCTTGAGTTGGCCAGTTCATACGCTTTTATATAATCATGCTCAGTCTTTACGTTCTTAAAGCCAAGTCTTGAAGCTTCCAGTGCTAACAATTCTGGTTCTATGGATACGATCGGCAAATCTTGAAATGTATCAAAAGAAGTGATTATTAAGTTGCTACAAATTGGCTCGAGCAAAGGCAACACTGTTTCGTATTCCTTGCCTTTTTTTAAAGCTAGGACAACTGTTGCTTTTTGGTTTGGATACAGCGCCTGAAAGCTCGCTACAAACGCAGTCATTTTTTGCTCGTTGTGCGCACCATCCATAACCAAAGTTTTGCCGTCAATCGCCCGAATATCCATACGCCCCGGTATCTTTACTTGCATGCTTGTCACTAATTGTTCGGGCTCCAGAACGGGCAAATTATCTCGCTGTACTATATAATCATAAACTTTTTTTGCTAGTAGCCAGTTACGTTGTTGATACTGTGGTAGTTTTACAATTTCAGTTTTAGGTACTCCCCTGCTCAGATCATCATAATCACTTAACACGTTAAGTATTGCATGTAGTGCTGTTACTTCAGCTTCAAAAACTCGCATCACAACAGATGATTGCTGGTAGCTAAAAACCTGATTCTGGAGATGTATAATTCCAGCTTTTTGCCTTGCTATCTCTGCTAGGGTATCCCCTAGTACGTGCATATGATCTAATCCTATATCTGTTAGCACGCACACTTTGTTGCTATTCCCTGCTACATTTGTGGCATCAAAACTACCCCCCAGACCCGTTTCTATAACCGCATAGTCCACCTCAGTTTTGGCAAAATACCAGTACACAAAAGCAATTAGAAGCTCGAAATATGTTGGTTTCGGCTCAACTTGCGAAATCAGTTCCAGGAATTCTGAGAGGGCTTTGCAAAACACCGGCTCTGGCAGTGGCTCTAGGTTTATCTGCACCCGCTCTATCACAGAATCCAAATGCGGCGATACCGTTAAGCCAACCTCGACCCCAGCTTCCTTTAGCAAAGCAGTCACATAATATGCTGTGGATGTTTTGCCAGACGTACCCGCCACGTGGATAATCTTGAGCTTAGTTTCTGGATTGCCCAAAACAGCCAACATAGGCTTCATCCGCGCAAGCGTGAGGTCTTTTCCAAGCAACTCGCTGACATGCGGAATATAGTTTGCCAGTACTTTCTGGGCTTCCTCTAGTGTACGAATCTGTGTCATAGCTACATATTCTACATATAAATCTTAAAACTATAGACATCTTACGACTTTTTCTCATAATAAATTATGTATATAGGGTTCGAACTTCGATATGTATTATGACCTGCATGCCTTGGAAAGATATTGAGAAACAACCCGCAGCAATTCATCGTCACTATTATTCCAACCGCCAGCAATAGATTAACGATTTAAAAGAGGCGTCTCCATTTAAAGACTTTAAAAATCATATCCTTTTTATGTGATGGATACACATAAATTAGTGCGTAGTAGTAGTAGTGTTAAGAGGCTTTCTGAAGAGATTGAACAATGTGAGGTAGTTTGTTCAAATTGCCACCGTACAAGAACCTATAAACGAATTTTAGAATCATCCTCTATACTATAGGCTAAGCTCGCGTAGCTCAGCGGATTAGAGCACTGGTCTTCGGAACCAGGTGTCGTAGGTTCGAATCCTACCGCGGGCACCATAAGAAAATATATGCAGATAACTGTTTTTGGAGCAAATGGGAAAGTTGGGAGCAAGGTTGTTGCTGGACTGTTAGCACGAGGATATCGTGTCAGGGCTTTTGTTCGTGACGTATCGACACTTGAGTCCAGGACAAACTTGACAATAGTTCAAGGTGATGTACGAAATAAACAAGATGTTACCAACGCTTTAAAAAATAGTACCGTTGTGATATGTGCGCTAGGAAGTTGGAGCACTAAATCCAAAGATATTTTGTCTGCTGGGATGACGAATATAATTCCTGCAATGCAAGCACAGAATATTGAGCGTATTGTTTCACTTACCGGAGCAGAAGCTAGAGACAAAACTGACCAGCCAAAATTAATTAACAAATTAAGTCATTTTATGTCGCTAGTTTTTTTACGAAAAATCTTGCAAGATGGCGAACGACACATAGCATTGCTTAGGGGTTCTGATTTAAATTGGAGCGTCTTACGTTCTCCTTTAATGAAAACTAAAGGAAAACGAGGTTTCATGCTAAAAATCACTCCCATCAAGCCTTGGGTAACCATCAGCCGTGATGATGTGGCAGAAGCTATGATTGAACTTGCGCTAAATAATCAATTTACTAAATCAGCACCCTACATTTGTAGAGGCTAATTCTGGTATCATTAATTAATGAGCAAAATATCAGTGAATGAAGCATATCAAAAGGGCTACATCTATACACTCAGTGAACCTTCTGGTAAAAACTTCGAATCTGATTTCAAGCCACAGCTCACACCAGAACAAATGTTAAAGCTTGGGATTTTTGGCGGATTTTATTTTACCTGCATCCCGGCTGAATTCCCAGCTAGCTGGTTTGATGGGGTAGAATTTACCAAAACAGGGCACGCCGATGCTAGTTTAAATTTTTTCAAAGTAAACGCTAGTCAGCCACTGGAAGTCTGGCAGAAAAAGGGCTGGATATATTTCGAGGACCCTAAGGGTTGGTTTTTATGGTACTGCCGGTACTACCTGGGAAGAAGAATTCCTGAAGAAGATGCTCGCCAGATAAAACGCTGGAGAGCTATAACAAGGCACATCAGCCAGATACAAAAGGTGTGTCAGCCAGGTGATTTATCTTGCAGACCTCGGCAACGCCAAGCATTACTACACTGGGCATACGATTCACGCAAGCTATAAATATGCCTGTATCAGAACCATAGTAATACAAAAACCGGCAAACCAATTGAGCCAAATAAAACGTCTCCACCCCGCATTGGCAGATTCGGCTGTTTTGTCAGTTATGGCTCTGAATGGATAAATATTTACGACATATGCCAGGCATATAAACGCACACACTAGCCCTGCCCCTCCACGAGTTGCCAACAACAGCGCACTAGCCGTGTACAGCCCTCCCGCCAGCCGTGTGGTTATTCGAGCGCCTAACACGGTTCCAATCGAACTAATCTTGCCCGCTCTATCTGCGGGGATGTCTTGTACCGCACCAAAAGCATGGCTAGCCATACCCCATAAAAAGAAAGCAAAAACATATGGCAAAAAGCTTGTTTGCCAGCCCGCCAGCACTAGTCCGTACACCAGTGGTCCAACGAAATGACTGCTTGAAGTTATAGAGTCAATGAATGGTCGCTCTTTGAAGCGTAACTTTGGAAGACTGTATGCCAATACCATGAACACAACTGCACCAAGCGTAAGCTTTGCAGACAAACCACCCCACGTAAACATAACAGCGAGAACTGGGATGTTAGTGATAAATACCCCTCGTAATATGGTCTTGTGTTGAGCTTTTGCGAGCACAGCCCCTTCTATGCCACCTTTACGTGGATTCAGTATGTCCGATTCATAATCAAATACATCGTTTACGCCATACATCATCAGGTTGTACGGAATTAGGAAATATATAGTGCCCACCAAAAACTGCCACGAAGCCTGGTGTGAGACTAAAATATAGCCGGCCCCAAACGGATAAGCAGTATTCAGCCATGAAATTGGCCTAGACGATAACAAAATATAACGCAAGTTTTTCATGGCGATTTATTGCGCTCCCAAAGCACGGGTACTATCAAGCCAGCTACGACCGTATAAGCAAAATCTTCTAACGGCACCCTCCCTATATAGAAACCCAAAATATAACGTAAATCATAGCTAACAAGATTTAGCGCTATAATGATACTATCAAATATGGCAGTCAAAACCACTAGCACGACAATGGTTTTTATAATTGGCTTAGCAGAAAGTTCTACCCTGGACAGCTTTACCACCAACACAGTCACAACTAAAAAAATAATATTCAGCAGAGCATACCTATACACTTCGTTCCTCCAAAGCCCGCCATACAAGCAGGGCAGTGTAAGTAAGCAATATTAGGAAAAATAACTCCTCGAATGGAAAATCTTTCCCAACCATTAAACCTGTACTATATACTCCGCCCCCATCAGAAAAAATTCCAAGAACGATGCCCAAAATATCCCAGAGTACAAAAACTCCAATAGCTGGAAGCAGTGTCCTGAATGTGCGTCGTCGGTCTTTAAAAAAAGCTAGTTTGTATCTATAGTCAAATAGTCCCATGCCCAAAATCGCCAGCAAAAGTCCGGTTATATATACGAGATGTTGCCACATTATCCTATTGCTCCTTTTATCGGACCTCTGGTTTTGTCACCCGTGATTTGTTTGTACACCAACTCTGCACTGATCAAACACATGGGCACGCCTATACCCGGCTGAACGTTCGCGCCTACGTAGTACAAGTTTTTGGTCTTTTTGCTTCGGGTACGAGGACGCAACATGGCGCTTTGTCGTAGTTCGTGTCCAAGACCAAGTGCCGTACCTTTCCATGAATTGTAGTCATTGTAAAAATCCGCCGGTCCATATAGTTCCTTGGTTACTATACGTTCAGCAAAGTCTATGACACCAGACTGCTCAGCTATCTGCTGGATGTACAGTTCGGCATATTCCTCTAACTTATCGGCATGCAGATTTGGATTTGCCGGTAGCGGAACTAGTACAAATACATTTTCGTGACCTTTTGGTGCTACCGAACTATCTGTTTGGCTAGACTTACAGACGTATATAGAGGCTGGGGTTGGCCACTCTTTGGCTTCGGCTATTTTCGCAAAATTTTCTTTCCAATCCTTAACAAAGAACAAGTTGTGATGCTTGAGCTGAGGCAATGAACCTTTAACTCCTAAATACATCAACAAAGCTGAAGGTCCAGCTTGGCGTTTTTTCCAATATGAGCTTGGATAGTCTTGAGCATGTGTGGGTAATAATTTTGTCTGCGTAAAATGCATGTCGGCATTTGAAATAACTATGTCTGATAAAATTTGTGATCCATCATTCATACGTAAACCCGTGGCTTCTTTATCTTGAATCTCTATGGCCTTGACCGCTTTGTTCAAGTAAAATTTAACACCGAGATTTTTACCTATGCGTACCATACTCTCCGTTACCGAATACATACCACCCTGGGGATAATAAACTCCCTGGCGAAAATCCAAATAACTCATAAGATGATAGATAGCCGGCACTTTAAATGGAGAAGATCCTAGAAATACAGATGGGTATTCCAAAATTTGCCTAAGGCCGGGGTCTTTAAAATGTTTGCCTGTAAGTTTGTTCATGGTTTGTTGAGCGTTTTTTAACATAGCTGGGCCATGACGCAACAAACCTGGTCTCATAAAATTACGTGGTGATTCAAATGTTGTGTACAAAAAGTTTTCTAGTGCCAGTTTATAGATTTTTTCTGCACTATCTAAGTAGTTAATAAGGGCCTCACCTGCGCCAGTTTCGCGTCTTTCAAACATTTCTGCATCTGCTTTCTCGTCCCCCGTTATCACGAGCGGATTTTTTTCGCTTTCTAAAAACACTTGGTACGCGGGCTCTAGCTTAGTCAGCTTCAGCTGGGATTTGGTAGACGAACCTAGTATTTCAAAAAAATGATCGAAGACCTCTGGCATCAAATACCACGAAGGACCAGTGTCAAAACGAAAACCGTCTTTTGCTAGCATGCCCATTCGGCCACCGAGCTGGCTCCTAGCTTCGTATACACTTACTTCGTACCCAGCTTTTGCTAACAAATTCGCAACAGCTAGGCCACCTACTCCTGCCCCAACTATTGCAACTGTTGTTTTATTTTTTGTCACTTTTTGTTCTTCGTAATTTATTTGTAACCAGGTTCTTGCCAAGCAAATTTAATTTTATTGCGTTATTTACGCGAATTCGTTTTTTTTTGATCCCAGCAACTGACGATTTATCTAGTTTTCCTAGTAAGCGCCAGTAGTATTCGTATGCTGAAATAACAGCCGGCCTGGCACCCGATGGCAATTTATTAATTGCTGGTAATGCATCTGTAAAATCTTTCTTAATGTCTAGCACTATGATTTCCTTGTCCTTATCATCAAAATTCTCGTAACTACAGTCCGGAAAATAAAAACGATTCAACTCTTCGAAGTCAAATACTATGTCTCGTAAAAAATTTACTTTTTGAAATGCAGACCCCAAGGCACGAGCACCTGGTTCTAGGCTTTTAAATTCTGCCATAGTATTCACAAATACCTTCAAACACATAAGTCCGACTACCTCAGCCGAACCATCTATGTATTTATCATACAAAACTTTATCGAATTGTTGTGATTTGGTATCTAGTTTCATGCTGTAAAAAAACGGTTCTATGAGTGTTTTATCAATACTGCGCTTATTTGCTGTCAGCTGAAATGCATGAACTATCAAATTAGAACTAAAGTTTCTTTTAATTGCATCGTATACTTCACACTCAAGCATCTCAATCTGTGAAATGGCATCTTGGCCGGAGTAAGTGTCAACAATTTCATCAGCAATGCGCACCAAGCCATATATGTTATATATATCACCACGTATTTCTGGTGTAAAAAGTCTAGTAGCCAACCCGAAGGAGTTTGAATAATAATTCGTAACTAATCTAGCTGTTTTTTGAGAAACAATATTATAAGTATCCACTAACTATTTCTCCATGCGGATTTTGAAATGAGTGCTTTGAATTGAGCTTTTGCATTTTCGCTGACATCAAGACTATCTACGGCTATCTCTGCCTTTTTCGCATAGTTTTGAATTAATTGTTCAAGATCTGATTTTGCACCGCAAGATTCCATAATTTTCTGTGCTTTTTTTGCCATTTCTTTGTCGCAATCAGGATTTCCCACTATAGCGTTTAACTGAACTTTTTGTTCGTGGCTAGCCAGCTGGAGGGTCCTCTGCAGCAAATACGTCTGTTTTCCTTCTCTTATATCCCCCAGGACCGTTTTACCGGTTTGCTCGGGAACACCAAATACACCTAACAAATCGTCTGCCAGCTGAAAAGCAATACCAAGTGCTGTTCCGATGACATTTAAGGTACTTGTAGTTGTGTCATCTGCATCGGCAAGCATAGCCCCCAAAAGCAACGGCGTAGTACATGAATAAAATGCCGTTTTATTTTCGGCTATTTTAAGACAGTCGCTATGTTCAGAATCATAAAGTACAGCTTCAGTATCTAGTAGTTCTCCGCCAACTACGGCAAATACAGCATCTCCAATTAGTTTTATAGCCTGCAACTGCTTATCGGCCTCTATGTCACTTCTAAGGATTTGCTGGTAGGCCTCGGATAGCATCAAATCACCTGCCAGTATTGCTGCACTATTAGAAAAGTGATCTAAATCATACTTCGTTGAGTCGAGACGGGAGTAACGTTTCCTGTACATGCCCATAATATTATCTGTGCCATGCCGCGAATAGTCTCGGTCAATAATGTCATCGTGTATGAGCATAGCTGAATGAAGTAGCTCAAGCGCCACTCCAACCGGTACTACCTTTTTATAATCCATCCCGCCCAGTGACTCATATGCCAAAAAAAACAAATATGGTCGCATGCGTTTGCCGCTAGCCTTATGCAAGTCATGGAGTGACTGCCACAAAAACCCATAATCAGCGTGCATGTATGCAGACCTGGTCCGCTGCAGTTTAAAATAGTTGTGTAAAAATATATTTACATCTTTACGAACTGAGTCGCTATTGTGAATTTTTTGGTCTCTCGAGTGCATAAAACTAATGTGGCCCTATAAATAATGAAACTAACCATAGGATTATAACCTGTAATATGCAGAAAAATCATATTTACATAAAATCATATTATTATGGCCCTAAAGTCAATTATCAATTACCAGTTTTATCTCGTGAATGCTTAGAGCTTTTACTTGGTAGTGTTTTTGGTTCGTGCAGTGATAAAGTTTTTTGCAACACTTCAAGTACGCTCTGCGCATGCTCTTTGCTCATCCCGACTCTAGAAACCGCTAAAGGCTGATTGTTTGGTCCGGCTGTTTGCATAAAATTCATAATAACACCGTAATTGTTAACCATTACATGAACCATATCAGTATAAACAATTCTGGTATCTCCGGCCATAACTACTACGCCGTTTTGTGCATGACCATATATATTATTTATGGTATTTTGAACTGGAAGTTCATCTTGATCAAAACCGGCAAGCTCCCAAAGTTTTGTTGCTACGTCTTCCCTCGCAGCAAAATGACTTATAAGTAATAGTAGGATGTCTTCGCCTGGACGTTCGGCACCCTCTTCCATAGCATTCAAGTCATCCGGGTCGATTTCAACTGCGCCCGAAACTTCGGCCAATGTTTCTTGGCGCTTTTCACGTAATTTCCTTAGTTGTGTCCCAAGAGATTCAAATGGGTGCTGTTTGTTTGCCTGACTCATGCCTATTAATGGTACGCCGGTCAATTGCCACATGCAAGCATTAGAAGCTATGGACTCACAACTAATAGCTATGTACTCTAAGGGTATGTTTATGCAAGATAACGTTCCACTTCAGGCTTACTCTACTATGAGACTTGGCGGTAAAGCTGCTTACTTAAGTGAAGTCAACGAGAAAACTGAATTAGCCGAACTAGTTAGTTGGGCCAAACAAAGACAGCTGCCAATAATTATGATCGGCGATGGTAGCAACATAATCTGGCGAGATGAAGGATTCCCCGGACTTGTGCTTGTAAACCGGTTGTTTGGTTTTGAAAACACAAGTCCAGACGAAAACACTATGTATCTTACAGTTGGAGCTGGCGAAAACTGGGATAGTGTAGTGGAACGCAGTGTAGATATGGGTTATAGCGGCATTGCTGAACTAAGCCTAATTCCTGGAACAGCTGGTGCCACACCAATACAAAACGTAGGCGCATATGGCAGAGAGATAAGCGACACACTAATTACTCTGGAAGCATACGACTTAAGAGAAAATCGGCTTGTAACAATACCTGCCTCGGATTGTGCATTTAGTTATAGAAGTAGTCGGTTTAAGACAACTGACAAAAAAAGGTATTTGATAACATCTATAACCATGCTCCTGACTAAATATCCTCCGCAACCACCCTTTTATGATTCGGTAAAGCAGTATTTTACTGAGAATAACATCGTAAAACCAACTGCACACGATATTAGACAAGCAGTGCTTGCTATACGTTCCGCTAAATTACCAGACGTAAAAACCGTAGCCAATACTGGTTCATTCTTTGGAAATCCATTCGTGAGTTCAGAGCAGTTTACTCAGATGTTAGCTGACCATCCAAATATAAAATATTGGCACAATGACGATAATAAAACCAAAATATCGGCTGCATGGCTGATAGAACAGGCTGGTTTTAAAGATGCCCATGATGATGAGACGGGCATAGGAACATGGCCAATTCAACCACTTATACTCGTAAATGAAAAAGCTGGCAGTACTGCCGACCTACTTAAATTCAAACAAAAGATCGTAGATAGCGTACAGGCAAAATTTGGCATTACTCTAGAGCAAGAACCAGAATTGTTGCCGTAAAGTTCAGTGAACTATGAAGGCAGTGGAAAATCGTAAGTAAATTTGGTTATAGCTTTATGCATGCTTTTTAAATATGCCGCGTTATCGTGGTGAGATATTGCATCTTCTATCCACGATGCTATTTGTATCATCTCTTTGTCATTCATGCCACGTGTTGTTAGTGCCGGCGTACCAAGACGAATACCGCTTGGGTCATAAGGCGATCTCGGGTCAAATGGAACAGTGTTTTTATTTACAGTAATACCTGCTAGCCCAAGTGCTTCTTCTCCCTCTTTACCGCTTACACCCTTATTATTCAAATCTATAACCACGAGATGATTGTCAGTTCCGCCCGTCACTAGGTTAAAGCCTCTATCTGATAGTTCTTTTGCTAAAATTTGAGCGTTTAATGCAACACGCTTACCATATTGCTTAAACTCTGGAGTTGATGCTTCCCTGAGGGCAACGGCAATTGCAGCGGTCTGTTGATTGTGAGGACCCCCTTGCAATCCTGGTATCACAGCCCTGTCGATTAGCGACGGAAGATTTTCATGAGTGCGCTCTGGTTTTTTTAGCGGATTGGATGTATTGCCGTTGCACAAAATAAGTGCGCCCCTGGGTCCACGAAGTGTTTTGTGCGTAGTGGTCATGACTACGTCAACAATGCCTACGGGCGATTCATTCACTCCAGCAACTATCAACCCGCTAATGTGCGAGATGTCGGCCACCAACCATGCGCCTACACTATCTGCAATATCACGGAACTTTTGCCAATCTACGTTTCGCGGATAAGCAGTTGTTCCACACATTATGAGTTTTGGTTTTTCAGCTTTTGCTAGATTTGCAATTGCCTCGTAATCAAGAAAACCATCTTTATCGGTGGTGTATTGAACTGCATCGTAATAAGTGCCAGAGAAATTTACTTTTAGGCCATGTGTCATATGCCCACCGTAAAAAAGGCTCATACCCATGATCTTATCCCCTGGGTCTACCAGTGCATAGTAGATTGCTTGGTTGGCAGGAGAGCCAGAATGCGCCTGTACGTTAGCATGCGTTACCCCAAAAAGCTTCTTTGCCCTATCTCTTGCAATGTTTTCAATTTTGTCAACAACCTCGCATCCACCGTAATACCTCATACCGGGATAGCCCTCAGAATATTTATCGGTCAAACGCGAACCAGAAGCTGCCAACACATCAGAAGAGGTGTGGTTTTCACTCGGAATCATTTCTAGGCCTTCGGCCTGACGCTTCACTTCTGCCTTAATTAGATCTTCAATTTCAGTATCTTCCATGTCAAACTCCTAAATTACTCATTAAATATGTGATTGGCCTAAATGAGTAATTGCACTAAATCACAGATCTATTGTATCAGTAGCGTCATGTGATTGGAAGATGTTACCGATGCGTGTGTTTGAGTGCAGTTTGAGGGGAAGATTAAGCACTGAAGTGGAGGCGTACTTTCGGTACGCCGTAATGATGATTGGAGGTTTTGGCCCAAAATATGCCAAACACGCGTGTTGTCCATATTGCAATTTATACCCCAATTGATATAATATTTTGGTCTATGCACACAACTAACGAAAAAATTGGACAACTTATTCACCAGATACGGCAAGAGAGAGGCCTTACTCAGGCGGCTTTTGCTCGCAAGCTTGGCACTAGCCAAAGTGCCGTCAACCGCATAGAACATGGCAATCAAAACCTAAGTCTCGAAACCCTAGGACGAATTAGCGATGTTTTAAATAAGCCTCTTATCAGCCTTAATACTGGTGCAGTGAATTTGCGCGTTGAGGGTGGGCATGAACTAAGAGGTACTGTAGAGACAAAAACGTCAAAAAATGCTGCCGTTTGTTTACTCATGGCATCTTTATTAAACAAAGGCACGACGCGCCTAAAACATATGCCGCGCATCGAGGAAGTAAACCGTTTAGTAGAAGTGCTTTTAAGTATAGGCGTACACGTCCGCTGGCTAGCTGGTAATGATTTGGAGATTAAGCCACCTGCGGTTTTAGATTTAAGCAGAATTGACGCTGGGGCCGCTAGAAAAACCCGCAGTGTGCTAATGATGCTAGGTCCCCTAATGCACATGTTTAAAGAGTTCAAAATTCCGTACGCAGGCGGGTGTAAACTTGGAACTAGAACGGTCCAGCCTCATCTATATGCTTTAGAAGAATTGGGGGTGGATATAGTGGCGAAAACTGGCTACTACCACGTAAACGTAAAGAAAAAGCCTGCCAAACAAATTGTGCTTTATGAATCAGGTGACACTACAACTGAAAACATTTTGATGGCTGCAGCTAGGTTTGATGAAGAAATTGTAATCAAAATGGCTAGCGCTAATTATATGGTGCAGGATTTGTGCAACTTTCTTAAGAAACTGGGCGTAAAAATTGAAGGCATTGGTACGAGTACACTAACCGTTCGAGGTAAAAATGAAATCAAGAAAAATGTAACTTATTATCCTAGCGAAGACCCCATAGAAGCAATGACATTTATCGCCGCGGCGATTACGACAAATTCCAAAATCACTGTAGCCCGTGCGCCAATAGAATTTCTTGAGCTAGAACTACTTAAGCTCAAGAAAATGAATATGAAATTCGATATAACGCCGTATTACAAAGCAGAAAATGGCTTTACTAACTTGGCGGATATCACTGTTCATAAACACGACGGGAAACTAGTGGCGTTAGAAGAAAAAATTTACGCTAGACCATTCCCAGGACTGAACATAGATAATCTGCCTTATTTTGTGCCGATTTGTGCAGTTGCCAAAGGCCGAACACTTATTCACGACTGGGTATATGAAGAGCGCGCCCTTTACTACACAGAGTTGCGGAAACTGAATGCCAACGTGACATTGGCAGACCCACATCGCGCATATATAGATGGTCCTACTAAATTCAGTGCCGGTGATGTAGTATGCCCGCCCGCACTTCGACCGGCGGTATTGTTACTCATAGGCATGCTGGCTGCTCCCGGCATATCAATCCTCAGAAACGTTTACTCTATAAATAGAGGTTATGAAGATTTGGCTGAACGGCTCAATAGTCTTGGTGCTCAAATCACCATCATGCACGAGCTCTAGTCTATAAGACATCGGCAGTAGCCACTGCTTGCCACAACCTCGTACTACAACTTTAATACTTCTAGCGACCTAGGGTGTCTAATATATTGGATTGAAATCCAGTACGTAACCACACAATAAAGCCGAGTGCTACTAGGATAAGCGTAACCAATATGACTGTTCGGTGCCATTCTTTTAGATTCATAATACATTCTCCAATACAGCCTGAATCACCAGGCGGTCTTTAGCTGTTAATAATGGCGTGCAGGTATACAAAGTTAATATTGATTCGTTGGTTGGGGCTTCCACGGAAGCTTTATTGGGCGAAACTTGGCTTATATTAAAAACCTTGTATTCGTAGGCTTTGCCATGCCAGTAAACTATTATTTGATCGCCTGATTTTACTTTGTCCAAGTTATAGAAAACAGCAGCCCCAGCATAGGTGAACCTATGACCAACCAAAACGGTGTTACTGCCTTGGTCCGGTGAGCTTGTTTGTGGCCTGCGCCATATGCCCTTGTTGGCTGTATATATACTAGCTCCCTCAAATATAGGTTCCGAAAGATTCAGTGACGGTATGTATAATATTTCTCCATCTGGAATTTTGACAGTCGCAAGCGGTACGCTAGTTACGGTCGGACTAGAAATAACTGGTGCGCTGTGTCGCACCCACCACTGTATGCTAGGGAATATCGGCAGCACCATTATGTACAAAGCCAGCAAGATTAATAGTCCTGCTAGGCAGTAGTTTACGCGTCTTAGTGTGAATAATTTATGCATAACCATATATATTGTATACACCTTTTCCAAGAACCTGATCTAATCCCCCCGTTGATAAGTAAAACCGAAGCAGCAACCATGATTTTTTCTGTCTTTTCTTATGCCAAAATATAACCGTAGGTACATTTTGAATTAAAAAAGATAGAAAAAGTGGTTGACCTTCTGTTTTAGCCGATGGGGGGATTAGGTCAGGCTCTTAGAGTAAATAACCAGGTTGTGCACAATTGTGAGAATAATCACCCAATTAGATGTTGCATAATTGTAAATTAAGTAGCATAATGAAGGAAAAGAAAAAGAGTTTGGTGAAACGATATCGGGGGCGAAGATACATTTCCTATATGTGGTCGCTTGGGATATGTGGAGCCAATAGCGAATCCAACCATATCACTCTTATAATAATAAGGAGCATTGGTATGAACAGAATTCGCAAAAGTTCAAGCAGACTGAAGAACTTTCTTCTTATATTAGTAATTGTCACAGGCCAAGTTGCCACTGCAACGGGGCCATTTTTATCTCTACAGAAAGCCAGCGCTGCCCCAATTTGCGTTAACGATTCTGCTGGTGCAAATGACGAACCTGGGCAAAAAGACCTAACAAAATTATGTGTTGATTACGCCGGTGCACCTACTAATGTGTCTACCACTTGGAACTGGGACGAACTTGGTACTTCAGGCTCAAACACACTTGATGCTTGTAATTTATTTGATACAGATGGCGACGGTAACATAAATAATGCAGTCTGTGTAACAACTACTGGCAATCCAGCCACATTACAATCCGTAACAACTTATTCGTGTGGTGACACCAAAATTGACCGATGTACTAGCACTGCGACAATAATTTCAAGTACAGGAACTTCTTGTACTGTAACTCAACAACCCACCGATCCATTCCCAACTGGTGATAGTTTTAATGAAGATACTCAGGGTGCCTGCAACATACTTTTATCTACAGTAGGAGGATCATCTGCCAAACTCATTGATGTTTGTTCATATCCATCGGCTCAACCCAACTCAGACCCATCTGATTGTGTTATAGCTAGAAATGACTTTGGTAAAGTTGAACTTAAAAAAGACCTAGTCCCAAATAGCGACACTGGCAAATTTAACCTGACCGTAAATGGCCCAGAAGCAAGTGATACAACTACAGTAAATAACGTTGGGGACAGCGGGACAACGGGTGAATTAGTAGTCAAAAAAGGAAGTGTAGTTGTTAGTGAAACAGCTGGAACTTCAACATCACTGGCAAACTACAATACGACTATTGAGTGTAGAGATTTAAATGGTACTGGTACGCCACCACTTACCACAACTAGCGTAAACCTTACCGACGCAACAACTAGACAGGCTACCTTTACGTTAGTTGAAGATGCTGATGTGATTTGTGTAATTACTAACACACGTCAACAAGCATCTCTAATTTTGCAAAAGACTGTAATGAATGATAATGGTGGAACGTTAACACAATCTAGTTTCCCAGTTGCAATAGGTGGGGCTACCGCTCAATGGGGTTCTAATACCGTTAGCCCCGGTACATATACTGTCAGCGAAACCCAACAATCAGGATATCAGGCCTCCGTATGGAGTGGAGATTGTGATGCTAACGGAAACGTTACATTGACCGATAACCAAACAAAGACTTGCTCAATTACAAACAACGATCAGCCTGGACAAATACGCGTTATAAAAAGCGTTACTAATGACAATGGTGGTAACGCAGTAGCGAGCGATTTCCAACTAAATATTAACGGAGTTGCTAAAAACCAAAACCAGTATTACAGCTCCAATGCCGGTACATATACCGTAAGTGAAAATGCTGTTACAGGTTACGCGCAGACTAGTATTGCTTGTAGAAATGACGCTAACCAACAAGTCGTTGCTCACCCCGTCACACTTGCCCTAGCTCAATCCGTCACATGTACTGTCACTAATGACGACAACGCTCCGCAGCTAAAAGTGGTCAAAAACGTTACAAATGATAACGGCGGCACTGCCCTTCCTGCCAGTTTCCAACTAACTGTAAATGGTAACAATGTTAGCCAGAACACTTCACTCGCAGGGATAAACTCAAACACAAGTTATGCCGTAAGTGAAGTTGCTAAAACTGGTTATGCTGGCACTGCCGTAACTTGCGTAGATGACACCACACAAGTAATTGTTTCAAACTCTCAATCATCAAGTGGCAACGTAAGTCTAAACGAAGGACAACAAGTAACTTGTACTGTATATAACGATGATATTGCTCCCAAACTGACTGTTATTAAAACTGTTATTAATAATGAAGGTGGCACGCTTACTGTCAGTAGCTTCCCGCTTTATGTTGGTACAGTTCAAGTAGTAAGCGGTGTGCAGAATAACTTTAATGCGGGTATGTATGTAGTAAGCGAAACCAACCAGCCTGGGTATACCGCAGGTAGCTGGGGAACTGACTGTGATCTTGGCGGGAACATAACACTAGCTATTGGTGGTGTATACACATGCACAATCACAAATAACGACCAACCTGCAACAATAATTGTTGATAAAGTAGTCGTTAATGACGATGGTGGAACGGCAAGTGCAAGTGATTGGACACTAAAAGTTAATCAAACCACCGTTACTGATGAAGCGACCAATACTTTTAATGGCAATACTCTGTATACAATAAGTGAACAAAATGGACCGTCTGGTTATACTCAAACAAGTCTGACTTGCCAAGACATAACTGATTCCCAAAATCTAGTAAATGTTACACATCCTTTCACTGCTCAACTGGGTCACACTTACCGTTGTACAATTACAAATAATGATCAGCCTGCAAATCTAACATTGGTAAAAACCGTTACAAAAGATAATGGTGGCACAGCTACGCAAAACCTTTGGACCCTAACCGCAAATGGACCCGAAACACTAAGCGGACAAGACGCAACCGAAAGCTCAACAACTGGTGTAAGTGGTCAAGTAAATGCTGGCACATATAACCTTTCTGAATCAGGTGGGCCATCTGGCTATACTCCAAGTGCTTGGAACTGTACTGGTACAGGATTCCAGCAAACTGTTAGTTCAGTTGCCCTGTCACTAAATGCTAACGTAACTTGTACGATCAATAACAACGATCAGCCTGCAACATTAGTGTTAGTAAAAAACTTACCCAACGATAATGGTGGCACAGCATCACAAAATGACTTCCCTGTGTTTATTACAGGACAAGCAGCTTCTTGGGGTAATAACACTGTAAGCGCAGGCAGTTACGTAGTTAGTGAAACTACACTTCCTGGCTACACGCCTTCAGCATGGAGTGTAAATTGTGATGCCAACGGAAATGTTTCATTACTACCTGGAGAAACCAAGACCTGCACCATTACAAATGATGACGTTGCACCTAGCCTAACCCTGAACAAGATTGTCAGTAACACTCATGGTGGTTCGGCCACTGAAAGTGCCTGGATATTGACGGCAACTGGCCCAACAACTCTATCTGGAGCTGGTGCCACCGGTAGTACTGACGTAGTAAGTGTTAGTGGCTTCTCTGCTGGTACATATACTCTAAGTGAAAGCACCGGCCCTGCAGGTTACTCTGCCAGCGCTTGGACTTGTACCGATAACGTAACAGTTAATTCCAACCGTCAGATTACGCTTGCTAACGGTCAAACGACTGTCTGTAGTATTACCAACAGTGATGTAGCACCTACGCTGACAGTTACAAAAGTTGTACTAAATCCTTACGGTACGCCATTGGCCGCTTCGGCATTCCCATTATTTGTTGATAGTACGTCAGTCACTAGTGGGGCTGCAAACACACAGTTCAATGCTGGTACGCATACTATTTCTGAGACACAACAAACTGGCTATACATTAACTGGTTTAGGCGGTGACTGTACTCAGTCAGAAGGCATAATAAGCGTGCTGCTTCGTCTAGCTGGTGCTTCTACATGTACGCTTACTAACACTGCCATACAACCAAAATTAATTGTCATAAAGCACGTTGTCAACGATAACGGTGGCACAAAAACTGCTGCTGACTTCACTATGACAGTTCGTAATAACTCACAATCTGTAAACGATTTTGCAGGTGCAGAATCCCCAGGTACAAATATCGGCCTAAATGAAGGCAGCTACACAGTCGATGAATTAGCAGATGCTGGTTATGTAAAATCATTTAGCGATGACTGTACTGGGATAATATCTATAGGTCGGACAAAGACTTGCACCATTACAAATGATGACGTTGCACCTGTATTGACACTTAATAAAATCGTGGTTAGCACTAATGAAGATCATCAAGCATCCAATTGGACTTTGACAGCGACACCAACTACAGGTATAGCAATAAGTGGAAATGGTAGCGTTACACAGCAAGCAGTGGCTAACATGACCTATACTCTAAGTGAGCTAAATAAATCTGATGGTACTTTTGATGCTAGTGCCTGGACTTGTACAGATAATGTTACTGTTACAGACAGCCAAATAGTATTGAGCGAAGGCGCAAATGTAACCTGTACCATAACCAACACTGAGCGAGCTACAGTAGTTGTTACCAAGTACAATGACTTTAATAGAGACGGCAATAAGGACGAAACCGAACCTACCTTAGAAGGTTGGGAAATGTTACTTAACAATGGTAACGTAGGCCCTGTCCCTCGAACAACCGGTACAGATGGCACTACAACTTTCACCAATGTAGCACCGAATAGCAGTTACGGATTAAGTGAAACTCAACAACCAGAAAATGGCTGGAACTTGTCTAATATAGTCTGTGAGAACGTAGAGGGTGATATAAACAACGCTGGAGATACATACAATTTCTATATTATTCCCGGGCAAACTGTAAAATGTTACGTCGGTAATTATCGTGAACCAGTACTTCTACTTAGCAAGACCAATAACCGCCCTGCTCCAACATCTGTTGGCGACACCGTAACTTACACACTAGTTGTTACCGTCCCTGAAGATAGTGGCGCAGTGTTTGATACATCTGTACAAGATCTACCGCCAGAAGGTTTCAACTATGTTCCTGGAACCTGGACAGCTACCTCATCTGTGCGTGGCAATATTATAGTCAACGGACCGACTACGGAACCTACTTATGGATCTCCAGGTACATGGAAACTAGGTACTTTGCTACCTGGCGAGGTTGTAACACTGTCCTATAAGACTTTGATAGCGAGTACTGCATCTGCTGGAACCTACCCAGACATAGCATTCGCATCCGGTTGCGAGTCACCAACCGAACGTGACTGTAAATTACTTGCTAACGTCCAAAATGAAGGTGATACACCGTTTGTTGCTACACAGGTAACCGTAAGAGCACCTCAAGTGCTTGGGGCTACTACAACTGTATTGGTCAATACTGGTGCGTCAGAGATATGGCGCAATATGATGGTTGGTACTTTGCTACTTGGATTGGCACTGGCCACAATTGATCGTCGTAATAAGAAAGGATACCGACTATGAAACGCCTAATTACAACCCTACTCCTAACCTTTGGTTTCGTCTTTGCCCAAGTTGGTAGCGTAACCGCAGCGCCCAAACAGTTATGGAAACTAGACATGTTTGACCCAGCTGCATCGACTACAAGCCGTATAATAAATATCGAATACAAGGTCTTCTCGACAATTTCAGGCGACACTTTTTCTGTTGAACTATTCGAAAATGATGCTCCTAAGGAAACTCAAAGCGTAACGCACGCTTATGGTAACTCCGGAAAATTCAGCGTGAACATGCCTACAACTGGAACATATGCATACAAGATCAAAGCTACAAATATCGGTGATCTAAACCCCACTACACAAACACGGGAAGAAACCAAAACTGTGCAGGTTGTTGATGGTCCTGCTCCTAGCGTAACTACAGTATTCGTAAATAACGCTGCTGGTGGCGGTCAGGGTGGCGGTGGCGCACAAGTTGTTGCTCCTGTTGCAGCTGGTCAAGTTCAAGGTGCTACTACCAATGCTGGGGAAAATGCTGCAGACCAAGCCAACGACACAAAACCTGGTGACGTATTGGGGGCTAGCGCAAAAACTACTGACAATAATAGAAACCGAACCCGTAACTACACCATAGCTGGTCTAGCGGTGCTTTTGGCAGCTGGCACAGGCTATTGGTACTTTGTCTTCCGCAAGCGCAACGAAGCTTAAACGGCCTTTTCTAGCTTTTCGTATCTTTGCATATCTAAACCTTCTAGCTCAGTGTCACTACAAAAAGCCACAGACCGGCTGACCCTAATCAGCTTGCCTTCTTCGCCGATATTGGAAATCACCTCGTCTACTAATGATTCAAATAATTCCCTGTCAGGCAGTGGATCGAATTGATCATACATAGAATATAGTGAATTTCTGTATATTGATTTGCTCAATTCGTCCCTGACCAGCAACACGCCGTCATGATTGAGCAAATAAACATGGTTAAAATGTTTTGGAAGCATAAACCTTGCTTTTTCGGTCGTAAAGCCATCATTCATTTTGAGTGGTGGCAGACTAACAGAATCCGTAATCTCTGCTATGCGTCTGTTTATATAAACTTCATCTTCTCTGTGTTCGTGTTTGTTAAATTTCCCGCTTGTTGAGGCCACAAATTTACCATTTGATGTAAGTGTGTTTTTAGCTTCGATGAGTGCTCCATCGATATCTGTCAGATGGTATAGCATGTTGTTTGCTACGTATGCGTCAACCGTTTTATCACGAATGGGTACGTTGTTGGCATTAGCTCTGATGAGCAATTTATGAACGTTAGTGTCTGTATAATCGTCATACAATATCAACGATTCTATCGATTCATTTGGTAAATCGGCAAAAACCAACCATGCTAACTGTTTTCGTCTTTCTGTGGCTGCAACAGAACTATCCCTAAGTACCATTTTTCTATACTGGTCGGAGTTTGGGTCACTTCCTATTAATTTTCCCCTAAATCCACTCACGTTTAAATAATCTATAAAATGCGCGTCAGAAGTACCCATATCTAAAATAGTTGCATCCAATGAAAGTTCTAGCCCATAAAAACCCGTAACAATTTCTAATTCTTGGTCAAAAGGGTTTTCGCCTTCATTACACAGCTCTAAACTATACATAGCAAATCGAGCCAAAACATTTCTGGCATCACGATATTGAGACTGATAATACTCCTGAGTGTTTCCCAGGGTTTCACCACCGATTTGCTGACTCATAATAACATTATACAACTATATCGTTTTATGTCAATACTCCTTACGC
>CAZQZT010000005.1:0-38109 GCA_964597925.1 uncultured Candidatus Saccharibacteria bacterium
TTCATCTTATGTCTCTTATGTCTATATATTAACCTGTTTTAGACTTCAATCATAGTATTTCAGCATATCTACTACAATTCGATAATATCTTCCGGTCGTAGGCTGCTAGCAAAGCCGAACAAGAAACTATTATCCGCTTACGTTAAATTTGTCTAGTAAATTGCAGCTAGTATACTCCACTCAATTATATTTTCTGAGTATTTGTTTGACGTATGTTTCTCAGAGTATATTGTGCAACTTATTTTATATTTTGTTTTATACAATCTCAAAGCAAAGTTCGATGGCCGATTGACATAACCCTCAACCGCATGCTTGACTGGTGCTAACATGCCTAAGCAAAGAAAAGTTACTTTTATTGATTGGCTTCAGACGGGCCTAATACGCGTCTGCCGCGTTCAGTTTATGTTAGTAGCATTATTTACTGCGTATATCATTGCTGCTGATGCAACCCACCTAACTACGCCAACGTTGGTATTGCAACGCTGGACCATGAACGCTATTTTGTTGGCTGGGATTGTGATTATTTGGTATTTGGCCAGAAACGCCGCGACGAACAGTAACTATTACCGCAAGCTTATATATTTTGTTATCTTACTGGACATAGCCTTTGCAACATTCAACATTTATACACAAAGAGGTATGGCCTCGCGGGCGGTGATGTTGTATAGCATACCTATAGTGGTCTCAGCACTGTTGCTTAGTAGGACTGCTCTGTTTTTGACTGCCACGCTTTGTACGGTGGCTTACTCTTTGGCAGCAGTAAAATATTTTGTAGACTTTTTCAACGAAGGCTATAAAGCCGAGCTATATATAGAAGTTGGATTTTATTGTGCCGTATTCTTTATAATCGCTGGCATATTGTCCATAATAATTCGGTTTAAAAATAGCGAGACTGACTCGGGTCTTTAGTATTTCTCAGCTTTGTTTCAGTCTTCGGCGCATAATATATAGGTATGAGGATTTTAGTTGTAGAAGATGAACACAACATAGCCATATGATTTGGTTATATTAGATCGCATGTTACCAGGAAACAAGGTCTAGATGTAGTGAGACAGGCGCGTGATGATGCTATACATACGCCTGTTTTACTTTTCACTGCAAGAGACAGTGTGCGTGACTGGGTAAACGGTCTAGACGCAGGCGCCGACTATTATCTGGCAAAGCCTTTTGCGTTCGAAGAACTGCTGGCTAGATTACTTACCCTACTGCGCCGTCCTCATAATCAGCTGGAAATAATTCTTAGATACATAGTCGTTAAACAACTAAGCCTTTTGAATCATTTCCAACTGATTATGGGGAAACGGTAAAATAGCCTGTTGTATCTGGATCTAGATGATCGTGGAATACATATGTACCAGCATCGGAAAGCGTTACTGTCTTGCTCCGACCCGCTTTGACCAACAGTTCAGTTTCTCCGGCATAGATGTCGTGATCAGGGTGTGTTCCAAAAGTAATTTCTCGTCGTGAAGCATCCTCGTTTATAAATGTCAGGGTGTCACACTTGTTTGCATCGGTATTCAAAGGAATTACTTGGCCGTCTCTAATCGTAATTTTGTGACTTGCGTTAGTCTCCTGACAGGCGCCGGTCTGCTTGCCCCCTACTTGGTAAATGCCTTCATTGTTTGCAATCTTCTTTATTTTGTCCGACGGCGACATATTGTAGTGCAGATTATTTATTATCATTACCGAGCCACCTACCACAACCATAACCAAAAATACTGTCGCCATATAAAAGTACAAATTCCATCTTGGTTTTGGTCCCCGTCCCAAGTGCAAGAAGAAGACTATCTGAACAATCATTTGTAACAATGCCAAACCAATAATCGTTGCCCGCAGTGTCGAACCCGAAAAGGTTTGGTTCATGACAAACCAGTATGCCAAAAAAGTGAATTCCAAAGACAATATAAAACCAACTACGTAAGATATTAGAGTCCCCTGCTCACTATTCGGCTTGCCACTTGTTTTATGAGAAATATCGCTCATACAAAAGCTCCTAGGTATACAATCGTAAAGATAAATATCCAGACAATATCCAGGAAGTGCCAGAACAGACTCAGCATAGCCAACTTCCTTAACATGTGTGAATTAATCCCTCTTTTGACTATATAACCCATTGTGACCGCCATCCAAAGTAATCCAGCTGTTATATGTAGACCATGGGTTCCTAGTAATACAAAAAACGATGACAGGAAAGCATTTGTTTGCATGGTATGACCCTCGCGTATCAGCTCGGCAAACTCGTAAAGTTCTACACTCAAAAATGCTAAACCTAGCAAGAATGTAACACCAAACCACAGGATTGTTTGTGTCTTATTCCTTCGCCGAGCCGCAATCATGCCTATTCCTACGGTAAAGCTACTAGTAAGTAGAAGCAACGTTTCAGTCAGTGCTAAACGAAGACTAAAAAGTTCACGCCCGGTCTCTCCGCCTACAGTACTATTGTGCAGCACGGCATATACTGCAAACAGGACCGCAAACATCAAAAGATCTGTCATCAAATACACCCAGAAACCAAACATCACTCGCTCATCAGATTCTGCTTCGTGATCTTTGGACTGGTGTGGCACTACCATATGCGCCACCGTTTTTTCCTTATGACATCCCGAAAGAACGTAAGTACTATTTTCATAAGCTCCACTAGCCCCATGTCTTCGTCTGAATCGATATCTTTGACAGGACCGTATGATAAGGTTTTCTTTGCCCTTACTTCCTCTAAACGCTGTACTTCACTGGCCGTCAGCGCGTATTCCGGTTCTTCATCAAACCCACGCCTGATAAAAACAATTATTATGGCAATGCCAGACACTACAATCAGCCACACAATATCCCATACAAAACCCATACATGCCAAAGTAGCAAATGTAGAAATATAGATGCCCACTGCAGTATTTTTAGGCATATGGATATCTTGATAGGTAGGCTTTGGTAAACCACGACGCTTCATTTCCCAAAATGCATCTCGAGAAGTAACCGTTGGGATTGTGGCGAAATTATAAAATTGTGGTGGTGATTGAGTTGCCCATTCCAGAGACGAACCATCCCAAGGATCACCAGTCACGTCCCTGAGCCGCTTCTTTTCAATAAAGCTTGCCAGTATCTGGGCTACCTGCAAAGCCACACCAATTGCGATAATAATTCCGCCAATTAGCATCATTATATACAGCGGTTGCCAACCAGTAGATGAATCATAGTGATCCAATCTTCTTGTTGCCCCCATAAATCCTAATACATACATAGGCAGAAATGACATACAGAAACCAATCATCCAACACCAAAAAGCATACCGACCAATCCGTTCATTTAGCCTGAACCCAGCAAACTTCGGAAACCAATATGCCAGTGCGCAGAAGATGCCAAAAAGCACTCCACCTATCACTGTGGAATGAAAATGTGCTACTAGAAACAGACTATTGTGTAGCTGAAAATCAACAGGAGGTACTGCTAGCATTACCCCGGTTATACCACCAATGGCAAAAACCACTATAAATCCAAGAAACCACAACATTGGTGTATCGAAGCGTATTCGGCCTTTGTACATAGTGGCTATCCAGTTAAATACGAGCACAGATGTTGGTATCGCAATCACCATAGTCATAACACCAAAAAATGCATTCACATTTGCACCCGCACCCATGGTAAAGAAGTGATGCAACCATACAGAAAGAGCCAATGCCGAGACGCCAATCATCCCCCAGACAGCTGATTTATAACTAGCGATTGGTTTACGGCTAAAAGTACTTACTACTTCAGAAAACACGCCAAATGCCGGTAGCACCAAAACGTATACTTCTGGATGTCCCCACATCCATATCAGGTTTGTATACATCATGGGGTCTCCACCGCCTATGGTTGTAAAAAAGTGCGTACCAAGAGCTCGGTCAAAGTATACGAGGAACAGTGTGGCAGTAAGTAATGGAAATATTGATACCACCATCAGCATGCTACACAGTGAGCCCCATGTAAACAGAGGCATCCTCATCATAGTCATACCTGGAGCACGCATTTTCAGAATAGTCATAATAAAGTTAATTGCCCCGAGCGTAGTCCCAATACCAGATATCATTAGACTCCATATCCAATAGTCCACACCTACCCCAGGGCTAAATTCTGTCCCGGACAATGGGGCAACTGCCAGCCATCCAGTAGCCGCATATTCCCCACCCAAGAAGAAAAACATATTCACCATGATAATACCGCCAATAAATAGCCAAAATCCTAGTGTGTTCAGAAATGGTGACGCCAAATCACGAGCGCCGATCTGAAGTGGTACAATATAGTTTATAAGCCCGAAGATGAACGCCATAGCCACAAAAAAGACCATAATGTTTCCATGGGCTGTAAAGATTTCCTGAAAATGTTGCGCAGACAGATAACCCTGTGAACCATCAACAGACATAGCTTGCTGCAGCCAAATCATTAGTGAATCGAATCCCCCACGGAGCAACATAGCCCCACCTGCTATGAAATACATTATTCCAATCTTCTTTGGATCAACAGATGTCAGCCACTCATTCCAGAGCCATTTCCAACGCTTAGTGCGCGTGATGACAATTATTATGACCAATGCCAACAGGATAAATGACAGTGAACCCACTATGGTGTGCCATTCATGAGGAAGTGCTTTCCAGCTCAAGTTGCCGATTAAAAATTCTTTCATCGGTGGTGCTCTTGTCCTTTATTTGATCTAATGTATTTCGAAAACACCTGTTCATATATGTTTATATCAGAAGCTGAGTAGTGTGCGACCGAATTGTTTTTGCTTGGCAGAAGGAGTTTTTCATATGCTAGGGTATCTAGCACTTCAGGAGATTGTTTTACTTCTTGAACCCAAAGTTCGAAGTTTGCAGCACTACTGGCACGCGCTGTAAATTTCATCCCCGCGAAGCCGGCGCCATTTATTTCGGCGGAGCTACCCGGGAAATCGCCTGATATATCTGCCATAAGGTTCAGCGTGTTGCTATGACCAGTCATAGCATAAAGCTGACCGCCAAGATTTGGTATCCAAAACGAACTCATTGGTGCTTCGTCAGCGGTTAGTTCAAATCTTACTGGAGTATTTACTGGGAATTGAACAAAGTTGACAGTAGCAATATTCTGCTCAGGGTAGATAAACAGCCATTTCCAGCGCATTGCTACAACCTGGATAGTGAGCGGTTTAACTTCAGCGGCAATTGATTTTTGTGGTGCTAAATTATGTGTAGCAGGTATCATGGCACTGGCTAGTATAAGCATAATTATCGTTGGGACTGCCCACATAGTTAGCACAAGTAATTTACCGCCATGAACTGTCTTGGCATAAGTTGCTTTTGCGTTTGTCTCTCTATAGTTCCAAGCTATAAAATATGCCAGTAAAACTGTGGGTATGACAATCGCAAATAAAACAGTTATGGTATAAATCATTAGACTATACTGCTCCCGAGCAATATGACCCTGGGGGTTAAAGAGCACTATATTATGACCGTATAGGAATCTTCTGATTAACAAAAACAAGCCTACCAATAAAACAATTACTATCAATATTACCCAACCCAGGCCAAGCTTTTTTCTGTTTTTTGCTGGCACTAACCTGACTCCATTACAACATAACCATTATCATAATAATAACTATAACATGTGATTTGGCTACGAGCCCGCCAATGGGTCGACTGACCATATACCTTTTTTCATAGTTAATCGTCAACGACGATTCATGCCTTTCACTCTGGCATACTTTCGCAGTATAGATATGTATAAAAAAACTTATTCGGATCTGTCGTTATTGTGATCATTGATGCCATATATTATCTCCAATCTGGAAGAACAAAACAATCATAGATTCTCAAAAAGAGTGTAGTATAACAACACTATTAACAACGAAAGAATGAACCAATAGCACTCAATATAAACATCATTAAATCTTATTACTCACTGGTAAAACCCGGTATTATCCGTGCTAACGTAATAACGGGCAGTGCTGGTTTTTTATTTGCCTCTCGCGATAACCCGAATTTAAGGCTCCTTGCATTCACGCTATTAGGAATTACACTGGTAATCGCATCGGCTTGCGTACTCAATAACATGATAGATAGACATATTGATGTGAAAATGGAAAGGACACAACAGAGAGCACTCGTAACGGGGATGATATCCCTGAGAAGCGCTGGATTGTTTGCGGGAATTTTAGGTACGATGGGATTCGTTGTTCTCACAGTCCAAACGAACGCCCTAACATTTTGGGTTGGAGTGGTTGCCGTTTTTGATTACGTAGTGCTCTATGGATATACCAAAAGGCGCTCGGTTCATGGAACGCTTGTGGGGGGTATTGCTGGTGCGGCAGCTATTACTGCGGGATATACTGCTGTGACCAACCAGCTTGATTACACAGCAATAATATTATTTTTTATTATGTTTGCGTGGCAACTGCCCCACTTTTACGCTATTGCGCTTTACCGCCGTGCCGACTATCGGAAGGCAAACATACCAGTACTATCGGTAGTCAAAGGGACGGCGTTTACTCAGCGAACCATTATGGCTTGCATACCGCTATTTGCCGTCGTTACTATGTTGCTAACTGCTTACGGCCAAGCGAGTGTGAGTTATTTAGTCGTCATGCTTACGATATCTTTGTGGTGGTTTTGGATTGGACTGAGCCGTCTCAAATCTACTACTCCCACCATATGGGGTAAGAGCGTGTTTGGTTCATCGCTCGTAGTTTTATTGCTTTTTTGCCTACTAATTTCTGTTGATATTTATTTGCCATAAGTAGTATACTGAAGCCCATGTTATTGGTGACACATGTATTGATAGCCCTGAGCAGCATTATCTATACATTTTATTTATTATTCGTTCCGTCAGACAGAGGCGTGCGCTTAGCTAGCTGGCTTGTTGGCCTCACGCTTATAAGTGGCACAGCTTTGGTAATTAGTCTCCGCGCAAGCTTGTTACGTAGTTGCATGACTGGTTTGGCCTATTTGTTAGTCACAACTGCTGGAATAGTGGTAGTTCGTCGCAAACTATCGCGAAGCATAGATTCTTAGTCAGTAGTTGATTTAGCTGTTTATAGAAACCAGTGGTTTACAACACCTTAGGTGACGATAATCCCTATGAATAGGGCTGTAGTGAGGATTCCAATCTGCCCGGCTTTTTTCAAGGCATGCCATGATGCATAGAGCCAAATATTTGAGCAATTAAGTTAAAAATCAAGCACGAAGATTTGTGTAATTTTATCAAAAAGAATAGATTGCTGTTTTTCTGTATATATATTTTCACTCATCACTCAAGCATAGCGTAACTTAAAAATGTTCTCTAATATGACTGACACTAAACTCCCAATGTGCGTCAGTTTTTTTATCTGGATTAAAAATATTATCTGGATCAAAGGTTTTTTTCAAGTGCTTGAAATTACGCATCATATTGCGTGAATACATCTGGTGTAGCCACGGACCACGACTCATGCCATCATTGTGTTCTCCACTCAAACTACCGCCGTACTTGAGTACTAGTGCATTAACTTCACGCATACATGGCTCTAATTTCATACGCTCAGATTGTTCTTCTATTTTCATCAACGGTATAACATGAAAATTTCCGTCTCCCATATGCCCAGCTACTGTTGCTAGTAATTTATATTTATCAATTATCCGCCTAAGCTCCGGTAAAAATTCTTGCAAATACTTGGGGAGTACGATTAGATCATCAATAAACGGTGCTGTATGTTTGTCATGTACTTTTTTTCGCAGCAGGTTAAAGCTTTCTCTACGCATAATCCAAAACTTTTGAGCTTTTGCGGCCGTTTCATCTTCTTCAAATAACGCGTCGTGACCGAATGGCCTTAAAGCTTCGTGCATAACACGAACCTTCTCCGTAACCTCTGCTTGCGTTTGATCATTGAATTCTATAAGTAGTACCATCTTCGGTATACCCCGGAATAATTTCAGTGCATCCGGTATGAGCTGTATGCCAAGCTTCAACATACCCCACCAACCTAGTGTCTTTCTGAAGTAGAAGAATAGTTTGAAACTTAGCATTAGCGTATAGTTATCAAAACCTTCAAACGTTGCAGGCTTATGCTCAAGTACTTTATTTATTAGCTCACCCAAGTTGTTTATGTGCCGCAGGAAAACAACTAATGTACCGGAATATTTAGGTGCCAGAACGAGTCTGAAATGAATATCGGTGATGATACCCAGGGTGCCTTGTGATCCAATTATCACTTGGTTTAGATCGAATATACCAGTATCTCTATCCCATACATCCCATAAATGATATGCTGTTGAATCTTTACTGACTTTCGGTTTTGCAGCTTTGATTTCTTCGTAATTAGCCTCTAACAATTCAAAAACTGCTTTATATATATCACCCTCATAGTCATTTTGAGCCATTTTGACATATAGTTCTTGTTTTGTCAGCGGCTTGACAGTATATTCATTCCCATCCGCAAAAACTACCTTAAGTTCCGTAACGAACTTTTCAGTTTTGCCAAATTCTAAAGATTTTTCGCCACCAGAATTGTTGGCTACCATACCGCCAATGGTACAGAGTTCCCGGCTCGCAGGATAGCTGGGCATGAGTGCATTATGCTTTAGTGTTTCGGCTTCAAAATCCCGATAATACACACCAGGCTGAGCATGTCCCGAAATAGGCGTTACATCAAAGATCTGATTGAAGTGTTTAGTCATGTCCATTAGGATCGACTGATTTATTGATCCACCGCTCATACATGTACCGCCAGAACGTGCAGTTAGAGATACGTGTTGGTTTTTCTTTTTCTTGATGTCACAAACATAATTTACTACTTTTTTTACATCCTCTGAGCTTTTTGGAAATATAACTACTTCGGGTACAAGCTCGAACATGCTAGCATCGTGACTGTAAAAATCTCTAGTCTCTGGTGAGTCGTCTATCTCACCAGCAAACCCAGCAGCTAGTAGTGCCTTTTTGTGATTATTCATATTGCTTTAGCTTACCATAAATAGCCGACCGAATCACAGGCGTTATGGTACAATCAGACCAATAAACATAAGGCTTTAATACAGATACACAATGGCTAAACATCGGATTGTTATTGTAGGGGGTGGGTTTGGTGGTATTAAAGCCGCTTTGGAGCTTGCCGAAGATAATCGTTTTCAGATAACTTTGGTTGCCGACCATACTGATTTTCGCTACTATCCAACCCTATATCGAACTGCAACTGGTGGCAAACGCATGATATCGTCTATACCGCTAATCGAAATATTCGCCGGTAAACGCGTACAAATAATAAACGATCGTATTGTTTCTCTAGACCGCGTAGCTCGTACAGTTAAAACCAAAGTTGGTCACGTTATTGGCTATGAAGAACTGATTTTAGGGCTCGGCGTAAAAACAAACTATTTTGGCATAGCTGGACTGCAAGAGCTATCTTACGGAATCAAAACAAACGCCGATGCCATTGAGCTAAAAGTACACCTTCACAAACAAATGATGACAGAACAAAAACCCGATTTAAATTATGTAGTTGTCGGTGGAGGACCCACCGGGATAGAACTAGCAGGCGTATTACCTGCATATCTTAAGCAGATTGCAAAAAACCATGGACTGGGCAGACGAGCTATACACGTGGACTTAGTTGAAGCGGCTCCTCGATTAGTACCGCATATGCCAAAAGACGTATCAAGGCGCATAGCTAGAAGACTTCGCAAGGTAGGAGTAAAACTATACCTTAATACTGCCGTGCAGGCACAAACAGCCGATTCACTCATGGTAAACAATAAACCTATACGAAGCCACACCGTAATCTGGACTGCCGGCACCGCAAACAACTCGTTTTTTAGTGAACAGGGTTTTCAGTTAGCAAAAAATGGCAAAGTTAGGGTAGATCAGTTTTTGCAATCGGAAATGGGTGTATATGTAATTGGTGATAACGCCGACACTGCATATAGTGGCATGGCCCAAACTGCCTTGTTTGATGGCAAATTTGTAGCGGGACATATTAAGTTATTAGCAGACAAAGCCGACCCAAAGCCTTATCATGCAAAAAAACCAATCTTTGTCTTCCCAGCGGGACACCATTGGGCAGCAGTACTATGGGGCAAAGTACGAATCTATGGCAAGCTAGGCCGGATACTACGTTCCCTGGCGGATTTAGTTGCCTATCACGACTACGAACCTTGGCAGCTAGCCAGCAAACGCTGGGCTGCCGAAAACGATAACGATGAAGAAATTTGCAGCATTTGCAGTCACACTTGACCGGTAAACGCTGATGGCATCATATCAGCTGGTTTATCTATACTAAGTCCACCGAGCTCACGAGGCAACCTACCTAACAATTCTGTAGTATCTATGTCAAACCTATCTTGCCAGATTTTTGAGCCTAGATGACCGTAGCTGTCTGCGCGAATTGGGCAAGATAGTGCAAGCAACCAAGTAGGTATTGTATCTAGTAGAAGTTGGTCGCCAATATCGCTACCCAAACCATGCTTGCCAACTTCTTGGTATTCGTCTCTATTTCTAGTTATAGTTGTTCTTATTACCTCCCGACTATCGGCGACAAGCTCACCAAACAAAATCTTATCTGTATCTCTTCGAAGTCCGCCATATAGAAATGAAAGTGATACGCGCTGACCATTTACGGTCATCATATTTTCGTCAGTAAACTCATCTCCTAGTGAGTGGTGTAGAGGCCCCTCAGGGTCTTGGCCAAATATATCAACAAACATCTGGGAAATGTCCTTTCTATCTTTATAAAAATGAGCCAGTGCCTGTATATGCCGGGGGTTTCCTTGTCCGTGTTTCTCGAATAGTTCATACTGGACAATTGGCCTAACTACTGCCGTACCAATAAATAAAAGTGAGGCGACTCTGTCTAGGCCCCGACGCGCAACCGGCATGTCTGATAACATATTATTAAATTGGCTTTCGAATCTGGCAAATCTATTTTCGTCAAATTCAAACTTAGGCTCACGTGACTCTACTTGCTTCATGGGAAAACAATCATCTCTTACATCATCTTCGTGACGAGTAAACTTAATTGGTGATTTTGCAAGCTCTGGAAAATCGTAAGCATCTGCTATGCACGCCGCTATATCTTCAAACTCAGTTCGATGTTTTGATTGAATTTCTGCATTTCGTAGTTCAGTCATTTTGTTTATCCTTTCGCCACTTGATTATTTCGGCGTGGTGGCCGTTTAGTAAAACTTTGGGAACTTTCATACCACGGAAGTCTTCTGGTCGGGTGTATTGAGGGAATTCTACAGTTTTATCATCTTGCTGGAAAGATTCAATTTCAGCCGATTCTGCTCCTCCCAACACCCCTGGGAGTAGGCGAACAACACTGTCAATAATTGTCATTGCTGGTAGTTCCCCGCCAGTCAGCACGTAATTACCAACACAATATTGGTTATCAACCCATTTGGTTATTCGCTCATCGTATCCTTCGTAGCGCGCGCAAACCAAGATAAGCCCTTTGGCATTAGAGGCTAAGTCCTTGGCGTTCGATTGTTTGTAAAGCTTACCTCGTGGAGTGGGTAAAATAATAGTTGCATCAGGATCATTTTTTTTAGCTTGTTCTATTGCTGCAACTATCGGTTCTGGTTTCAGCAACATACCGTCACCACCACCGTAAGGCGTATCGTCTACAGATTTGCGTTTGCCTATACCAAAATCTCGCAGATTTATGTAGTGATACTCTACAATTCCCTTATCTTTGGCTTTCCAGAGCATGCTGGTTTCCAGAACTACAGGGAACATCTCTGGGAATAAACTAATAACTTGAATTTTCATAAATATGTTAGATTATACCACTTTTGTCAAGAGCACGCAAGATATAGAAAAAGCCCCGTAGGGCTTTTACTATCACATAAAGCTCCCCCGCAAATGCGAGGCTCGCAGAGCTATTATTGTTTTTGTTTAAAAGAACGTGTCTTTCGACTACGTCTGATTATATATCAAGGTCATCGAGATCTGCAAGTTCAGCTCGGGTTTTTCTAACGGCGTCGCTGTGGTCGGTCTCTTCATCTGAGGCGTCTGCGACCGATTCTTCTGCTTGATCTTCAGTAGCTTCTTCCTTTTCACTGACGTCGTTGCTTACGTCTTCTGAAGTATCTGTCTGGTCTTTCTCTTGTTTGCTAGCAGGGACAGCTGAATCATCGCGTGGCGGACGGGGATCGCCATTGTCCACAATTTTCAGATTATAACGAGCGTCGTTCTTTGTACCAAGTGCGCGAAGTAGGGTTCTCAAACTTTGTGCGGTAGCACCACGCTTGCCAATAACCCTACCTAAATCTTCAGGGTTAACTGTTAGCTCGAGCAACACACCTTTTTCATCAATTGTGCGTTGTATGCTGACGTCATCGGGATGACTGACCAGTGATTTTACTACAAACTCTATAAATTGCTGATCGATACTGCTATCCATGGGACACTCCTCCGGTTACGTCTTTAGACATTACTATTATAGCAAACTCGTAAGTCGAGCTATTTGGCTGGTTTTTCCGTTACCTGGGGTTCAGCCTGCTCGGCCGGAACTTCAGCGGCAGCCTCTTCAGCGGATTCGACGGCTTCTTCGGCTGGCGTTTCATCGGCTGTGACTTCAGGTTCGGCTGGCGTAATCTCAGCTACAACCTCTTCAGTGGCTGCAGTAGTGGGTTCTTTGTTGGCTGGTTCTGTAGCAAGAGTTTCTTCTGGAACGGAATCAACTGGTTCAACAGGAGCTTCAGTCTCTAGTACAGGTTCATCAGCTGGTTTTTCTTCTTTCGGTGCAGGAGGCGCAGTACTGCGGCGCTTTTCAGCATTTTTAACTTCGCCTGTTTTTTTGGTAGGTGCTGCAACCCAGTTTGGCATTTTCACGCCTTCACTTTTAAGCAAACGAACAACTCGCTCCGATGGCTGGGCGCCGTGTTCTAGATAAAAACTGGCTTTTTCTTTGTTTAAAGATGTTTCTTTGGTGTGCGGATTAAAATGGCCCAGTGCTGCCACTACTTTTCCACTGGTTGGGGTCCTGCGCGAGTCTTGGACTACTACGCGGAATTGAGCGTGGCCTTTACGACCAGTACGCTGCATACGAATGACTAACATTCACTTCTCACTTTCCCTGTTAATAATTAAAGTACAGAAGCTCTATTTTACAGATAACCACCCCCGTTGTCAACAATGATACATGAATGTTTTTATTTTTATAATTATTTTGGGTAGGTTTTTAGGGCTATTTCTGCGGCAGCTACTTGGGCAGATTGTTTGCTGGGGCCAGTGCCTTGACCTTTTAGTGCACCATCTATGTAGGCTCCAACTGTGAAGATTTTGTCGTGATCTGGACCCTCTTCGCTGATAACTTTGTATACTGGCGTAAAGCCTTGTTTGCTTTGGACAACTTCTTGTAACTGGCTTTTTGGGTCTTGCCACGAACCGGTCTGAAGTATGGTTTCAAATGTAACTAATAAAGTTTTTTGAATGAATTGCTTGGCCGCTTCGTATCCTTGGTCTAGATAAATTGCTCCAACAACCGCTTCGTAGGCATTTGCCAATATCTGAGCCCTTGCACGGTCCGTACCACGCTTTTCACCACGGCTCAGCCTCAGATACGGTTCAAAACCACAACGCCCCGCAGCCGCCCCTATACTTTCGGTACGTACCAGTGCACTGCGCCAGTTGGTTAGAATTCCTTCTGGCTCAGAGTAGTTGGCGTAGAGATATTCGGTAGATATAAGTTCTAGTACCGCGTCACCCAAAAATTCCAGCCGCTCATTGTGTTCGTGTGTGGTTTTTTTATGCTCGTTCACATATGAACGATGAGTAAAGGCCATCAGCAATAAATTGACATCTTTGAATGTCACACCTAAAGTCTCGGTGGCATATTTTTGATAGCTGGAAATATCTTGCATATCTAAAGTCTACTTTTGTTCACGAATCTTTTTCATAGCTAGCAGTATAAGTTTACCGATATCGTCATACTCAATTTTATCTAATGCTTCACTAGAAGTGAACCATTTGATCCCATTCATCCAATCTTCTGGCTTGAGATTATCCGTGTCTCCCAGTGCTTTTACCAGAAATATTTCTGTGGTCATCAGCACCAAACTGGTGGCGCGTCTGTAACGAAAGTGTATTTTACCTAGCCAGTTCAGAACCTTCATCTCTTGCAGCCCGGTTTCTTCACGGATTTCACGTTCGGCGGTTTGTTTGGCAGTTTCGCCCTCTTCTATATGACCTTTTGGTATGGTCCAGCGATCTTTGGCGTCTTGAATCAGCAAGATTTCAACTTCTTTTTTGGCATTGTGACGGAAAATAACGCCACCAGCAGTTGGCTCGCGCACAACTTCATTGATAGCTGGCTTACGATCGGTGACAAATTTCTTTATGCCTTGGATTGGTTTTGGTCTCTGCATAGTTACTTCTTATTATCTTTCTTTGGCTTGGTTTTAGCTGAGGCCGTACTTTCTAACTGCTTAAGTAGTGTGCCTAGTACACCGTTAATAAATTTGGATGAATTGTCGCCACCGAAGGCTTTGGCTAGTTCGACGGCTTCATTTATAACCACCTTTGGCGGAATGTCAGTGCCGTGCACCAATTCATAAGAGCCAATCCTTAGTACCATTCTATCCATGCGAGCAATTTGTGAAATAGGCCATTCGGGCGCAAGTGGACGTAATAGCTCGTCTAGGTCGGTAGCGTATTTGTTAACCCCTTCTACCAGCGCCTTTATAAAGCTACGGTCGTCTACCGTTTCATGATAGCGCTGGATGTTACGGTTGAGAACCTCAGCGAGGTCAAACTTTTCGTCTTTGCATTCAAGCCGAAACTCCTGCTCATAGAGCGTCTGGAGGGCGATTATGCGGCCGAGATGTCTATTGGCGCTCATTGTTAATTTCCGTTTATAGTCTTAGTATACGCCCCAGGGTGGGCAGGCTATAGGACTTTTGCAGGTTTCTTTGCTGTCTTTACGGTCGCGCTCAGAGCCTTACCAGACTCTTTGCGGGTTGTAAAAACTTTTACAGGACTTTTGCCATTTACTACACGAGCCAGCTTTAGAACTAAGTGGCTGCGCCGACTGCCTGTACGGCGTGCAGATGTTCGCTTTTTGGGTTTACCCATAAAAAACTGATCTCCTTTAGTAATTTAACGGTTGAAACTTACTCTATATTTTAGCGCACCAGAGACAAAAACTCAACCTAGCCCATAGATTGCCAAAGACTAGACTACAAAATTGACTAGTTTACCTGGCACGTAGATTGTCCGCTTGATTTGCTGACCGGCTAGGTAGCCGGCAACTTTTTCGTTTGAGCCTGCAATAGTAATAACTGAAGTTTCATCTGCATCAACTGCCACAGCTATATTTGCACGCAATTTGCCATTTATCTGCACAACTATGTTTACTGTGTCGCTCACTAGTAGCGCAATGTCCCACTTTGGCCACTCACTAGTATGCACTGAACCTTTTTGACCGAGTTGTTCCCAAAGCTCTTCGGCAATGTGGGGTGCAAATGGAGCCAAAAGCTGAATTGTAACCAATAATGAATGAGTCCACTGCTCAGAACCCAGCGGTACAGACAGCTTCAGCTTGTACAGCTCATTTACAAACTTCATCTGAGCTGCAATGGCCGTATTAAAACCAAGTTCTACTAGATCCTGCGTTACTCGTTTAGTAACACGATGAACCGCCCTATCAAGTTCGTTGCTGGTCTCTTGCGTGTCGACCACCTTTGCTTGTAGATGCTCTTGAGCTAGAGACCAGATTCGTTGCAAAAAGCGGAATGAACCACCCATGCCTTCTACGCTCCAGTTAGCAGATTGGTTCCAGGGGCCAAGAAATAGCTCCATAATTCGTATACTATCTGCACCGTAGCCTTGGTCAATTATACTGTCTGGTTCTATGGTGTTGCCTTTGCTTTTACTCATTTTTTGGCCATCTGGTGCAAGTATCATGCCTTGATTCCGCAAAGTCTTAAATGGCTCTTCAAACGTAATCAAACCTTCGTCATACATAACTTTTGTCCAAAACCGCGCATATAACAGGTGCATTACTGCATGTTCGGCACCACCTATATAGTCATCTACCGGTAACCAGAATTTGGCCTTTGAGGGGTCAAATGCCTGTTTGTCGTTATGAGGGTCAGCAAAACGCAGGAAATACCAGCTACTGCAGGCGAAGCCGTCCATAGTGTCTGTTTCTCGCTCCGCGGGACCACCACAAGTGGGGCAGGAAGTATTCACAAACTCTGGAATATTGGCTAATGGACTCCGCCCATCACCGCTCGGCTCAAAACTCTTGAGCTCTGGCAAAACTACCGGCAACTGTTCGTCAGGTACAGCCACAGCTCCGTCCTTTGGACAGTGAATAATAGGAATTGGTGCGCCCCAGTAGCGCTGACGGCTAATTAGCCAATCACGAATTTTATAATTAACTTTTTCTTCGGCTGATTTGTGCAAAACCAAATCTTTTACAATCTTTTCGCGAACTTCCTGAGAAGATTTACCATTATAGTCGCCAGAGTTAATCATTTTACCCTCGCCGCTATAACAACCCTCAAATCCTTTTGGCTTTTCAACCACATCTATAATTGGCAAATCAAATTTCTGGGCAAATTCATAATCACGTTCGTCATGCGCCGGAACTGCCATGATTGCCCCAGTACCGTAGCCAGCCAAAACGTAGTCGGCTATAAATATAGGTATTTTTTTACCGTTTACTGGGTTTATGGCACAACCACCAGTAAAAATGCCCGTTTTCTCACGATCGGTCTCTTGGCGTTCAATATCGCTCTTTGAGCCTGAACTTTTTATGTAATCCTGGACCTTGGCAGCTTCGCTATCCGTAGTTAAATCACTCACCAAAGTATGCTCTGGAGCCAATACCATAAAAGTGGCACCGTATAATGTGTCTGGGCGAGTCGTAAAAACTTTTATACTTTTGTTTGAGCCATCTACCTTAAAATCAATCTCCGCTCCAACACTTCTGCCTATCCAGTTGCGTTGCATGGACTTTATACCCTCTGACCAATCTAAGTCATCCAAATCCTCGAGCAGTCTGTTTGCATATTCGGTGATTTTGAAAAACCACTGCTTTAGTAGTTTTTTTTCTACCTGGTTTCCGCAACGCCAGCAAAGTCCTGCTTCAACTTGCTCGTTGGCAAGTACGGTTTTATCGTGTGGACACCACCACTGCAAACTTTCTTTTTGATAAGCTAGACCCCGCTTGAACAACAACAAGAAAAACCACTGTGTCCATTTGTAATAATCCGGGTCTGTACTGTCTATCTCCCTCGACCAATCATAACTAAAGCCCATCTGCGTAAGCTGGCGCTTGAACTTGCTTGTATTTTCGTCTACTGCTTTACGCGGGCTCACTCCGGTTTTGATAGCGTAGTTTTCTGCCGGCAAGCCAAAAGCATCCCAGCCCATTGGGTGCAGAACATTATAGCCCTGCATACGCATAAACCGCGCCGTCGTATCACCTATGGTGTAGTTGCGAACATGCCCAACGTGCATGGCAGCACCACTTGGGTACGGAAAATATTCTAGAATGTACTTTTTGGGCTTGGAAGAGTCTTCAGACGCTTTATATATACCGTCTTCTTCCCACTTGTCCTGCCATTTGGGTTCAATTTCTTTTGGGTTATAGCGCTGCACGTCGTTAATAGTATCACAGATTCAAGAGGTCAAACAGATACAGGCCTAGGCTGCGAAATCCATGAAATCGGGGTGAGGCACCATATGCAGACAACTGTTGTCTGTCCCGGCAAATTCCTCTAAACGATTCATTGCGCCGATATCGTAAATTTCGGCAGTTGCAAGCAATAATGCTTCTGGAACGCGCGGATCAAAAGCTGCCGGGCCTAACAATCTTGGGTGTGCCGGAGCTGCACCTAGCTCTGTAGTAAATAGTCTGCTGATAGGGGCTTGCAAGTTGGGTTCTCTGAGTGAAACAGCAGTCACATCATCACCGAGTCCTTGATAATAACCGCCCAAATCTGCATCAACAGCCCCAAAAATAACTTTTGTATGAGAACTATCCTCAACAGCAAGTTTCCCGCCTGCTACTAGATTTCTTTGGTAAGCAATTGAGCGTGTCATAGAAGTAATTGCAAGACGCACATCCTCTGGTACGCCTAATTTATTGGCCTGCTGACGCCAACGCTCGCTAACAACCTCAAGCAATGCATGTGCTGCAAAAGGCAAAAAAGGAGGATATGTCCCATGTAGTTCTGGGTTTAAAAACCTACCAATTGGACGATAATTTGCACTTTCACCTATTTTTACAAGCTTGCCCGCTTCGTAAGCAGTCAAAATGTCGGCGTTGGTCTCAAAGCCCAGTACATCTGAAAACCATTCGCGCTCAAGTTCTGTGCCTTGCATCGCCTGTTGAATATCTTCTTCGGTGGGATCAATAAAACCACGAATAATTTCAGGATGTGAAGAATTTTTTATTACCATATTAAAATTGCTGTAAGTAGTTGGTACTAAATACTGTGTTCTGCTGTTGTTGCTGTTGGAAACGCTCTTCAGATAGACGTATAAGCGTTTGAACCAGCTCCACACTACTCACACCCGCTGCTCGCCAGTTATGTTCGTACAATCCGCCTGGAAGTGGGTTTACTTCGTTGAAATAAACCGTGTTGGCTTTGCTATCTATGAGCATGTCTACTCGAGCCGTACCACTACAACCCAAAGCTCGATACACATCTAAGCCGGTTTGTTCGGCCTTTTTATACAGGTCTTCTTCTAGTTTTGCAGGTAGCTCACTATATCCCTGAGCACCCTTTACGCCTTTGCCGCCACCTTTTTTACCACCTTTACTGCCCTGCATGTATTTGGTTTCAAAGTCAAAGAAATCTTCTGGTTTGGTCATTGGCCGTTCCAACAATGCTGGCTTGAGTTGCTCGTTACCAAGTACCGGCAGTGTTACTTCAATTAAATTTGGCACCTCTTCTTCCACAATTACTTTGTTATCGTAGTGGCACGCAACTTCAATAGCGTTACGTAATTCAGTCGTATTTATTACTCGAGTAATTCCTATAGAGGAACCCAGGTGTGCTGGTTTTACGAATAATGGATAGGTCAGTTTTTGCTCAATGTTCCGTAAAATTTCCGCTGATTTGCGAGCGAAGGCATCACGCTGTAGATACTCATATTTTGCCACTGGTATGCCGCTTGATTCAGCCACCTGCTTTGCGAGCACTTTATCCATAGCCAGAGCAGAAGCGTCCATATCACAACCCACGAATGGCACGTTTGCCATTCTAAGTAAACCCATAAGACTGCCATCTTCCCCATACGTACCATGCATAGCCGGGAATACTACATCAATTTTACGGTGTGTTTTACGACCAGCTATTCCGCTAGATTTTACTAACGTCATGCCCCCATCGAATTGCACACTAACTGATTGTGTTTTGTGCAAAAAGTCTTGAATCTGACCTGAGCTAAATAAGTTAATATCTTTTAGTTTTTCATCCCAGTACCACGCACCATCTTTGGCAATATAGATTGGTTCTACTTTGTACTGTTTTGTTAATTCAAGTGGCTTAATAATGCTAGCAAGAGCGGTAACTATTGAGACATCATGTTCTGTGGAACGACCGCCAAAAATAACCGCTACTGTTTTCATGAATAAATTGTAACATACATGTCAATTAGTAGGTACAATTAAGTAGTACAGTTAGCTATATGTAGCTATCTGGCCAGTCGTTTTGAAGCATGACTACATCGCCACCAGCCAAGAAGTGCTCTAAATTGGTGTAGTACTCTAAGGGGTCGTTTTCAATTGTGACCTCCCCTGTAAACTTCTCAATGCTCAAGCCTACCTGGATAAAACTTGTTACTGAATTCTGCATCAGCACCACTTTATCTGGGTTGGCATGTGCAATCAACCTTCCGAGTTGTTTGTGAATATTCTCTGTTTCTATACCTTGATCTACTAAGCCAGGCGTCACATAGACCTTGCGCTTTCCAGGCAGTGAGCTCAATAATTCCAAACCTGCCTTCATTCCTTCAATGTTGCCATTATAAGTGTCATCTAATATCCAAGCACCGTGAAGTTGCCGAGGTTGCATGCGATGTTCGTAGGGTTGAGTTTTAGCCATACCATCAATGATTTGTTTGTTCGTTAGGCCAAGTTTTTTAGCTATAACAGCCGCGGCTGAGATTGGACCAACTTGATGAACTCCAAGTAGGCCACTATGGAGCTGTAAAGAATCAACACTGTTTCTAAGAGTGAAGTTCGTACCGGCAAAGTCTATCTTGATATCGCTCACACGCCAATCACCAATTCCAGTAACTCCGTATACATTGCCTTTTATTGACTCAAGTAACTCGGCTTTTTTCACAAAAATATTTTCATCTTTTACGGTATCTGCTATGGCAGCAAAATCTCGAGTAATTGACTCCAGATTTGGATAACCATCCATATGTGCTGGAGCTATGCCAGTTATAACTGCAATCTCAGGGCTACTCAAGCTAGCAAATTTGGATATATCACCTGGACCTGCTTCACCGTACTCAAATACCAGCACATCTTCGTCTCCATCAATCTTTGTATTTACCCAGCGCGCATGGCTAATTACAACGTTTTTATTTCCTGGGGTTGCCTTAATCTTTTTACCTTCCGAGAGTACCGTTACCAACAATTCTTTCATAGTAGTTTTGCCATAACTTCCAAGCACTGCAATTCGTGTAGCTTTTGATTGTTCCATTTTACTTTTTGCACTGGATAACTCTCTGTTTTGAGAAGGATTTATCACAAGACTTTGAAGTACGGCAGTGCTTAGGTACAGACTTAGAATAGTGGCATCGGGGACAATAAGAATAACTACTATTGCTCCTATAGACCCTTTGAGAGCCAGCAATAACGAGTACAAAATACAGGCAAGCCAAACCCCGTAACCAATTATCAGCATAAGTTTAACTCTATTAGTAGTTTTTAATGCTCCACGTTTTTGAACTAATCCGAGGTTTGGTAAACTAAATATCCAATTAATAAATTTGGAAGGATTATATTCGACTTGCTGCAACATATATACAAATGTCCACGGGGTTTTTGGTGTGAAATAGCTTAGTATTCTTTTCATATTAGAAATTCCTGAATATCCTTAGCAACTTCGTTGGCTGCAACTTGATGCACAAAGTGATCGGCGCTTGGAATGACTTTTATATGTGAACCAGCAATTTTACTACTAAGCCGCCTGCCTACAGATTCAACGGGCGTTGCTTTATCCTTATCTCCGTATATAAGCAGTGTAGGAATTGTGATTTTTGTGGCATCATGCTGAATATCTTGGCGCACAGTTAGTTTGAACGTTTCCTGCATGTGAGGAGCTGCTAGAAAATCAGAACCGATTGTTCCATAAAACTTTTTCTGTAAACCTTGACGCGTGGTTTTTGGCAACCAAAAGGTTGCTACTTTGCCAGTTTTAGCAACTGCTTTCGTGAGCCCTTTTTTTAATCTTGCCGTATTACGAACTCCTGAGGCGGCAAGCAAGACAAGCTTTTCTGCTTTTAGATTACCGCTTGCTACTGCACGGATGGCTAGTGCACCGCCGTTGGAATGGCCGACTATAGCAAATATTTCATGAACTCCAAGCTTTAACAGGAAATCTTTTACAAAGCCTGCGTAATTATCTAGTTTCCAGGCTATGGGTGGCGCCTCAGTTTGTCCAAACCCAGGTAAGTCAAGTCGAATTATTTGATAATTATTCGCCAACTCAATCGTTAGCTTATCGTAGGTATTTAAGTTGTCTCCCCATCCATGAAGCAACAATAAAACCTTACCCTTGCCGGTAATTTCATAGTGTGTCAGTAAACTCTGGACAACAACTTGCATGGCTTGAATTATAAAGTAACGGTTGTGGCTTACCTAACTATTGGGTTTGCTGTAGACGTGTCTGGAGTTCACTTACATTGATTGCATCTGTAGGTACTTCTATCTGGTTTCGTCCGCCGTATGCACTATATTCTTCTGTGCGTTCTGAGCCCTCATACGCAACTTTTATAAGTTGACCAGACCAAATATCTATGTCAAAAACGAAGTTTAGCGGAGCGCTATTTTCGTATTGTTTGGGATTTACTTGATCTAACTGAGTAATCCCTATGCTTCGAGCAAAGTTTTTGAGCATTGTTACATATGCAACAGGCGCAACCGTGACGTCGTATGAGTACACTGGACGGCCATTTACTGTTTTGCGCTCCACTTTTGAAGCGTCTATTTTGTATACACCGTCGCGCTTTATTTGTTCTATTAAAGCCTTTCTAAGTGGCTGACGAACATTTGCAATAGGTACAACACCTAGAACCGTCTGGTTAAATACTTGAGCTCCATTACCCTGTGGATCGCTTACATCAGTCTTGCCCCAAACCCCAAGAACAGAAGAAAAATCAAAAGCCTCGCCATTGGCACTTTTCTGATTTGTATCTATGCCTGTGTACCTTACATAGTCAACTTGGGGAGTAGCGATTGTTTCGGTTGAAATACTTGTATCTGAATCAAGCACTTGTACCAAAACAGTGTCGGATTGCACAATTTGATCTGGCGCTGTTACAAGTACCGTGGTTTGATCAAGATTTTGGGATTCGTCATCCTGTTGTATCTTTTTAGACACGGCAGGGCTAGCCAAACTAGTAGCTATCATCCGGTCAAACACATTTGCTGGACTGTTGTAAACCTTTAACCACCAACCAACGAAGCTGACTGCCAACAAAACAAACCCAACTACCATAATAACTCTTACCATTGTGAATTTCGAACTGATTGATTTTGACATTACTCTATTGTACCAGACATACGCATACCTGCCTTATTAGGCTTGATGTTGAGTCAAACGCTGATATTATAAGTTTGTTTGGGGATATAGCTCAGTTGACTAGAGCGCTGCTATGGCATAGCAGAGGTCCAGGGTTTGAGTCCCTGTATCTCCACCAAATAAAGCGCCCCGTTTAGGGGCTTTTTATTCGTGCGTGCAGAGCTTAAGCTATTTAATAGCCTCGCTCTTTGTTATAGCTGTCTTGATTTTGCCGTTTTATTTGTTTGCGAACTCGCCAGAAATATATTTGCTTTAATGCTATCAGTCCAGCGCCAATGACTGCCGCTAAGATTAATATGATTACAAGTATTTTTTGCCAGAGAGGCGTGCTTTTAGTTTTTCCCAGTATGGCGAAGTCGCTCGATTCGCCTAATGCAAAGCTATTGTCTTCTGATAAGTCTTTTACCTCCTGCCAATCAGAAGACCATGTATAGGCCTTTATTGCTGAGTACTGCTTCTTTTGTGATTTGCTCAATGTTATTTGGACAGATACAGGTTTTGTAAATACTGTTACCCGATCACCATTAGCCAATTTACATAGTAGTTCATATGGCCCAGTTACTGAGCTGTAATCTTTTAGGTTCGGAGCCAGATACTCACTACTTAATAAATTACAAGACGCAACTCCATCTATTGCTCCTGACGGAATCGTGACCTTAGCCACACCATCGTCACTTGTTAGGCTAAGCTCATCACCGGCATTAATATTGGGTTCGAATCCACCCGTGGTGACCTGTGTAGAAGAGTTTGACGAAGCATTTGTGGAACCGTCAATAGCCCTTAATCTATAGTAGTAGGTTGTATCAAATTTTATGTCCGAATCAGTAAATACCGTATCGGTTATAGTATCTCCAAGCCTCTGCCACTGACTCTGATCGGTAGAGCGCTCCAGCTCATAACTTTTAACACCCTGATCGGCATTTGCAGAGTCCCAGCTCAGATTAACTAAGCTTTCGCTATAATTGGCTTGAAAATTGGTCGGTGCAGCTGGTGGAGTTGTATCAGTCGATACCAGTGGTACGGAAGTGCTACTGGCCGGAGGGCGAGGATTTGAAGCTGGTGGCTTAGTACCAGGCGGAGCTGGACTTACCGGTGCGGGGTTAACTACTACCGACCGTGAAATCTTGGTACTGGTACCAACATAGTTAGTGCATTGCAAAGAATAAACTCTGGTACCAGGCGTTGCTGTATCGGCAGTTCGGTTTTCGGTTCCACCGGCAGGCGGTGATTTTGCCCCTGACCAACTATCTGATGCCGTGCAAGCAGTAGGTCCATTGGTCGCAGTCCAGCTAAGTGTCAAACCAGAACCCTGTGTAATTGAAATGTTACTGGCTTGATTGTTGACGTTTAGTGATACAACTGGTGGATTGACGACAATAATCTGCCTACCGGTACAACCTCCCTTTAATATTCCGTTGTAGAGAATTGCCATCGACCAATTGAAGTGATAGAAGCCTTGGGTTGAAGGTGCCGTAAGCGTCAGGTTAAATGTCGCAGTCCCACCTGGACCAACATCGTACGTCATAAGCAATGGTTGCGCTTTCCAATTATTCGTCTCAACTCCGTTATTGACCTCATCGATAATAAAGGCCCCAGATGGACCCCAAGTTGATGTGCCTACATTTTTCATGACTACAACTGCTGTAAATTTTTGGCCTGGAAGGACGAATGTCTTGCTTGGCGTTACTGACACACAAGAAGAGAGGTGGGGTGGATATGCGACATAACCGGTTGTAGCGCTACTTTTTAGCAACATAACACCACCGCCAATGACTGCAAAGCCTAAAAGAAATAGACCAATTCTGTGTATCTTGAGATGCCGCTGACCGTAGGCTCCTTTATGTTTTCTCTTTAACCACATGCTTAGTATTTTATCCTTGACGAGTAAATATGCATAATCAGTTGTTTATAGTCCGCAAAAATTCATCTTCGTTCATGTTCTGAGTACCATATTGCTTGGCTTTGGCGAGCTTGCTGGCACCGACATTTTCACCAACGACTAGAATATCCGTGTCTTTTCCAAGCGCAGATTGAAACGTGCCACCCAAACTCCTAATTTTTTCGGCAGCAATTTCACGACCCATCTGTTTTAGAGTACCAGTGATAACAAATTTTTTACCACTGAGCTTACCGTTTATGACACTAGAATCTTGAGGCCAAACACCAAGCTTACGGAATTTTGCTAACAGCTTTTCATTATCTTCATCGGCAAACCAGGCCAAGATTGATTCAGCAACGATTTCACCGACACCTTCTACGTTTTTTAATTCTTGGTAAGTGGCCGTTCCTAGACTGTCTAGTCGCCTGAAATGATTTGCTAGATCTATAGCGGTTTGAGCCCCTACATGACGTATACCAAGCCCGAAGATAAATCGAGGTAATGGCGGTTTTTTAACCGAGCTAATGGCAGTTTTTAGATTGCTAGCAGATAAGTCGGCAAAACGCTCAAGTTTTAGTAACTGTTCTTGTTTAAGCGTGTATATATCCGCCAAGTCATGTACTAACTCAGCATCTACAAGCGCCTCAACGTTTTTTTCACCTAAGCCATCGATATCGAGGGCACCCTTGCTAGCAAAATGCTCAAGAGAACGTTTTAGTAGCAAAGGACCAGTTGCACCTTTTACGCGGTAAACAGCTTCACCTTCTGGTCGTTCAAATTCTAGTTCCGGGTATTGTCTCCTTAGCTCCGGCTCCATTAGAAAAGTTTTTGCAGTTTTAGGGCGTAGCTCTAATAAAACCTGCTCAACCTGCGGAATTATATCCCCGGCTTTATAAATAATTACAGTGTCACCAACCCTTATGTCTTTTCTGGCAATTTCATCAGCATTATGCAAACTAGCATGCTGAACCGTACTGCCAGCTACCACAACAGGGTCAAACACAGCAACGGGCGTGGCTGCACCGGTACGGCCTATGCTAATTACAATATCTTTTACGATTGTTGTCGCTTGTTCGGCAGGATACTTATAGGCAACAGCACCACGAGGAGCTTTGCCCACATTACCTAGTTGACGATAGACACTACGATCATTTAGCTTTATAACTAAGCCGTCAGTGTAAAAGGGCAGTGATGCACGTTTTTCTTCCCATAAACTGGCAAATTCGATAATTCCGCCCACATCACTGAGTACTGTGGCTTGCATATTTACTGGTATGCCTAAAGCTCTCAAGGATTCGTAAACTGCGCCGTGGGTGGGAATTTCCACTGGATTATCACGGAGTAACTCCCAGGCCCTAAAACGTAGTGGGCGAGCCGCTACCAGCCTTGGGTCTAGCTGTCGTATAGTACCAGCCGCAAGATTACGTGGGTTTGCAAACAGTGGCTGTCCGGCTTCTGAGCGGGTTTTATTCAAAGCATCAAAGTCAGTTTTGTACATAACTATTTCACCACGGACTTCTGTTCTGCCTTTTAGCATATTTGAATACTTTTTGTTTTTCCTGAGCTTCGTGGGAACACTATCTATAGTCATGACATTATTAGTTACATCTTCACCGACAAAACCATCTCCCCGGGTTACGGCTCTTACGAAAACTCCATCTTCATAATGGAGTGCACAGGCTAAGCCATCCATTTTCAAATCTACAAAAAACTCCGGACTGTGATTGGGTGCTAATTTTTGCATACGTTTCACCCAAGCTTCAAGTTCATCGCCATCAAAAACATCGTTTAGGCTAAGCATACGCTGACTGTGTTGTATTTGTGAAAAACCCGGTAAGGGCTGGCCGGCAACTCTTTGGGTCGGACTATCGGCAGACACAAATTCTGGATACTGTGCTTCTAACTGAGTCAGCTCATGCTTTAAGCTATCTGCGGCTGCTTCGCTCATAATTGACTCATCGAGAACATGATAGTGATATCTATAGTCTGTTATTAGCTCACGCAGTTTTAAGACACGTTGTCGTACATCATTTAGGGAGGTCATACAATCAGCTCTCTGTAAAGATGATAGAAATAGCTGTGTACTACAGCTAGACCAGTCATACTAAGCCCAAAGAACACCCATTCTGCTAAAGCTGGTGAAACGATAATAATTGGTACCACTAATAACGCCGAAGCGACAAGTAGCGCCACCGGTAAAAACAAAACTTTACGCATAACTACCCACCTACGGTAGCGAACTAAATCACGTGCAGATCGAAGCGCCTGCATGGGTCTTACGTTTGGCAAGGTAACGATATATAGTGCAAAAACTGAAGAAGTTATCATATACATCGTCAGTAAGACCAAGAGACCAATCAGCAAACCCCAAAGACCTTGCTCTAGAGCCGTCACGGCTAAACCACCAACAAAAACTACACCATATAAAAAATTAGCAAACACTAGCGGTAAAAGCTGTAAACCAATAACCATTAGTACCAACAAAAACGGAACAAGCGGGTATAGACCTTTATAAAAACCGTCGCGTACGGTTATAGCAGGCTTTTTGTCAGCTAAAGTCTGACGTAAGGCCCAAACTAGTACTAAGCTAACAATTATCAATAACATCGATTGATATGCCCCCGCCACGTCACTAGCCGTACTGTTCGCGTTTCCTAGCAAAACGCTAAACAAAGTCAGTCCAGCTGCCAGTTGGGCAGTACTCCCCTGGGATAGTTCTAAGACAGTTGCTTTCAGCTGAGCTATGTCACTGCTAACCCCAAATCCTTTGACCAATATAACGGTCAGAATCAAATAAACCAGAACTATGCCACCAAAAAGCCGCCATTTGTTGACCAGTAGACGCACAGAGCCAATCATTAGACGAAAGGCGCCAGTTAGCGGTGGCTTGGTTTGTTTTATTGTTTTACTTACACGAAAAGATTTATAAACTGGCTGTTTAATCTTCCGAGTTTTGTTCACTTTGAACTTGGGACTTTGGACTTTGGACTTTTTCTCAGGCATTACTACCCATTTCGTGTAATTTTTTCACCCTATCTGCTACGGGAGGATGAGTGCTGAACATGTTGGCAAAACTTCGCCCTTTTAAGGGGTTAGCAAAAAACAAGTGGGCAGTTGAGGCATTTTGACGTTTGAGAGTACTACCATATTGGCCAATTTTTTCTAGAGCGCTTGCTAAGCCCTCCGGATACCTCGTAGCAAGTGCTCCGGTGGCATCTGCGAGGTATTCGCGACGCCTAGAGATCGACATCTGAATCAGTAAGGCAATTAGCGGAGCTATAATCGCTGCAGCAATTCCAATAATAAAGAACAAACTAGAACTACTATCTTCGTCACCATCATCCCGGAACCAGGTCATACGCAACATCACATCGGCGATTATGCTTATAATCGCAACGAGCGCAAAGGCTATGGTGGAAACTCGTATGTCGTAATTTTTTACATGCCCAAGTTCGTGAGCCATTACTCCCTGCAACTCTCTATCATTCATAACTTCCAGTAACCCAGAAGTAGTAGCAACAGCGGCAGTATGAGGATTTCTGCCAGTAGCAAAAGCATTCGGAGCGGGATCATCCATTATATAAACTTTTGGCATAGGCAGTCCTTCGGTGATGGCAAGATTTTCTACAATTCGCCATAGCCGTGGATTGTCGCTTTTCTTAATTTCGTGCGCTCCATTCATAGCTAGCGCCACCCTTGACCCACTTAGATAACTTACAAAGACATAGACCGCAGCTCCGATAAATACAAATGGCGTTATGGAAGGTTCTCCAATGTACTGGGCAAATATCCAGCCCATCCCAACCACAAGGGCGATGAACAAAATCATCATAAACACTGTTTTGCGTTTATTTGCCGCAATTTGGTTATACATTAGCTACTGCCTAGACTTTACTAAAACTTGACGTCTACTGGTTTATTAACTGCTGCTGCTTCTTCTACTTCTACTTCAAAAAACTCACGAACTTTGAAACCAAGCATACCGGCAAACAAGCTAGTCGGAAACGTTTTGATCTTAATATTAAGATCACGTGCACTACCATTATAAAATCGTCTCGCGGCTTGGATTTTGTCTTCTGTATCCACTAGTTCAGCCTGTAGTTGCAAGAAGTTTTGATTAGCTTTTAGGTCTGGATTGCTTTCTGCTACAGCAAACAAGCTTTTAAGTGCTCCTGAGAGCATATTCTCAGTCTGGGCAGCATCCTGCACGGATCCTTGACCAGACACTGTACCGGCTCGTTCTTTGGCAATATTCTGCAGTACTTCAGCTTCATGTTTGGCATAACCCTTGACTGAATTTACAATGTTAGGAATCAAATCAAGCCGACGCTTCATCTGGACAGTTATATCGCTCCAGGCCTCTTCCACGCGTACATTTAGCTTTACCAAGCTGTTGTACATAGCTATGCCAGCTATCGCGATTACGACTACAATTATTCCGATTATAATTAGTGGCGACATCCCTAAATTACCCCTGTTTATCCATTAGCTATATTTTAGCATACTTTATTCGTTCCACAGTCTTGTTTTACCTACAATTAACCGGGCAAAAACAACCTGTACGTGCATAAAAACACAGACCATAGATGAAGCAACCCCAAATAATACCCAGTCAACTAGACTTCCACCGCCAAACGCCACAAACCCAGTCACTGCGAAATAACTCAATATGTACCGTATGAAAAGTACCAAAGTACCGGCCCATAGTGCCGCAATACCCAACCTATAGACTACACTAATTAAATCGTTGCGTATTAGTGAGTCTTTGTTGCCATGAACATAAGTCATTTCGCGTCTCTGCTCGTCCGCAGCACCAATAAAACTCATTGCAGTAGTAATTAGCACAAATGTACACAACCCCACAAATGCCCACAAACCGAATACTACCGCCCTACCAAGCAAGTCATTTCCCAGTAATGACTCAATCATAGGACCATAGCTTTCTTTGGAAGAGTTTATTAGAGATAAGCTGGCATCCTTGCCAAAAATCAATCCCAATATCGCATCACCACCCAAACGCGGCAGTACTATGAAAAAAAGTGCAACCGCCAACCCGGCCAAACAGAAACCCACACTTGCTACTGTAGGGGTTAGTACATCAATAGGGTGAACATCTTCGCTCATTTACTTAGATTATAACGGGTTTAGTGTTAATGGCTAGTAGTCACATTCAACATTCGACTCAAGTCCACGGCTACAAAACAACAAAACGACCCGCGTGGGTCGTCAGGTTGCTGTGGTGCGCGAGGTGGGACTTGAACCCACAAGGCTTATTCAGCCAACAGATTTTAAGTCTGTCGCGTATACCAATTCCGCCACTCGCGCGTTCTGGAGGTGCGTACGGGTAACGCTCCCGTCTACTGGGTTTTGCAGACCCATGCCTAACTTCTCGGCCAACGCACCCTGTGTTGGTATACGAAGTGATTATACAGAACATATGTACACTTAACCACAGTCCGTAAGCCGTCCTCGTGGCTTATCCATGTAACATCGTCTGCAGTTACTTGCACCACTACGATTTAGCCCAGCGAGTGATTGCTGAGAAGTTCGACTTCGATCTGAAGCCAACTAAGTTGCATCATTCGCTGGACTGGTTTGCGTAGATTACTTGTAAACGGTGATTGTCTTTTCGGCGAAATTACCAGCGCCGTCTGTGGCTCTAACTGTTATGGTATGTGCACCTTTAGCTACACCCTGAGCTCGGGTGTTCCAGGTTGCTGATACACTACCGCTTCCACTAGAGGCTACAGTCTTACCGTCAACTATTATCTGCATGCTCGTGACTTTTACGTTATCTGTTGCACTGCCTGCGATGTTAACTTTTCCGGATACTTTTACCCCATCTGTCGGACTACTAATAGTCACGCTTGGTGCTTGTGTATCGAGAACGACTGTAGCGTTATTGATAGTAATCGTTATAGTCGCGCTGTTGCCAACATTTCCTACTGCATCGTAGGCACGAGTACTTAGACTATAGCTACCATTTGCTACAGTCGTGGAGTCCCATGCAAACTCATATGGAGCAGCAGCATCTAAGTCCACTAATTGGTTATTGCGGTAAAGCTCAACCTTCGTAACTCCAACATTATCAGATGCGTTTGCTGTCACGGTGATGCTACCAGATTTGGATTCTCCGTTAAGTGGTGACGTTATGCTAGTAATTGGAAGACCCGTATCTGAAGGTGGAGGAGGGGGGGCAACAATTGTTGCGTCTATTGCACTCTTTGTCGGATGTGTCCAATCAGTAAAACCTACCGTTCTTCCTTCTCCAGTAGGATATACCACTGTATAATTTAAACCATAGTATGTGTTCATGATGTGCTTCACTTCAGCTGCACGACCGACATCTTCTGCGTCCCACCAGTACGCATCTACATTTTTATGTAAGTACCATAGATAATCAGCAGTTCGCTTAACGGCTTGATCGGCAACTTCAAATGCAGGGTAGCCGGCACGGTGCAATATCAACGCAGCTGGTACAAATCCCTCAAGACCTACCCAAGGATATTGCGAGTGTCCTGGTACTGCAGCCCATGCTCCTCCACGCACCATGTCGTTGCCATCTGCGCCGTCTAGACGGACTCCGTTTTTGGTGGTTCCCTTTTGAGCTATTGCCGTAGCACCGGGCTTAGATGATGCAGCAGTCCAGTTACCTTCGATAGCATTAGTTATATTTATATTTTCTTTGTCGGGTGCTGTTGGGTCACCAGCGTAGGTTCGAAAAGCGTCCCATGCACGAGTTAGCATCGTTGAGTCGTTTAGATACGAAGCAACTGATGAATACACAAATCCCATTTGGGCATCGGCATTTGAACCCGATTGGAACGGTCGAAATTCGGCACCTTCACTGCCCTTTCGTCCCTTAAATGTGGCAATCCAGGTCTGGAATCTTGAACCAAGGCTATTAGGGTCGGAATCACTGCGGAGATTCATAACATCTGCGGCAATGACATAGGCGCCAAGGTTGCGTCCTACAGGTAGCCACTGGTTTGATGCTGGTGAGCGAGGTGTGGTAAGGGTCGTTACCTCAGAACCGATGGAGCTGTTGATTGCTCCCCGAGCTTTCGTACAGTATGTGGTGTTGGAAGTTCGGGCACATGCGAGTGCTGCTGCTAATGTGTATTGGTCGTGATTTGAATCTTGGTTTGATATATCTGCACCAGAGCCATCTGCGGGCAGTTTGTTTACGGAGGTAGTTATACTATTCCAAGCTTCCCCGCTAGTTGGCAGGGACATCAGCTGGGTACGGTCTACCCATATACCATTGTTGGTGTTAGCCCTACTAAATTGTATAAATACCGCGCCAATTATTCCAAAGATAATTACATAAATAATAAGATTACGTGCATTTAAACTGAATAAGCTCTTGCTAGATTTTCTAGTATTACTGGGCCGTGATTTTGTCGATTTTGTTGGTTTTGTTGGTTTTTTGCTCACAGCTTTTTTTGTCCTTGTTTTTATGTTGCTTCGTGTAATTTTTTAGCTTATTAAATAAATTTTAAAACTCAAGCATCATTAAACCACCAACGTTCCTAAAAGACTAGTGAGCTATACACAGGCTCTAACAATACGCGTAATGCACTCACACTGCTAAGAGGTTTTGCTGGTCCTAACTAAGGCTAAAGGGGGGGTATTTGTCTGTTGTCAATAAGAATGCGTAGGCGCTCACACGTAATCCCCATCTGCCTACACCAACCACAAAATCAAACAATTCTTTGGGGTATGCACCGGTAAACAAAATTGAAAACCAGGCAATAATTGTTGCCAACTCTGCAACTAGTACCAGCAACATCAAAACAAAGTAGTGCGGTATTGCTAAAAACCACTTAACCAACGGTAGCCATCTGTTTAAGTCTTTTTTAACATCTGGGTATTTTAAATCTAGGTGTACCGATTGCTCATCTTCTGTCGATGGGTATGTGTCTGTAAGCAAAAACAGGTAGGCGCTAACTCTTGCGGTAAAACGGTTAAGCTCTAGGTTAAAATCAAACCACCACCGTGGGTAGCGTTGTCTAAACAAAATCATTAACCCAGTAGCTGCAAAAAGTGCACCCGCTATGCCACCACCGCTAGTCGAAGACATCTTGCCTGCTTCATTTGCGTACGATTCTGCTCCAGATGAAGTTAATAGTACTGCGATAACCAATATTGGTATGCTCCATATAATTCGAAAGAACGAACTTACACGATCAAGTTTTTTTGGGTAGTCAATTTCTAGACTGGCTGGGTACGCATTATTATTTTTTGCCATAGCTGTAAACTCCTTTGGCTCACTATTATTAATAGATGCATTGTATAACTAAACAAAAAAAGAAGATACAAAAACCAGCTTTTGGTAGTACGGCAACTAGCAAAATCTTTACATCTTATTAAAGACGAGTTTTAGTCGTCTATTTTGATTAGCATTACACTGTTAACTGGCCCGTAACTATAAGCTCAGTAAGCTTTTGTAGCGCCCTCTTCTACTGCTTTTTCAGCATTGTCTTTGGACATCATTGCACAAACAGTTGTTCCACATTTCTCGTGCTTCCCCTTGGCCATAAAACCACCTTTTTTAGTTTGGTGAATTTCTGGTGCTGATAAATCAACGCCTTTTTCCTTACATTTAACACAATATCCTGTAACCATGTCTATCTCCTCTTGAATTAATTGTTGTTGCTTAGCTTGCTTATTATAGCGCCTGTCTAGTATATACCTTTCACCTAAAGAAAATAAAGAGTAGCTAAGTGACACCGGCAATTTTCACCCTAGCCTTAAGGCAGCAATAAGACTCTAAAGTCAGACTAAATAAAAAAGCCCGAATAAACCGAGCTTCATACTTGGTGCCGGATAGCCGGTGTATTTCTAACCGTTACTTATGGCAATATAGATAATTACAAACTTAAAGAATTAGTGAAGCAGTTTAATCTTGCAGGGGATTTGGTGGAACGGTAGTTACGGAGTGCAACGTCAGGGTATAATCAAGCTATGATTGGCATAATTCTAGCTCTATTCTGTACTGTCTTTGTTGCGCTGTCGCAAATAACACTTAGAAAGAGCTATGAAGAGCTCCAGCCATCAATTGCGTTCTTCTTTGATGCAGTTTTTGGTCTATTAATGTGGGTGCCTCTTGCTCTAGTAATGGGTGTTAACTTCGGGGTAAGCCTAAAAGGAGCGTTAATCTTTGCTGTTATATCTGCCATATTGTCAGAGGCAATAGTATTTTTCGCATTATCTAAAGGCGAGTTAGCTGTCACTGCTACGGTACTTGCAACATACCCTGTATATACTGTGTTTTTCTCTAAGATTATCAACCACGAAGAACTCACTACTGGCTTAATATTCTTTGTAGGGGTAGCCATAGCCGGCAGTATATGGGCAAGTCTACCTGATAAAGTTAAAAAGTCAGACTTAAAACTAAGGAAAGAAATTGTTTGGCCGTTTGTAGCGGCAGTTTGCATTGGTCTGTCAGATACTGTTTCAAAAGGCTATATTAATAGGTCTGGCGATTTTAGTTTTCTGTTTATGCTTGGCTTCGTGCAAATACCGGTTGCATTAGCTTATTTAAGAATTGAGCGTGAAAGTGTCGTTAAGGCTATAAAAGGAACTGTCCAAAAGTTCAGTAACTACAAATATGCATTACTCGGTGGGCTATTTAATATCGTAGGAACGGGCTTCCTATGGCTTAGCTTTTCTTATGCCCCAGCTTCAATAGCGTCACCTATAACAGGTACTAGTGGTGCTCTAACCGTGTTGCTATCTCACTATGTTTTGCGAGATAGAATATCTTTCAGAAAATACATAGCAATTATGGTTACATTTGTTGGTGTTCTTGGAATCATCGTTCTTCGTGCCAAGTAAATATTATTAGTCAGTCTAGTTTGAGTCCTGTTTGGGTTTAAGCAAAAAACGCCGATTTACTCGGCGTTTCTAAGAAGTTATTATCTAAAATAAATTTGGTGCAAGATAGCCGACTCATTTCAAACATCAGCAATTGAAACTTACAATGATATGCGATTAAAAAATCTTGTTAACTTATTTGGATTATCAGGTGAGATACTATTCTGAAAATATGGACTGAAGCACGCCAAACAACCTATCTTTATCGGCAGATTTCAAGCTTCCTATATGTGTTTTAAGCCTGCTTTTATCGATTACTCTAATCTGATCACAAGCTGCACTAGACTTTTGGCCTAAAATACTAAGTGTTAATCTGAATGGCCATGCTTGGGTAGTCGAGGTCAGAGGTACTACAATAACAGTTTGAAGATGCTCATTCATTTCATCTGGAGAAACTACAATACAAGGTCGAACCTTGCGTATCTCTGAACCTTTTACCGGCTCAGGATCAAACCAATATATTGAAGATTGCTTATGAAAGTTTTGCATTATCTTTCTGCCACTCTTCAAAAGATGGGCCATCCCACGGTAAGTTTTCAAGTCCATCAAGAGTTGACGCTTTCATGTCCCCAAATTCTTGAGATGGATCGCCGTTAACAGCAACTAGGGCTTTAATCTGAGCACCCCAGCCATCATGTACGTTAGTTGACTTACTGATTATGATCTTACCTTGTTTAGCTTCTAATTTAACCTTGCTGCTTAATCCGCTCATTTTCAGGAGCTCCTTGGGCAAACGTACAGCAACACTGTTACCAGAAGTTGTAAGGGTTGTGTTTATCGCATTCATACGTACATTGTACGCACTACAAGCATACGTGTCAATACAAAAGGGATGAGCAAAATGAGCCAATGTTAGAATGCTATCTGAAAAACATTGGGTTGGATGGTGCGGGTGAGGAGACTCAAACTCCTGGCCTCTTCCTTGGCAAGGAAGCGCTCTATCAACTGAGCTACACCCGCACAACAGAAAATCATTATATACTAGAAAGCCCGCTCCTCAACATTAATTACGAAATAAAACATATAAACGAGGCATATTCGTAGCTCAATAGAATTTTTGGATTACGAATCGTGCTGGCGAAATTTCTTTGTCTTTTCAGCAATAGTTTCGGGTTGAGGTACCCACTGCTTACCTTCTTCTGTTCCCTTGTTCTTAGCGCGAGATGTTGCCGATTTCTCGCCACTACTTAATGCTTCCCGCGCATTTTTTGGAAGATATCGGCTGTGCCCAGGTTCTCCAACATAACCCCACTTTTCGTTTGTCCATTGGCGTAGGTTATTTTTGTCTGATTTCGGACCGACATAATCACCGCCTCGTTCTTTGTAAAGCTTCACTGCATATTGCATTGCGCGGGCAGAGAACTTTCCACCCATTTTTTCAATAGCTTCTATTTTACAGTATTCCCAAAGGGGTTCATTTGTGCGAATAGCTGTTTTTTTCTTGTCTACCATATTGTTAGTGCATCCTCTTCGTGAAACGCAAGAACCACATAGCCATAGGGCTAAAATAATTATATTGGTGGCTCCTCCCAGACTCGAACTGGGGACACAAGGCTCTTCAAGCCTCTGCTCTACCAACTGAGCTAAAGAGCCGTACATTGGATCATTTTTGGTGGGCGGTATAGGACTCGAACCTATGACCCCCTCGGTGTAAACGAGGTGCTCTAGCCAACTGAGCTAACCGCCCACGACACCCCAAGAAATGATTTTCTCGGGGACCCCTACTGGTGCGGATGAGAGGACTTGAACCTCCACGGAGTTGCCCCCACTAACTCCTGAAGCTAGCGCGTCTACCAATTCCGCCACATCCGCTTAGACGTGATTCAAAGAACAGGGGTTATAATAGCATTTCTGGGCGTAAATTAAAACCCAAGTCTCTTGTTAATTGTGTGGCATGTGGTCGTAAAGATGAGCTAGGTCATAATCTTGGCGTAGCAAAGGCTTGATATCATCTAGACTAACCCCTATTTTGACACCAGGGTTTAGCGTTCCGTATGGGTCAAATATTTGTTTGGTCTTTCGGAATAATTCGTACACATCAGGGCCATATAGCTGCTCTAGCAGCGGACCGCGCAGACGACCATCTCCGTGTTCACCAGTTGTACTACCTCCTAGTCGTATGACCAGAGCGTAGTAATCTTCGATTAGTTTAAATAATTTTTGCCTGTCTCCAACTTCGGCAAGATTCAGCAAAGGCTGTGCGTGCAGATGGGCATTGCCGGCATGACCCCATATCGCAACTGGTAAATGATGCGCCTTAAACAGTTCGTAAATACCTTCTATAAATTCTTTAAGCCGCTCTACCGGCACAATGCCATCTTCTATAATTGGTATTGGTTTTGCGCCTGATTCATTGTGAGACAAAATCGTAGATGCGGCATGGCGTATTTTCCATAACTGTTCACGCGCGTCAGGATCAGTCTCCACTTGGTACATTGCATTATAGCGTTTTAGAAGTTTGGTGGTTTTTTTGACCATGCGCTTTTGTACTCTGTCTGTTAAATTATCGAATTCAATAAACAGAGCAAGTTTTTGAAATGGTGGCTCTATTACACCCCTTAGAAGAGATGGGTTATGTGCCTGCACGAATTCGAGTAAATGACTATCTACCATTTCTATTGCTGCAGGCAGTTCCGAAAATTTACGTAGTTCCATAATAGCTTGCTGGGCAGTGTCTAGATCGTCAAAGAACGCTACAACAAGCGAAGTGTTAGGATTATGCTGTTCTGTCTCTAGGGTTGCTTCTGTCACTATGCCTAGTGTTCCCTGTGAGCCAACCAGCAAAGGCACTAAGTTAAATGAACCGTCTTTTTTCCGCACTTCTGATAGCGCATAGCCAGCAACGTTTTTAGTTACCGGCAACACAGATTTCTTGATAAGCTCCTGGTTTTCTTCTACCAATTTGTCTAACTGACGATAGACTTCGCCCTCCATGCTATTTAGACCCAGCTTTTTATTTAGTTCGCGTCTGTTTAGCCGACGAGCTTCTATGACTTCTCCGTTTGCTAATACAACTCTCAGTCGTTTTACGAACGTTCGCGTTGAACCATATTTTAGGCTCCGTTCACCGGCTGCATTGTTAGCTATAGCCCCTCCCAGGGTGGAATATTCCATAGAGGCAGGATAGGGCGGTAAAAAGCGATTATGTGTATTCAGTGTCTGCTGAAGTTTCCCATACACAATACCTGGTTCAATTATTACATCTCCTGATTTGCCGTCATACTCTAAGATTCTGTGCATGTGGGCTGGAAAAACCAGCATAATGCCACTACCGAGAGCGGCGCCACTTTGATCAGTGCCCAGACCGCGCGCAGTCATAGGGATTATCCGTCCCCTTTCAGCCAATTGCCATGTAAACCTAGCTGTTTTACGAACATCGTTTTCGTTCCTAGGATAGACCACAATAGCGGGCGGAAGTGTAAATATACTGGCGTCCGTAGCGAAGTAACGGCGTGCGTCTACACTAGTCATGACTTCACCAACTAAATGTTCCTGCAAATAATGCGCAACTTTACTCATAAACTAATACAACCTTGGACTAAGCGTTAGCATGCTGGTTAGTATGATAACAAAAAACACGCCACTATGGGATAGCTTTATTGGTGC
>CAZQZT010000006.1:0-32476 GCA_964597925.1 uncultured Candidatus Saccharibacteria bacterium
CAGCCAGAGCATATTAACAAAGGTCAGACTTCGTTTCATGACCTCTTTTTGTTTGTCTTTAACACCTCCGGGGAATTGTAATCAAAATCGCGTAGGATGAACTGGCTCTATATAACGTAAGCATATTGATGTATTGATGTATTGATGCGAGTATGCTATATTTGCTTACGCAAAGGAGTGAAAATGCGTACAACAATCACAATAAACGACAAACTATTCAGAAGCTTAAAGATGAGGGCTGTCGAATCAGATAAAAGTGTTTCTGCACTTGTCGAAGATGCTGTTAAGTATCAAGTTCTTGAGGACTTCGAAGACATTGAAGATGCCCAAAAACGTGATTCCGAGAAAGAATATTCATTCGATGACTTGGTTAAAGAATACAAGGCCGAGGGACTCCTCTAATAAAATGTCCGTTATCAGCTATAAGATTTCATATAAGAAGTCTGTTGATAAAGATCTCCGAAAGCTATCTTCTTCTGTAAGAAAGCAAATTGTATATAAAATTCAGTCACTGGCGGTAGACCCAAGACCACCGGGGGTAACGAAATTATGCGGTTCAACTGATCTTTTTCGTCTACGACACTCAAACTATCGTATCATTTATCTCATCGAAAATAGGGAACTGGTCGTTTTAGTCGTCAAGGTGGGCCATAGACGCGAAGTCTATAGAGACATTTAGACTTTCGAGTATAGTCAAGGCCCTCAGTCAGGATTGCTTTGCCACTAATTTATACAGTGCATCTCAATAAGTCCTTAGGGAATACTCGTACTTTTTCTTGTTTCTGCAGAATAAAAAAATCACAAGCTTCTTATCCAGTTTTCTGATATCACGTATCGAAAATATTCTTTAAATGACTGTGTTTAGCGCATCTTGTATATCTTTATAGTCTTTTGTTGTTATTTTAATGGCCTGGATTTGACACTGGTTCGAAACTCTCCTACCCAGCCAGTAAACATTTGTTTATCTTTATGCGAAATTATACTAGTGCCCACTCACGACTGTTGCGATATTTTCGCCCATGGCCCAGTGTTGCCTAGCAACTTCGTCTGGAGCAATCAGCAGCAGAACTTCAAGATCTAACCTTCTGCGTATATCCCATCCAGATTCTTGGCTATGTAGCAAATCCCCGTCACTAGCAACTGCACTGTTGTGGCCAACTGGTACGGCATAGTTTGGTTTGGTGGGTTCGTACTTCGCATGTTTTTTATTTTGCAAGTTAGAAATCACGTCATTAGCTATGTACTCTCCCATCTCGATTGCTGCGTGAGCGGTTCCGCTGTACTCAATAGATGCAGAGTCTCCAGATCCATATAAAGAATCATGCCTTGTCTTTAAATGTTCATCAACAATCACTCTACCTTTTACATCAATATCAAACAAATCAGGTCTTTGCCTAAAGTAGCTATTAGCACTACTTCCAGCAGTCCAAATCAATACATCAAATTTCAGAGTATCACTCTCAGATATATGTAGAGACTCTTTTGTAGCCCGTATCACTCTCTGGTTACACCTAATCTCTACTTTATTTTCTAATGATTCCATCACCATATTAGAAAATTCTTCAGAAAAACCACTCAAGATACGCTTTTGGGCTTCTACTAAAATTACTTCTAAGCGCCTATCTCCAGTAATTAGTTCGAAAAAATGTGGAACAGATGCTGCAACTTCTATCCCCGTCGGTCCACCACCAACAACAATAATTCGTGCAGGAGTAGACTTATGAAAACTATTTTCTGCAACTAATTTAAGCGTTTTCCTGAGTTCTAGTGCATCAGGCATAGAATATAGGGTTTTAGAAAATTCACGCATCCCAGGTATACCAAAATACTCAGGTTCATAGCCTAGAGCCAGCGTTGCACTATCGTATTTAAGTTCAACTCCGCTAAGCATTTTTAAACGTTTTTCCGCCGGCACAATATCTGTCATAAAGTCCTGGACATACTTAACGTTACTATCACGGAATATCTCACGGTACGGTATTATTGTTTCTAGTGGCGAAAAACCATTTGCACTTCGATATAGCGAACCGTGATACTCAAAATTGTACTGAGGATTAACCACAGTTACTTCAATATCCTCACGGTTTGCAAGTAACCGCGCAATACGAAGTCCACTAAAACCACCACCTATAACTACGTGTTTATGAGACATATAACATTAGTATAATGATTATGCTTGAATTATAATAGACTTCACATGTTAAAAAATGTTATCAAGGGTGAAGTTCTAAGTTCTGCAGCTGCACGCGAAGCATATTCCAAAGATGCTAGTATTTTTCAGGTTCACCCACTAGCTATTGCTGTACCTACAGACGTTGCTGATCTATCAAAAATTATTGATTATGTTACATCCACAAATAAGAACGGGGGATCCCTGTCAATCGCTCCACGTAATGGTGGAACATGTATGTCGGGAGGTCCATTAACAGAGGGTATAGTAATTGATATATCAAAATACCTAAACAGAATTGGTGATGTTGACGTTTACCATAAAACTGTCGTTGTTCAATCAGGTGCAATGCACCGTGATATTGAATCTGCGGCAAGCACGCATGGATTAATATTTGCTCCATATACATCATCAAAAGATTTATGTGGAATCGGGGGAATGATAGGCAATAATGCATCAGGTGAGCTTTCTCTTATTTATGGACCTACGAGTAGCAATGTTGCGAGCATTAAAGTCCTGCTCTCAGACGGAAAAGAATATGTATTTGAACCACTTAATCGGGCTCAACTGAAAAAAAAGCTAGAGCTAATGACATATGAGGGTGATATATACCGTAGAATAACCGCCTTACTTAAAGACAATAAACAGTTAATCAAAACACATCACCCACGTGTCACTAAAAATGCAGCCGGCTACGCACTTTGGGAGCTATGGGATACGCAAGAGCATATATTCAACTTAGGACGTTTATTTATTGGATCCCAAGGTACGCTAGGGATAGTTACAGAAGCAACTCTTAAACTTGTAGACAAAGCTCCCTATCAGCAAATGATAGTCTGCTCAATCGAAAGCATCAACCAGCTGACAGATATTGTAAGAACCATAGTGCATAACGGAGCAAGTATCTGTGAGACATTCGATAGCCATACTTACGAGTTAGCTAAGCAGCAATACCCGGATGATGCGGCTAACGCACACTTTGCTAACGGTAAGCATATGATTGTATATGGAATCTTCGAAGGCGACACCAAAGAAAATGCGGAAATACTAGCCGGAAAAGCAAAAATTATCATCGAACAAAGTCTCCAGGCATCAGTCTACTGGGTAGAATCTGAAAAAGTTAAGAGTAGTTATCAGGCAATACGAAGATATAGCTACAAAATGCTCAAAGAAATGAATTCTTCTACTCAAAAAGCAATGCCGTTCATAGAAGATACTATAGTTCCGCTCGCCCATTATGGCGAATTCGTTTCTGCTCTCGAAGCCATATTAGAAGATTATGATATGACTTATACATACGCGGGTCATATAGGTGAAGGTAGTATTAGACTAATACCATTAGTAAATAGAAAGCCCGAATCAATACATGACATCATAGAACTAGAGGGTCGTGTTAATGATCTTGTGTTAGCTTTTAGAGGTTCCATTAGTGTCGACCATAATGATGGAATAATACGTACTCCCTACCTCGAACAACAATACGGCAGAGAAATGGTTAATTTATTCTTGCAGACAAAAAATATCTTCGATCCTTTCAATATCTTTAACCGCGGCAAAAAAGTCAACGGCACTCTCGAATTCGCTAAATCCCACATTGATCTACTGAACTAAAGACTCTATTTTTTTGTCAAATTACCAGGCTTTTGGTCTCCCAACCATAACTGACTGAAACCTGTCCAGCCCACTGCGCTTGCCAAAACCAGTTAGTAGATATTCGATTATCGAATGTTCAGATATGTCCTCTACCGTTTCCAGAAAAGAAATTGTACCGGCAAGGTCGCTGTAACTCGGCAAATATTTCGCAGTTGTATAAATCGAAACATTCACAACAGTAATATCGTGCTACATAAAATTTGTGACGTGATTTATAATGTGATGATGCAAGGTAGGCAAAAATCAAGAAATATAGTAGTCGGTAAATCGTACGCCAAAAAATTATTACGATTTTTACTACTAGTTACTACTCTTTTACTGTTGGCACATTTGCTTATGCAATTCCTGAATATGAATGTATTTCATCAACAGAACGGCCAAATATACGAACTGTCAAACCGATTTGATCTTGATGATGAAGCAAGTGTGCAAACATGGTTCACACAAGCACTGTTTCTAGCAATAAGCGGACTTGCAGCGCTGTCAGCGTATCTTCAAGCAGCAAAACCTGAACGACGCTTATGGACTGTAATATCTATCATAGGGCTGGTTATTTCTGTAGACGAAATTGCGGGTCTACACGAGCGAGTTCTTCAGAGCATACATGTATTGTTTTTTTATGACTCAGCTCCAATCGGATTTGCGAATGCATGGCTATTAATACTTCCTTTCGTAATTTTGGGCATGTGCTGGCTGGGCTGGGCTGTTTATAGAATATTGCCTAGACACATTTCATTATTGTTTATTTTATGTGGGGTAACATATTTGAGCGGAGCAATGTTTTTAGATCTTTTTATAAGTGTTACGCCCAGAGAAAACTTTTTAAATCAAGGCGTACTTGTAGCTGTAGAAGAATCTTTAGAGATCATAAGTGTCGTAATTGCTCTTTATGCCATTGCTGACTATCTTGAGAGATATCATTACAATACTATAAACAGCGCTTTAAAAAAGCTTAAACCTGAATATAAATAATACTAGGCATTAGCATGAGCAAAATAGTCTATACTACGCATATTACTCGAATGAGTATTATTGCATCCAGCTATGAAAAAGCTTAAACGTCATACAAGCCTAAGCCCGACCCTCCAAGCAGCCCTGGCGGTTATTGTGCTAGTTTTATCTATATTGGCAACACGAGAAGGAGTAATGAAAGGATGGGAAACAGCACTTTTTGAGTTCATATACTATAATCCGCCGTTTTTATTACCGATTTTTTTAATCATTACTCAATTCGGAAGTATTTATATACTTATGGTGCTACTTATTTTTTACGTAGCAAAACAACGTTATCACATTGTTCTTCGTATGCTCATGACTGGCACACTGGCGTATTTGCTGGCTGGATTTGTGAAAGAAATCTGGGGCAGGCCTCGTCCTGACGAACTATTACAGGGTGTCGTAAACTTGGATAACGTAATAGGATCCGGCTTTCCGTCAGGCCACGTAGCACTGGCGACTGCTTTAGCACTCACCGTCGGGCATTATTTACCAAAAAAATATAATTGGCTTGTGCCGGTGTGGATAGTCGCTGTAGCATATTCTAGGATTTATCTTGGAGTTCATGCACCACTAGACATAATAGGTGGATTTGCAGTCGGCTGGTTGTCGTATGCACTTTTCAGACAAATACGTTTATACGACATCTCTTTTGCGCGAAAAAGTTCAAATAAAGCTAAGTTTTGAAAAACTATTAGCTAACTATCGTCACCACTAAGCGTTATGTCTTCTGTTTGATCAACCGGTTTTAATATGTTGTCTACTAACTCGTCTAGTTGATTGTTGGTTAGATTAGCTTTTACCGCGTAGCCTACTATGCCCAGATCCCTCAGACCGGCAGGGGCATCTGCTTCGTTCAGTGCTGTAAGTATTTGCACTGGAATTCGTTTGCCCCACTCGTTAGATCGCATAATCTTAAGAACTTGGTCACCGGCAATTATTGGAACCATAAGATCGAGTAAAACAAGATTGGGCAGCATTTTTTCGATAAGCGCTAAGGCAGTAGCGCCGTCGTGTGCAATAAAACATGTATAACCAAGAAGTTCTAGGCGAGTTTTATAGATTTCCGCTAGTTCTGGTTTGTCTTCTACTATTACAATTTTTTGTGATACACCAAATTGATCCATATAAATACGATTCTAACTCATTTAAACATTTTCTACTATAAAAATATTAATAAAATTATTTAAGCATAGTGGTCTACGGCAGGTTATAATGAGTGTAATGTTTAACAAAGTTAATAAAGAAAACCATAAGGATGCGAAGTCAACCGAAAAGCAGCCTGAGTCTCCGTTCAACAGTGTTGTCAAAAAAGTCCTTTTCGCGCTCGGTGCATTATTATTACTTTCTACTACATACACTGGTTATGCATATTTACTGTCCCCAGAAGTTATACGTAACCCAACCCTAGAACACTATCATTTTCGCATGCAGGTATTGGTAGACGGCAAAGCAGAAAACTTCGGAGAAGAGAAATATCAAACCGGCTATGCCAAGGACCAGTGTAGTTCCAATCTGCCCGAACAGCCCATACATTTCCATGACGACAAAGACCAGTTCGTTCACATACACTGGAAGGGAATGACTGGTGGAATGGTTATGAAATACTACGGCTGGAATTTTATAGACGGCCTAAAGGACGCTCTCGGATATAAACTAGACGCACCCTCATACCCACAAAGAGTGAACATACACGGAAACTATTTACCACAAATTCCAGAAGATGCTAATTTTTTCATATACAGCGGAGACACAAATTCCTACAAAGAGCACAGCTTTGAGGATTGGATAAACAAAGATTTGGAAGAATTTTTTGATACTAAAAGTAATTTCCCTGTAGCTAGCGAAACTACTCAAACAACTTTACTGAATAGATTATTACCCAAAGCATCGGCACACGGTGGTATAGATGATGGCATTGATGGCGAACCTGGAGAAGAAACACAAGAAGAAAAATTAACCCGTATAAATAACTTAGTGGGCAACGTAGTTATATTTGTTCAAAATAATAAGCCAAGCGATGAACAGATAAAAGACAGGTTCAATAAACTAGAACCTTTACCTGAAAGTACCTGCGGCGGATGAGGATTAAACAAAAAGAGGGGCAAGAATTACCCCTCTTTTTAATAGTAAACTAGATACTTATTTGTTGTCTTCTAGTTTGACTTCGATTCCGCCTGAAGCTTCGATGAGGAAGTTCAAGATAAATCCCTGGAAAAACCCAATAACCCAGCCGATACCAAAGTATACGAATGGTACGATTAGTATTGCAATTGCGCCTCGTGCAATACCTAAGGTTAAACCTGCTAATACACTATCTGTACTCTGTGCAATGCTTACAGTAGTGTTAAGTGAAGCCATGATGGCTACTCCAAGACCTAGAACTGCCATGAATACACCTTGTAGCAAAGCTATGCTGGTTGGTTTAATATTTACGACTCGTTTGTTATATGTAGTTACCATGATTTTATCTCCCTTATTTACTTAATTTTCTTAACATTACCCTTGTCATTGATGATGAAAGGACTATCGTAAGATGCTTGGACAATCAGCGCCCTCTGCAGTGCACTTGCAAATAAAGTACCGCCAAGCAAAACAAACAGCCATATCCATGAAGAATCGACAGTTTTACCTACTGACTGTAGTATTCCATTCTGATGCAATTCCGAAATGCTAAGATCTCCAAACAATAGGAACAAACTAGCCAAGAGCGCACTTACGCCAAATAGCGAAGTAAAGACCACTGCTAGAGAATGCTGTAGTCCGTAACGTAGCACAGCCAACCCGCCAATTATTGCACCGGTTAGGCTGAGCAAGAATATTACAAAACCGTTTTCGTTTAAACCAACCGCCTGACCCAAAAATGCGAAAGCTCCGGCCACTATAGTTCCACTTATAACCATAACCGCTATGGTGTAATAGAAATAAGATAGCGCAGCAAACAGCAGGCCAATAACAAAAGCCGTAATTAGAGAAGCGGTATATGACCACACATTAGCACCAAATAGTGCCTGAATACCGCTAAATCCGAGCCCGAAACCGGCTATAAAACCATAGAACGGTAGGAGTAACCTAAACAAAAGATAACCCCCAAGTGTCGATGCAAGACCAATTATGATTAGTATCGTTGCTACAATAATTGTATCCATATTATCTAGCTTTCCTTTCTGATGTTTGCTGACTGATTTCAGCTTCATCTTTAACTTTTGTAATTTTAATGGTGACGTATGCAATCAATGAAGTAAGCCCCCAGGCAATCAAAAGATATATAATCATTGCAAATAGGGCTGATACATCAAAATAACCTGTGGTACCAATTGGCTTTCCGGGGAACATACCACGGAATGGTTCTAGATAATTTTGTGAAGTATTGTATATAAACGAAACAAAATTTGCTGTTGGGTTAGCCGAAAATGCCAGCAAGAACACCCTGAGACCTAGTACAATTACCCCAAACATTGTCCAAAAGTAAATCAAAGTTATTAGAACCTTGCTTACTGTTAGGCCCGCTGGGACTGATACTCGGTCAGATTCGGACTGCTTTGTTGTGTTTACCAATGGCCTACTCCTTATATTAATACTCATGTTATATCACACCAATTCTATTTTGGCAAAGCCTATCCTCGATAGTCGGTGAGTTCATTGTCTTTTCTAGTTGTCTTTGATTTTTTGCATTGTTTGTTTGAACAAAAACATAGGTAAAATTACGCTAGCTAGCAGAGTACATAGCCATATAATGAGCGTTGACAGCACCCATGTAGACAATCCGTTTATAGATAGCCCATCCGTAAATAAGTCAGTGATCACGAGTCCTACAAAAGTTGTAACTAAAGCTATGCCACCAAGTAGCGCTGGCATATCACGAAGTGCGATTTTTGTGATTAGTGGTCCGAGCACTATCATGGCTAGAGAAAACACTACAACTGCAAATATAAACGAAGAAGCATTTATATTAAAACCATCTAAAAACGCAGATGCAGCCAGTAGTCCAATAGTATTGGCCAAAAGTGCGAGTACGGTTCGGGCTAGTAGCCTTAACATATAACTCCTTTACCTATATCTATTATATGCAAATATCCGCGAAGTTCAATCTATATAAAAATGTTTATAACTCTAAAGATCAAATAAAGGTATAATCGGGAAGTCGATATACGTAAATTATATATAGGAGAAATAGTGATGATGGACGCAAGTAAAAAACGGGAATTTATTAAACCAAGTATGACGCCTACTGAGGCTAAAATTATAAATCAGAGATTTAGAATATTAGCTGTTGTTGCATTTGGTGTTATTGCTATTGGTACAGTTTTTATGCACTTTGTTGAAAAACTGAAATGGCTAGATAGTTTGTATTTTTCTGTGGTTTCTCTAACTACAGTTGGGTATGGCGATATTGTACCAAAAACAGATATTGGAAAGATTTTTGTAATTTTTTATTTGCTAATAGGGATTGCCATACTAGCCGCCCTACTAAATAATTTACTCCGTAACGCCGTAGCTAAGCGCTTAATCAAAAACGATAAATCACCTAATAAAAATAATTAAGTAGCCTATAAACGACTTATTTGCTAAGGTTAACCCAATATGATATTTGACTTATGAGTACAGAGAAAACAATTCCACGCGCGCTAACCATAGCAGTTCTGATTGCACTTGGCGTTGGAGTTGTTATGCTAAATCGTTTTTTCTCTCTAATAGTAGCTGCAATGATAATGGCATATCTTTTTAACCCTGTTTATGAATGGTTTTTGCGTCGTGGAAAAACCTCTGGTACGGCAGCTGCATTCACACTGTTAATTACACTCTTTGCTATAGTTGTCCCAATTATAATTATCTGCGTTGTAACGGTTCTACAAGCGTCTACGATGTTAAATGATTTATCAAACCTTGTTGGGTCACGAGATATCGGCACAATTGCCCAAAACACAATTGATTGGGTAAACAATTTTCTGTCTTCACTATTAAACCGCGAAATAGTTTTTACCCGCGAAGAGACTACGGATTTCATCATCAAATACTTTAGTAGCATACTTGCATTTATGTTAGATATTCTTAAGAGCTGGGCCGGTAGTCTAGCCGGCGTAATGACTGGTGTAATTTTATATATGTATGTGTTTACGTCTATTCTGGTAAATAGTAAAAAAATTACTAAAATAATGCAACAACTAAATCCACTGGGTAAAGATATTACAAATTTATATATTGAAAAAACGGCTGCCATGACAAAAGGAATAGTGCAGGGTCAATTTATTATCGCACTAGTTCAAGGGGTAGAAAGTGCCGTAGTACTCAGCCTAGCGGGGGTACCATACTTTACTTTTTGGCTGTTAATATTAACTTTTATGTCTATAATCCCACTCGGAGCAGGTATAATTACCATCCCCATAGGAATGATTATGATTTTGACGGGCAATTATGTGGGCGGATCAATTATTATTCTTAACCATCTAATAATTGTTACTAATATAGACAACGTACTAAGGCCAAAACTTGTTCCCGAGTCTGTAAAAATTAACTCAGCACTTATATTGCTGGCTGTTTTTGGTGGAATAGCATTGTTTGGGCTTCTGGGTATCATAATTGGTCCGGTACTTATGATACTTATCATCACCACCCTACAGCTGTACCTCGAAGAGACAAGTAAAGTCAAAAAACAGCAAAGTGACTTATCGAAAAGCTCCGTAAACTAACGTTTAGATATTTTGCCCTCTAGCTTTTTGATAAGACTTAAAAGGTTAAATCGTTGATTGAATATTATCAATATAAAAGATGTTGCAATTATCGTAGTGGTCATTTGAACTTGGAACGGTTGAAAGAAAGCAGTGAGCAGATTTTGCACTACAACTCTTAGCTCAGTATTTTGTACGAGCGATGCAATTGGCGGTGGCACAATAGGTCCGATCAGCAAGCCAAAGACAGATGCAACTATAGCGGCCGTACCAGCAAAGTAAACCTTTTTAGCATACACGGCTCTACCCAAGTATATGTAAAGAGCAAATGAAGCTAGTGCCCCTAGCCACAGCAGGGGAGCAAGCCACAACATTATAGTAAGATACCCCGAAATGTCAGGGAAGTCATCGCTTTTAATAAGAACTACTTCATCGGGTATGTTTGTAGGGTCAAACTTGACATCGTTGCCACGGCTTTCTGCAAATGACACCACTCCTGACAGTGGTGTTTTGATCGCCGTCAAATCAATGGCCACGTCTTGGCGGTTAGACGTTGTCATGTAGGTATATGTTTTGTTTAGAAGATTTGAAATAACCTGACTACTTACGTCAGTACTCAACAAACTACTTACAAGCGAAATTGCCCTATCTCCGGCAACCTTTCGCACTACTGGTTTGTCCGCAAGCGCTTTGTCGACTATTGCTGTTGCAATTGCATCACGGTTAGATTCTTCTGCTATAATCGTTTCTACTGTACTAGTAAATACTTCTTTATTAAATATTGTGTGGTTTATCCAAAATGCCGACTGTGCATGCATCAAAAATAAAACTGCTAGAGTTAATAAGATAGTTCCTACTATTTTATTGGGTGATTTGGGCTTTGGTGTTGGTTTACTTATCATTTTTCACCTACTTTCATAGTTAATAACAAACCTAATGAAATCACAACTAGTACTTCTACATACTGGCCTACGGATGAGTTTAACCAGCCGTTTTTAACGGCAACTAAAAACAATCCTAACAGCATGACAATTAGCGCCTGAGGGGCAAAATGGGGGATTGTCCAAAGTAGTATAAAACCAGTAACAATAAATATTGATGGCCAATAATTACTGACAAACTCGATATTTAAAAGTTTGAATACCAGGTTCAGGAGCATAAGTACTCCAAGCCCAGCGACAATCCAACCGATTATTTTATAATTTCGAGGCTTGTTAGCTCTGTCTTGATTCGTGTCTATGATAAGTCTCCCAATTTTATATACTTAGAGTACCACTTTTAGTATATGTAGAACTACTACCCGATATATAAAAGGGCAAGACTAAGATTTGTATTTACAGCTATTTATGTCCATCTATTGTCGGCGAAATCATAAAGCCACCCCCGATGGAGTGGCTTTTTATCTGAACTTTTTGTTTTAATATTTTGATGTTTTAGATTTGCCAGCAAACTTACCTCTAATCTGGAACAGCAGGTAAAAAATTACTGCCGAAACTACTAGGCTGAAAAAGAAGTTGCCGATACCGCGGTGATATGTAAATATCTGAACTACTCCATAAACAAGATTTATCAAACCAGCTAGAAACAGTAAGTCCCAGCCAGCTTTTTCGCGTTTTTGAAGTCTTGGAAATGCCATCAGCAAGATAACTGCTTGCACAACTAGCATTAAGGCACCTATGTATATGATGGTTTTATCAAAACTAGTCGGACCGATGTTATAGCCCGCATTGTAAAGGCTAGTTGCCAAATCATTTACACGTTCTGACCAATCAGCCAGTTGCCATAGTGCTAACGCACCTAGTAGCTGTAACACGCCACCAATTAGCGCCAACCATGGCCATATTTTTGCCAAGCCCTCCCTGGTGCTTTCTGGCAAAGGCGGTAGGTCTTTAAAAACTTTTTCTAAACTATCTGCTGCGTTGTTTACTGCTCCCATGGGATCTTCTCCATTAATAGCTTAAGAATAGTCCTACACTAGTTTAAAGGCAAGCAGGTTACAATAGACCTGTGCAAAACTTTGACGAGACTTATAAAAAACTCAATGACGAACAGAAAAAAGCTGTTGATGCCATAGATGGCCCGCTACTAGTACTGGCGGGTCCTGGAACAGGTAAAACGCAATTATTAAGTGCACGCGTGGCAAATATCCTGCGTCAAACCGATTCACCAGCGCAAAACATCTTGTGCCTAACTTTTACAGAGGCCGCTGCGTTGAATATGCGCGACCGTTTACGTAGCATGATTGGCGAAGCTGCCTATGATGTGCAGATAAACACCTACCACAGTTTTGCCAGTGAAATTATAAAAGCCTACCCCCAGTTTTTTGAATCCATAGATTTAGAAACTGGTGAAGACAGCCGAATGGAACGGCCCATAAACGAACTTGGACAGCTAGAAATAACCCGCAACATCATAGAATCGCTGCCATTTAGTGACCCACTACGGAGCGCTAGGCATTATGTCAAATCAATCGTTTCTACCATTTCAGACCTAAAACAGGGAAATATTAGTCCAGTTGACCTTCGCAAACTAGCCGACGAAAACGCCAACGACGTCATAACGCTATCTCAGGTAATTCGCGACTTATACGGTCCTGTTGGCAAAATGCCATCAAAAGCACCTGAAGCCATAACGCTATTTACTGAACTAGGAGACGCCATTTCTAAAGGCAAGGGCAGTCTGGCCCAACTCGCGGTCGAAGAACTACGAACAGCTCTGGAACAGGCAGGGGAGGTAAGCAAAACCATCCCACTTACCGCCTGGAAAAACGACTGGTGCTACAAAGACGAAAGTGGCGACTGGAGTTTTACGGACCCAAATGTCAGTGCCAAAATGCGGTCGCTGGCAAATATTTATGAAAAGTACCAGAAAACTCTGGAATCATCCGGCCAGTACGACTTCAACGACATGATTTTAAAAACACTTCAGGCATTGCAGACCAAGCCAGAGCTAAAGTTTAACCTGCAAGAACGCTATCAATACATCTTGCTAGACGAATTCCAAGACACTAACGCCGTGCAATTTGAGTTAGTAAAACAACTAGCAGATCATCCTGTCCACGAAGGCCGACCCAACATTATGGCGGTGGGAGATGATGACCAAGGCATTTTTGCTTTTCAGGGCGCCAACATTGGCAATATGGTGGAGTTTTTGTCTGCATTTACAGATGTGGATGTTATAAACCTTACCAAAAACTACCGCTCACACGCTCAGATATTGCACGTAGCCCACAACATTGCCGAGCAGATAGAATCACGCCTGCATCATTCCATAGAGGGCGTTAGTAAAGACATAGAGGCCGCAGCCAAGGATTTGCCAGCAGATGCCCTAGTTGCCAGGCACGAATTCAACTCTCAGGCAGCTGAAAACGGCTGGATAGCCGACAACATAAAAAAACAGATAGACAGTGGCGTATCACCACATGAGATTGCCGTTTTGGCGCCCAAGCACGTAATCTTAGAAACACTAGTGCCGTTTCTAAACAAACGCGGAGTACCGGTTACGTACGAAAAACGAGAAAACATCTTTGAAACACCCATAGTCATGGCAGTTTTGCTGATCTGCGAATTTATAGACGCTTCTGGCAAACAAAACATGCCGCTCATGGACGAGCTGCTACCTAAAGTCTTGTCGCTAGACTTTTGGCAAATTCCAATAGAAATCATCTGGAAGCTCAACTGGCAGCATTCCCGTGACTACAGAGAAGACAAAATGCGCTGGTGTGAGCGAGCATTCGCGACCAAAGAACTGGCAGGTCCTGTAAAATTCCTGCTATATCTTGGCTCAAACGCCTCTCAGCTAGGACTAGAGCCGACTCTCGACTACATTACCGGCGCCAAAACAGTACACTACGGCCAAAATTCGTATACAGCGCCACTTAAAAATTTCTATTTTTCAGAAAGTGCCGTTATTAATTCTTCACTGGATTTTTATGAAGCTATTTCCCACCTAAGTGTTATTCGCTCAAACTTACGCGAACAGCAGGCCAGAGAAGATCACCAACTCACCATCGGGGGCCTGCTAGATCTGTACAAAACTTACCAAGAAGCCGAACAGCCACTTATAAACACACACCCAATCGCTCAAGCCGAATCCTCGGTAAAGTTGCAGACCGTATATAAAGCCAAAGGCTTGGAATACACTTACGTGTACTTGCCTAGTATGTATGACAAAGTCTGGGGAAGTACCGCCACTGGGGGGAGCAACAAACTCAGCCTGCCGGCCAATCTCAAGCACATTCGGCATGGCGATGCTGGTGAAGACAGCCGGCGCCGTTTGCTGTTTGTGGCTATCACCCGGGCCAAACACGGACTATTCGCAACCAGCCATGCTCAGTCAGAATCAGGCAAAAAGTATTTGCCAGTCAAATACTTGCGCGAATCGGGTGAAGACGCAGACCGCATAAGTGATGTGCTGCCACTAGGCAAACAGCAGGTGTCTACTATAGATAGGTCTGCAAAAGAGCTGCAGGCAGATGTAGACACCCTATGGCATAGCCGTCACACAGAGCTCACACCCACGCTCAAAAGCTTACTTAGCGAGCGTTTAAAGCACTACACCATGAGCCCCACTCATCTAAACAGCTTTACAAATGTGCAATATAGCGGTCCTCACGCATTTTTACTCAACACTCTACTGCGTTTTCCAGAGGCGCCATCACCAGATAGTGACTATGGAAATGCCCTCCACAAAGCCCTAGAGCAGTATCAGAAGTCTGCGCAAGCTGGCACCGTACTCAGCACAGCTAAGACAATAAAAGTGTTTGAATCCCGCCTAGGACACACCTACATGCCAGAAGTAGACAAAGAGAATTATCTAGACCGTGGGCGTAAAGCACTTAACGCCTACCTAAAAGCCAATTCCGCGCGCTTGCAGGCTCCAGCAGGAGTAGAAATAGACTTCCGCCAGCAGGGCTGCACGCTGGGCGATGCCAGGCTTACGGGTAAAATTGACCGGCTAGAAATTAACAGGGACAAAAAAACCCTGAGGATTATAGATCTCAAAAGTGGCAAGGCACAGACCAAGTGGGGTAGTGAAACCAAGGATATTGCCTACCAGCAGCAGCTATACTTCTATATATTACTGGCAGAGACATCCCATGAATACAAAGACTACACCGTCATCAGCGCCGCCCTAGAATTTATAGAACCACTCAGTAACGGCAGCTCAGCCCAGCCCCTAGAACTAACCTTTGACCCAGAAAAATATAACCAATTCAAAGCCCTACTCCTAGCCGTCTGGCAACACATACAATCCCTAGACCTCCCAGAAATAGCGCAGTACAAGCAGTCAGCGGCAGGCATGCGCGCCTTCATCTCTACCCTCCTAACAACGAAGGCATAGCAAACAGAACTATGCTAGGATTTGATTTGAGCTTTTTGGGTATATAACTTCCCAAATGGCAGTTTTGCCAGATTGACAGGGAAAAACAATGTTGTCGCCAATAGCCTTGAACTGAAGGAAAAATGGGGAGATAACAACATAGCCGCATTTCTACAGGTTATGGCTACGAATTTATCAGACAGTACCGTAGAAGGTCAGACTACAACCTACGCAGAACTAGTACAGCTGGGCGTAAACCTTTTGCACGAACCAAGTGCTAAATCTACATTTAAAGGCGGTGGAAACTGGAGCACCGGCTAGATACTATTTGCGTTTTTTGGCAGGTTTCTTTTTTGCGCTCGTAGATGCGATAGTCACACCCGGCAGGTTTGGTGCAAATAGTTGGGCATAGAGGTTCATGCCTATTATGGAGCCGATGATTGGACCTAGCACATAGACAAAACTCCATGACTGGATGCCTAAGGCAACAGCAGGATTGAGTACACCGTTGCTACCAAGAGCTGCTATAAATATACCTAATGTCAGACTTGCACCGATAGTAAATGCTTGGCGTAAACCCTTGTAGCCCTGAAAAACTGCTGACGCTATACCAAACGTAAAGATTAGAGTACCGACTATTTCTGCAATAAGCACTCGTACATCGAAGGATGTGTTGGCAATATTTGGCAAGTCTGTATTTAGCATGTATTCGCTAAATCGCCAGGCCACTGCGCCACCAAGCATTTGAGCAAAGATGTACATAATTGCTGTGGTGGTTGCCACTTTGCGTAGCGTCCATAGACCTATAGTTACTGCAGGGTTTATGTGAGCCCCCGAGATAAAACCAATTACCAAAACCATCAGTGCCAAGGTACCGCCAGCCACTACAGCTGGGAAAAACGTGAGATTAATCTGTTTTGCCACTACCAGCACCGCACACGCTAAGCTAAATGTACCTAAAAACTCCGCAACCAACGGAGCTACTTTTTTCTTACCAAACATAGACCCTCCTAATTATGCGATATTATAATCCAATCAGCCGAGTATGTAAATTGATTATCAAAACGAGTTTATGTTTGCACGTAACGCTGGTTACGGGTAAGGCCGTAAGCAATAGTAATATTAAATGCATAGATGGCATGGCGCATGAGATCTGCCTCCAACGGATTACGGGCCAGTACGTTAGCAATCTCGTCAACTGCACTCTTGTCTAGCTGAAAGAATCGTATATCTGTGCCGTCTCGGCTACTACTCTTCGATGGGTCTGTGTTGTGATTGATAGCTTCCGCACCATGACCATGCCGAGCGTTTTCAGGATCATCGGCGAGTCGCACGTCTTCAGCGTTCAATTCCTCAACTACACCACCTAGTTCAAGAACTTTAGCCTGTGCTTGCACGGAATTCCAGTCTTTGAAAAAACCAATTTTTTCAAGATGCTGGGCACGAACCACAACTTGTGCAAACAAATCAGGATTAAACCCGTCACCCATAACAGCTGCTATGATAGGCTGTAGTTCTGTTTCACCTATAGTTGCAAGTCGTGTATTTCCTGCTTCTGCACCATCCATGGCACCACAATTAGTAGCTTCTTCGCCAGCATGATTATCATTGTGTGCCCCAAGTGCAATATTACGCATAGACATTTCTGTAGCCACAAAATCAAAGGTTTCGTTTGCTGTTGGCTGTTCTCCTTCAGCAGGCGTACTAGGGAGCAAATACCAATCTGATAAAACAGCTGCTTCAAAGCCACTCATACCTGCACCCCCAGCTGATTTGCGCCGAACTAATTCAGGCTTACCAAGTGCATGACGCTCATCAATACAAACTATAGCAGCGCCCTCTATCGGCTGTTGATTTTGGGCTACTGCACGTGCAACTTCAGAATCAGTGTGGGCTTCGGTTGGAGATACTGGTCCTATTCCGAATCCCGTTAAATGTTCAACTTCTGGTGGTGGCGTACGACCGATAGTTTCTTGAGATCTCCTCATAATTAGTAATACTTATTCCTTATTATTAAATAATGCTACAAGCCGGTATTATAACATAATTCATAACGGTATTTAGAAGAATGCGACTGTGATATAAATCTCAGACAATTTGCAAACAAACTGCTACGATATGGTTGCAGAAAGGGAATAACCGATGCGTCACCCAGAATATGAACCTGAAAACACTGACACAAAAAACGGTATACGGGCCGCGATTGAGCAAACAATCACTGACCCTGTGCTTGCGTTGCGAGCCTCGCATGAAATGGCTGCCGACGATCCAGCATACGCCCTGGAAGCTTCTAGGGTAGCTTTTGATTTATTTCCTGAAGATCCCGACAAACGCGATGCGTTTCTGAGTGGTACTGAGTTACGCTTTTTGCAAAATCGACAAGTTGCAGAAGCTAATGCCTTAGAGTTACTTCTTGATCCTGCTACCAAGTCACCTACAGTCCGGAGACGTTGGCTGGGTACCAAAGCAGCGCTACTTGCGGTTGGTTTATTTAGTGGATCTAGGAGACCTAACCACGGCGGCGACGTTTGAGGCCGGCTACTTGTAAGCGTACCGCACTGCGGTCTACTAGAGATTGAGCGTGTTCTAGCGACACCTGGTCTTTGGCTTCTGATTTCATTTTCTGGGCTTTATCAAAGGCTTTTTGGGCTTCGGCTTCGGTAATTTCATCAGCATGATCGGCTTCGTCTACCAGTAGACGCAGGTTATCGTCTGCTACCTCTATAACTCCTCCACTTATGGCAAATATATCCATCATGTCGTCTTTATCGCTAGCGTTGTGACGCACTCGGACCACACCACTTGTAGCGGCGCTAATAAGAGGCATATGCCCAGGTAACACCCCAATTATCCCATCTAGCGTAGGCAAAAGAACCTCATACGCCTCCGTATCAAGCTTCACGCCGTCCAAACTAACCAATTGGAAATGAATCACTAGCTAGCCTCTGATCTATCAAGCATTGGCATAGGAAGCGCCTCATGCAATTCGGCAATTTCTTCTCTTAGTTCGTTTAAAAAATGTACTCTACGAGCTTCAAGGTCAAGTTTAGGCAGGGGGAGCTCGGGGTCGTTTACAACTGGAGCTTCTGCCCTACTTATTGCTAATCTATCAAGCTCTTGTAAAAACTCACGCTGCATTATTGTGTCTGCCTTTTGAGAGATGACTCCTGCTGATGCATCAGGCATCATCGCGTAAAGCCCTAGAGTATGCCTGGCATGTGTTGCACGCTGCTCAGCTGTTCTGTCAAATAATGCTGGGTTAAAAGAATCAACTTTTTTCATTTATTTAGCCTTCTTACTCTCCGGCTTTCTCTTATTGGCGCCTGTGACTTCGTCAATTCCACCCTTCATATAGAAAGCGCTTTCTGGTAAGTCGTCGTGTTTGCCGTCTAGGATTTCACGGAAACCGGCAATCGTGTCGCTGAGAGAGACATATTGACCACTGTTGCCAGTATATGATTCGGCAACATAAAATGGCTGAGTTAGGAATCGCTGGATACGACGGGCACGAGCCACTGTTTGTTTGTCGTCATCTGACAATTCTTCCATGCCCAGAATGGCAATGATGTCTTGGAGATCTTTGTAGCGCTGCAACACACGCTGTACTTCTCGGGCTACTTCGTAGTGTTCTTCGCCGATGATTTCTGGGTCTAGAATTGTGGAGCTACTGTCTAGCGGGTCAACTGCCGGGTACAAACCAATTTCTGTGAGCGCACGGTTTAGCACGATTGTACTGTCAAGGTGAGCAAATGCGGTAGCTGGGGCAGGGTCTGTGATGTCGTCTGCCGGCACAAACACAGCCTGCACAGAAGTAATAGAACCTTTGCGAGTAGAGGTAATGCGCTCTTGTAGCTGGCCCATTTCTTGAGCCAAGTTAGGCTGATAACCCACAGCCGACGGCAAACGGCCTAATAGGGCTGATACTTCTGCGCCTGCTTGAGTAAAACGAAAAATGTTGTCAATAAAAAGCAACACATCTGAGCCTTTGTCGCGGAAACCTTCTGCAATAGTTAGCCCCGAAAGGCCCACGCGCAGACGCGCACCGGGTGGTTCGTTCATCTGACCAAATACTAGCGCAGTTTTTTCTAGCACGCCGGATTCTTTCATTTCGTTGTAAAGGTCGTTTCCTTCACGAGTACGCTCACCCACACCAGCAAAAACTGAGTAGCCAGAGTGGAATTTGGCAATGTTGTTTATAAGTTCCTGGATAAGCACGGTTTTGCCAACGCCAGCCCCACCAAACAAACCAACTTTTCCACCTTTAGTGATGGGCGCAATCAGGTCGATCACTTTGATACCGGTTTCTAGAATCTCTATGTTGCCTGACTGTTCGGTCAGAGCAGGCGGTTGGCGGTGAATGGGTGAAAGTTCTGTGAATGTGCCACCTTTGCCATCAATTGGTTCGCCAGTTACGTTAAACATGCGTCCTAGAGTGGATTCGCCAGTTGGAACGCTAATAGCTGCGCCTGTGTCATTTACTTCACTACCACGCTCAAGTCCGTCGGTTGAACCTAGGGCAATTGCCCGTACAGATGATTCGCTAAGGTGCTGAGCGACTTCAAAGATCAGTTCTTTGCCATCTAGCTGGGTAGTTAGGGCGTTATAAATAGCTGGCAAATGATCTTTTCCAAACTGCACATCCACCACCACGCCCACAACTTGGGATATTGTGCCTTTCAATTTATTCTTTGTTGCTTCTGCTGTCGCCATTATTGTTCTCCTTCTACGGTTATTCCATCTGCTAAGTCACTATTTGCATTGAGCCCCAATGCCTCGTACACGGCGTTGGATACTGTTCGCCTTAGTAATAACCCAGACGCAATTGGACGAGTTCTAGCATCTGCTTCAGCCGAAGTAACTGCGTCTGCGATGACCTTATCGGCATGGACAAGCATCTCTTCTCGCGTAGTCTCAAATACTGCTTCTGCTATTTCGCGTATCATTTTTGTATCGCCTCCGCTCCACCCGTTATTTCGGCTAGTTCCTGCGTTATTGCCGCCTGACGGGCGGTGTTGAATTCTAGCGTCAAATCATCAATGATGTCACTGGCATTGTCACTGGCACTTTTCATAGCCATCATGCGCATAGAGTGCTCTGAAGCCAGACTTTCCAATAGTGCTTGCCACACCTGAACTTCTAACAAACGATCTGTCACGCTATCTAAAACAGCTTCGATGGAAGGTTCAAAAGTGGTGTTGTCTAGGGCATGAGAAGATTCATCCGTCTCTTCAAACCGAGCAGGCAACAAGGGAAGGGCAGTCGCCAACTGAGTCAGCTGAGATTTGAATTGCGTGAAATACACTTGCACATCGTCAGTGTCTTTGTTGCGGTACATGTCTGCTGCGGTGTTCAGAATGGGACGAATATCGTTGGCGCTCGGATGGTCAGGGAATTCTGTGTAGGCACCAATCATATCTATACCTTCTACTCGGCGGGCAAATTTGGCACCCTGTTTGCCTATGGCAATAACTTCTGGCTTTATACCGTCTTTTATGTCTTGCAATATGGCCCTGGTAAGCATTCGCAAAATGTTGGAGTTATAAGCACCAGCCAGTGTGCCATTACTAGTAATGACAATGTATAGGCGGTTTTTTACCGGTCGTTGCACAAACAGTGAATGTTCGGCTACTTCAGTAATAGCGCTTAGGCGAGTCAGCAAAGAATAGGCAAATTCACGATACACTCTACCGGCCAGAGCGTATTCTTGAGCACGGCGCATTTTGCTAGCCGCCACCAATTCCATAGCCTTGGTAATTTGCTTGGTATTCTTTACAGATCCAATTCGTCTTTTGAGGGTAATCGTATTAGCCATAAAGCTTTACCTTGCGTCTGCCTTTGCTTCTTCTGGTTTGTAGGAAACGGCAATCTTGTTGGCAATATCTATAATTTGCTTCTGGATTTTTTCTTCTGGCTCGTCGCCAGTGTTTACTTTTTCCATAGTTTTGCCGTGGTCGTGCTTTAGCTCTATGAGTAAGTTGGCTTGAGCGGCTTTAACTTTGTCTAGTGGGATGGAGTCAAAACAGCCCTTTGTAGCGGCAAGCAGGGTGGCATACATTTGCCAAATACTATAGGGGCTGAACTGTTGCTGTTTAAGCAGTTCCGTAAGGCGTTGACCGCGTTCGATTATCTGACGAGTCTCTGGGTCTAAGTCTGTACTAAACTGGCTAAATGCCGCTAGTTCACGGAACTGTGCCAAGCTCAGCTTTAGACCACCGCCAACTTTTTTGATAGCTTTGGTCTGAGCAGCTGAACCAACACGAGATACTGACAAACCAACAGATATAGCTGGTCGTATGCCCTGGTAAAACAAATTAGTTTCTAGGAATATCTGACCGTCGGTAATGGAAATCACATTAGTAGGTATGTAGGCGGAAATATCACCAGCTTGGGTTTCAATGATAGGCAGCGCAGTCAACGAACCACCACCTAGCTCATCAGAAAGCTTGGCGGCACGCTCCAGCAAGCGAGAGTGCAAGTAAAACACATCACCAGGGTAGGCTTCACGTCCTGGTGGGCGACGAAGTAGTAGTGACATCTGACGGTAGGCAGCAGCGTGCTTGGTCAAATCATCATAGATGATGAGAGCATGCTGTTTGTTGTCCCTAAAGTATTCTGCCATGGCCGCACCAGCATATGGCGCGAGGTATTGCAAAGGAGCAGGATCAGCGGCGCTGGTAGCAACCACAATGGTTTGGTCCATCACACCTTCACGTTTGAGGCGCTCTATCAGGCGAGCTACTTTACTAAGTTTCTGACCTATGGCTACGTAGACGTTTGTAACACCTGTGTTTTGTTTATGCTGGTTTATCATGGTGTCGACAGCAATGGCGGTTTTACCCGTCTGGCGGTCACCAATCAACAGCTCACGCTGACCACGACCGATGGGCACCATAGCGTCGATTGAAGTAATACCAGTCATGAGTGGCTCAAACACACTTTTACGGGCTAGCACACCAGGAGCGGTGCGTTCTACGCGACTAACTTTGGAAGATTTGATGGGTCCTTTGCCGTCGATGGGGCGGCCTAGCGGATCAACCACACGACCAACAAGTTCTGGACCTACGGGTACTTCTAGCACTTTGCCGGTGAGTTTGGCAGTGGCGCCAGCTTTGATAAGCGTGTCATCGCCCAAAATCACAGCGCCAATCTCGTCTTCTCCAAGGTTAAAGGCAAAAGCCGTGATGGTACTGCCGTCTATTGCAGTTATACTAAGCATCTCTGAAAAACCAGCCTTAGTAAGGCCATAAATCCAGGCAACACCGTCACCCACACGAGTAACTACACCAACAGATTCAATTTCTGGGCGCTTTTTTAGTTCCGATATAGCTGATCTGATATCGGCAGATAGCTCTTGGATGGAAATATCTTTGCTCATAATATGTTTTCTCCCGCAGTTAAGCGTTTGAAGGTAGCTAGTTTAGAGGCCACTGTCATGTCGAGCTGTTCGTTGGCCATGTCCACGCGTAGTCCACCTATGACCGTAAGGTCAAGGCGCTTTGAAACGTGAACTTCTTTGGCGTTTGGATAGGCAGCCTGCAGTAATTGCACTACATCACTCAGTACATGGTTTTGTACCTCATGAGCAGTTACTACTTCTGCCTCCAAGACGCCGTGGTCAGCGCGGTACTGCATAATGTCTCGCAATATCGATTCTAGCTCGCTGGTGCGGTTTTCTACTAGCAGGTAGGCAGCAATTTGGCGAGACAGCTCACGCGTGTCACTCACAGTAAGTGTACGTTTTGCGATTGCTTCTGCCAGTATGTGCCGTGGTACCTTCATGCTTATTTGCGGCCTTTCATAGCTTTATCTATTAGTTTCGCATCTTTCGCAGGGTCGACCTTTTCTTCTACGATTGCTTCGGTTGCTTCAGACACTATTTCTACAATCTCTTTTTCCAGCTTGCGCTTGGACTGTTCGGTTTCCTCAATTATACGCGCCTCGGCATCTAGCAACATGGCATCTACTTTACGAGCTCCTGCTTTTTCGGCTTCACGAATAATTTCACGAGCTTCTTTTTGGCCATTGCCAATGATTTTGTCACCTTCAGTGCGCGCGTCACGCATAACTTTGACAACTTCGCCGTCTAGTTTGGCGCGCTCTTTTTCTAAAATCTGGCCCATTTTTACTCCGTCGTCTATGACTTTTCGTCGTTCTTCTAGCATACGGACAATTGGCTTGAAGGCATACTTTTTGAGTATGGCAAACACAATCGCAAACGTAATCAGCTGGATTACAAACGCGCTAGGGCTAATGCCAAGGGCGCCAATGCCAGAAGCCTTTTCTTCTGTACTTGCGAATAACAGTGGAATCATGTAGTCCTTTTCCTTACGTTTTTAAATAATGAATAGTGATGCGAAAACTAGCAGTGCCATAAGTTCGACAATAGCCACGAAGACCAAAATCTGGCCCAAAAACTTTGCTGATTCTGGGTTACGACCAACTGCGCTCATAAATGCTGCTCCAATCAGACCAACACCAATACCAGGGCCGATCATACCTGCGCCAACCATGATACCTTTACCGACGATTTCAATATTACCTGTTACTTCTGCCAATATGCTAAACATATTATTTACTCCTTATTACTAATTACTATTGATTTACTTTCACTCATACCTATGCCTCTGTCCCTTCAGCTGTAACTTCTAACGCATCGGCTTCGTCATGCCCATGAGTTATAGCTAGCGCAAGATAGGTGACGGAAAGCATGACAAATATATAGGCCTGTAAAAGCGCAACTCCCAGTTCTAGAGTCAAAAATGCAAAAGCCGTCAATGGAGCGGCCGCTTTGCCCAAATAGGAAAATACAGCGATTATTATTTCGCCGATGGCTACGTTTAGAAAAAGCCGGAGGGCAAGACTAAATACACGTATAAACTCGTTCAACACTTCATAAATTCCAACTACATATGTAAGAGGATTCCATAACTTACCAGCGAAGTAGTGGCGCAGATGCTTTACAAAACCTGACTCTTGGACGGCATAATATTGGATCATGCCCATAGAAAGTAGGGCAGCGGCTAGTGTGCCATTTAAGTCAGCCGTAAAAGCACGGAAAAGAGGTGTTTCGCCAACAGTCACGGCCTCTCCAACTCCTGGCAATAGACCCATAATGTTAGTGAGTGCAATAAAAAAGAAAAGTGTCACAAAAAACGGTGTGTATTTGAGTGCTTTTGCTCTGTCACCTAGACTATTTTCCACCACGCCAGTTATAAAATCAGTACCAATTTCTACTATCTGAGTAAACCCACCTTTTGGTCGCATAGTCATACGCCGTGCCACAAAAAACAATACAACTATAATGATAACCGAACAAATCCATGCAAATAGCATAGAATTAGTTATAGATACACCTCCAATAACAAACACTTCACCTGGAGCTATATGTACCGCAGGGCCACTTTTTGCTGATTCAGATGCAAAACGCGTAAGTAAACTGGTCATCACTATTGCTTTTCTTCCTTTACCCCGAGCTCTGCTACAGGTGATTCATTATTTAATTGTTCTTGGTTGACTTGCTTTAGAATCCTAGAAACTACCATGACTGCTCCACCAATTGCAATCACAAGTGCAGTGAGCGTATACGATGGAGCCGTGCCAAAGTGCTTGTCTAGCTGGACTCCAATAATTATGGGAATTAGTACTACCCCCGCTAACTGCCAGCCCATATTCATGGCGGCACTGACGAACTGTTGGCGCGCAGCAAACACAGCCAAAGACCGCTCAATCCCGTCTTGAGCTACAGGGGCAGTATATTTCCTCTGTAAGGCTGTTTTCACCATCTCCTAAGATTATAGCAGTTTCTAGAGATACCTCGCAAGCCCAGTTTTGCATTAGAGACTAGGTTAAGCCAGCATGGTAAAATACTAGGATGGTAATTGTATATTCAGCTGCATGGTGTGCGTTTTGCCACGCCGTCAAAGACTATTTTGACAAACTCGGCGTCACTTACGAAGATCGAGATGTAGAAAAAGACCCAAAGTATATGAAAGAGTGCGTGGATAAATCGGGACAAATGGGCATACCGGTCGTTGACATAGACGGCACCATAATTGTAGGGTTTAACCGTCCAGCTATAGATGCCGCTCTGCTTGCAAAAGCGTCTAAGAAATAATTCTTGCTACTTCCTGTCTGTTATTAGATACTTGTACTATGGCTTTTGACGACTACAAACAAAAGGACGCCGTTGTTATTGTCTACACCGGTGAAGGCAAGGGCAAAACTAGTGCTGCTGTAGGGCTTATGTCTCGCGCTCTAGGCACGCGCTGGAACGTAGCCTTTATACAGTTCATAAAACACTGGGGCGTTGGCGAGCACGTTTTTATCCGCGACATCCAGCCCCTTTTTAAGGACCAACTGTTTTTTCACAAAGGTGGCAAGGGATTCTATAAAGCCGGTGAGCTGAGCGAAGCGAACATTACAGATATGCAACACCAACAAGCCGCAACAGAAACTTATAATATTGCGCTAGACTGCGCAAGCAGTGGAAAATACGACCTCGTTATATGCGATGAAATCAATAATGCACACCACGATAGCCTGATTACAACTAAGCAATTTGAAAAATTATTTACAAACCGAGCGGACAAAACAAGCCTTTGCGTGACGGGCAGAGATTTCCCTAAAGAATTATTACATTACGCTGATATAACCACCAACATGACAAAAATCAAACATCACTTTGACAACAAATACCTAGCCAACAAGGGGATTGACTTCTAGCACTAATGTGTTAATATTAACTTAATGTGTACGCTCCTAGTGATAGCTATGAACCTTCGCGGGAATTTGAAAAACGCTTGTCTGATGCAAGTAAATCGGATGTTTTTTCTCTGATTTGTACAAATATGGAGGACCTGACCGGTATAGTATTTGGGGTAGAAAATGCCTTGGGAAGACGTTTTCAGTGCGAGGACGATGAGTTTGGACAACCCCTTTTAACTTATGGTTACGATGCCACTCTGAAAGCGATAGATTCATCTTTTGCTGGTGTCGAAAGAAAATTCAAGGCTGAGCGAAGCAATTTGTTAATCACGTTCACTAAACTTGAGCCCGAATTAGTTAGCGTAGAGTATGTCATGCCATATAAAAGTAAGGGTCAGCCCGCCGGAGCCGTTATATTACCTACTGTATATGTTCCAAAAAATAGCAGAACCCGTGGTGGTGCGCTTAGGGCATTATCTAGAACTGGACCGCTGACTAGCGCAAGATATCTAAAGACTCCCACTTTAATTCCAGAGACACTTGCTGGGTCGGATCCGATTATTGTTTCTACCAGAAGGACAGATTCGAGTTATGCATACCTCACTGGCCGAAAAGGCACTGTCTAGATAGTAGACTTATGCAGTAGGCGCACTACGAGTTCATGGGGTACAATTAAGCGAAATGATTACATTTGCTTCGACGGCTTCGACGCTACCGCCAATTGATGTACCGGGCTGGCACTGGGCTCCCCTAATAGCTTGGTTTGTGTTTTTGCTAATTATCGACATTGTAGTTTTGCACCGCAAAGACCATGCTCCTACGCTTCATGAAGCCAGCGTACAAAGCCTAGTTTGGATAGGGCTTGGAGTTGGGCTAGGTCTACTGTTCTGGCCATTATATGGCTCGGCAGCAGCCGCGCAATATTTTAGTGGCTACATGATAGAAAAAAGTCTGAGCATAGACAATGTGTTTGCTTGGTCTGTACTTTTGGCATACTTCAAAATTCCTAAAAAGTACCAGCACCGCGTACTTTTTTGGGGTGTTTTTGGGGCGCTTATCATGCGCGCCATCTTCATTTTCGCTGGTATTGCGTTATTGGAGCAGTTTGAGTTCACGCTCATAATCTTTGGAGTCATATTACTATTCAGCGGTTATAAATTATTTTCAAACCACGAAGAGATGGCATTTGATCCGACCAAAAGCAAAATGCTCAAGTGGATCAAGAAAATTATACCCGTAAGCCATCATCTAGACGGGCACAAACTATTTACCTACGAAAACGGCAAACGTGTTGCCACCATGCTATTTATAGCCCTGCTGGCAGTGGAAATGACTGATGTGATCTTCGCTATAGACAGTGTGCCGGCCATATTAGCAATTTCTCGAGACCCATTCATCGTGTTTGCTAGTAATGCCGCAGCTATTTTGGGCATGAGGGCGCTGTATTTTGTATTTGATGAGGTGAAAGATCGCTTCTGGCTACTCAACAAAACACTAGGGCTTTTGCTGGTCTATATAGGTATCAAAATGATCATTAGTCCTACGGAGCTATTTGGCGTAGATTGGTTTGGCATCCACATACCCACAAACGTCAATCTCGGCATCATAGTAGTATCTCTAGTGACAACCGTACTACTTTCTAGCATACTCAACCCACCCCATGAGCCAAAACCATGAACATAAATCCTAAACTATATTTAATGCTCGGCTACCCTGGTGCAGGAAAAACAACTACAGCTGAAGTTATTCATAAACTTACGGGAGCCGTACATCTATCTTCAGATTTACTACGAGTAGAAATGTTTGAAGCGCCAAAGTTTGACCAGCCAGAACATGATGAACTTTATAAAGCGCTAGACGAACAAACTGAGAAATTACTGGGGGAAGGTAAAAGCGTAATATATGACGCCAACCTGAACCGCTACCAACACCGCGCGGATAAATACGAAATATGTAAACGAACTAGCGCTAAACCTATACTGGTTTGGGTGCAAACTGCCAAAGAACTTGCCAAACAACGTGCCACAGAACCAACCCGCGCTCACTTGGTACCGCAAAATGAAACACTATCACAGATGTTTGATCGTATTGCCTTGATCATAGAAGAACCAACCGCCACTGAGCCATTCATTCCAACAGACGGAACACAAATATCCCCAGAATATGTGTCTAAAATTTTAGGACTCTAAGTGAGTAGTAAACGCGCTCGACGGCGAATAATTAGTTTGGTAATAACTTTTATAATTGTGGGCTTGGGTTATTTTACGGCGAAGAATCCAGAGCAAACCATACAACAGATCGCTGGCGTACAAACTGGGACTTACCGCGTGGTCGACTTTGCTGACGGCGATACTATAAATGTAGATATGAATGGCAAGACGGAACGAATACGTATGATAGGCGTGGATACCCCAGAAATTCACGACCCGCGAAAGCCTGTGGAATGCTTTGGACAAGCGGCCTCCACATTTACCGAACAACTTATCGGCACTGGCACAGTCCGACTTGAAGCAGACAGCCTAAGCGCCAACCGCGACCGTTACGACAGACTACTCCGCTATGTTTACACATCCGAAAACAAACTCGTGCAAGCAGAAATCATAAAAGACGGGTATGGGTTTGCATACACGAGCTTTCCCTTTACCAAACTAGACGAATTCCGCCAATACGAAAAAGAAGCCCGCGAGCAAAACAGGGGATTATGGTCTGATTGCCAACCATACGTAGACAAAAAAGGCTACATCCACACAAACCCTGCCACCCCATAACAGATTGCAAATTCACAGTCTTGCTTTCTATTACAAGACAGTCTTGTTACGGCGAAGGGTTTTGTTATTTATTGGGTTCAGTTTTGAGACATGGGATTTTTGCGAGCGCGGCGGTTTAGTCTAAATTGTTTAAGACTGCGGTTTCCTGTTATGTCGTCATACGCCCGGCGTAAGGGGCTTAATGTAAAAAATCCTGCCCAATATGCGCCTGTAGCCAATCTTGGCCCCACGCTACTCATGCCATGATATCTATAGCTTTCTAGATACATACCCATATATAGCCGGAATTGCCTTAAAGTATCGTCGTAGCGCCTCGAAGAAACACCAACTAGCAGGCGTTTATCATACAAAATTGGTAGATTTTGGCGGGTTAAGTGTATGGCCAAGTCCAGGTCTTCGTGCACTGTTCTTGTGCTACACAAATTAGCTTTCACGGCCTGCCAAGCACTTTTTTTAAGCACGGCATTGCTCCCAAATAAAAACGGCATATCTGTAGCATGTCGATACAGCCGCAGTCGAATCTGATGATCTATCCAATAATTACTGGGCGATTTAGGCATATCATAATAAAAAACCGGACCGGTTGCTGCCATAAAGCTTGAGTCTGCCAGCAACTGCTTGGCAGTTTTAGTCCAATTCTCCGGCAAAACAGTGTCTGCGTCAATTCGACCAATTATGTCGCTTTTAACAGCGCTAAAACCTTTGTTTCGGGCGTATAAAACACCCTGTTTGGGCTCTTTCAATAATCGGACAAAACTATAGCCTTTAGCTATTTTGATACTACTATCCGTAGAACCATTATCAACCACAATAACTTCATCGGGTTTTACGGTTTGTTTAGCTATTGCGTCCAAACACTTTCCCAGATGGTGCTGTTCGTTGTAAACTGGTATAACTATAGCAAGCGTTAGCGTTTTCATGAGTTGTTACAGTATCCTACCATGGCAAAGAAGAACAGACAGCATATAGAAACCGACAAATCGGCCAAAACTCAACGGCCGTTTTTTAGTATGACATATTTTTGGAGCGAATTTATGCGCTGGTGGTCGGTAGCGTTTTGGCACAAGTGCGTGGTGGTGTTTTTGGCTGTGCTTATTTTTGCAGTAACTGGTATGTACTCAGTGGCGCAGTGGTATATTTTTTCTCAGCACGGTAAACCAGTGGAAATGGGCGCAACATTTATAACAGACTATGCAGAGCGTCTGGGAGTAGACCCCAAAGAAACATTAGACGCAACCATAAACGACCTAGGGGTAGAACATCTAAGGCTTGTAAGCTACTGGAAACATATAGAAAAAGAACCAGGAATATACGACTTTAGTGGATTAGATTGGCAGTTCGAGATGGCCGAAGAGGCTGACGTAAAGGTGTCTTTAGCTGTGGGACTTAGGCAGCCGCGTTGGCCAGAGTGCCACGAGCCAAGCTGGCTAGAAAAAGATAGACCCGATTTATGGTACGGGCAGTTAAATACTTTTATAACCAAGGTCATAGAACGCTACAAAAACAGCCCCGCGTTAGAAAGCTACCAGTTGGAAAATGAATACTTTTTGACAGTTTTTGGCGACTGTTTTGACTTTAACCGCCAGCGCCTAATTGACGAAGCAGAACTTGTTAGAAAACTAGACCCCAACCACACGCTGATAATTAGCCGGAGCAACAACGGCACAGGCTTGCCGATCGGGGAACCTACTCCCGATTTGTTTGGTGTGTCTGTTTACAAACGCGTCTGGGACAAGTCTATAACAAAAAGATACTTTGAATACCCTCTGCCAGCATGGTTTTACGGTTTGCTTGCCGGTGGTGGCAAAATATTCACGGGCAAAGACTTGATGATTCATGAACTTCAGGCCGAAGCATGGCTGCCGGATGGTTTTGAGATAGTTGATGCGCCTATAGACGAGCTATACAAATCCATGAACCCTGACCGTCTGCATCGTCGCTTTGACTACGGCAAAGCCACAGGCATGAAACGCATAGATTTGTGGGGAGTAGAGTGGTGGTACCAAATGAAAGTCAAAAGAGGCGAACCCGACCTGTGGAATACCGCCCGAGAAGAATTTGCCAAATCCAAACAAGAAAACGCCGAACTTTGAAGTAAGAGTTTTGTCTTGAGTTAGATTAAATTATATCATACTTGTCAATATATGTCTATAGTAATCATTCGGCAAATGAGGTAGAATATCGCCTATGGTTAACAAGAAGCCCCAGCCTACCAAACAGATTAGCAATCGCCGTGCGCGTCATGATTATGACCTCGGTGATGGGTTAGTGGTGGGAATTTCCCTAAGCGGAGCAGAAACCAAAAGCTTACGCAGGGGCATGGGGCACCTAAAAGGCGCTTATGTTACAGCTAAAGATGGTGAATTGTGGCTCATAAACGCCACTATCACAGGGGATGGCTCTATTCGCGTGCCAGAAAAAGACAAAACTCGCAACCGTAAGCTACTAGCCAAACGCAAAGAAATAGAAGCACTCATGGCAGCCAAACAGCAAGGCCAAACCATAGTGCCGCTAGAACTACTGACACGAGGCCACTATATCAAACTCCGCTTAGCGGCCGGAAAGGGCAAGAAGAAGTACGACAAACGCGAAGCAATAAAACGCCGAGACCAAGAACGCAGTAATGCAATCGAGCTGAAGCCTAGAAAATAAAACGATTAGGACTGGGTTGTGCGGCGGCGAGTGACAAGTGGCGTACCTAGACCAAGCGTGGGCGGAATTAAACTGGCTTGATTTATGCCGTTTTTGACCCGTTTGAAACCTTTCATTTTCAAAATCTTCATTGCTATGCCAGACCTGTTACCAGTATTGCAGTAGAGGATAATTTCGTCATTGATAGAAAGGGGCTCTAGAATTGCCTGGTCGCTCATGACGGCAGAGAGGGGGATATTTACCGCACCATTCACATGGCTGGACTCAAATTCAACTGTCTCACGAACGTCAACTATCTTTGCTGTCATGGCCATATTTTAGCGTACTCCTTGTCCAGCACCTTATGGTTAGCTATAATGCGTGAGTCGCTCAATGCCCTAAAGGGCAAGTGAACAGTCCGAGCAAAAATCACACTTTTTGCCTGGCGCGATGAGAAAAACCCTAGGTTTGTCTCCATTATTCTCTATTCCCGGGTAGCTCAATGGTGGAGCAAGAAGCTGTTAACTTCGAGGTTGTCAGTTCGAATCTGACCCCGGGAGCCA
>CAZQZT010000007.1:0-32127 GCA_964597925.1 uncultured Candidatus Saccharibacteria bacterium
GTTTCGGGCAAAAACGGTGCCAAGGCACTAGCCACCTGGGTTAGCTCCCCCGCCATAGCAGACAAAAACTCTACTGCCTTAGTAGAGTTTGTCTTTAAGCTATTTCGCAAGTTATATTTAACTTAGTATACCGTGAGCTCATGAATTATCTATTCAAATAAGTAATCGCAAACTGTACGGAGGTCGCGTATAATCCCCACACAAGATAAGGGATATTTGCATAGCTGACCCATCTGAGTCCGGGAGCTATTTGCCAAACTGCGCAGAGTGCCCATATAAGTGTGACTATTACGAGTAATATGTCGATAGATGCCAGGAAATTATTTGCCAAACCGAATTGTATGTATGGAAAGGCAATGTTGAAAAGAAGATTAAGAGCAAATGGCAAAGCAACCATCCACGGAATTTGCTTTTTAAATGCACTATAAAAAACTGCGCTAAAAGAAACTGCAATAATCACATACAAAAACGACCATACGAGACCGATTACCCACGATGGTGGAGCCCACGGCGGTTTTACATATTGTGAGTATATTGATCTTCCATCCATAGGTTCATGCAATTCTATGTAGATAAATTATTTGTTTAATGACTTAATTGTATCAGAAAAACCCAGTGAGTCTTTTAGGCATGGGTACATTGGCTGATCATACGGGTCGGGTATTTTTAAGGGTATAATAAACTTATGAAAACTATTTTATTTGCTACATCTAATAAAGAGAAAATACAAATTGCAGAAACTGTTTGCGGTGAAGCAGACATAACGGTCAAAGCAGTTGCTATCGACATTGATGAAATTCAAGGGGAAGATCCAGAAATGATTGTTAGAGACAAAGCGCGCCGAGCTTATGAGCAGCTTGGCATGCCAGTTGTTGTGAGTGATGATACTTGGGATATAAGGTCTCTAAAGGGTTTTCCGGGTGCATACATGAAATCAATAAATTATTGGTTCAAGGCTGAAGACTTTTTAAGATTGATGCATGGAGTTGAGGATAGGCATATTACTCTACATCAATATTTAGCCTTCACAGATGGAAATGTAACAGAAGTTTTCAGGAACGATATTGAAGGACAAATGATTCACGAGGCTCGCGGCAAAAACGAAAAATCTCCTAATATGACTGTTACGGTTCTAGATTCGGATAATGGCAAAACAATCGCAGAAGTTTTCGAACAAGGAACCGATGCAATCATTGCAAGATACAAAAATCGTCCGGATGCATGGCATGGATTTGTGGAGTGGTACAAAAAACTTCAGTAACTGAATCTTACTCAATAAACTGAAAAATATATGCTCTTGGCTGGCCGTTATAGACCAGGTTAGAACGTTATTAATGTATGTTTGAGAAGGTGAATCACGTTTCAAAGTATTCAGGGGGGTCTCTAGTATTAATACGACATTGGCTAATCATCCCTTAGGTGTATTTGACAGATACAAAAGACCTCAGAATTATTGAGATCTTTAGTGCTTATGCATGGCAGGACATCGTGTTCGATAATAGAGCTATATTTGAAATCAATTATTGACAAACGTACACTTCATATGTACAATTGTAATGTAATAATGAAAGAAGCTTAGAAATGAGTATCAAAACCTTAACCGTATCAGAATTACGCGGAAATCTCGCAGATTCGTTGGATGCCATAAATAATGATGAAATACTAATCGTAACTCGTCGCGGGAAAAAAGAGCGGGCAATCATCGATCTCGACCGACTAGAAGATCTTTTAGCAGTAGCAGACCCCCATTACCTAAATACAATAAAAGAAGCCCGGGAGAGTAAAGAATACTTCAGCCACGAAGAGGTTTTCGGAGATATCTAATGCCAAAGTACCAGCTTCTCTACAAAAAGGTTGCTGTAAAATCGATACAGAAACTTAGCCCGCAAATTAGAAAACGCCTGCAAGTAAAGCTAGAGTTCTTCGTAAACCAGGAGGACCCTTTAATCTTCGCTAAATCACTTACAAAACCAGCTGACGCTCAATACAGATTTAGGGTAGGAAATTATCGAGTCCTATTTGATGTCGAGAAGAATAATATTGTTATATTGCTAGTTCAACACAGAAAAGATATCTACAGAAAATAGTGACGTAACCCAAAGTATTAAACATAGGTTTTTTGACTAATGTGTAAAGTAAATGGCTGTGGCGGTAGGACTCGAACTTTTCGATCGATCGTACGTATCTTGACAGCATACTGTCAAAGCGGTAAAATGGTGATATGACTACAAAAGCAACCCTCTACCTGGATTCTAAGATGTACAAAACTCTAAAGCTAAGAGCTGTTGAGACTGGTCAATCAATTTCCGGACTCATGAACGAAGCATTACAAGCTCAACTAAACGAAGACCTAGAAGACATTACAACCATACGTTCGAGGCTGGTTAAAAAAGAAACCCCTCTTTCTTACGAAAATGCTTTGGAAGAATTAAAAAATAGTGGCGTCCTATAGCGTTCAAATATTACCGAGTGTAATACGTAAGGACTTAGTTAAGCTTCCCAAAAACGATGTCGAGAAAATCACTGAGCGGATTAAGTCTCTAGGTATTAACCCCCGCCCTGTTTGGTCAAAAAAGTTGTCAGGACGAGAGGAATATCGGGGCAGACAAGGAAATTATCGTATTCTGTATGTCATTGAAGATACGGTTAAGATAGTTCAGATAACAAAAGTCGGCCATCGCCGAAACATATATTCATAGCAACAATAGCTGGGGTTAAAGGATGATGTTCGAAATTTTACAGCAGCGGAAACTGCTTAATGACACTGCTGAAGATAAATTATGTACGCAATAGCGCTACCCTAATCGCCAAAAGAAATATTGGCGATTCTAACCCGCAGTATGTTATGAATAATACACTAGCCGTACTTTCCAGTACCAATCCTTTACTTCGGCAGCGGTTGTGCACCCGTTAAAAATATGTAGCAGTGTATATGAAGTGCTTTTGCTTAAGTTCATGGGACAGTTTTAGCATAAAAACTGATAATTTACATTTTCTGTCGTATGAGTATATGTATCCAGCCCCAGTTCGAATCTCGTTTGCCCTTTCGTGCAAACTAAATACCATTAACAGATTAGAAACTTTGGTTGGTCTGGGCATAGTCAAAATTATAACCTTTTGATAACTACTGACAATAACTCAGCTAATGGCTGTTCAGCCCCAAGCGCATTGCCGGATTTCACTAATTGCCAATCTCTTAGCTACCGTACTGTTTAGCTATGGATTGACGTGGAAGCTGTGGTTCGCCAAAAGCACTTTTGCGTTGCCGTATTTATGTCCTGTTTCGTACCATACAAATGCATTGCAATCAGCCTCGCCACCTCTATAATTGTGCATATAACCATAACCGAGACCTTCACCAAGAACTATAGTATAATCATTCGGCCACGGAGCTGAGGGGTCAGGACCTGCTGAGTAGGAGGAGCCTCCGTCAAGATAAATACCATTTTGATCGCATACAATACCGACTTTCACCCCACCGGTATATGTAGTAGTGAATGGGAGAGCTATCGTATCACCGTGATTGGGCAGACCATCACCATTCGCATCTGTTATCATCTTGACACTAATGTTAGAGGTATATTTAGGGCTGATTTTATAACAGTAGATCCAGCCGCCGCAAGTAGAAGGAGCAGCAGCAAAGCTTTTTAGTATTACTACACCTCCCACTAAGCCGAAGACAGCAACAAATAAGATAAGCTGCTTCACGGAAAAGTTTAATTGTCTATTTAAGATAGGTGTCTTATTATTCTTTTTGTTTGGCATCGTTTTCTCCTTTTTCAGTTACAAACTTGTAATGGTTAAAAGTATACGCTACGAAACTACTAAGTCAAGGAATAATTCACTGATGTCAGCGCATGGCGAGGAGGTTGGTCGAGACAGTTTTGGAAAAGAATAAAAAAGAAGACGTTGAAAACGCCAAGAAAGTGCTTGAGAAGCCGGCGCAACAGTTGAGTTAGCGTAAGCCACTCAGCTGGAGCACTCTGTCTTCGACTCTGAGGGAACAGCCCTCAGGCTCAGACACTAACGTGAGCCGGTGTCCGCCGCACGTACAGGACTGGTATAAACAAGCGCGAACTATGAGTCAATGAACCGCCCAAAAGAGCGTGGCGACCACATATATGAACTTCATACTCTTGGCTGGGGGTGCAGGATTCGAACCTGCGAATGCCAGTACCAAAAACTGGTGCCTTACCACTTGGCCAACCCCCATTATAATCTGATTGGGAACAGGTAAGATTTTAGCTTATTCTGGACTTTCCAGCAATCTTGTTCGTAGGTTATACTTAAGTATAATGAAAGTTTTAGAACCCAAGGAGTTGAAGAAGCGACGCGATCACCGCGTGAAAAGCCAGAAATCAAAGCGGCGAAAACGCTCGATAACACCTTTATTAATTGTAATTTTGGCTATATACGTAATCGCTTCGTTGGCAATCCCAATTCCTTCTTTACGAGCTAATGTAATTACTCCAAAAATGCCTGCAGCAAGTTTAGTAAATCTGCCATGGCCCAGCTATGGGCAGGCCGCCATTGGGGCGGTTGGTTATGGTTCTTTAGCCCAAAACGGTGAGCAAAAGCCCTTGCCAATTGCTAGCGTAGCAAAAGTTTTAACGGTTCTGGCTGTGCTAAAAGCGAGGCCAATAATGCAAGGAGAACAGGGCGATATCATCACTATTACTGCCTATGATGTTGCCACATACAATGCCAATGCATCGGAAGGACAGTCTGTGGTTCTGGTAGAAGAAGGCGAGCAAATAACTGAGTATCAAGCCTTACAAGCTCTACTACTGCCATCTGCTAACAATATGGCAGATGTGCTAGTGCGATGGGTGTTTGGTTCGACTGACGATTATTTAGTATTTGTAAACAAATTCGCCAAAACGCTCGGCATGGCCAATACGTCTATAGACGATGCCAGTGGGTTTTCTCCCAAAACCACAAGCACGGCTGACGACTTGACTAAGCTAGCAGAGATTGCCATGAATAATCCCGTGATAACAGAAATCATAGCCATGCCTCAGGCAGAAATACCCGTTGCTGGAACTATCTACAATGTAAATAATCAAATTGGAAGTAATGGAATTATTGGCATAAAAACTGGGAATACTGACGAAGCTGGTGGATGCTATATGTTTGCCGCGAAGCGCAAAATAGACGATAAAAATAGCGTAGTGGTTGTTGGTGTAATCATGGGAGGCCCAGATAGGTCAAGTGCTATAGCTGATTCGTTGCCGCTATTAGATGAAGCGTTCCGAAACTTTAAAGTCATAAAACCAGTCGCTACTAATCAGATAGTAGGAACTGTTTCGCAACCGGGGGGTGAAAAAGTCCCGGTGATAGTTCAGCAAGATGTTTCAGTAGTCACGTGGTCAGCGCAATCATCAACCGCAGAAATCAATATGAATGAACTTACAACTAAGGTTGATGCAGGAGCCGAAGTCGGCACATTAACTCTTTATGTAGGAAACATGACATATAACTTGCCTCTAGTCACTGCATTACAAATTGGAGACAGGACTCCATTGTGGCGATTGCAACACGCTGGCGGCTACATATAATTAGAAGATAGAATTTAGGAGGTTGGGTTAAAGGGCTCAATTTTCATATCCAGTTTTCGCTTTGTATCAAATCCCTACCCTACACCTGATAGAAATGGTAAAATATGGATAACTCATGGCAAATACCTCACAAAAAAACGCAGCGGAGTACATAACCCAGCTGAATATAAACGGCATGCAAGGACGTGTCTTGAAACTACCAGCACCAGCAGCCAAAAAAAGAGAAATTTTGTTTGTGTATGGTCACCATTCTTCACTGGAGCGTTGGTGGGTGTTTGTACGAGATCTAAGCCAATACGGTACGGTTACTATGCCAGATTTACCTGGTTTTGGTGGTATGGACAGTTTTTATAAAATTGGCAAAGAGCCCACTATAGACAACCTAGCTGACTACTTAGCCACTTTTATAAAGCTGCGCTACAAACGAAAGCGAATCACAATGGTTGGACTTAGTTTTGGATTTGTAATACTCACTCGCATGCTACAGCGCTACCCCGAACTAGTTACTAAAGTAGATTTGTTGCTAAGTGTAGTTGGGTTTGCCCATGGCAGCGATTTTGTATTTACACCCACACGCAGTCGGATGTATAAGTTTTCAAGTAAACTTATTTCATACAAAGTACCTGCATTTTTTTTCAAAAATGTTTTACTGCATCCGCTAGTCTTAAGAGCGGCATATGCTAGAACCCACAATGCAAAATCAAAGTTCGAAAACATGTCAAAAGAGCAAAAAAACACTACAATGGCTTTTGAAATACACCTATGGCACGTCAACGACATTCGTACCCATGCATTAACCAGCTACGCCTTTCTCGACCTGGACAACTGTCAGCAACAGATCAATTTGCCAGTGTGGCATGTTTCAGTAGACGCGGACAAATATTTTGACAATTATAGAGTGCAGCAGCATATGAGCATAATTTTTAGTGAATTTCACGAGGTCAAATCGAAAGCCGACTCTCATGCTCCAAGCATATTTGCAGATGCGGATGTGGCTGCCAAAATGATCCCTAAAAAAATACGACAACTACTTTCTGATGAGTTATAACATCTCCACCACATAAGCTATACTGTCTTTATATGAAAATCGGACTGGTTTGTCCCTATAATGTATTTAAGGGCGGCGGAGTGCAAGAGTGTGTTTTGGCAATGCAGTCAGAACTAACAAAGCGCGGACACCGAGTACTTATAATTAGCTTCAAGCCCAGGGGTTATAAATCTGACGCTCAGCCATTTATGCGCCTGCTAGGACGAGGTCGTGACGTAAAATCGCCGTTCAATACAACAGCTCAGATTTCTGTAACCGTTGATATAAATGAGGTCGATCAGCTATTCGAAACCGAAAAGTTTGATGTGCTGCATTTTCATGAACCATGGGTTCCTTTGCTTTCTCATCAGCTCTTAGCTCGTAGTCATGCCAAAAACATTGCTACTTTTCACGCTAAATTGCCAGACACTGTCATGAGTCGGACAATAGAGAAAGTTATCACACCATACACTAAGTCTTTGCTAAAATATTTTACTACTATGACTGCTGTGTCTGATGCCGCAGCCGCCTATGTGAGAAGTCTTACCCGTAAAGAAATTGATATAGTTCCTAACGGCATAGACCTTACTAAATACAAAAAATCAAAAGATCATGTTTCTGGTTCTCCAGAAGCCGAAACTATTCTATATATTGGGCGTTTAGAAAAAAGAAAAGGCGTAAAGTTTCTACTAAAAGCCGTAAAAGAGCTGCAAAAAACTAATCCAAAGGTTCGAGTTTTGATTGCTGGCGATGGACCAGACCGTACACAATTAGAACGCTATATTCGAGAGTATTCAATTCCGGCAAAAATTCTAGGTCGTGTGACAGAAGCAGAGAAATTAGAATTACTAAATAGTTCCCAGGTATTTTGTTCTCCTGCCAGATACGGCGAAAGCTTCGGGATAGTTCTTTTAGAAGCTATGGCTTGCGGTTTGCCTGTAGTAGCTGGTGATAATCCAGGGTACCGAACGGTTATGAAAGATACTGGCCGTTTGTCTCTGGTCGATCCAAGAGATACCGTAGAGTTTACTCGTAAGCTCGACATCATGATGAAAGACAAATCAGTCCGCAGCGCTTGGCAAAATTGGGCAGAACAAAACGTAAAAAAATATAACTACAAAAACATAGTTGACCAATATGAAGCTATCTACAAAAAAACTTAAGATTGGATTAGTAATCGACGACAGCCTAGACAGAAATGACGGCGTCCAGCAGTATGTTCGTGCGCTGGGCAACTGGCTGATGTGGCAAGGATACATTGTGCATTTTTTAGCCGGCGAAAGTAAGGCTGATAACGTAACAACACATAGCATGAGCCGGAATATTGGCGTAAAATTCAATGGCAATCGTTTAACAATTCCGTTGCCAGCTAACAAAAACGCTATAAAAATACTGTTATTGCGTGAAAAGTACGATGTCTTGCATGTCCAAATGCCATACAGTCCTCTTATGGCTGGGCGGATAATCAGTCAAGCCGGCCCCATGACAGCTATAGTTGGGACGTTTCACATTTTACCTTATGGCAAGTTTCAGCAATACGGCAATAAGACACTAGGCGTGGTACAAAAGCGTCAATTACGACGTTTAGACGCTATATGTAGTGTGTCGCCAGCAGCTCAAAAATTCGCCAAATCACATTATGGGACCGTGAGTAGAGTCATCCCTAATATGATAGATACAACAAAATGGAAGACTCCCATAAGTCCTCATCCGAACAGAATAGTTTTCTTGGGACGTCTGGTACCCAGAAAGGGCTGTAAGCAGCTACTTGTTGCATTGTCAGAGCTTCCGCAGAATAAGCTCGAGGAAATTGAACTGCTGATTGCTGGTGAAGGCCCAGAACGAACTAAGCTAGAAAAATTTGCTAAACGTCAGGGTCTGAACAATGTAGTTTTTCTTGGATATGTTGATGAAGTCCAAAAAATTGGACTTTTGGCTTCGGCTGATTTAGCGGTATTCCCTTCTCTCGGTGGTGAAAGTTTTGGTATAGTGCTAATAGAGGCAATGGCGGCGGGTTCAGGAGTAGTACTGGGCGGTAATAACAAGGGCTATGCTAGCGTGTTGGGGTCTTGGCCGGAAACTTTATTTGATGCTCATAGTACGACGGAAATTAGTGCATGTATACAAAAGTTTCTTACAAATACGTCGCTACATAAGCAGATTCATGCCTACCAGCAAACAGATGTAAATAAATATGATGTAAATGTTGTAGGCAAACAGGTACTAAACCTTTATCACGATGCTTTGTTGCATAACCAGCGATAAGTGAGATAATGTAGTCATGTTTAGATTTGGGCAAAAAAATAAAGACAACACAGTAGAACTGAAAGTATCAAACCACACGGTTATCAGGGTTTTACTACTGACCATCATATCTTTTATATTTTTAACAGCTTTGCAAAAAGCAACAAACGCATTAATCATAATATTTACGGCCTTCTTTTTAGCGCTTGCTCTCAACCTGCCCGTTCATTGGCTTGCGGTTCGTATACCCGGTAAACGTCGGGGTAACAGGACGCTGGCAACTGCTATGTCGTTTTTCATCATAACGGCTTTTCTGATTGGATTTTTGGCTAGTATAGTGCCACCTCTAGTAAAACAAACCAGCAATTTCATAGACGTTGCACCTAGTTTAGTTAAAGATGTACGTCGAGAAGACTCTGAGCTGGGCCGGTTTATAAGAAAATATAAATTAGAAGACCAGACGGACAAATACTCTGGCGAGCTGACAGATAGGCTAGGAAATATAGGTGGAACCGCTGTAAATTCGTTTATCAAAATTACTACTAGTCTATTATCTACTCTTACGATTTTGGTTTTGACATTTATGATGCTGGTTGAGGGACCGCGCTGGATGGCTTTTGCTCGTAGGCTTGTACCCGGGGCAAAACAAGACCATTTTGAACAAATCATGAAAGACATGTACGCTGTGATTACCGGTTTTGTGAATGGTCAAGTAATTTTGGCTGCATTGGCAGCAGTGCTGATGTTGATACCATTTTTTGCGTTCGGAATCAGTTATCCAATTGCGCTCATGGCGATCGTTTTTATCTGTGGATTAATCCCAATGGTTGGGCACATAATCGGAGCTTTAATCATAAGTAGTGTTGCTTTATTGACCTCGCCCTTTGCGGCTATAGGTGTTCTTGCATACTACATAGCTTACCAACAGGCAGAAAACTATATACTACAGCCTAAGATTCAGTCAAACACTACTAATTTAACTCCTCTACTGGTATTTTCTTCAGTAGTAATAGGCGTTAGTTTTAGCGGACTTCTGGGCGGTTTGGTAGCTATACCTATAGCTGGCTGTCTCAAAGTCCTGGTCATGGACTATCTAGAAACACGCAAACTACTTACCGAACCCGAAGTCAAACAAATAGCAAAAGAAATCTAAGCCTAAAACCGATACCAAATCTGCCCATTGTCAGTATCGCGCACTCCGATTCGTTGTTTTTTCAACCGTTCCCGCAGCGCATCAGATTGCTCCCAGTTTTTATTAGCACGGGCTGAATCTCGCGCACTGAGTAGTTGCCCCTGCTCTATGTTAATATTTTTGCTTTTTTGGAGCGCTAGGCCAAGTACACTGTCTAAGATCTCAAGCAACTCTTTAAAGTTATCATCCCGCGAGTCAATTACTAGTTTTTCAGTTTCCTGCATGCACTCAGAAACGATTTGCAATGTTTCGGGTGTGTTTAGGTCGGAAGCGAGTGATTCATTTATAGCTTCTATGTACTTAGGAAAGAAATCTCCAGAAGTAGTTTCTACATTATCAAGAACCTGGAAGCGCATGTCAGCAAAAGCTCTCAACGACATCAAGCGGTTCTGTGCTGCTTCTAGGTTTTCCCATGTGAAGTTGCTTTGACTACGATAGTGAGATTGCAGCACCATTAGGCGAAAAGCAAGCGGGTCGTAGCCCTTTTTGCGGATGTCGTCCACGGTGTAGTAGTTGTTTAGCGATTTACTCATTTTCTTAGCGTCAACCATCAAGTGTTCGTTATGAAAGAAGTATTTTGCGTATACTTCACCGTCTCCGGCAGTGCTTTGAGCTATTTCATTTTCGTGATGCGGAAAGATTAAGTCTATGCCGCCGGTATGTATATCAAAAGGCTGACCAAGTTTCGTCATGCACATAGCGGAGCACTCAATATGCCAACCCGGTCGGCCACTTAAATCCTGTTTGTCTAGCTCAAACTCCCAGGAAGGTTCATCGGGTTTTTTGACCTTCCAAAGTGCAAAATCATGTATGTTATCTTTTTCGTACTCATCATTGTTTATCCGGGCGTTGCTGGTGCTCTCTACGCTAAGTTTCAAAAGCTGCCCATATGTTTTTCCATTGGCACGGTATTTTTCTATAGAAAAATACACACCGTCTCCCGTAATGTATGCATAGCCGTCATCAAAAAGTTCTTTTATGAGTTGACGCATGGCTTCTATGCTATCAGTAGCGTTTATAAACTCCATAGCATCTACATCGTTGCCGATGTCTCGCATATCAATTAGAAAAAGGTTACTGTACTCGCTAGTGAGCTTTTTTAGAGCTTTACCTGGTTCGAGATCTTTGTAGCGTTCGTGACTATGGCGAATGGTCTTGTCATCTACGTCCGTAAAGTTCATAACGTGCCTTGTATTCAGCCCCTGAACCGACAGCACCCTCCGCAATGTGTCAGAATAGATAAATGCGCTTAGGTTGCCTATGTGTATGTGGTCATAGACAGTTGGCCCACAAGAATACATACGGACCTGCCCCTCGTCTATAGGCTTAAAAACATCTATTTTACGGCTAAGCGTGTTGTACAGCTTCATTTATATCCTTCTTATTGAGATTGTCTAGCAATTCAGTTGCTTTGGCTATGCATTGTTTCTTAATATCGACAAATTGACGGCCGTCTTGAACTTTAAACCCAGCCGCATAGGCGTGTCCGCCGCCGCCCAATGATACCGCTAGGTCACTGCCGATTCCACCTGATGCGTTACATCGTATCATGCCTGTTACTCTGCCAGTGTCATAGACTTTGCATACGATTCCAACTAGTACTCCGTCTATCTGCAACATATCTGGTTGAATAAGCGGTCCAGGATTATAAAGAGGGCTGTAAGTAATTATCTCGTTTTGTGGCACAGTAACAATTGCTATCCTGCCGTCTGCAAAAAGTTCAGTTCTTTCAATTAGCATGGCCTTATAGCGAAATATGGACTCCGGCATCTTACTATATGCTCTTCGTAGTTCCTCTAACGCTGGGCGGTCTACGCCCTGCTCTATAAGTTGGCCAACTATGTGATATGTTTCTGCACGGGCCAGTTGATTAGACAAGCCCTGAGTGTCGCCCAATATACCTGTCAAGATGTAAGGCAAGGCATCTTTGGGTACTATCCACTTGTTTTCTTTGCATAGAGTATATATAACCTCGGCAGTGGACGAAGCCGCGTGATCGTTCAGTATCTCCGTAGCAAAATCTATATTGTTGGCAGTTTCGGCATGATGATCCAGAACCAGACAGGGCTTGTCTGCTATCCGTGACATTTTGCCAGAATCTTTAAGGCGTTCGAACAAATCAAGCGTAGAAGCGTCTACTATAATGCTAAGGTCAAATTGCGACGGTAGATCTTTGGTCACCCTGCTCCAACCTTCTAGATATTTCAAATAGTCTGGTACGTCTACCGCGCAGTATAGATACGTATCTTTGCCCATGTCGCTTAATATAGCTTCAAGCGCCAGCACACTACCCAAACTATCGGCATCTGGATTATCGGCTTGTAAAATAACGACTTTTTGCGCAGCAGTAACCAAGCTTTTAATTGCAGTGGTCATAAAACTGTTCTTCCTTCCAGCGCACGGCCCAGGGTGATTTGGTCGGCGTATTCCAGGTCTACGCCTACCGGTAGGCCACGTGCTAGGCGCGTGATTTTAACTTTGCTGTCGACTAACTGCTGCTGTATGTACAATGCAGTGGACTCTCCTTCTACACTGGCGTTCGTGCCTAGTATGATTTCTTGTACATTATCATCTTTTATACGATCTAGTAGTTCTTTTATGTGAAGCTGCTCGGGATTTATGCCATCTATGGGAGAAACTAAACCACCCAGTACATGATAAGTACCTTTGAACTGACCCGTTTTTTCGAGCGCCAAAATATCAAATGGTTCTGCTACTACCGCTACCATTTGCTTTTCTCGCGTAGGGTCTGTGTAAAGACTTGATAGTTCTTGTCCTTTTGGCACAAGTGCAAAGGTTTTTTTACAGAAACCGACTCCCTCATGTAGTTCTAATAAATCAGCTGCAATCTTTTTTGCTATTGCCGGATCTGATTTTAGTAAATAATACGAATACCTCTCCGCTGTACGCGAACCAACCCCCGGCAAACTTCCAAGTGCATCAATTACGTCCTCAAGAGCTGGAGGCAGAATTCCCATAGTCTCAGTTATAAGCCCAATTCACCAAGCGCACCCATAAACGGTTGCATTTTTTCTGCGGCAATCTTTTGGCTTTCTTGTATGGCCTCTTTTACTGCTTCTTCAATCCAGCGCTCCAGTTGTCCTATATCGTCTAGGTCAACATACTCGGGATCTATGTGTACTTTTTTAATCTTCTGCTCACCTGTAATTTCAATACTTACAGCTCCTTCACCTTTTTCGACTGTTATTGTCATTTTCTGCAGTTCTTTTTGCAGTTTTTTTACCTTCAATAACATCTTGGCCTGATCAAATTTACTCATCTCGTTAGATCTCCTCTCTTAAATACTTTAACCTAATCTATTATTCTACTTTCAAATCCCGATTAGTTATAACGGGACTCACCGTGATGCCTCTTTAGTGCTTCGTTACTATTTTATCAGAGAAAGCGGCTTTTGTGGCCGGAGATTGGGGCCAGGCAATAAAATAGTGGCTAATGTGATAATAGGATACCAGTAATATACTTACCGACATCATCGTAGTTGCTATGGTTTTGGCAATAGGATTACGAGGAAAAACTGTAAACCATTGTTGCAGTAGAAACGCCACACCACCAGCAATCAGTATATAAATTGCCGGCATGAGCACAGTTATGGTAACTGGACCGCCTAGTGTAATCAGTAAAGTCAGCAACATTGAACTGCCCACTAGAAGCTGTACTCGAATAAATTCCAAATGATAGCGAATGCTGTAAATTCCTAGGACCAGCATAGTAGTACTAAATACATCCAGTAAAGGCAGTCTGCCTAGCCAATGTACCGGGTCATTCGGACCACTTAAAAATAGCCATTCTGGAATGTTGAAGAAGTTATCCAAAAGCATCTTTAGGTTAGTTACTGTGTCTGGAAGACCAGCTGCAAGAAGCAGTTCTTTGGGTGCTTGCACACCAGCTAAAACTAGCGGAACTATACCCGCAAATATTACTAGCCCGCACAAAACACGGAACCACCAGGGAACGTTTTTCAATTCCTGCCAAATGCGTTTGTGTTGCCAGAATGCAGTAATGACTAGCAACCAACCGAAACCAGGGACGTAAAATGACGCGGCATATAAAAAACTCAGCAATAACAAGGCTGTTTTATGAAGGGTGGTGTAGTACATCCATACAGTTGCCCATAAAAGTGGCATGAGTAGCAAAAAAGACGCTTCTGGAGTTGCTAGTCTACCAGCGTGAAGTATCCATGCAGATGTAAGGAATAGCCATGAACCTAAAAGAGCTATGCGATTTGTGTACCATTCTCGCAATATAAAAAAGCAACTAACGACTGCTAGGCTTGCAAAGGCCGCACTAATTGCTCGGTAAGCTGCTATGCTGTCCACATTTAGCTTAAATAAAATATAAACGGGTATCTTATGAACAGAATAAACTGGATTGCTTAGTAGTTCTTTTCCGGACTTTATGCTAGAAACGTATTTTACTTCTTCTGAGCTGGCGCCGTTTGTAAGTGAGCCTAGATGAAATCCAAACACTGTAGACACAACTAGTGCTACGCCTATAAAAATCAAAATTGGCCGCCACATCATGATTGCCCATGCTTTAATTTTTTTCCAAATCTGTTTCATCTCTTGCCCTGCATTATAGCATTAGAAGCATTGCTACTGATGATGTATCTCGTCTTGATTATGACTCAAATGGCTGAGTGTGCTTGTTGTCGAGTGTACGGAAGCGTTGTTTTTCTCTGTCAAAATACAACTCTAGAGAACCAATAGGACCGTTTCGGTGCTTTTTAATCAAAATATCGGTTATATTACGTCGGTCAGTTTCTGGATTGTAATAATCTTCACGGTATATAAACGCTACAACATCGGCATCCTGCTCAATTGAACCTGACTCACGCAAATCAGCCAGTTGTGGAATTTGCGGGCTACGACTTTCAACTGAACGGCTCAACTGACTGAGAGCTAAGACGGGTACTTTTAGCTCACGAGCCACTGCTTTTAGCCCTCTAGAAATCTCGCTTATTTCCTGTACACGGTTACCATCACCAAATTTGGCACCGCCACTCATTAACTGTAAATAATCCACTACAATTAGGCCTAAATCATGCGAATGAGCCTCTCGACGTGCTTTTGTACGGAGTTCGCTTACAGTAATACTCGGACTGTCGTCTATATATATCTGAGCCTCAGAAAGAGTCCCCATAGCCTGACCGATCTTTTCAAAATCGATATCTGTAAGGTTACCTGTACGTAGCGCCCAGGCATCGACACCTGATTCCATAGCCAGCATTCGATCCACCAGCTGCTCTTTGCTCATTTCCAAACTGAACATTAACACTGGTTGGTTCGACCCGATTGCTACATTGTGTGCTAGATTTAGGGCCAAAGCAGTTTTACCCATAGAAGGCCGTGCAGCTAAAACTATCAAATCAGATTTCTGAAAACCTGCCAAAAGGTTATCCATGTCCTTAAAACCAGTTGGCACACCGCGAATTTTGCCTTTGTCTTTGTGAAGTTCGTCCAAACGTTCAAAGCTCTCGCTCAAGATGGTTTCTAAGCTAGTAACATCTTGTTTTACATGTTTCTGACTGACTTCAAAAAGTCGAGTTTCAGCCTCTTCTATCAGTTCTTGTAACTGGTTGGTTTCGTTGAATCCCATTGTAGTGATATCTTGTGCGGCTTTGATCAAACGGCGTCGTAGTGCCTTTTGTGCTACTATCTCGGCGTACTGCTCTACATGTGCTGCTGTTGGTACAAAGTTAGTTAGTTCTGCGAGATATGAAGAGCCGCCTATCGCTTCTAGGGTAGTGTTTACTTTCATTTGATCGGATAGCGTCAGGACGTCAATGGGGCTGTGTTTGTCATAAAGTAATGTAACTGCTTCATAAATATAGCGATGCTTTTCGTCGTAGAAATCATAAGAATCAATCTTGTCGGCAATTTTTACCAACGCATCCGTGTCTATCAGAATAGCCCCCAGTAGTGAGGCCTCAGCATCTGTATTTTGTGGTGGTATCAGCGGTGTTTTTGTTTCCATTACTCTACTTTACTATTTCCGCGCCACCAAAGATATTGCTTATGTTTTCTAGATTGAGAGAAGACTCCTTTTCGTTAGCCGGCCTAGGGGTCGGTTCAGTTGTGTTGGAGTTTTTGTCCAGTACGCACTCTATGGTGACGTGTTCTATGGTAACGTCGGCTATTATATCCTGCAAGAGCTGTTTATTCTTAGGGTCGTTTAGGAGTTTTTGATGAAATCCAAAAGCAAACACTAATTTAAGTTTACCCGGCTCAAACTCAGGCACTCCCATTCTAGTTATGCCATAGAGTGTGTTGTGTTTTGTCCTAATCACAGACAATACTTTTTGCCAAGACTCGGCGTTTAAATTGTCGATAGTTTGCTTGGCGGGTTTTGCTTTTTGCTCTGGTTGGACTATTTTAGGCTCGTTTTTTTCAACAGCTTTTGGCTTTTCTACCTCACTAACAGGACTTTGTTTTTGTTTGATTTGAGGTGGGCTGAAAGCATTTCCATTGAGCGTACTTCCATACAGAGAAAGCTCAAGTGCAATATCTGGGTTATGTGAGGCTGGAACTTGTAGAAGCTCACCCAACAGTTCAAGCGATTGCGCCACAGAAAGCGTTGATTGCTGAAGTGTAATGGTATGTCTAAGCATCTTAGAAACTTGTTGTGCCGTTTGTGGGGCTTGAACACCATGATCTCGTAATGCACTTAAACTGATGCTGAGCGCTTGTATATCGTGATTAGCTACGCCTTGAAGCAAATCTTGTATTAATTCATCCGGTGCTTGTCCCACAGCTCGTTGAACATCTCTCAACGTAATTGCAGAACTAACGTGCCTAACTTGATCTAGCAGACTTATACTGTCCCTGAAGCTTCCGTCGCCATGAGCAGCAATAAGTTCTAGGGCATGCTCGTCTATTGTTATATCCTCGGCTTTGGCGATCATCTGTAAATGTTCTGCGACTTTTGATTGGTCGATAGGCTTGAGGCTAAAACGCTGGGTTCGGCTAATTATGGTATCAGGTACCTTATGTGCTTCAGTAGTCGCTAAAATAAATATAACGTGTTCTGGCGGTTCCTCGAGCGTTTTCAGTAACGCGTTGAAGGCCTCTTTGGTGAGCATGTGAACTTCGTCTATGATATAGACTTTGTATTTGGCGCTGGTGGGAGCAATATTTACCCGTTCTTTTAGCTCACGAATTTCATCTATCCGGCGGTTGCTGGCGGCGTCTATTTCTATAATGTCCATATGTATGCCTTCTTCGTCGTAAGGCAGCCCGTTAACTTCATAAGCCAAGATTCTTGCTATAGATGTTTTGCCAACCCCACGCGGGCCGGTTAGTAAGTATGCATGGCTTATTGTTCCTTGTTTTAGGGCACTTTCTAGCGTACTGGTAATGTGTTCTTGACCAATAATTTCAGATAATTTTTTAGGCCGGTGTTTCCGGTATAGTGCTTTCCCCATGGACTACTTATTATACGCCAGTAATAAGCCGTACTTGTTGTAGATTTAGTTTGTTTTAGTGGGGATTAGCCAGCGAGATGAAGTCGTAGCTGCTACAGTGCTGCTTCGAGAGCGGCCCATTCGGCGTGAGTGTCGTCTTCTGGGACGTTTACACTAACTTGATCGCCTGGTTTCGCTTTAAAGTAAGTAACGCTAGCCAACAATACTCGATATTGTTTGTTGCTTACATCTACAAAGTAGTGGCCGTTTTCTAGTTTAAGCATGCCAACTACTTGTTTGCGTGGAACTGGACCAATTTGTTTGTATAAGAAAGATCCATCATCTGCAATGGTTAATTTTAGAATATCACCCTGAACAAGTTTAGACTTGCTGGCGTAGTTTGCTGGAACTGGATAATTTTTACCATCCGAGCCTACCATAGTCTGGCCGTCGAATACGCCTTCTATAATCTTACCTAGTGGTTCCTCTGCTATAGCTGCTGCTACAACTGGATCTTCGCCAACCAAACTCATCAGCAACTCCTTGGCTGCTGCCAAGCTAGTTTCTGCCTCTTGAATCAAAGATTTCAACCTTTTGATTTGTTTTTCTGGTACGTCTGCCATTTCTTTAGTCTCTCACGTGTAAGTGTTTATTTGATACACTCGTATCCATACCCTACCACGTCGGTCAAGTCAAGTCAAAAAGCATGGATAAAATCTGTGGACAAATAAAAACCGCCTGTTGCTATTTCAGGCGGTTTTAGATGTTTTAGCCTACGAGTTTTAAGCTAATTCTACTGTTGCGCCGGCTTCTTCCAGGGTTTTCTTGGCTGCTTCAGCGTCTTCCTTTTTGGCTTTGTCTAAAACGTTCTTTGGAGCACCATCTACTACAGCCTTGGCTTCGCCAAGTCCTAGTCCTGTGATGTCCTTAACGGCTTTGATGACTGCAACTTTCTGAGCGCCTGCGTCTTTTAGGACTACGTCGTACTCAGCTTTTTCTTCTGCTGCTGGAGCTGCATCCGCACCAGCTGCTGGTCCTGCTACTGCTACTGCAGCGGCCGCAGGCTCAATGCCATATTCGTCTTTTAGGATTGTTCCTAGTTCATTTACTTCTAGAACGCTCAAGTTTACAAGCTGTTCTGCAAATTTCTTTAGATCTGTTGCCATGATCATGTTCCTTTCTTAAAATTATTTGGCAGCTTTTGCTTCTAGGGCTCCTAGGAGTCCGTGAAGATTGCCAGACAAGCCGCTCATAACACCCATAACTGGGGAATTGAGCGTGTTTATAATGCCGGCAATGAGCTGTGTTTTACTTGGCAGACTTGCAAGTGCTTTTACTTCGTCGGCACTCATGAATTTGCCTTCAGCAGTAACTGCACCTACAAACTGAATCGTTGGCTGTGTTTTGGCAAATTGAGCCAAAACCTGAGCTGGGGCTACTTCATCCTTTGCGTTAAACGCATACAAGAGCATACCAGTTAGCGTACTGGTGTCTATCGCCTTAGTAGCTTCATTGCTTTGCAGGGCTTTGATAACTAGTCGATTTTTAACAACTTGTACTTTTGTGCCGTTGTCACGTGCTTGACGGCGCAAGGCTTGCATTGCCTTTACTGGCGTACCAACATAACCTGCTACAACGGTCAGCTTAGATGCTGCCAGTTGGTCGGCTATGTTTGCTACAACAGTGTTTTTTTTATCTTTGGTTAAAGCCATATGACTTACCTCTTTTACGTTTTTGCTCAGTGATTCGACCTTAGTGCACTGGCGCTTAGTACCAAAAAAGCCCTTTGGCGTTACCAAAAGGCTTCAAAAACATGCTAACTAACAAAAACAAATTGTCGGCTTGCACCTCGGCGACATTATCAAGTTTTTCAACCGTCGCTGTCTTTGGTAACAGATTGATAATAGCAAATCCAATCTGTTATGTCAATCATTCCTGTATACGTATAATATTCTGATATGCAACTGTTCGTTTCAGGCTAATTTACTTTAATTGCGCTAGTTTGAATTGAGTTGCACGTTCGGCTGCTAGGCGCGTGAGTTCGGGGTCTTCATCCTGGTTTACAAACTTCATTGCGTCTGCCAGCAATGGGTGTACTTCTGCAAGCTTTTCGTGCATTTCTTGCACAAGTTTGCGGTAGCCGGGATGACCTTGCGGGCTGGTACGGAGTTCGTGAAAATGAAATGCTTCTCTAGCATTGTAAGTGACTTTCCATCGCATTCTGTGGCCAAGTAGCGTCGCATACTGGGCTTCTAGTGCATATCCAGCCGACTGAAGATTGCTGTAAAGCCCTAAACTTAAATCAAAACATTTTTCAAACACTTCTGTCAGACCTGCGTCTTCAACTAGCTGAGGTATTTCGAATCCATAGCGCGGAGTTAGCAACTGCCAATTCATGTCGTCTACCATGCGGTGACGTTGCAAATCGCGGAATATGCCATAATCACACATCAAATCCCAACTGTAGTGAGCTTTTTCTAGTGCGCGACCGGGTTTGTGTCTGCGGTTTAATCTTTCACCCATGTAAGCGATAAAAACTTCTTCTTTTCTAGAAATTGACCATTTGGCAGATTGCATTTGTAGATCTTTAAGCGGTAGACCGCTGTGCTCGTAGAGCATATCTGGTACTAAATCTAGTTCATTTCTGGGCCAATAAGAAACTAGCTGAACCGAATCTGTTTCTGTGGCGTGGCTGTCTGGCAAATATTTGTCGGCTAATTCTTTTACTGCATGCCGTGTGGTTGCGTTATAGGCAACTATAGCTCCACCTCTATCAGGCTCGTCTGCTCTTTCTAAAAACGTTGGTATGGTTTTGCGCGCCTCTTCAAGCAATCTATGTCCGGTCGAGACGGCCTCTGGTAAGTCATCTGCCAAGAGGTGCATAATCAAACTTTCCAGTGCTTGACCGGAAGCATAAATCCCTACTGTAGCTTTGGTAGCTACTGGCAAGACTGCCCTTATGGCATCACAGGCTTGGGCTCTGGTAGCGCCCTGCCATGCAATATCTTGTTCGCTCTTCGGCACCCCAGACTTTTCCCTTACGTATTTAGTAAGTTTGTGAACCATTTCCGAATACATATCAAACAGCTCATCCATGGTAGTGTTGTATTGTTTTTTTGTTTTCAAGTCGAAGTTCTCTGGCGTAAAGTATTTGTACTTTCCGGATTCATCTTTTCGGTCAAAGTATATGTATCTAGTGGACTGCTCTAGGTAGGCGGCAAGTCGGCCCCATTCAAGTTTTTTGGTTAACAGATTACTAGCGTTTTCTACCACTAAGTGTTGACCAACTAATTGTTGTACGGAATCATCGCCATAAGCTGAAATTACGCGCTGTAAAAGTTTGGTGTCTTTGCCCATAGCTGCCGCAAACTCATCTAGCAAGGTTATGCGCATATCGTCACCGCGTCTTGAAAGCCGAGCCATAGCTGCTGCGATTGTCGTGGGGCTTAGTTTGTCGGTAAATGCGTATACGTCACTTACGGAATTGGTGACACTAAGTTCTAGGAATGTATCGCCTGCGGGAGTTATTTTATAACTGTTTTCGGTTTTCTCTATATATGGGTTCGAAGTTGTCGCCACCGCTAGCTTCTCAATCTTTGTTTCACTAACGACATTCTTCTTTTGCTTGATCGGCAACAAAGGCCTAAGCGTTTCCATAATGTATTTGTTTATGGATTCTATGCTTTGAACCGAACCGCTGCGCATGGCGTCTACTGCTTTAAAATCTTTTGGAAACAATTTACACATGTCTGTGTAAATATCTAAAGACTTTTTGATATGTTCTGGGTTGATTTCGTGGATATCTTTGCCAGATATGTGGTCACTCGAATTTTCTTTAGCTTCTAGGCGTTTTGCAATTACTACATATGGTGCTGTTAGAACAAAACTGATATCTGGTCTCGGTATTTTGAGCATTTCAAATTCTAGATTATCCAGCCATATAAAAAATCCTCTACGCTCTTCTGGATGCGTAAACTTTGTACCCTGATGTGCCATATTGCTGCCCGTAAACCTGTCGCATAGTACTATTTTACCGGCATCTAGCGCATTACTAATATCTGCGGCAGCTTGGTATCTGTCAAGGGCATAAAATAGTGCTGCCGTGTATGGGCCAACTTCGTCAGCACTACCATACTTACCTTTTAAATATTCCTTCACAAAAAAAGCAGATGGCTCGTCGTAGCGGGGGAAGTGAATTTCTAAAACGTCATGACCCTCCATGATAAGTTTTTCTTTCATCAGTTGGTATTGAGTAGATTTACCAGTTCCATCGGTACCCTCAAGCACCACAAAGGTGCCTCGGCTCACTCCGCCAGCCTGGTGTATCATACTTTTAAACCTTTGATCTGCTCCGGTATTTTTCTTACGTCTTTATAAGCTTTGGGAAGCATTTGTGACGGAGTCCAATTAGCGATTATTGAGCCCAGGTCCGAACTTTCAGCCGACTGGTATTTGCCACTTAATTTTTTGTATTCACTGTCCACAGGCCCTGTATCATAAAAGACCATTTGAGCAATGCGTTCACCGATTGGCAAAACAACACTTTCGTGTTCATTCATATTGTAGATTTCCATCGTCCAGCGGTTTATATATCCCGGGTCTCCCCAGCCGGCGTCTAAACACACTGCTACACCATTTCTGCCCCACGTACTTCTGGCTTGCATCGTGCTGGTGCCTGGAGCCTTTATGCCTATGAATTCGTGGGTATGTCCTAGTATTCGTTCTTTCGGCCTGAGCACAATTATGGGTTGGTCTGGTGGTATGTTTTCAAACAATTTACGCCCATGTTTGTCTGCCCAGTCCTTGTGAATTACGGCTCTTAGTGGTTGACCGAAATAGTTTCCAACCGCTGACTCACTAAATGGGTTATAAAATCCACCCTCACTAGGACGTTCTGTTCGAAAAAACCATTCACCTAGCGTTACATCAATACTACTGCCGGCTATGTTGGCCTCAATATATGGGTGATAAACAATATGTCCCCGCTCAATTGCGTTTTTGATTTGTGTATTGCTATAGACCGACATGAACCCTCCAGATGTAGCTATATTGTACGGGTGAGGCAGGGTTAGTACTAGACTTAGTTGTTGTATTATTGTATTACAGTAAAGTGCTAAAGCTTACACGACTGCGCAGCGATAGGTATGTTGTAGTTTATTGGCTTTTAAGTCTTCGTAAAAAGATCTAGCAAAAAACTCTACGTCCGCAACTGTCCCGTTACTCATGATAGTGCAATCTACCTGTATGTTTTGACGCTCGCGTTCCGTGGGGTCTAACAGATCGCTCTGTAAATGCCCCGGTCGGTAAACTTTTACAATAATCGCACCTGCACCGCGCAATATTGCGGCGTCAGTAGGGTAGCGCAAACCGCCAACGATACATAACTGGCAACCAGCAGCAGCAGCTTGCCTAATACGGCGCACGATTTCGTTATACCATATGCCACTGTCTATACGTTGTACTAGATAACCGCCCAGCCACTGAAGCAGTGGTCGATAACTCTCCTTATTTTCTTTGTAGATTTGCTGATTCATGAGCTCTGGTTTGCGTTGAAGGTTTTCTACGTGAAGGATTAGTTTTTGAAACTCAACGGGGTGCTCTTCCATTGAGTTTTGGTCTAGTTTTATCTGATCAAACGTACAGCGCACATGCAGTATTTCTAACAGTATAGATGGTAACGCTCTTAGCCAGTTGTTCAACTGATCGACGTTATACGGATCTGGGATGTCCGTTAGTGATGCCTGTAGTGCATAAGCAACTTCTGCAATAATCAGCGAAGACTCAAGGTGAACAGTAGAAGGTTCCATTTTTGTTAACGCATCTGCAAATGTCGTCTTACCGTGGCCAATAGGTCCGGTCATACCTAGAATAATCATAAAGTTATTGTAGCGGATAATCAGGCTGTTAGAAAACTATTTCCGGGTAAGTTGCTCGAGCCTCAAATCAACTTTATTACTTAGCACATTTTTTACGTGTTTGAGTTCAAGGTTGAGCTCATCACTAGCAGCCATGTACTATTTTACCGTCTGGAAAACTCTGAATATAATTTAGATTTCAGTTATTTCTACAGGAATACTCGGACCCATGCTGGTAGTAATGTAGATTGATTTTACGTAGTTGCCTTTTAAGCTAGAAGGTTTGTTGTTTTTGATGCTATTCAACAGTGCTTGACAGTTTTGAAGTAGTTTGTCGCCACCGAAGCTAACTTTGCCTATACCAACGTGCACAATTCCTGTGCTGTCCACGCGGTATTCTACGCGTCCTGCCTTGGCTTCAGCAACCGCTTTTGTGATGTCAGTTGTTACTGTCCCACTTTTTGGGTTTGGCATTAGCCCTTTTGGACCAAGTAGTCGAGCGTATTTACCCAGCTTTGCCATCTGCTGCGGTGTTGTCACTAAAATATCGAAGTTAATTGTGCCCTTATCTAGTTGTTGCAAAAATTCTTCCGCACCAGTCACATCTGCTCCAGCTTTTTTGGCTCCTTCTAATTGATCTGCATCTGCAAACACAGCTACGCGGACCGTTTTGCCACTTCCAGCCGGCAATACTATAGTGTCACGTAGGTTTTGGTCTGCCTGACGAGGGTCAACACCAAGTCTAACATGTAACTCCACCGTAGCATCAAACTTCACTGGACTGGTCTTTGTTGCCAGTTCTAACGCTTCTTTCAACCCGTATATCTTTTTAGTATCGATTTGTTCTGCAAGTTTCCGAAATTTTTTGCCCTTACGCTCTAATATACTGCGAGCAGGTTTTTGCTGCACTTTTGGTTTGGCAGTCTCTTCAGTCTCAGCTTCCTTTTTAGCAATTTTGCGCTCATCTTTGGCTTGTTTTTCTTCAGCTTCTTTTAATGCTTTTTCACTACGCTTGCCAGCTTTTGCAAGTGGCTTCACCTGTGCTTCTTCTGCATCAATCTCATGTTCTGAATCAACTATAGCTTCTGTGGTTGCCTCAGTCTCTACCAACTCTTCAACTTTTTTAGTTGTTTTGTTAGCAGAAAGCTTTCCAGCCCCCCCTACGGTCTCTTTATCTGATTTTGCGACTACATCATGCTCAGTCACGGCTTTCTTGTTAACTTTTCTAGGTTCTGTCATTTTCTCTCTCCTTTCGTGGTGCGAACCCTGGATGTTGCCAGGTCCCACAAACTTTATATAGCTATATCTGCCCAATCTGCATTAATTGCGAAATTGCTCAGATTCATTAAATCAATTTTTAACCGTACGACAAAGCCACGAGTTAGTTCATAACCTGCATTAGTATGAGCAATAAGTCTTGAAACGATAACCGAAAAGTCTTGTCGTATAATGCTAACCACTCCTATTAATAACTCCACTCCATGCCGAGCTTCATGATCCAGTACGCCCCAAATCTTTGTGACATAGGTTTTTCCCGTTGGATATGAGTAACGCAAATAGTCTGGTAATTCTTGCTGTGCCAACCTAGCCTTCTATCTCCACGCCCATGCTACGAGCTGTGCCAGCCACAATTTTCTTCACGGCGGGGATATCATCAGTGTTCATGTCATGAGCTTTGGCTTCGGCAATCTCAGTCAACTGAGCGTCTGTTAGCTTTTTGCTAACTTTTTCGGTATTAGGTTTACCCGAACCTTTTTTTATTCCCAGTTGCGCCAGGATTAGTTCGTCGGTTGGCTGGCTAACTACACGGAAGTCCATTGTACGGTCGTCATAAATAGTTATGTGGGCAGTGACTGTTTTGCCCATCATATCCTTGGTGGCGTCGTTAAATGGCTGTATAAAATCCATCATGTTCACGCCGTATTGTCCAAGTGTACTTCCAACTGGCGGTGCAGCACTAGCTTGGCCGCCCTTAATTTTCATTTTCAGATTTGCTTTGACCACTTTGGCCATAATAGATCTCCTTTATCGAACAGTATCAGTGGGTTTTGTACTGTTCTCCTACCTTTAAGTAGTGCGTAACCAAAAGATTGTACTACACATTACCCCTGTTGTCTAGAACAATGCAAGCAAGCGTATCAATTATGCAATGCCGTTACCCTCCTCCGTCTAAAACACACAGTAGCTCTGGTGCTGCATCTTCTCAAACTTCAAGTACTAGTGCCTGCGTATTGTTCACCCGTCTAATGGTCACATCAAATAAGCAACGTTTAAGGATTCCCAGAGAACCCAGGCCAATTTCATGCAACCTCGGAAAACAAAACACTTACTACCTAGACTCGTTTTACTTGCAGGCTGTCAAGTTCTACGGGTGTTTCGCGGCCAAACATGTTTACTAGGACTTTCAGTTTGCCCTTTGTCTGGTCTACGTCATTTATACTGCCATCAAAGCCTTTGAACGGCCCGTCTATGATATTCACAACTTCACCAATTTTATAGTCTATCTTGTGTTTTGGCTCATCACGACCCATACGTTTCATTATCTTATCAATTTCATCTTCGCTTATGGGCGTAGGGTCAGTACCACTCCCTACGAACCCAGTAACTGATGGAGTATTACGCACGATGTACCAAGCATCTTCCGTCATTTTTATCTGCACTAATACATAGCCTTGGAAAATGCGTTTTTCTACTACTTTACGTTTACCATTTTTGACTTCAATCATCTTTTCTTTCGGTACAAGTACTTGTATGATTTTGTCCTTCATATCCAAACTTTCTGTACGCTGACGAATACTTTCTGCTACTTTTTCTTCATAGCCACTATAGGTATGTATGGCATACCATTGTTTTGTTGCATCGTATCTTTTAACCATTGTCTCTTCTCCTAATTCAGTATCAGTTGTTTAAATATCTTATCTAGCCCGAAATCAATTACCGTGACAAAGATCGCAAAAAAAGTAGCAAAAATAAATACGGCGAATGTAAGCTTTATTGTTTCTTTACGGTTTGGCCAGGTAACCAATTTTAGCTCTTGCCATGATTCACGGAAGTAGCTAGGTATGAATTTGCGTTTTTTGTTTAGGAATCGTCCAACTTTGTTGTCTGGGAGGGGTAAGTAATATTCTTTTTTGCCGGTTTTAGCAACTTTCTTTAACGGTCTTGCTATTGTCGCACCAACTAGTTTAAAACGGCGTGGTTTTTTGTTTGTTGTTGCCTTTTCAGCACGCTGACGTACTGTAGCCTGTTTTTTAAGCTGCCGCTTTGGCTTTGACTGTGAATTTGCCTTTGAATTCTTGTCTGGGGTTTCTGCCACGTAATTCTCCAAATAAAAAGAACCTGTGTAAGGTTCGTCAGTTGTCAATATACCAAAACCGCGGCGAAGTTGCAAGTAGTAAGATATATATACTTTAAATGCTATTATGTTTTATGTGCTTGAGCTTTGGTATGCTTCGTTTATTTTTGAGTGGTTGTTATTTTTAGTACCGCCGTTTTGGCGGATTAGACGCGTTTACGCTATGACACTGATTTTATGGATATTAATCGCAACCGGTTGGTTATGGCCGAAGTTTGGTCTTTTTTTAGGTGCACCTTTCATATTTTTGGCTGTATTTCGGTGCCTAAATCTACTAAGGGTTGTTAAAAACAGAATGCACGAACAGTACCTTAGGACAGCGACGGAACGTACTAGTCGCAGGATTTCCTTGCTCTACCCTATAGTTGTAATTATCCTGGTCACACCTTATGTATTAAATATTGGTTCATATTTGAATTTGCTTATAGCGACTCAATTGCTGGTTGCGGCTGTAATTTTCATTATCACAATACATAACATAGTAAAGCTAAAGTTTAGCTCCATAACCGAATTTCTTGTAGACCGAGAGCTTCCAACTGTAACTGTAGCCATACCGGCTAGAGATGAAACTAAAGATTTGCAAGATTGTTTGCATGCTATTTTGGCAAACGACTATCCAAAGTTAGAAATAATAGTATTAGATGACTGCTCGCAAAACAAAACTGCCGAAATTATAAAAAGCTTTGCACACGATGGTGTAAGGTTTGTGCCAGGTGATCCTCCAGCTGAGCGCTGGCTTGCAAAAAATCAAGCCTACGAAAAGTTGTATAAAGAAGCTAGTGGAGACTTATTGCTTTTTTGCGGCGTAGACACTCGTCTAGGTCCGCAGGCTATTCGAAGTATGGTAAACCTGATGTACGCACGGAAAAAAGCAATGGTGAGTGTACTGCCTGTACGGAGTCAAAGCTCACCTGCAGATGCATTCATACAGCCTATGCGCTACTGGTGGGAGCTTGCTCTGCCCAGGAAACTATTCAATCGGCCACCAGTACTTAGTACGTGTTGGTTAATAAGCAGAGAAGCTATTAAGCAATTAGGTGGTTTTGCTTCAGTTAGTCATGCAATTTTGCCGGAAGGTTTTTTTGCCAGAGAACTTGTTAAAACAAACCGATATAGTTTTGTCAGAAGTAGTAACGAACTAGAAGTGAAGACGGCTAAAACATTCAATGAGCAGCTAAAAACTGCCATAAGAACACGCTATCCCCAGATACGCCGTCGCCCTGAGTGGGCTTTAGTAATAACCGTAATCGATTCAATGTTTTTACTGTTGCCTTTTGTGTTGCTGGTAATGAGTTTCTGGATACCAGGTATAAACACGCTCATCACAGGTGCAACGTGCCTCCTATTGGTGTTAACTCATGTATGTATAGTCAACGTTACTGATCCTTCAAACAGCTTGTTAGCGCTTGTAAGTTTTCCAGTGGCAGTACTCAGCGAAGTAATGATAGGCTACAGCTCTATGATTAAATATGAATTTATGACAGTGGACTGGAAGGACAGAAATATATGCATCCCCGTAATGCATTTTATACCGCGATTGCCTAAACTGCCTGTTGAAGATTAGGGATGTAAATAGTGAAAGTTGAGCCTGCGTTTAGTTCGCTCATTAGGTAAATTTCGGCTTTTATGAGTTTTGCTAGTTTCGCGGTTACATATAAACCCAAGCCCGTGCCTGTATTTTCACGGGTGCGATAATCTTCAGAACGAAAGAATTTGTCAAAAACCTTTTCTTTGTCAGTTTTACTAATGCCAATGCCGGTGTCTTTGACATGAAACTCAATACCACCAGCTTTGGTTTCAGCGCTCACAGTCACGCTACCAGACTCTGTATATTTGATAGCGTTAGTTATACAATTTTGCAATATCTCCCTAACGTAAAGTTTACAAGACGACAATATCTCAAGCTTAGGATCAAGTTCACTTATTAGGTCCAACCCTTTTGCCTTTGCTTCTGGCATGTAACTAGAAATAAGATCAGTCACAAGATCGTGCGCATTTAGGGGCTCTATATCTATTTGTAAAGTGCCTCTTTCTGCACGGGACAGCGTAGCAAGGTCGTTGATGAGTTCGGCCAAGAACACCACTTGATCGTGTGCTTGTTTGAGGGCATCCAGAATTTGTTGGTCTTGCATGCCAGATTTTTCAAAAAGGTACAGCGCATTACTTATGCTTCCTTCAGCTACCGTAATTGGAGTACGCAATTCATGACTAACTACACTTATAAACTCATCCCGTTCTTCTTCCAGAGATTTTTCACGCGTTATATCGCGTAGTAAAATCACATAACCTTTCATGCCCTGCTGACCGTAACCCAGGCGCACCGGAGCAATACTGGTATATAGATTGACTATGCTTTCATCTGCGTATTTTATACGCCATTCCCTGGAGGCTATTGAAGTTTTAACTTTAGTGATTATTTCACCCAAATCAAGCTCTCGGTTATTTTTGTCTTGCAAGTGTAGTACTGTTTGTAAATTTTTACCGGCTAAAGTGGTGTTTACGTCTAGGATGCTTAAGGCCGCACCATTTGTAAGTACAATCTTGAGCGATTCATCTATGGCAATCACGCCATCACCCATACTATTTATTAGAGTGGTTAGTCGTTCTCTTTCTATATCTGAGTCCGGACCAGTTGGTATTGATGTGGTTTGTTGTTTGTGTTCAGGCATTAGCACTATTGTATCAAATAGTTGATTGTATTTAATCTTGTGAACTTAAAGACGGCTGAAAAGACTTAAGAGCTTTTCGTTTGGCGGGTAAATCATTTACATATAGTGCTAGCTCAGACCAAAATTTAGAGCCATGTGCCATGACGCGCGTGTGTAGTAGTTCATGGAGCAGTACATAATCTATAAGCTCCCAGGGTAACTGCATCAAATAACAGTTTAGTGCTATTTCTTGACGAGAACTGCAACTTCCCCAGCGACTTTTAAGTCTTTTTACTGATGCGGAGCGATATGCAAATCCATGTTTACTGGCTAGAGTATTCAGCCTTTGAGGTAGTAAACTATTTGCTTCTTGTTTTAATGCCCGGATAGCTCCTGCGTGTACGATCTTTTGAACATCTGCTTGTGTAGTTATTGTTCCTAGCGGTACACGGACCACGAGTTCTGTTTTAGAAACCCGACTAGTTATATTTGACCGTTGTTCATGGATAAATGTCAGACGATGCGCTTTGCCTATACGCTTGTTAGGACTAAATACATGGGGTGATTTATGTATTTGCTGCTTGGTTATCCAGTCTTTTTTACTAATAACAAAAGCTTCGCCTACTTTATAAGGCGACCATGGAGGCATGCTCACACGCAAGCTACCGTCATGACCCACAGTTATACGGATACTACGCGCGCCCTTTCGTTTCTGAAGTCTAACTTCTCCTATATCTGTTAGGTGTATTTGTTTTTGAGCCATTTAGCTCTACTTTCTACTTAACGAATCATTATGTTCCGGCGAGATGGGTCTACCCTACCGCCACTAGAATTAGGAATTAGATTTACGAGGTTTGGCTTGGCAATGCCAGCAGTAGTTTGCTCTGATTGTAATAAACCCATGTCATATAACTTTTTTATGACAGCACTACGCTGGGTGTGAAATGTACGCTTACCACTAATTACCATGTAATCTTCTGCAGGTGATGGGTTTTGCATACCGCCAATATTTGCTTCAAAAGTTGTGCGATCCAACGGCATGCTGAACTTGTCGTCAATTTTCCGACGATCTCTTTTTTGCACACGGTCAAAAGAGCTTTCTATATCTATCTGGAACCAAACCAACACAGTATGGGCTTTGTTTCTACGTGCCATTTCGCGTAAATCACGCCTCTGCCTACTTCGCATAGCATTTATGTCGTACACAACGCTTATACCAGCTTGCAAGAATTCTTCTGTCATGTAGGCCATGAGATGGGTAATGATCTCATTTTCTTGTCGGTCGTATCGGGGGTGGTCAAATAACTCATAACGAATTCGGTCTCCTTGTACATGTGCAGCCTGAAGTTCTTCGCACAATTGTCTGGCAAAATATGTTTTACCAGAACCGGGAAATCCGAAAAGAAGAAAAAGTGTAGGCTGAGATAGTTGAAGTTTTGCCATAGACTACTATCTTATAACATTTACATCTCTCAAGCAAAAAATGGCAGGGGTTACGGGATGATTATAGAACTTTAATAAAATTGATAACCAAAGTGATTAGTCCTTAACTCTCTAAGACATCACGCTAGATTCCATAGAACTGCTTATAGCTTGACGGTAACTCGCTGCGTTGAAGACTATTCATAAAGATTCCTATATCAAATTCAACATTTGCTTGGATCTCGTAGCGGTGTAAGCCCTGCACGAAACAGTAATAGTACCAAGTTGCCTCGTAAGTATTGGACTTTGGTTCTTCGCCAGCACGCGTTAAGGTGCCATTTGGCGATGAGGATAACCCTGTATGTGTAGTAGTGGCTTTAAACATGTCGATGCCGGCATATGGCTTATCGGGATCATAACGTTTTGCAGAATTCGGTATATAGCTAATCACATTGCATTTACCCGCAGCACTATGAGTATCGCTGTAGCGCAGCGCGGTCAATGCCACTTGTGCCGAGAAGCTTTTTTCTACAGTTTTGTAGTTAGTGGAATACGACCGCTTATATGGGTCATTGCGGTTGCTACAGATATCTAAGCATTTGGTAGCGTTTTCAAAACCTTCACTAGCAGGTACTGCAATAAGCAAACCTTTTCGGACATAGCTAACCGTCAAAATAGATCCAACAAAAATTACCAACCACACCGTCATCATCGTAATCAGCACGCTTGGGGCTGGTTTCTGTTTTTTCTGTAATAAAAAAACTGCCTCAATAATCGTAAAAACAACCATATAGGTTAAAAATAGTTGCAACCCAATAGCTATCTTTTCAGAAGTAAACAATTGTAAAACATGGCGATTTGTCTCGCTCATGCCAGCTCCAAACACTCCGAGAAATGGATACACATACCATACCTTAAACGCAGCTCTTGCGATGCCAAAAGATAACAACTGGAAGCCAATTGCAATGGGAGTTACTGTCAAAGTGCCGATTGCTAACCCAAGCGAACTGCTGTCTGCTTCGATGTATTTCCCTGCTATCAACCCAGTACCCAGTGCAATCAGGAGTAGAAATACAACTCTAAACAATAAACCTAGGACTCCCACCTTATTTACAGGTAGGCTTGGTTTACTTGGTTCAATCTTTGGCTCAAGATTTGATGGCTGGTGTTCAGGAACTTGAGGATAAACGCTACCAGAAGGTTCTACATTTCTGGCAATAGTATATTTTTGCTGTTGGTTTTCATTGTCCATTTAATCTAAGTATACGATAGTGTGAGTAGGAGTAATACGGCCTTAATTTATTTCGTATCGTTGTATTCCGATATGTCAGTGGATAACGAGCGCCATACCACGAAAAAGCGTTCAAACAAGAGAGATTTTGGTTTGGTTATTCTTTGTGGCAGGG
>CAZQZT010000008.1:0-22567 GCA_964597925.1 uncultured Candidatus Saccharibacteria bacterium
TGCTGGTTAGTATGATAACAAAAAACACGCCACTATGGGATAGCTTTATTGGTGCGGATGAAAGGACTTGAACCTTCACGCCTTGCGGCACTTGCCCCTCAGACAAGCGTGTCTACCATTCCACCACATCCGCGTCATGATAATTGTAGGGAAGGATCAAGCTATTGTCCATTGAAAGGACTTGTATTTGCCGTACGGTTTGTAGATCAAAAACTCAAGGTTTGAGGGCTTGCTCTTGCCTAATCATCCAGTTTTCGACATTGTTAAATCTATCCGCTGCGGCGTTTATGGTCTCTGGGTTAAAGCCAAATAACTGGCTGCTTGTGACGTATAGAAATCTTGGCTGGTAAAGCATGATTGCCGGAGCATCGTTTCGCCATGTCTGCAGAAAGGGAAGATATTTGGCTTCGCGCAGAATTGGGTCCAGTCTGGAACGGCCAGCCTCTAGCGAGTTATCACTAACAGTGGATTTATAGTTAGAAAAGTTTAGTTTTGAGGTAGCTCTTGGATCGGCCTGAGTACTGTGCCAGTAAGCAAACACATCCGGATCAACACCTATAGATATACCGTAGAGTAGTGCGTCATAACCACGACTGTTTATTACATTTCGTAAATCAGTTTCGTTTAGTAATGTCACTTCGGCCTCTGCCCCAACTGCTTGCCAAGCCTTTTGGATTTGTTGAGTTAGATAAGTATAGTCGGCGCTGTTGCCAGCAAAGAATTTAATTTTCAGCCTTGCCGTACCTTTACTTCGAACTGCCTGGTCGCCACTACGAACCCAGCCTGCTTCGTCAAGGAGTTTATTTGATTGCTCTATGTTCAAGGATAGCTGACGATGAGCGGGGTTATAGCCAAGCTGACCCTTCAAAAATGGCTCATCAGCTACAATCGCAGGATAGCTTAGACCGCCCACAAGCGCCGGTACGTTAACCGCCTGCACCAGGGCCTGCCTAACTCTTGTGTCTTTTAGTATTTCACTGTCAGTATTAAGGAATACTACAGTCTGTGCCGTCAAAGGTGCAGTATATTGTTGTATATTCTCGTCACGCGCCAAAGCATCTGGCAGGGCATCCATACCGACCAACCCATTAACGTTTTGGTCTTGGAAACTTTTAATCATTAGCTGTTCGTCTGCATAAGTTTTTATAACAAACTTGTCTAGTTTTGGAGAGCCTGTGTGGTAACTTTTAAATGCTTTCAGCCCGATGTTTTGTAAATTCGGTTCATTTCCGTTGGGGATAATCTCAATAGTGTCCCAGGAAAATGGTCCGGCGCCTACAGGCTCTGCAGTATTAAAAGGCGAAGACCGCAACTGAGCCGGCTCGATTTTTTCTAGGCTATGCTTTGGCACAATACCAGTCGTGAGACTGTATACAAAAGGCGCCAGAGTGCTCGGCAGAGTAAAGCTGACAGTTCGCGTATCTAGAGCTTTTACCTCAATACCACGCCAGGCGTGAAACAAAGGAGATTTTGCATCAGGATTTTGGATGGTCTGAAAAGTAAATACCACATCTTCTGCAGTTACAGCCTGTCCATCGTGCCACTTTAAACCAGGGCGGAGTTTTATGGTGTATACTTTGCCTCCGGCATCAACTTTCCAATTTTCCGCCAAATCGCCCACTAGTTGGTTGCTTGCATTGTATTTAAGCAAGCCGGCAAACACCAGACGAGAAACTGTAGTATCCACCAATCCTGTAGCATATATGGGGCTGGCATTGGTAAAAGTCCCTACCATGGCTTCGGAATATGTACCTCCCTGAGCCGGTTGTAACTGTTGAAAATAACTATTTAAAGCCCTGATCTGCATGGTAATGCCTACAGCCAAAACTACGAGTAACGCTACCCAACCGATTACAAACCGCCGAACATCAAATAGTCTAGTTAGACGTTTAATAAAATGTCGTTCTATGTGCTCTTCGGCCTGGTAGCCCATATCTTCGACTTGTCGCCGACTATGTCTTACCTTTCGACGTACTCGTAGTCGTGTTTTGCGATGAATCATAGAAACTTATGCTACAAGATCAAGTAAAAGTGAAGCAGAGAATATAATCACTAGAACAATAGTGATTTGGTGAAGTGTCATATCTGAACCTCTTCGTACAGTGTTAACCTCGCCACCACCGCCCATGCCGGCCCCTAAACTAGCACCGCGAGTTTGCATAAGTATAAGAATTGTCAGCAAAGCCATAGAGCCGATTGTAATGTAGTTGTATATAGTCATCTGAATTCTCCTTGGAACCACAATATTATATCGCAATCCGGGTAAGATACGAAGTATGCAATTAAATTTTATGCAACCTAAGGCTGGTCTACCTTTCCTTCCAAGATTGTAGTCACCAGATAGTTCACTAAGCCTATAACCATGCCTGCTAGCATTGCGGCGCCAAAATTAGTAACCTGCAGGTCAGAATACAGCCAGCTGACCAGAAAAACCATGAAGCCGTTTATGACTATCATGAACAATCCGAGGCTAAATAAAATCGCTGGCAGAGATAGAATAACAACCATGGGCTTGATTATGGCATTTACCACGGCCAGAATAAATCCGGCAAATACCAAAACGCCTATGCGACTATCATAATTTAGGCGTTGCCCAAGTATTCCGGCCGCAATCCATAGGCCAAGACTACATATAAACCATCTCAATAAAAATCTAGCAATAGGACTGCGCGTCATTTGTACATATTGTAGCAGAAGAAAGTCACCGTGCTAATGCTAGGCTGAGATTCGTGCAACCATCTGAAGTAATCAAAATATCGTCTTCAATGCGTACTCCAATACCTTCTTCGGGAATGTATATGCCAGGCTCAACAGTCAAAACAACCCCGGCTTCGACTGGCCGATTATAGTCACCTACATCGTGCACGTCTATACCTAAAAAATGAGACGTTGCGTGTGGGAAATAATGGCGTACGCTATCGTGTTCAATAGTTTTTATCAGGCCAAGTTCTCTTAGCTTTTCGCCCATAAATGTTTCTATCTTCTTCTCATATTCTCCTAGAACTACACCAGGCTTTAGCAATCCCATTGCATAATCAGCTACTTCGCACACCGTATCATGAACCGTCTGAAAGCGTTTGGTAGGTTCACGCATCCAGGTTCGCGAAATATCAGCCGCATAGTGTTGATACTCGGCACCGACATCAACCAATAATTGCTTATCTGCATTCATTTCTGTCTTGTCGGCAATATGCAGCGTCAAACCCCTTTCACCACTTGCAATTATTGGCTCAAAGCTATGTTTCCCAGCTCCTCCTTTCCAAAATTGCCTATTTAAATCCAGCTCGATGTCAAACTCATGAGCATAACGCCCTTCCTGGTACTTCTTTTCAACAAATTCAATACCCCCAATAGTTGCCGAAATAGCCCTGGAAATCATGTCAATCTCTACCGACTGCTTGACCATACGCATACGTTGCATGTGTTGACTTAGGTCTAGCAGTTCAATATTTGGGTTAGTTTTTTTCAGTGTCTTTATCAGATTAGCTCGAGCGGGATTAGTATACATCCCATAAGTATCTACGAACGCCAACGGCGATGCTATGGTAGCAATATGCTTAACTCTCTTTAGTCGCGTATTGAGCAGTCTCCAACCATCTTTGTTTGACATGATTGTTTCAATTCCTGATAGCTGGCCAATTTCAGCTGGACTTGCGCTGCCGTCAAAAACCTCTTGGTAATGTGACTTGCTGGGCATTATCAAGTACTCTTTATTTTTATCCATCACCAGAAGAAAATTTGGCTCGTCTATACCAGTTAAATACCAAAAATTTCCATCTTGGGTGTATGGGTAGGTGGCACTAGTGGAGCGCTGCAACAAACCGTTAGCCGTCAGTACGATTGGTGCTGTACCCGTAAAAAGAGCCCGTAATTTTTCCCTATTGCCGCGAAAAAACTCGGCATTAAACTCATATTTCATAGTCAGGCTGATAGTATACCAAATTTATATGCCTGGGGCTTGTCTGAACGCCTCGTACCAGTTGCGGTAGCCTTTGTCGCTAGGATGAAACAAGTCTGCTGAGTTCACGAATATACTTTTTTTTGCTTCGGTAGTTTCATGCAGGGGAATCATTTTCACATCATACGTTTGGGTCAAATCGTATATGATTTTGTTTGCCTGAACTACTTTAGGTTCTAAGTTTCTATACCTGCCTCCACCAAAATACGGCACATCGGCTACAAGCGTTTGTTTAGGCAATTGCCGTACCAGTTCCTCCATGCGTAAACGAAAATCAGCCTCGTTAAATGTACGCATTTCGTTCCCACCAATATCCAAGGTTATTATCGTGTCGGCATCTACATTGAAATCTTTGAGTCTGGGTATCTGTTTATCAATAACATCTTGAATCTTCGCTCCAGAAACACTAAGGTTTATTGTTTGCACATTCTTATTTGTTTTCCTGGCTAAGCCTTCAGCAATAAGACCAACATAGCCCTTTTGTGGTTGACTGGCACCTATACTCTGAGCCGCCGAATCTCCCATTGCAATATATAGCTGGCTGCCAGAAACAACTCCAATACTATTTTGCTTTTCCCAATGTTTTTTATATCCTTCTACACTAGCCTTAAGTTTAAGAAGTGCAATCAGCTCTACTAACGCTAAAACTGCTATCACGATCAAAACGGTTTTCACTATTTTTTTGCCTTTCATTGTGTTTTATCAATCTCTGCCCGGGGGATGTACTGACGCAAGATTACCATACGATTTTTGCCCAAAACTTTTTCAATCTCAGCATCAGATGCTTTCCCAAGGCCTTTCACACTCCCGAAAACTTTTAACAATTTTTTACGTGCCACTGGCCCAATGCCAGGAATTTCATCTATTACACTGGCTGTTTGGCGTTTTACCTTGAGCACTGAGTGATAGCTTACGGCAAATCGATGTGATTCGTCGCGAATACGTTGTAAAAGCTTGACCAAATTTGTAGTGTGAGGCAAGTTTAGAAGTACAAAATCATCTGTTTCGGTACTAAATCCACCTAGCTTGTGCAGTAGTTCGGCGTTGACAGTAATATTTGATTTATCATTATGTATAACTATTTGCTCTTCTCTCTTAGCGAGGCCTATAAATGGTACTTTTTGATACCCCATTTCATCACGAGCTTGGATGGCGGCATATAGCTGACCCTTACCTCCGTCTATAAGCACCACATCTGGCAAGCCCCACTTTTTGGCATTTGCCACAGAGAGACGCCGTTTTATAGTTTCGTTCATGTTGTAAAAGTCATCGTTCTGGTTGATTTTTGTTTTAAACTTCCGGTATTCGCTTTTGTTACTCACGCCATTTGTAAATACCACCATGCTGGCAACTACATCAATACCACTCATATGACTAATGTCGTAGCCTTCGATTCGGCGCGGATATGAATCAAGCCCAAGTAGCTCAACTAGCTCATTAAGGGCATGGTCTTTACTGATATCAATAAACTCTCTGTCGCTAAAGATAACTTGCTGGCTTAGCCGTCTTAGAGCAAACAACTGATTTCGTACTTTTGTTGCTTCTTCAAATTGCGAATTTTTTGCATATTGTTTCATGTCTTTTTCTAATTCTTTCTCAATACTTCGGCGCCTGCCTTCAATTACCGCTATCAACCGGCGCAAATTTGCTCGGTAATCTTCCAGACTGGTTCGGCCTTCTTCCAGCCCCGGATCAAGCCCCAAATGATAATGCAAACTGGCACGGTTTTGACTCCCTGACTTTTTTGTAGCAAACGGAAATGCTCTTCTGAGTAACTTTAGCGCCTGCCGAACGCTAAGCGTACTCAGATATGGACCGAAGTACCGCGCACCATCGTCTAGCGGTCTACGGGTTGTCATAACCGTAGGGTAATCGCTGTCATAATCTATCCGTATAAAGGTCATAGACTTGTCATCACGAAGCAATATATTGTAGTGGGGCATATAACGCCGAATCAGCTCACCTTCTAGAAATAGTGCATCCAGCTCCGAATCAACCGTGACCCAGTCAACATCGGCAATTTCAGCTACCAAAGCCTCGGTTTTAGGGTCGCGCCCACGACTGGCCTGAAAATACTGTCGCACTCGGTTCCGTAACACTGCAGCTTTACCCACATAAATAATCTCGCCTTCAGCATTTTTATGAAAATACACCCCAGGTGACGTAGGCAAATCCTTTAATTTCAACTCCAGCTCTTTATTCACGTATGCAATTATACAGGCACGCCAATGTGGTTTTCGCAGAGATTGTGAACTGGGGCGCAAGCTTCGCACACTAAAACTAGACGGTTACAGGACATGTCAGCACAGTTTATGAAATTGCTAGTTTTAGATTGGCAGTGTACGCATTCACCGATATCTACGGAGTTAGCCGAAAAGCGATGATTCATACGGCCATCAAATATATATAAACTACCTTCCCATAATCCGTCATCTCCATATGTTTGGCCGTATTTAACTATGCCTCCATCTATCTGATAAACTTCTTTGAATCCGCGGTTTTTCATAAGCACACTCAAAATTTCACATCGCACTCCGCCCGTACAATATGTCACGATTGGCCGCTCTTTTATAGCGTCATACTTCGGGTCATCTAGTTCTTTGACAAAATCAGGCGTTGTTTTTACGTCTGGAATCATGGCGCCCTTAAACCGGCCAACTTGGGCCTCGTATGTATTACGACCATCAAAAAATATTACTTCCTCGCCTCTTTCCTGCACCAATTTGTGTACTTGCTCTGGCTTTAGATGCACGCCGCCATTTTCCACACCCTGTTCGCTTACTACTAGCTCGTCGGCTGCTTTGAAGGCTACCAACTCATCTTTGACTTTTATAGAAAGTTTTGGGAAATGGCCTTTTTCTCCGTCACTCCATTTGTATATGATGTTTTTAAATAGCACCGATCGATTCATGTCTCGTTTATATTCGCGTAAGTTCTCAATTTCACCACCCAAAGTACCATTTATACCATGGGGCGAAATAATGATTCGACCTTTTAGACTGAGCCGCGTACAAAGTTCACGCTGCCAGCGCATAGTCATGGCTGGATCGGTCACGGGCACAAATTTGTAATATAAGATTACCTTTTCCATGTTATGAGTCATATTATAACAGTGTTGGGCATATATTTACGCCAGCACAAAAGCAAGTGCAAGCACCAACACAATCACGGTTATAGAAACAAAAGCTATCAGGGTAGTGTTGTTGGCTTTTTTCCGCTCACGATCTGCCCATTGCGCAAACGGTGCTGGTGTATCAGTACCGGCTTGATGAAGTTTTTCATGCATGCTTTGGGCTTGAGGCGCATAGGTTTGTACTGAATCTCTCGAGGCGACAGCACTATCCTCGTATATGTTATTGACTGTTTCATGCTGGTTTTCTTGTAATCGTTCGTGAGTGCCTTCGTTTATGAGGTTTTCGTGGAGGAGTTTATCATAACGCTCACCCCGTAAGTAAGCCTTTAGAACTCGACGCAAACCTTCGTCGTTTATTCTGTTGGCTTCAAACAATTGACGCATGTTGGACTGCTTTATTGGCACGTTTTCGGCTATGCTCAAAAGTTCCGCCGTAGTCATATCTTCGACTGATTTGAGAATGACTCGTCGTATACCTTCAGCTGTAGTTGGACGTTCCGCTGTAGTCGCAAGCCGGCCTAGGCGTTCTTGGTTTTGCTGGTTTTGGTTTTTTTCTTTTGTTTCTTTTTTGCGTTCGTGTTTGCCGCGCAGACGCTCTCTGACATCCTTTTCAGTTTCTGGTTTTTTGTTGAGCTGCTCATGCACCATGGAACGAACTTGAGCCTCGCGCCAAAAAATCTTTTCGCGCATATCTTGGATTTCTTTTTCTAGCTTATGCTGAATAGGTAGTAGTTTTTTTTCTGTTTTTATCCTGCCACGCCGGCGGCCCAACAAGTACCCAACCAAGCCACCTACTAGTACATATGGCACATGTGAATGGCGGTCGATGGAGTCTTCGGGAGCCAGATTTGGCGCTGTGGGTGTGTAATTAAAATTGGCATTTGGTCCGAGCGGGCCAGATGGACCTGTCGGAAAGACCGGTGGCAAGTTTGGTGGGATGGGAGGCACTAGTGGAACTGGAGGCGTTGGTATTTCTTCCTCTGGTTCCGGCTTTGGTGTCTCGATAGCTTCAGGAGCTACTTTGGCAGCTAGATTATCAGGTTCTTGGGGCTCATTATCAACACCTGCAAGCTCTAGTGTTTGAGCCTGAGCACTTTCTAATGCTTCTTCAAGCGATGCCCCGTTATCAATCTCTTCTCCAACAGTATCTATAAATGTTGCTCCTGCTTGTGCCTCTGGCGTATTTGGTTCCCGCTCTATCTGCGCACTTCGCTCTTCAATAATCTCAGCCGCCACCAAAGGCTGTTCTTCGGCGGAAAGCTCGGGTTGTTCTTGGTCCAATTCATCACTGTCTTCGACATCTTCAGAGTCTTGTTCGGTAGATTCATCTGCTAACTCCACCACTTCCTCGGGCTGTTTTACTTTTTCTAGGTATTTTTTTAGGTAATCTAGCCGTGTTTTTGGCTTTTCTTCTTCGTCATCATCATCGTCGTCATCTTTTTTTTCGGGCGATTGAGGTGGAGTTTCGCCAAGTGATCTATAGTCGGGAATTTGACCGGTAAACCACTCTGCCATAGTGCTTATTGTACACAGAGTACTCTATCTGTTGCAAATGTGCTGACATAAGTAGTACAATGTAGCTCTATTCACAAACTTCAAGGGAAGGGCCGGCAAAACCATGAGTACAATAGTTTTTATCAAATGTGGCTTTGCTGCTCCCACGGCGTACTAACCACCCTTTAGACACAAAGACTTTTTACAAAATAATACTATCTAAATAACCACCAGGCTGGAGGCTTGGACTAATGAAAAAATCCACAAAACAATCATCTATAAGTGGCCTCACAATCCGCCTGTTTATCCACCATGCTCTACGTTACAAGCGCTACGTTATACCTCTGGCATTTTCCGTTTTAATTGTGGTGCTTGTTATGGACTATTTACAGCCCTACATTCAGGCCCAAGTCTTACAGAAAATCAGTGATGGAAACTACGATTCGCAAAACTTATGGGCAAGTTTTGGTGGCTATATTCTTGCCTATGCTGGTGCGGTGGTTTTTAGCGGCATAGCCGGCTGGCGTCTCAATATCTGGCTGCTATGGAATTTGGAAATGTGCGTACTGCGTGATATCGCACAACGAGCATTTGACCATCTTATGAGTTTGGACGCTAACTTTCACGCAAATAGATTCGGTGGCTCACTCGTTTCGCAAACCAACAAGCTTATTGGTAGCTATATACGCTTTGCTGATGCGGTTATATTTAACCTTTATACCCTAGCCATAGGCATGGTAGCTACGGTAGCCATCCTAGGGCCACGTGTACCAGTTTACGCTGTTTCCATCATCGTCCTCTCAGTGTTCTACCTGTTTGGCACCATATTCTTTTCCCGTCCCGTTCGTTATGCGAACCGCATACAGGCCGAACAAGAAAGCAAGCAAACCGGACAGCTGGCTGACAGTGTCACCAACATTATGGCAGTCAAAAGTTTTGCCGCCGAAGAGCACGAGTCAAAACGCTACTGGCAGCAGGCTACTAAAACTAAAGACGCCACATACCAATCAATGCTCACCACCACATACCGTGAAACCTTTTCATCAACCCTAACATCGACAATTGGCATAGGCGCCTTGATAATAGCTGTATTTGGCACTCGCTACCTTGGTGCTGACATTGCAACGCTGTTTTTAATAGTCGCCTATACTAGCAACCTTGGCATGCGTTTGTGGGAGTTTCAGAATGTGCTACGCCAGTTTAACCGCGCCCTGGGTGACGCCAGCGATATGGTAAAAATTCTGCAGCTCGAGCCAGCTATCAAAGATCCCGAAAAACCAGAAGCAGTTGCCATAGTTCGTGGCCAGATAGATTTTGAAAACATCTTATTCACGCACGACGGCAAGAAGAAGCCACTTTTCAAAAACTTCAGTCTGCGAATTGAGGCCGGTGAAAAAGTAGGATTAGTTGGGCGTTCAGGCTCCGGCAAAACGTCTTTGACTAGTTTGCTACTGCGGTTTTCGGACATAGACAGTGGTGCTATCAAAATTGATGGTCAAGACATACGCCACATAACACAACACGACTTGCGCACCCACATTACCTATGTGCCTCAGGAGCCTTTGCTATTTCACCGCTCGATTGCAGAAAACATCAGCTATGCACGGCCGGATGCCGAAATGCGAGAAATTGAAGCTATTGCTCGTCTTGCGCATGCAGAAGAATTTGTGCAAGATTTGCCAGAAGGCTACGACACACTGGTTGGAGAACGTGGCGTAAAACTTTCTGGTGGCCAGCGTCAGCGTGTTGCTATAGCTCGCTCTATGCTAAAAAATGCCCCCATACTACTACTAGATGAAGCCACTAGCGCACTAGACAGTGAAAGCGAGGTGCTGATTCAGGATGCCCTGTGGAAACTCATGGAAGGCAAAACATCACTAGTAATTGCTCATCGTCTAAGTACTATTCAAAAAATGGACAGAATAGTCGTGATGGACAACGGCAAAATCGTAGAGCAAGGCTCACACAAAGAACTGCTACAAAAACATGGCACATACGCCAGTCTGTGGGCGCACCAATCCGGTGGTTTTTTGGAGGATTAGTGGCTCCGACTTATGTGATGGAAGTATTTACTCTCATTGCGCCATGTCTGCCTTAGCGCAAATACTAGTCTTCTTTGGCTGGTTCTTCTGTTGGTTCAGCTGTGCCGGAAGCTGGTTCTTCTGATGTTTCTGCAATCTCTTCAGCGCCTGCATCGTCTGCTAGTGAGGCAGCTGATGCGTCGGCTTCGGCGGCTTGATCTTTCGGCATTTCTACTACGGCAATTTGTGAATGCGGGTCAGTTAGTACTGTCACGCCTTGTGGTACAGCAAGATCAGCCACAGTAAGGTTATCGCCAACTTCTGCTAATGTACTTGGGTCTATAACTAATTCGTTGGGGAGGTCTTTGGGTAGTGCCTTTACTTGTACACGATCAAGTTGTTTGAGTACGAGCAAACTGGCTTTTTCGGCAGGAATTTCAATATCTTTGAATGCAATTGGCACTTCGGCTTCGGTTTCTTCATTCTGATTTATAGCCTGGAACACGATGTGACGCAGTCGGTGTTTGGCTGGCTCAAAATCAACGTCTTTAATAAGTGCTAGATGTTGCTGTTTGCCAACGGTCAGTTGCACTGGGTGGTGTTTGCCAGCAGCACTATAAACTTTGCTTAGTTGAACAAACTCACCCATGACGTGAATGGATTCTTTGCCGTGGTTGTGTATGACCGCAGGAACTAATCCAGAGGCGCGCAAACCCTGCAATCCTTTACGCACAACCGTACGCTCTTGTAATTCCACTACTATATCGTCGCTAGACATTCCTGCTCCTTCGGCTACTTTTCACAAATTTATCAACTTAGTGTAGCAAATTTTCGTTAATTTGTCTCTATAACATGCTAAGCTAGAGTTCGAATGTTTGATATAGAACAACTACTTGGTGCCGGTGGACTTTTGGGGGTACTGATAGTTGCCGTTATTGTTTTCGCTGAATCAGGGTTATTGATTGGCTTCTTTCTGCCTGGTGATACCCTTTTATTCGGAGCGGGTTTGCTGGCGTCTCAAGGAGAACTACCACTCATACCACTCATTTTGGTAACTGTCATTGCTGCAATCGCGGGAGATAATGTTGGCTATAGTATCGGTAGGCGTAACGGACACAGGTTGTTTACAAAGCAGGATGGGATATTGTTTCGACAAGAGCATATAACAAGAGCCGAAAAATTTTACGAAAAACATGGAGGCAAAACAATTATCATGGCGAGGTTCACGCCAGTTGTACGCACTTTTGCCCCAGTAGTTGCTGGTGTTGGCAAAATGCCTAGGAGACGTTTTATGATGTTTAACATTGTGGGCAGTTTACTATGGGGCGCTGGCATGATATTGCTAGGCTATCACCTCGGCAGTAAAATACCCGGACTAGATAAATATATTGAATATGTATTGTTGGCCGTGATATTTTCTACACTAGGGATTTCTTTTTATCACGTATTAAGAGACCCTAAGACAAGGTCTTTATTATGGGTAAAAATCAAGAGAAACGTAATGCTAAATAAAAAAGTTAACTAGGAGTCGACTGACCTACCTATTAAATTATTAATTTCTTGGCTAAGCGCCGGATCGATTACACGTAGAATTCCGTCGAGTTGGGCATATGTCATATTTTCCTGATCATCAATCGGAACGTGTTTATCTACTAAATCTCGCGCCTCTGCCTCAAGCAAAACGAGCTCAAGCCTGAGAGTCTCTCTGACGACAGAGCGATTTGGAATCATATGTATATTATAACATGTGCGTCAAGTATTTGCCAGTATATGATGCTTTGTTTTTGATTATTTGCTGAGGGGTACCCTGCGCAACTATCTGCCCACCAGCTTCGCCACCTTCTGGCCCCATGTCTATAATGTGGTCGGCATTTTTTATGACATCTAGGTTGTGCTCAATAATTATCATGCTATTGCCCGTATCTACAAGTGCGTGTAGCACACCTAGAAGTTTGTCCACATCCGCCATATGCAAACCCGTAGTTGGCTCGTCAAGAATATACAATGTCCTGCCGGTTGGTCTGCGTGAAAGTTCTGTTGCAAGCTTAACGCGTTGAGCTTCGCCGCCAGATAGTGTTGTTGCTGGCTGCCCAAGAGCAATATACCCAAGGCCCACATCTACCACGGTTTGCAGTTTGCGAGCAATGGCGGGGATGTTTTCAAAAAACTCAGCAGCTTGTTCGCAGGTCATCTGTAAAATATCACTGATGGTCTTGCCTTTATAGTGTATTTCCAAGGCTTCGCGGTTATAACGTTTGCCGTTACATACTTCGCAAGGTACGTATACGTCTGGCAAAAAATGCATTTCTATTTTTATAATGCCATCGCCCGAACAGTTTTCACATCTACCGCCTTTGACGTTGAAACTAAAACGTCCTGGACTATAACCACGCAATTTTGCTTCTGGCACGCTGGAAAAAAGTTCGCGTATAGGCGTAAATAGTCCTGTATACGTTGCAGGATTTGAGCGGGGTGTTCTACCTATTGGTGACTGATCTATCACAATCGCTTTGTCCAATTGCTCAATGCCCTCTATGTCGTCATGTGCGCCCGGAACAGTACTGGCTCTCATGAGGCGAGCAGACAACTCTTTGGCTAAGATATCATTTATTAAAGACGATTTACCAGAACCAGACACACCACTCACCACAACAAGCTTTCCAAGTGGGATTTCTACTGTCACGTTTTTTAGATTGTTTTCTCGCGCTCCTTTTATAACTAATGCTTTGCCATTGCCCGTTCGTATTTTTTTAGGTACGGTAATAAATTTTTTACCTTGCAGGTATTGTCCCGTAATACTTTTGGTGTTGTTAGCTACTTGTTCTGGAGTGCCAGCGGCGATTATTTCACCACCATGAATACCTGCTCCTGGACCAATATCAAGTAAATAGTCGGCCGTTCGAATTGTTTCTTCGTCGTGCTCTACGACTAAAACTGTGTTGCCTAGGTCGCGCAAATGCTTGAGAGTGGTTATCAAACGAGCATTGTCGCGCTGATGAAGCCCAATGCTTGGCTCGTCTAGAACATATAGAACTCCCTGTAGACCAGAACCAATTTGTGTGGCTAGCCTGATCCTTTGCGCCTCACCCCCAGATAGCGTAACGGCACTACGCAACAAGTTAAGATAGTTCAGGCCTACGTCCTGCATAAACTTTAGCCGAGCACATATCTCTTTAATTACTTGCTGAGCAATTTGAAGTTCTTTGGCATTGAACTTCAAACCGTCGAAGAATTTAATTGCTTCGTCTATCGAAAGCTCGCAAATATCCATAATAGAACTGCCTGAAACTGTGACAGCCAACACCTCAGGCCTAAGCCGACGACCATGACACACATGACAAGGACGTTCACGCATGAACCGTTCTATATCTCGTCGCATAAAATCACTGTCTGTTTCTTTGTGGCGTCGTTCTAGATTAGGCACAACGCCTTCATAAGTTGTTTCAAACGTACGGCCACTACCTAAAGCAACTTTATAAGTTTCGCTTCCCGTACCATACAACAATCTCTCGAAGTCCGCTTTCTTAAGTTCACCGGTTGGTTCATGAAGCGAGAATTTATATCTTTCAGCAACTGCCTGCATTTTTTTCATATACCATGCATCTGCCGCTACTCTGTTAAAAGGACGAATGGCACCTTCTGCAATGGTTAGACGACCGTTTGGTATCACCAGCTCAGGGTCTACCTCTAGCCGTGAGCCAAGTCCAGTGCAAACCGGGCAAGCTCCATGGGGACTATTAAAACTAAAAGTTCTTGGCTCCAATTCTGGAATGCTTACGTCAGGATGATCTATGCAGGCATACATGAGTGAATAGCTGTGTTCTTGTTTATTGTCGGCATCAACGATAGTCAGTTTGCCTTCAGCCAATTCAAGTGCTTGTTCTATGGACTGCGTTAGACGTCCTCGGCTGGCTTCGTCGTTTACCACGCGGTCTGCAACAATTTCTATCATATGTTTGTAGTTTTTATCTAGTTCTGGAAATTCATCTAGAGCATAAATAACTCCGTCAACTCTTGCGCGAGCAAAACCAGCGCGCATGTATTGTTCTGGTATATGCTCGAAGGCGCCCTTTTTATCAGCAACCACAGGCGCCAATACCATGAGTCGGGTGCCAGATTGGAGCTTTACTATCTGATCAACAATCGCGTTAGTTGTTTGACGGGCCACTTCTTTTCCGCACTCAGGACAGTGCGGAATCCCTATACGAGCAAACATAAGTCGCAAATAATCATAAATTTCTGTGACAGTTGCAACCGTACTGCGCGGATTACGTGAGGTTGATTTTTGATCTATTGAGATTGCCGGGCTTAGGCCATCTATTTGGTCTACATCTGGTTTTTCCATGAGTCCTAAAAATTGCCGAGCATAGGCACTAAGACTTTCTACATAACGTCGCTGACCCTCTGCATATATAGTGTCGAAGGCTAGTGATGATTTACCGGAACCTGACAAGCCAGTTATAACTACTAATTTGTTTCGCGGAATCTCTACATCAACATTTTTTAAATTGTGCTCCCTAGCCCCTTGTACTCGAATAATATCACTCATAAAGTCAGGTGATTGTAGCAAATAAGAGAGGAAATTTCCAGTCTATCTAGTGTTCCTAGTAGCTTTGTGCCGAAATGCGAGATCACCAAGCCGTACGGCGAACGGGTGAGCCGCTAGATGCTGATTTGTTCGTTCTTTTACTTGAGAAATCTGATCCGGACGAGCACCTCTATGAAAAACAGAGAATGTTAGATGTGGAAGGGTGTCCCAGTTGTAAGTAAACTGCTTAAGTCTTCTACGAATTGCATCGATAATTACATCCGCTTCATCTTCTATAAAATTTAAAGTTTCTAAGAATTGGTCCGTGTCTGGCATAAGAGCCAACTTTTGGCGTATGCTACTATTTGGGATCCCAGGCAAACGCCTACCAACACCATCCACTCTAGTAAACATAAGCCTTGGTGCTGTATCTGGCAATTGGCCTATTTGGTTTTGAGCTTCTTTTTCAACTGCCCCAAAATCATGACCCTCCCAAATTGTCTTGAATCGTCTGGCTGCTTTAGCTGCCGGATCCATCTCTACTACACTAACTCCGAGAGATTCTGGATCAAATACTTTATAGAATTCACGAGAATCATAATGAGGCATAACCAAGCTGTCTATTTCTGGCATACCGAAGCCTGCAGTTTCAGGAACAAAAATTGGCTCAAATTCCAGTTCAGCCTCTTCGTCGCTGGGTAGTTTTAATGCCACGCTTTCTGTGGGTCTAGTCGTATCAAAAACACGATCCGAAAATCTTGAGAAATTAAATAAAAATTCACGCAATTGCTGATTTGGCAAAACATCATGAACCGCACCATACGCCGGATATCCTTCGAAAGGACGACTAATCTCTGAACGTGGCAAACTACTCACTAAAGTACCTCAACTTTTATTTGATTACTGGAAAAACCCACTTAGTCCTTATTCTAGCAATACGTTTACATAATCTATAACGTATTACGCACAACATACATATCAACTATCGTATAATATACGAGTGAATAAAATCCTTCACTTTTGGTCAATTTTGATATTGGACACTATCGGTATTTTGTTTATTATTGCTGCATTGTTAACTGGTTGGTTACCAGGTCCCGGCGGTATTCCGCTTTTTTTGATCGGCCTAAGCCTACTAGCAATCAACCACACCTGGGCACAACGCTACATAGATATTGTCAAAAAATATGCTCATAAAATCGGCGAAGTTGTGTTTATAGAAAATCGAAGCCTTCAATTACTCTATGATCTGATGGCGCCAATCGTTGTGGCGCTTGGGGCATTGCTTCTGTACAAACATACAAAGATTTGGATGATACCCTTAGGAATATTTTTAATATTTTTTGGTTTGACTTTTTTTCTAGGAAACCGGGAGCGTTGGACTAAGCTAAAGAAGCATTTATCTAAATAAGCATTAGTATTTTATAAAACTTTGTTGACGTTTGTTGTATTTGAGTGTATTGTTGATTTATAAGGGGCGAATTATGTTAGATTTTATCGTGCTGGGGCTCGTCCCAGGCACCAATATTCAACTTAGCTTCACTCAAGTCTTACAGTTTGAGATTATATGTTTATTGGCGGCTATGGTCGGATGGAAACTTCGACACGCTAATTTTCTCAAAAACATAAACTTCCACTCAATTACAAAACGTCTTATTCTGCAGTAGGCAGAACGCTTTGACCGTAAAGCTGTAACTCTTCTAATAAATATTGTTTTTGTTCTGAAATTTTTTCCTGTTCAGCCAACTGGCCTAACCGCTCAAAAAACCGTGCCCCACGGCTATTTTCTTTACCCCCCAACAGACTTCGTTCACAAAATCTATGCCACACTTCACTTTCTTCTGCATCTAGATATTTTGGGTAGTTACGTGCTTTATACAGGGGTAGCAAGCTTGTCAATCGATCATCTGAAAATGTTATATCTTTTTGAGATAGTTCTTCTGGTAAAGCGTTTCTAACTTTAACCATAACCGACTTGTCTTCATCTGCCACAAAACCGTCATATAATCGCCCATCAGCATCAATCTTGTCTGTAAGTTGTTGGGCTTGGTATTTTTTATCCATCATGTCAACTGCCTCTTTTAGCTGAAGTATGAATTTAGACTGCCCCTGTAAAGCTTTCATATTTTTTTCAATGGTTGTCATCGGCAAATCCAAGCGTTTTTGGCAATCAGCATCAAATACACCCAGCGGAGCCACGGCAGGACAACGATTGTATTGCAACGTCTTAACCGGCAAACGCTGGTGAGTACAAGGTCGTTCTTTGCAATAGTGTTTCCAATTTTCTGCCAGTTCATCAGCTTTCATTTTTAAAAATGGCGCCGGACTGTGGCGCAGATCGTACACTACTGCTCCATTTTTTCTAGGACTTTCGAATAATGTGGTTACCACTGTGGTTTTTTCATGCTCTGTATCATATTTGCCACTAGTATAAGCAAATGGCCGACCACCATTTACGAGTTTGGCAACTACTTTTTTATCACGATTATTCAGTAAAAAGGTAAACAATTTTGGCTGTTTGGCGAGGAGAAGTTGAGCCAGTTCTACGGTTGCCCGTACGTCACTCAGTGCATTGTGAGCATTGGCATGTTCAAGCTTATTTATAGCCGTCAGTAGCCCCAGCTGATTTGCTGGTCTACCATCTATAGCAAACGGCCATTTAATTCCCTGAGGTCTTAGTGCCCGTGTCATACGCACTACATCTAGCAAATCCCAACGCGAACGATCGTCTGCCCAATGCCACTCATAGGCGTCATAAAAATTCCTATAATGAAGAAATCTCATAAACTCATCATCGAATCGTATACTGTTGAAACCAGTAAATATAGTTCCTGGTACTGAAATCTCTTCCGTAAAAATCTTTAAAAACTCTGCTTCTGTAATACCTTCTGCAATCGTCATCTGGGGAGTTATGCCCGTAAGAAGCACTGCATCAGGATCGGGCAAAATGTCTTCTGTCATTTTGATCAGATAATTGTGAGGCTCACCTATTGGCTTTAGCTGCAAATCAGTTCGCTGACCAGCAAACTGCATAATCCGCTGTTCCCTGGGGTTAAACCCAGAAGTCTCAAGGTCGTAAAAATACAAACTGGTACTCATATAGCAAGTCTAGCATAGGCAGTTACTTGTTTAGTATTCCAGCGTACCGATAGCTGGTTTGCCAATGATAATCTTTTCATCCGCTTCTATGCCCTGACGTCTAAGTTCGTGCATAATACCCATTTTTTTCATAATATCGCGCAAGCGTTGTTGGCCATGGAAGCTGGTAAATTCAGTTCTATACGCAAATCGCTCAATTTTTCTACCCGTTACTACAAAGCCACCATCTGTTTTAGTGACTTTCCAGGCATCAACTGTGGGTAGAGTAAGCACCGGTATGCTGTCTTCAGGATCTTTAGATTCTGCCAGTCTAGTTCGCTCTTTAGTTACCATTTTTTTGACCGCAAACAGCAATTCGTTAAGGCCCATTTTACTTTGCGAGGAAATAGCTTGTAACTGAGTACCTTTAGGTACAAGCTTTTTTAGCTCAATCAACCTATCGGCTACAATCTCCTCATCCAATCCATCTATTTTGGTAAGCAACACTAGCTGTGGGCGATCTGACAAATCTATTTTATAGGCAGCTAGTTCGGCCTGTATGGTCGTGTATGCACCAGCTATATCGTCTTGATAAGCATCAACCAGATGCAACAAAACTCGTGTGCGCTCTACGTGACGCAAAAACTCATCGCCCAGACCTTTTCCTTTACTCGCACCTTCAATCAACCCTGGAATATCAGCAAACAGTAGTGATGATTCTTTGTCTATGTCTACTACTCCCAAATTTGGCGTTAGTGTAGTAAATGGATAGTTGGCAATTTCAGGACGAGCATTACTAACTACGCTAAGTAGAGTGGACTTACCTGCATTCGGCAAACCAATCAGCCCTACATCGGCTATCATTTTGAGCTCTAATGTAACTGTAATTTCGTCTCCTTGCTCACCCTTTTCGGCAATTCGCGGTGCTTGACGAGTACTACTTACAAAGTGCGCATTACCAAAACCACCCTGACCACCACGAGCAACAATATAAGTCTGTTCGTCCACAGTAAGATCAGCTAAGGGCGTGCCGTCTTCTGCCAAAACACTCGTGCCAACAGGCACGGCAATAACCAAATCGGCACCGTTGCGCCCGTGTTTTCTACGCTGTGAGCCAGCTTTACCAAAGTCTGCCTTTAGTTCTTTTTGAAACCGGAAGTTTGCTAAAGTGTTTTGGTTACGACTAGCGCTGAGTACAATGTCGCCTCCTTTGCCACCGTCGCCGCCGTCGGGACCACCACGATCAATAAATTTTTCATGACGAAAACCAACGACACCGTTACCGCCATCGCCTGCTTTTAGTTTTACCTGTGCAACATCTACAAACATAGTCTCTATAGAGTACAGACTCTAACCTCTGAAGTACAGGGGTGATTTTATTGTCGGTAAATAAAGTTTTGGAATGTAGAAAATACTGGCACCCAACCACTCTGGCCAACTCGTCCCCATCCAGCCAAACCGTTCATATCTGAATATTTAATCATGGTGCCGTCTGGTGAAACTTCATCCACAACACCCACATGACCAGCCCATCCAGCCGATGATTGTGCAATAGCACCTGGACGTGGAACTTTACTGACCGCCCAGCCTGGTGTACGTGCCGCAAAAAATGCCCATGTGTTGGCATTACCCCAACCACCAGGAGCACCACCGGCACGTGACGCATAATCAGTACACCAGCCCCTATCATAACCACCACCGCCAGCAACTGCAAAATAGCTATAAGACACCGCTACTGCCGCTACTATTCCATTTGGTATAAGAATACGCTCGCCCGGCTTGAGCCCACCTATCTCCGCATCATTAAAAGAAATCAGCAAATCTTTATCTGTGCTATATTTCTGTGCTAGTTTTTCCGGCGTATCTCCAGCCTTAACTACGTAAACAATGCCGTTTACGCCAGCCGGTGGCAACACAAGCTCCGTGCCTTTGCGTAGCGAGTTGGCGGTTAAGCCATTGCTCCATTTGATACTTTCTGACGACACCCCAAATTTTGTGGCAATTGAACTAATAGTATCGCCTTCTACGGTTACATATGTATGAATATCTTTTCGTGATGGTAGGGCTACAGAGACTACTTGGGGTTTTGCTACTACGCTAGTATCTGCGGGGGCTACCGCTTCTACGGCACTAACTGAATCAGCATAATTAACTACAGAGACGGCTTCTGGCAAACCAGTTGCCCTAGCCACATGTACAGCAATATCGGCGGATGAAACCTGGTCCAAAGGACCTGTCACAATCTCTGATGCAACAGTAATATCTGTAGCATTTTGACGTGTTGCCTGCGAACTTGCAGGGGATTTTGTTACAACAAACACTACTAACGCAAGTAAAGCAACGTTGGCAGCAAGTAAACTATAACGAACCACACGCTTCTTTGAGCGCATGAACAATTGACGCAGCTTACGATGCGTCTTTACTTGAGCTTTGTGACGAGCAACCAGTCCACTACGGACTACTTGTGATTGAATACGAATATACAACTCCATCCCGCATATGCGAGAAAAATCTGTTATTGGATCTTAGTTTTGTTAGTAAGGAGTTCGACCACCTTACTGTATACGCTTAGTGCAATAACAGATGTAACTGCTTTGTCTGCTATCTGGGCTACCCCTGTTAACAGATAAACGAGTCACGGATAAGAGTATAGCAAAATCACACATAAAGGCAAGCTTTTTATAACACCTTAACCCCTGTTAGTGCTATTACTCTTCGCCACCTGCACCATACTGGCTTATGAACGCTTCATGCTCGCTGGCGGTTCTAGAAAAACGTGTTACAAAATCTCTACCCGTGACAAAGAACAGATAATCGCTTGCTGCTGGTGATGCAACCGCTTCAAGGGCTGAAATTTTGAAATTACTAATCGGACCAGGCGGTAAACCTTTAGCTCTGCGAGTATTGTATGGGCTACTACTAGCCAGCTCTTCTGCAGTTAGTGCACCTTTTGGCTTATTTACGGCATAACGAGTAGTGGCATCAGCGCCAAGCTCAATTCCTTCGCGTAAACGTTTCAGAAACACCTGTGCAACGATTTTTTGTTCTTTTGGATCACTCACTTCTTGACCAACCACAGAAGCCAATATGACCGCCTCATGAACAGTGAGTCCTTGGCTTACAATACCGGCACGAACTTCCGGTGTCAGTTGTTTTTGCAATTCATCGAGCGCAAGCTTGATGATTGTGGTCACGTCTGTTTCGGCTGTACGTTGGAATGATTCGGGGTATATATAGCCTTCTAGGCTGGCTGACTCAGGCTTATCCACAAGAGCTGGATGGTTTACATACAGCTTTGGGTTTAGTGCATCATCTACCTCCTTGGTATCAAAGCCTTGGTTTATCAGGCTATCTCGTACGTCTTCTATGCGTTTACCCGGAAATACTGTTACGAGCTCGGTTGCAACTTTGCCTTGGGTCAATATTTTAGTTATTTCTTGTACGCTCAGACTGGGGCGCAACGCATAAGTGCCAGCCTGTAACCTATCACGGACCTCACCGTTGCGCACATACCATTCAAACGCCCAAGACGCCTGGATTAGGCCAGCTTTTTCTAATTTCTGACCAATCTGCTGGGCAGTCTCGCCAGGCTCCACAGTAAAAATCTTACTTTCTTGCACGTTACTCACAGGCACCAGATTATCGTAATAAGTTTCGCGAACCATATATGCACTTACCACACATGCCAGCACTAAAAATATGCCGACGAACAGCCAGATTTTACCCCAGTTTTTTGGGCGATTACCCGCACTATAATGTTTCATGGTTCATGCCTCTCTGTTTCCAAATAATCCGCCAGTATCAGACTTGCAGCCATGGCATCAACATCGCCTTTTGTATATGGCTTGCCTGAGCTATCTAGGATAGATGTTGCTTTTACTGAAGTCAATGCTTCATCCTGCCAGTAAATAGGTAGCGCAGTGTAACCAGTAAGCTCCTCAGCAAAAGTTCGCACATATTTAGTCTGACCCGTTTCCTGCCCTTCCAGCCCGCGCGGTAAGCCAAGCACCAAGTCGTTCACCTCATACTCTTTTATCAAGCCAGTAAGCTGTTGCCAAAAATCGTCTGCCTGTCTTTCGAGTGTCTGAAGCATCACTGGAATGCGCACGGCTGAACGCACTAGCGCTACGCCTACACGCTTTTCTCCAACGTCTAGGCACAAAATATTACTGGCTGGCATTGTTCTGATCAAAAGTTATAGTAATGTGGCTGGTTTGTTTAGGCGTCTGGAAAACCCAGAATGGACTGTAGTCTATCGTAACGTCTTTTATGCCTGGACGGGCGCGAATTATATCCTCTGTCTCGCGCTTTTTCTTGCCCGCAATCTCTTTTTTAATTCCTTCTTGGTCAAGCTC
>CAZQZT010000009.1:0-18010 GCA_964597925.1 uncultured Candidatus Saccharibacteria bacterium
GCCAAGGCTTCGTATGGCAAGCCATTTCAAATGATTTGGTTTGCGATATGAGGCTTTTGTTATAGTTAGAACGCGAAGTATGCGCTCCGAAGCTTTACGCAAAGGAGGGCAAATATTCTACAATTCATATATGTATTATGTCTACATGTTGAGAAGCAAGCACTACGACGAATTTTACATTGGGTTTAGCGAAGATCTATAAACAAGAATTAAAGACCATAATGCTGGGAAAAGTTCGCATACCAGTAAATTTAAGCCCTAGATGCTTATGACCTACTTTGCATTTCCAACAAGAGAAAAAGCTGTCAAATTTGAGAAGTATCTTAAAGCCGAATCGGGCATAGCCTTCTCAAGAAAACATTTCCTAAACTATAAATTTCGAGCTTTTTTATTAGGGTTTTTTGCGGAGCATTAGGCGTAGGTTTGACAGGTAATGGTTGGGGTTTACGGCTGGGTGGCTTTTTAGATACACCAAATGTGACTGCACAAAAGATATGCGGTTGCCAGGCCACAGTTCTCCGTTTGCTCTGTAGGCAGAATTAGTCACCAAACTTTTGTCTGTTTCCATAGCCTGCAACGCCGTAGTGATATCTGTTTCTTCCATAATGAATAGTTTCCTTAAGCTTTTGGCTTTTTAGGCTTTTTGACTTCTTTGCGACCTTTGTCCCTAGACATTTACTGTCTCCCTTTGACTACTAGTATGCGCCTAAACAGATAGAAAACCTAATCTAAGACGTTTTTGCGGTTATGTTTGACTTGAACAAATAAAAGTGCTAATATAAGGGTAATTGTTTCATATGAATCCGGGTTAGTTACTTGTTACTCGATTTCATTGCCAACAATGAATGACAGTCAATAACTAAACAAAAAGGATTCTATTTTTATGTCATACGCTTTTAAGGGCAGTCGCCGACCTGGCCCGGGTCATACACAAAGACGCAGTGCGCCCCGTAGTAACGGCAGGCGTGGTCAATACATAGACCCAGCCAAATTTGTCCGGGTTGCAAAGGGTGCGGAAGTAGAAGAGTACCTAGCGACACATCAGTTCCAGGATTTTGATATCTTGCCAATACTCAAAACTAACCTAACAGCCAAAGGCTACGTTACGCCATCACCTATCCAAGACCAGACTATCCCACAAGGTTTGCTGGGCAAAGATATCATTGGCGTGGCAAACACGGGAACTGGAAAAACGGCAGCTTTTGCTGTGCCAATCCTAAACAAACTTATTCTAGACAAATCAGCCAAAGCACTGATAATTGCTCCTACCCGCGAACTTGCCGAGCAAATCCAAGATGAATGCCGAACTATCGGCAAGGGTAGTGGCTTGTTTGGTACGCTTCTAATTGGTGGTTCTAGCATGGGCGCGCAATTGCGTGATTTACGTGACAATCCTCGTATTGTTATCGGTACACCAGGACGGATCAAAGATCACATGGAGCGCAACACTTTAAGATTAAATGGTTTTAACACAATAGTACTAGACGAAGTAGACCGCATGCTAGACATGGGATTTATAAACGACGTACGCTACATACTTAGCCAGCTAAAGACTGAGCGCCAGTCGTTCTTTTTCTCCGCAACACTTGATGGCAAAGTCAGCAGTCTAATACAGACGTTTTCAAATGACCCAATCGTGGTTTCTGTAAAAACTGGAGACACAGCCGACAGCGTACATCAAGACGTTATAAAGTACGTTTCCAGCAACGATAAAATGGACAAACTGCACGATGTTTTGCTTAAAGCAGACAAAGTGATAGTGTTTGACGAAACCCAGCGCAAAGTAGAACGACTCAGTCAAGAACTAATTACTCGTGGTTTTTCAGCAGATGCTATTCACGGCGGTAAGTCACAAGGCCAGCGTCAGCGTGCTTTGAAGAGATTCAAGACAAACGATGTCAATATACTAGTAGCTACAGACGTGGCGGCTCGTGGCATAGACGTGGTGGACATTACGCATGTAGTGAACTTTTCTTTGCCTCAGTCTTACGAAGACTATGTACACAGAATTGGCCGAACGGGACGGGCAGGCAAAATAGGTCACGCCCTTACCTTCGTGCAGTAGGCTCACATACTTGGCACATTTTGATCCAAAAAGTGCGCTTCGCATTCTCCGTACCTGTAGTATGGCTCATATACGATGCTCCTTTTTGAAACAAACTGCACACGAGTAGGTAAACCTGAAGACTATCATTCCTTACACTAGTTTGGGAAAATCCTACTCATTTTTACAGATTGTGTTGACGTCCTAAGCACCTTCATCTAGGCTGGAAGTATGTTACAAAATGCAAAAGATTTTGCCAAGAATTTATCGACAAACGGAGCAATTAAGCATGACTTCAGCTGACGATGAGCTTATTTTGCCGTGTACTGAAAAAATGACTTTTGATACCAAAGTTCAGGCTGAGGGGGTGGGTGTTACGGCGCAGTGGCAACACGGAACCAAGCTTAAAGTTTACAAATGCGTCCATTGTGAATTGTGGCATCTGGCTAGTAATTAGACAGGGGCGGTACTGAACCTATACAATAGATCGGTCATGAATTATTTTGTTACCACTGCTATTCCCTACGTAAATGCCGAACCGCATATTGGCACCACGCTGGATTTTTTGTACGCAGATGTATTGGCACGAGCATCACGTGCCCAAAACAAACCAGTCTTATTTAGTACGGGGTCTGACGAACATGGCGGTAAAATTGCCGAAAAAGCCGAAGAGCTTGGGATTTCTCCAAAAGAGTTTTCCGATCAAATGAGCCAAAAATTCCGAGAACTCGCCAAGGCTTTAAATATCAGTAACGACAGGTTTATTCGTACTACCGACACCGGCCATGAGCAGCGCGCTCAACTAATATGGAAAGCACTGCAAAAAGACATATACAAAGGCAAATATGTTGGCTGGTATTGTACGGGCGACGAAGCTTTTTTCCCCGAAGCTGTAGTAAAGGCAAACAAAGGTGTATGCCCTAATCACAACCGCAAATATGAAAAAATCGAAGAAGAAAACTACTTTTTCAAATTAAGCAGCTATGCTCCAAAGGTTTTACAAGCCATAGAGTCAGGGGCATTTAGAATAATTCCGGCTACCCGGAAGCACGAAATCCTGCGAGTCATAAAAGATGGACTAGAAGATATAAGCATTTCACGCCCAACCGAAAAAATTGCCTGGGGGATTCCCGTTCCCGGCGACAGTACGCAAGTTATGTATGTGTGGTTCGAGGCCCTTATGAACTATCTTACTGTCTTGGGCTATCCAGAACATGAAGATTTCAAAAAGTTCTGGCCGGCAAATGTACAAGTTATAGGCAAAGACATTTTGCGTTTTCACGCGGCAATTTGGCCAGGCATGTTACTGGCTCTCGGATTGCCGTTGCCAAAAATGCTATATGTACACGGGTTTATAACTGTAGATGGTCAAAAAATGAGCAAAACACTTGGAAATGTAATAAAACCCCAAGATATTATTGATGAATATGGCGTAGATGCTTTTCGCTACTACTTTTTGAGGTACATGCCATCTTATGATGACGGCGACTATAGTCATGAGCGTATGCTGGCAGCGTATAATGGCGAGCTTGCCAACGAACTTGGCAATGGCGTACAGCGTACCTCTGCCATGATAACTCAATACCAAGGTGGCATAATTGGCCAATCATCAGAGGCCGAGCACGATCAAGCACAGTACTGGGAAGCTATAGAAAACTGCCGTTTTGACCGAGCCCTAGACGAAGTCTGGGAGCAGGTTCGCGGACTTAACCAGTACATAGATGAGCAAAAACCATGGGAAATTGCAAAAACAGAGGACAAAGACCATCTGCGTGAAGTTTTGGCTTACCAAGTAAGCTGTTTACTAGAAATTGCCAAATTAATCGGTCCATTTATGCCAGAAACGGCTCAAAAAATCCGATACACATTTGAAGAAGGCATAATCCGCCAATCAAAGACCACCTTATTTCCTCGAAAAGAAACCTCAACGAAGGCTTAGTCAATGGACAGGACTTTGCAGTTCGTTGACACGCACTGTCATATACATGAGGCTACCTCCTCCGCCAAGGCTTCGGAGGACAAGGGTGATGAGTTTGTGCGTGATAAGTGGGCAAAAGGTGGGATAACAGACGCTAAATCTTTGATTCAGGAAGCTGATAAAGCAGGCGTCAGCAGACTGATTTGTGTTGGTTGCACGCTGCGGGATAGCCAGTTGGCGGTTGAATTGGCGCAGAGAGAAGAAAATTGCTGGGCGAGCATAGGAATTCACCCTCACGAAGCCAAAGATTACTTAGATGAATCCAGCCAAAATGCCTTTTCTGCGCTAGCAACTGAATCCAGAGTTGTGGCAATTGGAGAGTGTGGGCTGGATTATTACTATAATCATTCCGATAAAGCTGATCAGATTAAGATTTTAGAGTTTCAGCTGGAGCTGGCAAAAAAGCATGATTTACCGCTGATTTTTCATATCAGAGAAGCGTTTGATGACTTTTGGCCTGTTTTTGACAAATTTGAGGGGTTGAGAGGGGTTGTGCATAGTTTTTCGTCTAATGGACGTGACTTAGAGCAAATCTTGTTCAGGGGGCTGTATGTGGGGCTAAATGGCATCATGACTTTTACGAAAGATGCCAAACAGCTTGAGGCGGCAAAAGCTATACCGTTACATAATTTACTTCTTGAAACTGACGCTCCCTTCTTGACACCAGCTCCAGAGCGTGGTACAATCTGTCTGCCTAAGCATTTGGTGCTGACAGCAGAGTTTTTAGCAGGCCTACGGGAAGAAAATATGGCAGAAATAGCCAAAATTACAACCCAGAATGCCTGCAATTTATTTTCAATCAATTAGTTTATGTCAAAATTTTCATACACCAATAGTCGAAACGACAACAAACGAAGAGACAGCAAGGAATTTGGTCCTAGGCCTGTTGAGGACATGATGCTAACTCGTTTAAGTGAAGTTGGCAGCAGTGCTCAGGATCTTCGTTACAAGCTATCGAAATTACCCATGCCACAGGTTCGGGCATCTACTGAACGCCATCTGCACCTTGTGCCATCGATCGTAGAAACTCCACCAGTCATACCTCAAGAAGAAATTACTCAGGTATCGTATAATCAAGAACGCGATGTATCTGATATTCGAACCCAAGTATTACGAGCTTTAGCTGAGCAGCCAGATAAATCGATACAAGAGGTTATGCGTGATGCTGCATAAAATTGTTAGAACTATTTCGGGTCAGAGTAACCAAGACAGACAAGCAGATCTGTACAGCAATCTTATTCGTCACGAAGCAAAAATTGGCGCTGAAGTTTTCGGTTCTGTGCCAGCTGGGCACAGGAGAGAGTTTTTCTGCCTAGACCGTCATACTTGGGTTTGGCATGAGGAGTGGAAAGATCAGAATGGTCAGAAGCATGTTCGCACAACCAGATACGATGTTCGCCCTGATGGTGTACTAAAGTCTCAAAATGGACATTATCAGAAGGTTAACGACAACGAGTTGCGACGCCTAAGCAAGGCTGCTGATTTATATTTACAGCGCATTTCTACTGAAATGTATGCGTCGGTTGCGTAGACGCTGATTATCTCATACCCTATGGCTGTGAACAGAAGTATATATCTAGATTACGCAGCTGCAACGCCTATGGACCCTAAAGTCCAGAGTGTTATGCAGCCATTTTTTACAGATAATTTTTATAACCCCTCAGCCTCGTATTTGGCAGCAAACGCGGTTGCTGACACGCTACAGATTGCTCGAAGCTCGGTTGCTGGCATTATAGGTGCTCGCTCACAAGAGATTATCTTTACTGCTGGCGGCAGCGAGGCAAACAATCTTGCTATTAAAGGAGTTGCACAAGCATTTCCAGGCTGTCATATGGTCACGACTGCGCTGGAACATGATTCTGTGCGCTCGCCTATGGAATTTTTATCTAAAAAAGGCTGGTCGCATACTGAAGTTTTGCCAAATACAGAAGGCTTAGTAGACCCCAATGCTGTAATTCAGGCAGTTCAGGACAGCACAGTTCTAGTAAGCGTAATGTACGCTAACAACGAAATAGGCACAATTCAGCCAATAAAGCAGATTGGTCAACAGCTCAAAACCATTCGCGAAACACGCAAAAAAAAGGGCAACAAAATGCCGCTGTATTATCATACAGATGCATGTCAGGCGGTAAATTATCTTGATCTGCACGTGCATAGTCTTGGCGTGGATTTAATGACCCTTAACGGAGGTAAAATCTATGGGCCAAAGCAGAGCGGTGTGCTGTTTGTCGCCAGTAATGTCACACTTTTACCACTGATTCATGGTGGCGGGCAAGAAAGAGGACTCAGGAGCGGAACCGAAAACATTGTTGGGGCAATTGGCTTTACTAGAGCCCTGGAATTAGCACAGTCTTTAAGGCGTGAGGAATCTGAACGAATAAAAGACTTGCAACAGTATTTTGTTGCACAATTGTTAGAACATCTACCAACAGCACACTTAAACGGTTCGCAAAAACATCGCCTACCCAACAACGTACATATAACAGTACCAAATACCGATAACGAACGCTTACTTTTTGCCCTGGATGAACAGGGTATTCAAGCTGCTTCCGGGTCTGCATGTAGCGCTAGCAAAGAGGAATCTTCACATGTTTTGAGGGCTTTGGGCATGAGTGAGGAGCGGGCGCGGTCTTCGCTTCGTTTTAGTTTGGGGCGCCGCACTTCAGAGGCTGATATCCACAGAGTGGTTCAAGTACTTACCAAAATAGTTACTTGAACCAAAGCCAGAGACTATATAGTAGTATCCGTGCTTTCTGGCGTAGGTATGAAAGCTGGCTCCAAAGAATTATTTGTGCTTGGTCGTGCATTGACCACATTTGACGGCTCTAAGTATGCTATTAGTAATAGTGAAGTCGAAGACAGTGGTGGCAGGCACTCTGTTATACGGAGGTGTTAGGAGTGCATTAATATCAATCGGCCTAAAACCACTTAGCAAGAAGTCAATTATTCGTGGAATGTCGCGAGTCATAATTGTAGGTTTAATCGTTTTCATTACAGGAGTATTTGGGGTATATTTAATACTAAGAATATAAGGGAGGAACTTCTGCAAAATGCACATTTCAGTCGAAACCCGCGCTTCGCTGCTCGTCGTACCAGTAGTACGCCTGCGCTGCGATGCTCAGCTTTCGACCAAATTGCACTATTTTGCAAAAGTCCGTAATTGAGTAATAGGGGAGTGGGGGGCTAGACCGTGGAATTGTGGTGGGTCATCATAACTTTAGTCAGTTTGCTCGCAGCGGCGCTGGCTTTTGTGTACATAGCTTTTCAGCTTAGAAGTAGTGGTCCCAAAAAGTCCGGGGGTTCGAACGACCCTTTTACAGAGAAGGCTGAGCAAGATGTAGAACATATTTTTAACGATGAATTTCGTGAAGAACTTCGCAACCGCGGCCGATTGCACTTTGAAAAAATAATTGGCGAAAACGCTATGTTTTTACAACAGGATTTGCGTCTGACTACTTCTCAGCTTAACGAATACATGAAGAGTGAGATAACCAAAAAACTACAAGAAGAATTTGCCAAGTATGAAGAATCAATCTCTGACGCAAAGAACCTAGCATTAGAATCAATCACAAAAACTCAAGAAGCCATAGAAGAACAACGCAAAATGATGGGTCAGCAATTGAATCAAGAAGTTGCCAATGAAAAGGCACGACTACTAAAGCGGTTTGAAGAAAATATGGCAGATATTGTCAATCATTATGTAATAGCCGCCATTGGTAATCAAATAAACCTAAACGACCAATTAGAATACGTGTTGGCGGAATTAGAAGAAAATAAGAAGGACATCCTAGAGGATATTACTCATGGCGGATGAGTCATCAAAGCCACCGCAATTACGTTTGCCGGTTGGTGTGGTGACGCGAGCAGATGTAGGTAAGTTGGCGCTGGAAACAGAGGCGGTTGATAGTTTTTTGCGCCAGGTGGCAATCCGAGAAGCAGGAACCCCAATGCGACTACCCAAAGCTACTCGACTCTTTGATGAAATTGTATCTATCAATAAACTCAATATGCTTCAAGAAGTAGACAGACAACGCCTACTTCAATTTTTGCAGACTATCCGCACAAAAGCTCCAGTACTGCACATGAGTTTTAGCACAGACCCATCACCTCTATTCCAGCAACGACTGATTACATGGATGCGCCAACAGATGCATCCATTGGTTTTGTTGCAGATAGGTATGCAACCAGGTATAGGTGCTGGTTGCGTAGTGAGGTCCACAAATAAATACTATGATCTTAGTCTAAGACAGCGTTTTACTGATAAGCGCATGCTACTTATTTCTAAAATACAGGGCGTAGATCCAGTAGAACAGCCGCAAACTGAAGTCGTAGCAAAGGAGATAACAGCATGAACTCCGGCAACCGGCATTTTGATAAGCTTGTTGCTGCCGGTAAACCTGTCGGCGATGTTATTGCTGTCGATAAATTTTTAATTAAAGTACGCGGCCTACAGCCCTGTAACATTCATGCTCTCATAATGTTTGAGGACGGCAGCAAAGGCTTTGTTCACCAGGTGCAGGCAGACCACGTTGTTGTCTTGCATCTCGGTAACATAACACTCAGGACCGGAATGGTTGCAGTTATTCAGCATCAGGAACTCGTTTGTAAAGTTGGTAAAGATTTTGTAGGCAGAGTTGTTACCGTTATGGGTGAGCCATTAGACGGCAAAGGTCCAATAGCTGCAGACGGTGTCTGGCCCGTTTTTAATATAGCACCGCCTCTATATGCGCGTAAATTGTTAGATACTCAGCTAGAAAGCGGTATAACTGTAATTGACGCCTTATTTCCTGTTCTGCGCGGACAGCGTATGGCTTTGTTGGGAGATGGTAAGTCCGGTAAAAGCACCCTAGTAACCCAGTTGACGATAAATCAGAAAAATACTGATCAAATTGTGGTCTATGTTTTGATTGCCAAAAGGCGAAGTGACGTAGATACACTACTTACGCGCCTAAAGGAAAATGGCGGCTTGGAAAAAGCGATTGTGGTAGTTAGTACGATGTTTGAGTCTTTGATTATGAGCTACATAGCGCCTTATGTTGGCGTGGCCATGGCAGAGTATTTGTGGCAAAAACTTGGCCAAGATACAATTATCATTTATGACGATCTAACTTCACATGCTCATTCTTATCGTGAAGTTGCCCTTATGAGTGGCGTAAGTCCTGGTAGGGATTCATACCCAGGTGATATGTTCTACGCACATTCAGCGCTCCTAGAACGCGCCGGAAGACTGGACAGCAATGGTGCGCACCTGACTAGCCTGCCTCTGGTAAATGCAGCAGGTGGTGACATTACAGCCTACTTGCCGACCAACATTATGTCTATTACAGATGGACAGTGGATTTTAGATATGGATATTTTCAGAAATGGTATTCGCCCGGCGCTAAACGTAGGATTAAGCGTTACTCGTGTTGGTGGCGTTGGACATAATAAGCGCCAAAAAGCATTGGCTGCCCAGACATTAAAATTACTGGCAGATTTTCGTCAAGCAGAAGAGTTTTCACACTTTGGCTCGGAGCTGGCACTAGAAGCCAAAAAAGCACTGATGATTGGCAAATATATTTTTGTAATGCTTACTCAAAGTCCATCAGACACATATTCATTCATGGCTCAACAATTGATGTTGGATATAATATTAAACGTCAGCGATAGTGAAAAAATAGACATAGCAGCACTAAAACTCAATGTCATCGAACACGCTGCAAAAGTAACTAGCGACGAAGTATACGATAAAGTTCGCGACGAACTCAAAACAAAGTGCAGTATAGACATAAAGGGCGGACCAGAAGCTCCTACTAAACATCCTGCCGAACCAAGTGAAGGGACGGAAGATAAAAAACCAGCCGAAGAAACTAAGCACGTAGACAAGCCAAAAGACAAACATGATGATAATGATAAAAAAGATGAATCCAATAAGTCTGACGCTGTCTCTGAAAAAGTAGAAGATAAAGAAAAAACCGAGGTTGCTGCATGAATAAGCGACCAGTAGAAATCGAACGTGAAGAAATGGCTATGGGCACACTCACCGAATTGACTAACGTGTTTCAGGGTATTGCCAGTATGCGTATAGCCCAGATAAAAAACCAAGTACTACAAGCCACGCAGTTTTTTGACGAACTGTGGGGTATTTATTCACAACTACGCGTCAGTGCAATTTTTGGATTTGGGCGTACCGGTACCGGAGTTGAAGTGATACAAAAAGAGCTATACATAATTATTACTGCAGAGGGCGGGTTTAGCGGTGATATTGACCTAAAATTAATCCAACTTATGTTGAAAACATACGACCCAGAAAAAAACGAAATTATAGTGATTGGACATCACGGGGCAATCCAGTTAGCTCAGCGCAATATATCCTACAAAAAATACTTCAAACTTCCAACCAAAGACCAAAACATAAACGTTGCTCCAATTATTCGAGAAGTTCAGCTCTATAGAAGCACAACAGTGTTTTATCAGGAATACGTCACTCTTATGGTACAAGATGTCAAAAAAATTGAACTTAGTAATGCTGTAGCGCAAAAAGGCAAGCAGTCTGATGAAGCAGATAACATAATTAGTGAGGCTAACTATATTTTTGAACCAAGCACTTATGATGTGGTGGATCACCTGGAGCGTTCTATGATGAATATTGCTATGAGCCAATTGATACTGGACTCTAAACTAGCGCAATATGCATCGCGTTTCCGAGCTATGAGTGCCTCAAACACGCGTGCAAACGAAGCAAAAAACGATCTTCATCTAGACTACAACCGAGCCAGGAGAGCAATTAAAGATGAGCGCCTAAAAGAAATCATAAATGGCATGAAAAAAAGCCAGGCAGCGACTTCGGGGATTTCATCATGAGTGTCGGCACAGTAGTTACAATCAAAGACTTGGTGGTACGCACGCAGTTTGATGACGATGCGCCGAGTGTAGGTGAACTTATAATTGTAGACAACGGTCATCAAACCAAGCTTTTGGTTGATCACCTTGAACCGGGTGGAATAGCCTTGTGCCTAAACATTCGCTCAGACCGTCGTATACAGCGTGGTATGAACGTACAGCGTACCAACAAGGGCATAGAAATACCGGTTGGCGATATTACCGTAGGTCGTATTTTAGATGCACTAGGCGATCCGCTAGACGGTCAGCCCGCCATAGAGGGTGAGGGTGTTGTTTACAGGGATATTCTAAAAATTGCCAACAAATCCACTGAATTCAAAATTGCCAAACCAGAACTACTAGAAACTGGCATAAAGGTTATTGATTTCTTCACGCCGTTTGTAAAAGGTCGCAAAATTGGAATTATTGGTGGCGCTGGCGTGGGAAAGACTGTGCTCACCATGGAGCTTATAAACAATATTGCCAAAAATAGCGGAGGGTTATCATTTTTTGCTGGTATTGGTGAGCGTATTCGTGAAGGTCACGAATTGTGGGATACACTTCGCGCTGAAGATTTGCTCAAAAATACCTGCATGTTCTTTGGGCAGATGAATGAAAATCCGGTAAAGCGTTCTTTGATTGGTATTGCTGCAACGGCCGGTGCTGAGTATTTCCGAGATGAAAAACACAAAGACATACTGTTTTTTGCAGACAACATGTTCCGCTACATTCAAGCCAGAAACGAGCTTTCTACTATTTTGGACCAAGTACCAAACGAAGGTGGCTATGAGCCCACGATATTCTCTGACGTAAAAATACTGCAGGACCGGCTGAGCTCTAATGAAAACGGCTCAATCACTTCAGTTCAAACAATTTATGTGCCAGCCGACGACTTGTCAGACCCAGCTGTGCAGTTTATCCAGCATGAAATGGACAGTATCGTAGTACTTTCACGTAAAGTTGCCGAACAAGGCATACGCCCGGCTGTTGATTTAAACAAAATAACTTCTTCGTTACTGACTCCTGATGTGGTGGGCGACAGGCATTACATACTTAGTGTGCAGGTAATGGCTTTATTGCAAAAACACGAATCACTTAAAAGCATTATCGCGATTATTGGTGAAAATGAACTGTCTGCTGCCGATAGAGCCGATTATGCCAAAGCTAAAAAGCTCATAGTCAATTTTACGCAGAATATGAATGTCATGACCAAACACACCGGCGTACCTGGGGACTTTTTTACCAGAGAGCAAACCCTACAATCAATTGAAGAAATCATTGCGTAGATGGCTGATAAAAACGACAAAAAACCAGCCTCGGAAGTAGAAGACCGAACCGGCGACAACACACATATGCACGTAAAGGTATATGCTCCTTTTAAGGTGTACTATGATGGTCTTGCAGAAAGCATATCTGCCGAAAATGCCACGGGTCCTTTTGATATTCTGGCATCCCACCATAACTTCATGACGCTATTAAGCCCCTGCGAGATTGTCGTGAGGGATGGTACTAGAGAAGAAAAAGTCGAAATTCAACGCGGTATAATGCATGTCAAAAAAGACGAAGTCATTGTGTTTTTAGATGTTTAGTCTATAGCAATATAGTCATAAGCTAAATTGGCGCCACCAGGAGCGGGGTTGGTCGTACGTAGACTAAAGTTATTTGCCGAACGATTTATATAATAGTTCAGTCCGCCTGCAGCTGACCCTACGGATGTCACTACTATGTGCGGGGCTGAATTGAACTTTTGAAGCGTAAGATAGAAAAGTGCGACCGACTATTCTGAAAAATTCGGCATCCGCCATAGTGGATTCTTGGCACCCAAAGTATTTTCTGTATGCGATGCTCATTTCGCCGTACATTTTGTACGGCTCTGCACGTTTCTCGTCAGAAAATCCACTGTTCTATCAAGCTAATGCCACATAGGATTCCCAAGTAAAAATACCCTCTATTAAATAATATTCAAAAACTGTAAAATGACTCAGCTATGAAAACAGTGTATGTAGGCATGAGTGGTGGAGTTGATTCTTCTGTTACGGCCGCTTTATTAAAGCAGCAGGGCTTTAATGTAGTCGGCGTATATATGAAAAACTGGACCCAGGATTTTGCTGGTTTGCCATGTACCTGGAAAGAAGATTATCGAGATGCCAAAAGAGTTGCAGTCCAGTTAGGCATAGACTTTAGGGTCTATGATTTCGAAAAGCAATACAAGCACAAAGTCGTAGATTACATGCTGGCGGAATATCAGGCTGGTCGTACGCCTAACCCTGACGTCATGTGTAATCAAGAAGTAAAGTTTAAACTATTCCTAGAAACAGCCCTAGGAGACGGCGCAGATATGATTGCTACCGGTCATTATGCCAAAATTGTGTCGGTTAACGGACTGAGTGAGCTACGCGTGGCCCTAAACGCAGAAAAAGACCAGACATATTTTTTATACCGAATAACCAGTGAAGCACTATCCAAAACATTGATGCCAATCGGCAATATTAAAACAAAGGCGGATGTAAGAGCGCTAGCTAGAAAATTGGGACTTGTCACTTCTGAAAAAAAGGATAGTCAAGGCATATGTTTTGTGGGGAAAGTAGGTATAAAAGAATTTCTTTCACAATACATATCAACAAAACCGGGAGAAATTATAGACCAGCATGACAAAATAATCGGCCAACATGATGGAGCTATTTTCTATACAATTGGCCAGCGTCACGGACTAGACGTGGGCGGCGGTCTGCCTTATTACGTAGCTGGCAAAGATATGAAAGCTAATCAAGTGTTTGTGACTACAGATTTGCAAGACAGTCGTTTGTGGCATGACGAGATTGAGCTTACCGATGTGCACTGGATAAACGATGAACCAAAACGGGGTGTAGTTTACCATATTCGAACACGCTATAGAGCAGCACTAGTGAAGGGTACGCTACAGCTAGTGTCGTCCAAGAGTAAAAATCTACAAAACACGCTACATATAGCGTTATCAGAACAAATTAGAGCAATCACTCCAGGGCAGTCAGCGGTTATTTATGATGGAGATAATGTTTTAGGCGGTGGAATTGTAATTTAAAGGCGGGGCCTATGCTGGATATCATGCTACCCAGCATGACTGGTCTAGATATTCTAACAAAACTTCGTGATCTAAGGCTTTCGCCTAAATTTACGCCAGACCATCATGTAATAATATTGACTAATCTTGATGAAGACGATGCGACTAAAAAGAAGATTTATGAACCGGCTCAAGGCTACTACACTAAAGTCAACATTACACCACGCAAACTGATAGATATCATCAAAGAAATGACGGGCAATATTTCGGTGCATGCTGCACCATCAAGTTTAAACGAGCCATTCCTACGTAGGCTCTAATCTGTTAGACTAGGTCAGTCATGAATGCGCAGCAGATACGTACCGCCTACTTAGAATTTTTCTCAGGGCAAAGTCACAAAGTGATACCACGGGCACTCTTGGTGCCGTACAACGACCCCACTACTTTGTTTACTGGTTCTGGTATGCAGCCCTTAATTCCGTATCTGCTTGGAGAGCCACACCAAGACGGGACGCGATTAGTAAACAGTCAAACTTGTTTGCGGGCCCAAGACATAGACGAAGTTGGGGATAACCGACATACTACTTTTTTTGAAATGCTCGGAAACTGGAGTTTGGGAGATTATTTCAAACAAGAGCAATTACCGTGGTTTTTTGATTTTCTGGTTAATGTTGTGGAGCTAGACCCGAACAGAATTTATGTAACTTGTTGTAGCGGGTTTCCAGAATACAACGTACCAAAAGACACAGAATCCGGCACACTATGGAAGAAGCTGTTTGAGTCCAAGGGAATTTCCGCCAAAGAGGTAGAGATTGGTTCGGAAGCATATGGCTATAAACTTGGCGAACAAGGCGGGCGAATCTTTTACTACGATGAGAAAAACTGGTGGAGCCGCAATGGCGCCCCCAAAGACGTAAAAGTCGGTGAGCCATGCGGTCCAGATAGCGAAGTATTTTATCTTTTTGAAGACATTCAACATGACCCAAAATGGGGCAAAAATTGCCACCCCAACTGTGACTGCGGACGTTATATGGAGATTGGTAATTCAGTATTCATGGAATACATCCGTACAGAAGCTGGCTTTGAAAAACTTCCCAAACAAAACGTGGACTTTGGTGGTGGTCTAGAAAGAATTGCCGCTGCAAAAATCAATAGTCCGGACATGTTTAAGATTAGTGTTATATGGCCGATTATTGAGGAGTTACAAAAACTGAGCGGCAAAAACTACGAATCGCACGCTACAAGCATGCGCGTAATTGCCGATCACTTGCGTACGGCAACATTTCTAGCAGTTGATGGGGTTGTGCCCAGCAACAAAGAGCAGGGTTATGTAATGCGGCGCTTTGTACGCAGGGCTATTAGATACGCTTTTGATTTAGGCATAGAGCAAAATTTCTTAGAGCATATTGTGCCCGTAATTGCTGATTTGTATCATGAAGACTTCCCGGAAGTTGCCCAGAAGCGTCAGCAAGTAGTAGAAACATTAGTTAAAGAAGAAAAAGTCTTTCGTCAAACACTGCGTGCAGGCGTGAGAGAATTAGGCAAAATGAGCAAAAACGGACTCACTGGAGAAGAAGTATTCAAGCTCTACGATACCTACGGCTTTCCCGTAGAGCTAAGTATAGAAGAGGCTTTCAAGCAAGATTATAAAGTTTCAGACACTTGGCGTGAGGAATTTGACAAACTTATGAGTCAGCAACGCGAGCGGAGCCAGACTGCTAGTAAGGGGACTTTCAAGGGCGGTCTTGGTGGAACCAGCCTGCAACACAAAAAATACCATACTGCCACTCACCTAATGTATCAGGCTTTGCGAGATGTGCTTGGCGACCATGTGGTGCAGAACGGAAGTAATATTACAGAAGAGCGCTTGCGATTTGATTTTAGTCATCCAGAAAAGGTTACGCCAGAGCAGATCAAGCAAGTAGAAGATATCGTGAACAAGCAGATTGCTAAGGATTTGAAAGTTAGTTTTGAAGAGTTTCCTACCAAAGTTGCAGTGGAAGAAAAAGGCGCGCTTGGGCAGTTTGGTGACCGCTATGGCGACACGGTAAAGGTATACAAGATGATAGCCGATGGCGCCGACAAACCATTTAGTTTTGAAATTTGTGGTGGCCCGCACATAGAACACACAGCTCAGTTGGCAGAAGACGGCAATGGTTCGACAAGCTCATCACCCAGAAAGTTCAAAATTATCAAAGAAGAATCTTCCAGCGCAGGAATCCGCCGTATCAAAGCCGTTTTACGGTAGCTAAAACCACCTCTGTTTATGGTATACTTATTGCGATTATGCTCAGTAAATTAAAAGGGTTAAAAACCACCGCATTGGCGCGGGTTCAGAAGGCTAAAAAATCCAGCCCTGCCGGTAAATATATAGTAGCGCTAGACATAGGCACAGAATTTGTAAAAGCACTTATAGCAAGAGTAGATGAAGATGAGCTAGAGATTATTGGGGTGGGTCGTGAGCATCAGGGTTTGACTGATATGCAGGCTGGCGCAATTGCTGACATAGCAGGTGTGGTGCGCAATTGTGATGCGGCTCTCACGCAAGCAGAGCAACAGGCAGGCGTAAGCGTGCGTTCAGCAGTGATTGGCATAGCTGGCGAGCTAGTAAAAGGCACGACTACAACGGTGCGCGTTATTCGCAAAAACCCTGATAAACAGCTAGATATGGCTGAAACAGAGCAGATAATTGGCTTGGTACAAGAACGAGCCCTCGTAAAAGCAAAAGAACAGCTAGCTTGGGAACTGGGTGGTAAAGACGTAGAAATACGGCTAGTAAACAGCGCTTTAGTGCGGATAGACATCGACGGCTATACAGTCACTAACCCGATTGGTTTTCAGGGCAAAGAAGTCATGGTGCAGTTATATACAGCCTTTGCACCGCTAATTCATATTGGTGCACTAGAACGTACCGCACAAGAGTTGGACCTTGATCTTGTAGCCGTTGCTGCGGAGCCGTTTGCCGTAGCCCGCGCTGTGATTGGCAATAGCCCAGATGCTACCATGAACGCCATACTTATGGACGTGGGTGGTGGAACTACTGATATAGCAGTTTTGCACGATGGCGGAGTGCAAGGAACCAAAATGTTTGGGATTGGCGGGCGGGCGTTTACGCGCTCGGTTGAGCGTGAACTCAGCATAAACTTCAGTCAAGCAGAAGATTATAAGCTGGCATACGGGGCCAATCACGTAACAGCTGCAAAAGGTACGGCCATAAAGCACGCACTAGATAAAACTCTAGACGTCTGGATAAGTGGCATCGAATTAGCTCTGGCCGAATTTACCGCTTCAGACCATTTGCCTAACCAGCTTTTGCTTTGTGGAGGTGGTTCAAGTTTGAGTATGCTGATGGACAAACTAGAGCAATCCAGCTGGTATAGAGAATTGCCATTTACCAAACGGCCTACTGTTCAACATATACAGCCCGACGAAGTCGTAGGCATTACAGACAAAACAGACCAAGTAAATGATCACACCTTCATAACGGCCATGGGTTTGCTTAGAGTGGGGCTTGATACAATACAAATGCAAGATAATCCCAAATCAACAAAATCAGTCAGACAGCGCCTGGATAGGATGTTACAAATATGAGCACCCAACAATCAAAAGACAGTATTTACATTGATGCCGAAGATGAAATAACAGCAATCATAGAGAAAGTTCGTGCCTCTGATGCCAAAATTGTAGCCTTGGTTCTGCCAAAAAGAGCATCTACCCTGCAGTCAATCGTTAACTTGAAGTTACTGAATAGAACCGCCAAAGAAGCCAAAAAAAGCCTTGTACTTATAACGTCAGACCAAGGCTTGCTGCCTATAGCTGGAGCGGTTGGGATTCACGTAGCAAAATCATTGCAAAGCAAGCCTCAAATACCTCCTCCACCGAAAACGGCAGAAGCTGCTGCGCCTGTCGTGGCTGGAGAAGCTGCGATTGACCAGAATGCGTCGGTTGGACAGTTGGCTGGGCACGTGGCAACCGAAGACACTATAGAACTTGATAATGACGACAAAGTTCTAGCTGCTGCCGGGGCGGCGACTACTGGTAAAAAGAGCATGAAGAAAAAGTTCAAAATACCTGACTTTAACCGTTT
>CAZQZT010000010.1:0-15282 GCA_964597925.1 uncultured Candidatus Saccharibacteria bacterium
CTGACTCATAATAACATTATACAACTATATCGTTTTATGTCAATACTCCTTACGCGGCGACTATCCCTTGACATACTGTAAACAGGGGTGTACACTGTAAGTATGAAGCAGTACACTCTCGTTGACTTACAAAAAGACTTTCCCAATGACGATGTCTGTCTAGAGGCTATCTTCCAAGCCCGTTACGGCAAGCTTGAGTTCTGTCCGCACTGTGGAGCCGAGACAAAGTTTTATCGACTGCGAAAGAAGAAGGCCTACGGCTGTAAGCAACCTCACTGCGGCTTTAGCTTATCGCCAACAGCCAACATGATCTTTGATCACTCACCAACTCCACTTACGAAATGGTTCTACGCTTTGTACCTCTTTTCGGTATCTAAGAATGGTGTTTCAGCTATGGAGCTACAGCGCCACTTGGGGGTTACCTACAAAACAGCATGGCGTATGTGTAATCAAATACGTTTACTTATGCAACAAAAGAGCAACCCCTTGTCCGGTATCGTAGAAATAGATGAAACCTACATCGGAGGTAGACATAAGGGTAACGAGGGCAAGTTCGACAATAAAACGGCTGTTATAGGCATGGTTGAGAAACGAAAAGGTACTGGTCAGGTTAAAGCTATAGCTACAAAACGAGCAGATGCAACCGTGGCCTTACCATTCATCCGAGCCATGGCTAAACAGGGTACTGAAATCCAGTCCGACGAATCTACGATCTACCACCGAGTTAAGCGGGAATATGTACACAGATTCATTAACCACAGCCAGGAAGAGTACTCAAAAGACGGTATTAGTACTAATACAATTGAAGGATTTTGGTCGCAAATGAAGCGCTCTATTGATGGGACGTATCATTGCGTTTCTCCGAAGTATCTTCAGCTGTATGTGAACGAGTTTGTTTATCGTTATAACCTTCGTCAACAACCGATTGCTCCGAGCCTTTTGGAATTGGCGTCGTTGAAGCAAGTTCAACCAGCTCGTCAAAAGTAGCTTTCGGGTCAGTGTTACGCCGATCTAGAGGTAAGCCATCTATATAGGCTTGGCGTTCTTCATCTGTTAAGTTTTTTTTCTTCGGCATGCTTTTAGTCTAACACTCCCTCTTGACTTTATGCACCCAACAGGAGTATTTTAAGCATAAGTTCCAAACACATAAAAAGGATTGAAAATGGCAAAAAGTAAACCAAGAATTAATAAAAACTCTAAATCCTCAAAACTATCCCGTATATTTAACTTTTCAACCACCAAAGGTAAATTCCTAGTATTTATTTTAACTTTTGCAGTAGTTGGTGGCGGTTACGCGGCCTATCAGGCTTTCGCAGCTACATCCGTGAGATCCTACGAAGAAATCATGTTTTCGATGGGTAACGGCGACTACAACACCTCGACAGGTAACTACGATGGTGGATTACAGGTTATGGTCACTGATCCCGGCACCTCTAAACGCGCAGTAGCTCCCCGACAAGTTACGTGTAATAAAAGCTTACAGGGAAAGGTTCCTTGGTCACCATATATATATCTATCCAACCCTAACTGGAGTTCCACGAGTGATCTCTTAGTGTTCAATTCAGGGCATTCCAATTACAGTGAGGAAATATTCAGTTGCAATATAGATGACAACAGCTTAGTAAAACAGCTCACGAGTACACCGAACTTTTCTGAAAAGAACCCCTCCCTATCTCCTAATGGCGCAAAAATCGCCTACCTAAGAATGCCTTATGTTGCAGGACAAGGAGGTAGCAGCAGCGATGTAGTAGACATATATGTAATGAATGCAGATGGGAGTGGAAAAACTAAAGTTACTACTGAAGCTGGGATATATTCCAATATGGGTTGGTCTGCAAGTGGCAACTTGTTGGCGTATATCAAAGACTATGGCCAGACAAATGCCAGCCTGTGGTATGTGAATGTCGCCACTCTGACGGCACCGAAGTTGGTAGCGAATGAAATCGGTGGTATAAGTGCTGGCGGCTATGAAGTACCAATTTCATGGTCAGATGTTACTGACGACTCGAAGGCGAGAATTGTGTTTAGAAATCACAGCGATCTATATACCATTATCCCGGCAATTGGCCAGTTCAGTCTGAATAAAGTTGTCAGTCAAACAACTTCATCGGTAAGATCAGGTAAGTATTCTCCAGACGGGAAAATGATCGCTTTCTGGGGCTGGTATGCACCCGAAAACACTTCTGCTATATTCACAATTAGTACTACTGACGGAATTAAGTGGAGCACACCAAAGAAACTGGTTAATGTTGATCTCGCATCAACCTCAGATAGATTCGAATGGTCGCCAAACGGTAAAAAAATAGCCTATCCAGTGGTACAGGACGGAAAAACCTACATACATACTGTAGACGTAAGCTCCCTTGTAGCCAGCCGTCTTACGGAGGGCAGCATGCTTGGCTTTAGATGGTTTGTTCGATAAGAAAATATCAGCAGATGGGCGAACTCGGTTTTTGCAATTAAGAGATTGACTGAATGAAGCACAAGAGATGGTTATTTTTAAGCCTAACATCTATTACATGGTCGTGGCTGTGGCTGGTTGATGTTGGTAAGTTATCTAGCTCTGCCTTCATGGGCTACGCTATATTGCTTTTTGCCTACGCGTTGCTGGTTGGCTTGACAGCGTACATTACTTCTTGGGCTTGGAAGTGGCTCAAGCCGATGTTAGCCAAACCATCTTGGATAAGTGTTTTGAAACTATTGCTTGTTTGGGCAGCCGTAGAGTTTTTCATCGCTTGGGCTGTTTCAGCCATATGGATGGGGCGTAGTGGCAATTGGGATAACATGTTGCCATTTTATTCGCTTACACCTGTGATTATGCTAACACCACTAAAGTTTTTGACTCGCTTTTTGGGATACTTTGGCACATCAGCGGTGGTTGGAACTGGCTTGGTTCTAATTTTTCATAAGCAATATCGCCGCTACGCAACTATTTACTGGTCTGGGCTTCTCGTGCTGAGCTTGGCAAGCTGGGGAATGTATAAAACGCCAACCGGTGTGGACACAAATGTCACTATTGTTTCAGAGAAACTGGGCGAACAGCAGCAAATAGAGATTGCTCAAACTGGCTTTGTGCTTTTGCCAGAGTATGGACTAGACAACAATGATTCAGAAAATGTCCACAATCGTTTTACCGAAACCGACAAAACTGTGTATTTTAGTGGCACAAAGCAAGTTAGCTCTAGCAGTAGAAGTCTAAATGTCCTGGTATATGGTTCCAACAAAGCAGGGTTTTTAGATGAGCAAAATAAATCACGGCTCATTCCAGCTGGGGAGTACATGCCTTTTATGCTTGAGGAGCTTCTGCGTACGACCAATTCAGCAGTCTATAACGACTTCATGATTCGTCGGGGCGTTGTGCGGGGCGAACACCCGGTGAAACCTTTCAAAATCAACGACAGTTTAGTTTTCGGCAACGCCGCTTGCTCAAGTATAATTAATCCTGAAGATTACCGTAAGCTAACTCAAAAGGGCTCCACGGTACTCACTAACTCTGCTTCGCTAGAGATTTTCCGTGGTTCTCGTTTGTTTGGTCTGTACCATGACGGTTTCGCTAAATTTATGGCAACGGCTAATGCGAGGCCATTTCTGCAATCCGCCAACAACTGGAAAGCCTTTGCGCTTGACCATAATGGCAATACTCTAGCCACAGTTCAGCCGACCGGGACCAAAGATGTGGCCATTCAGACAAACAGCCGCAAAACGCCGTATACGTATCTAGGAGAGTGGGTGGCTTTGCTAGGCGGTTTATTTATAGTTAAAGAATTATTGGCCGTAAAGTTTCACAAGAGACGGGGCACTCATAAACACCGTCCTAAGCCTAGGACGGTGTGACTCCACATTCCCATGGACTGCGGAGTACGGTTTGCTAAGCTTCCTCCCAAATCTTTCCCATAACTCCATGCTCTTTCAGCTTCTCAATTGTCGTAAAGCGTATATATGGTCGTCCTTCATCTTCCTTTTCCCAGATATCTGCAATCAGTCCTCTGGTTCTTCGTTTAGCGTAAATCAGGTCAGATGTCCTGGAACAGACTAACAGGATAACTGGTAGATCTTTGTCACCTGTGTTTTTAGTCCACTCAGCTGACTCTTCATCTAAGTATTCGACGTAGTTTTTCAGCCGTTTCTTAATACGGTAACGTGGAAAGCTGACGTCATAGATCTCTAGCAGATAACTACCGATTGTTTGTGCATCATTGGTACCTTCGTTTTGTTCTTCGGAAAAACACAGATCTGGGTGTATCAGTTCATGGTCAGCCAGAAAATGGTAGAAACCATTGCCTAGATAATCTGCTTCAGTTTCATAGTAGTGCCAGGTTTCTATCTCACCGGTCTTTTTATGAGACCGCTCTAGCGTAATACAGCAATCGGCAATCAGGGTGCTGTGATCTATGAAGCTTCGGCTCCTTGAGGCTTCACGGTAGCGTTTGCGTATATCTTCTATGGGGTAGGTATCAAGGGTCTTAAGGTAGCGTACACCATTAATACCAACATAGTAGATAGCTGGCTTGGTCTTTTCAGCAAAGTCAGTAGAGTATATCCATTCAACGTAGTGTTTTTCTCTAAGATCCTTTAACCATACATTTATAGTCTTACGGTCCTTATGATTCAGTAAGGATTGTATCTGTATTCTGTTTAGGAATCTATATTTATATAGTAGCTTTAGTATTTCTTGTTGTTTCTTAGTTATGGTAGGTAGTTTCATGGATATATAGTTAGAGGATTATATTGAGTATGGTGTTCTTCGTTCTTGTTTGTTTTTGATGGTACATTACATTGCCAACCCAACCTACACCGTATACTTGTAAGGGTAGATAACACGAATTATTTCACACTATATTCGGTAAACCATGAGAATATTGCCCTCGCCCATGAGGGCAAAGCAAACAAACAGTTCTAGGCTAAGAAATATACGCAGAAAACAGCGGTCTAACTAGTTACAGTACGTCAAGGTATAGTCGCCCCTTACGCCTTAATTCATGGCCTTCTCGTCATTCCAGCTAGGGGTAGAATCCAGAAAAATCACTGAGTGGGTCCCGCCTACTCTGGAATGACGGATACACTAAGGAGAATGCGGAGCAGTTTAGGTTAACTGTTTGGTTAAAATTCTGTTATATTGTTTTATATGGAATATAGCCTCAAGAACTCTCCTTTATTAAAATTACTATTGAACGGAAAGCAGTACAAACTACCAAAAGGTCAGATATTGCAGTTTTCTGACGAACGTATGCAGTTATCTGTAGTCAAGTTTGGATATATAAAGCGCTACTCTATAACTTTTGATGGTTCTGAGAGCATACAGTCTTTTTATGGCCCTGGTAATGTGTTTCCTCTTACTCCTATATATAAAACTGTATTTAACAAGGATATATACCGCGGATTAGAAGTATTTTATTATGAAGCTATTGCTGATTCGGCTGTGTATTCCATAAACCAATCAGCCTTGCAGGAAGCCGTAGTTAATGATCCTATGATATACAAAGACCTGTTTTACACAGCTGGCGTACGACTTGGTTCTAACATACAACGATTAGAAAATATGTCTCTGGGTAGTGCCCAAAGCAGAGTTGCTCATTTGCTGGTTTATTTAGCGGACAAATATGGTGAGGCAACAAGCCAAGGCAGTTCTATAATGATTCCGCTGACGCATCAAACATTGGCAAGCTCTCTGAATCTAGCCCGCGAAACCGTAACACACAGCATAACTCGACTACACGAAAAAGAATTGATTATACCAGGCAAACATATCGTGGTTATAGACATAGAAAAACTTAGACGAGAGGCTCGTTAGAGCTTATAAACAGTTATTTGTTAAATAGCTATTAGACAAATCGGGCAGATAAAATGAACAGCTTAGTGACTTGGGATTTGCTTATTAGATTCCAGAGTTTTTGTCCAAATCCCGTGGCCAGCTTAGCCGTTTGTGGAGGTTCTTCTACGGGCAGTGCAAGTGATTCAGGTTGAGGACTAGCTACCAGTTTTGCGGCGGCTACTTGAGCTTTTGGCTGATCGGCAAATGGTTGCGGTTGCGTGCTTGCTACTGGTTGTGGTGCTACAGTTGCGACTGGCTTGGGTGCAGCGTTTGTGGCTCCATAATGAGCAACAACTATTGTGGTCTCAGCACCTTGAAATGCACACGTAACGGCTGCTACACCAATATCCGCGTATTCGCCATTTAATATATTGGCACGGTGTCCAGGACTTGCCATCCAGCCGGATACTACACCGGCGTCGCTGGTAAAGTCTTTGGCTAGGTTTTCACCGGCAGTCCTGTAGCGATAACCGGCTTGGGTCATAAATGTCCAACCCGTTGCACCGCTAGGAGCAGTGTGTGCCCAGTAGCCTACTGCACACATATCTTGGGCTTTAAGTTCGGCTGATTTAGTTAAAGCAGAGTTCCATGCCAAGGATGTCAATCCGTTGGCTCGTCGCTCAGCATTTGTACCGTTTATAATTGCCTGATTACCGATTGCCAGAGATTGGCTAGAAGGTAAAATTACAGTCATTACAGATGCCAATACGGCAACTGCGATCAAGAATGATCGTCTTTTTCTAACAATTGTATAATTTTTTGACATAGCAAACACTCCTTTCTACCTCTCAGAAAAGTAAACTTGGCACTAAAGCCGCATCACTACGGCTTTAGTATTAATTTTTTGCAGATAGATCTGCTTATGAGTTGTGGTGAGACTTCTTTAGCGGAAACTCGGGGTGAATTCCCGCTATCGATACAATAGCCTCTAAGGAGTTAATTTTCTGTAACTCAGATTACAAAAACCTTGTTATATGGCTAGAGATATCAATGTTTGAGCCAGTTTATGAGGTTGTGACAAAAACAGCGAATGTCCACCAGAAATCTCAACTGGTTCGATATCCAACAATTCCCGTGCCACAAATCGTGACCATGCCGGGTTAACTACTTTGTCTGCTCTTGCCAATATATATTCTTGATCAACTTCAGGCCAATTTTCTAATTTTGGTTCTATGGCACTCCTGCGCTGTGGGCGGAGTTTGCTTATAGCCCATTCAGTCACATCTGAACTACAATCAGGATAAAACAAATCTCTAGCCATTTTGTCGTCCATTACGGTAAGCTCACTTCCTATGTCTATAACACCTTCCGTGAACCATGAAAAATTTTTGGGTGGTATTGTTTTGCTGTATTTAAGTTCGTTTATTGTTGCTGGTTCGAATGTGCCACACAAATATATAAGTTTTCTAACAGAAGCCCCGTTTGCAACTCTAGGTATGACATTGCCCGCTCTAGAATGACCGACAAGTATAACGTCATCTATACCTTCTAACTCATCAGCAACTACCCTTGCATAATCATCAAAGTTTGCCCCGGGATCGTCTATCGGTAAATCCATAGCTATAGAGTCATAGCCGAAATTATCTAGTTCTTTTTGCAAATACGTCCAGCACCAAGCTCCATGCCAGGAACCATGCACCAACCCAAATGTAGGCTTTTCGCTCATTTCCCTAGCCTACAACTCATTATGTAAAATGTAAATTAGAACTTCGTACGCACACATTGTCAATACAAAGCAGACAAAGTGACTATATACTAACCAATATCTTTTCACTATGGTATAATCACCCCTGTTATCTAAAGCGGGCCTGCCCGCCGAAGTTTCAACGCAGGCGGGATTCGTATAGCGGTTAATATAAAAGTTTTCCAAACTTTGGACGGGAGTTCGACTCTCCCATCCCGCACCACGCCCCCGTAGCTCAGCTGGATAGAGCAGAGGACTTCTAAGCCTAAGGTCGCTTGTTCGAATCAAGCCGGGGGCACCATCACAACCCTGACAGTTGAGCATGCTTTTTTCTAATGGAAGCATTTGTATAAAATTTGAACTTGAACTATAATCACCCCTGTTCTATGTGCATGTTTTTTCCAGATTCGCAAACCAAGAAACTGTTTGCAAAATTGAGAGTAAAAAGCAACTAGAAGATTGCGTAAGGGCAAAATCTTTTGCACTTACGCAACCACACCGTCGCTTTTGGTGTGGTGGCTGTAGCTCAGTTGGTTAGAGCGCCGGGTTGTGGTTCCGGAGGTCGTGGGTTCGATTCCCATCAGCCACCCCATATGTTTTCATGAGTTCGGGGGATGAATTTATAGGTCACCTATTTTATAAAGGAGTTGTTTGAAAAAACATGATTAAAAAAATTAGACAATTTTTTAAAGTCTACAGACAATTTGGCTTAGTTATCCTCACTGTAGCAATAGCTGCTATCTTGGCTATAACCGGTAACATTACCGCAGCTAATTGGCTGCTTGGAATAACTGCAATTCTCAATACAATTCCGTTGCTATGGGGGATGTGGCAAGATTTTAGATCTGGCAGTTACGGATTGGATTTATTAGCAATTACATCTATTGTTACTGCCGTTTTGCTTAAGGAATACTGGGCGGCAATTATAGTAGTTTTAATGCTTACAGGTGGTCAAGCACTAGAAGACTACGCAGAAAGACGTGCGAAAAAAGAACTTACCAGCCTGCTAGAACATAAACCAAAAACAGCACATGTTATAAGAAAAGGTAAAATTCTTGTAATAAATGTTCATAAAATTGTTATTGGTGACAAGGTTATCGTTTCTCCTGGTGAGGTGGTTCCAATAGACGGTGAGATTATTGAGGGCGTCTCTACTTTTGATGAATCTGACTTAACGGGTGAAAGCTTGCCCATTTCTAAACAAGTTGGCGACCTAATACTCAGCGGTGCGGTAAATATGGAAGGTGCTGTCACCGTAAGAGCAACCTTGGCCGCTAAAGACAGCCAGTATGAACAAATTATAAAACTGGTCCAGTCTGCGGCTGCATCAAAGGCGCCTTTTGTACGTCTTGCTGACCGCTACAGCATACCTTTTACAGTTTTGGCATTCATGATAGCCGGAGCCACTTGGGCAGTTACGGGAGATCCTGTGCGCTTTCTGGAGGTAATTATAGTTGCAACGCCTTGCCCACTCCTGCTCGCGGCACCAATAGCACTTATAAGTGGGATGAGTCGTGCAGCAAAACATGGGATTATCATAAAGACGGGTTCCGCGCTGGAACAATTAGCAGAGTCGCGAACTATTGCATTTGATAAAACCGGCACACTGACTAGAGGCGTCCCGATTGTGTCAAAAGTTACCGCCTACGGTAAATTTTCCAAAAATGAAGTATTGGCTTACGCAGCCGCACTGGAACAAGTATCTGTTCACATACTTGCTAAAGCTATAGTAAACGCAGCTCAAGAAGATGAGATAAAAATAACTCCAGCCAAGCAAGTCAAAGAAGTAACTGGCATGGGGCTTAGTGGTAGACTTCGAGGCAAAACTATCCTGGTTGGACGTTTGTCTTTTATGCAAGAGTTAGAAGTTGCCATGCCTGATGTTGTTAGTAACAAACCTTTGCAACAAACCACTAGTTTTGTAGCAATCGACGGCCAACTAGCGGGCACGATAAATTTTGAAGATGAACTACGTCCCGAAAGCGCACATATGCTTGAAGAGCTTAAACAACAAGGTATTAGGCATACTCTAATGGTGACTGGCGACAACCAGGCTACGGCAGATGTAATTGCTAAAAAACTAGGCATAGAAACAGTTTTAGCCAACTGCCTACCTGGAGACAAAATTCGAGCAATTGAAAAAGTTCTAAACAAGCCGGTTGCTTTTGTTGGCGACGGAGTAAACGATGCCCCCGTATTAACTGCCGCGGACGTAGGTATTGCACTTGGAGCACGAGGTTCTACGGCTGCCAGTGAGTCTGCTGATGTTGTGATTCTGCTCGATGACATAGCAAAGGTTGCTTCGAGCGTATCAATAGCAAAACGCACATTCTTTATAGCTAAACAAAGTATATTGGGTGGAATAATGATAAGCATAGGGCTGATGGCTGTATTTACAACAGGAAGATATACTGCAGTACAAGGTGCTGCAATTCAAGAGTTGGTTGATGTTGCAGTAATTTTTAATGCCCTGCGCGCCCACGGGTCATTTAGAAAACGCTAAAGGTTCTGAAAAAACAAAACTAAAACCACTGGAATTACAAAATTATCCGACCCAAAGATACCGATATTTTCCACGAGCGTAACTAGTGGTGGAAGTAGCAACAACACAGCAAGCGAATGGTATTGCGGAGGCATGTATTGCATTAAAACAAGCGTGATCGTAAGTGACGTAACGTAAAATGCCAGTGAACCAACCAATGACTTTGTTTGTCCAAATACTTTGTAGCTAGTTGATTTGCCGTATTTTTTACCCACCAAAGCTGCAGCAGAATCGGCAAATCCAAGATGCAGCATAGCCGCCAAAAAAATCCAGGAGTCCGGTTGTAGTAAAGATATTACTACCACACCAGCAATAGTAAATACATCACCCCAAGACAAACGACCCACTTCATGCAACCAAGGTAATAAGTTGTATCTCCTAATGATGAGTATTTCCAGCAGGAGTAAAAGCTCCAAACCAATAATAATCTGGTAGGAGACTAGGAAGGGTGCTAAACCAAATAATACGGCGTGAACAATGTGGTAAGTTTTACGAGAATATTCGTTGTCGACGGCTACGCGTTTGCGAATAAATTCAGAGATAGTCAGTGCTACAAGGCCAACAATAATAAGGGCAGTGAATTCTAGCATTAGCAATATTGTAACAAAACCTAGCTGGTAATCATGTCTATTTGAGCAGTTGGTTGTTCTATGGCTTCCTTAACACCTGTTGCAATTTTATTAGTAGTCGCAGCAACGTCTTGGGGCGGTGGAGGCAAAATATCCAAGTACTTTCGGCTACGCCGTTTCACGGTAGCCTTAATTGGCCTAGTGGGCTTTTCTGAAGATAAGGATGCTACTGGCCATTTTATTAATAATTCATCGCTGTTTTTTTGTGTCTTTGCTTCTGCATTTATTTCATCAACTACTTGGTCAGATAAATTTACAAATGTTTCATGCTTAGGCGCATGCCTGTTTACTGCCCAGATTAAAATAATACCAACTTGGTATAACAATATTATCGGCAGTGCCATTATGAGTTGGTTGAATGGATCGGGTGTTGGAGTAAGTATTGCCGCTATAATGAAACTTCCTAAAATTATAAACTTTTGCGCTCTTATAAGCTTACCCGGATTCTGAGGATTTATTCTGTTCAATAAAAGCATAATTAATGGAATCTGAAACAACACCGCAAAACCAGCCATATACGCTAAAGCAAAGCTAAAATACTCATCGGCAGTTATGAGAGCCTGTATATTGTCGCCACCAAAACTAGTCAAAAAATTCAAAGCAGCTGGCAAGCTTACTATATAGGCGAATATTACCCCGCAATAAACCAAGCTAAGCGACCATAGCGTATATGTAGTAACTTTTATCGTTTGGGTGCCGATCATCGGAGAAAGAAATTTTATGGCATGATACATGATCACTGGCAGTGAAATAACAAACCCAAACGTAATACTTAGTTTGAATATGAAATTAAATCCTCCCGTCGGTGACGTGAAGTAGAGCGTTTGTCCAAGTGGGTGTTGTATGAGTGCCAGTAGGTTTTCGTGCAGCATAAAACCAACAAAACTACTCACGGCTAAAGCTAAAGCACACCAGACCATACGCGTTCGCAGTTCTTGAACATGCTTTATAAATGGTTTTCGAATAGTGCCGTATTCTACACTATTCATTTCCGCCCCCTACTTCTTGATTAGGCGTTATCTTTTTTTTGCTCAGACTTCTTGGTAGTATCTGTGCCATCTTCGAAGCCTTTTTTTAGCTCCCCTGCTGACTGGCCAATACTGCGTGCTAATTTTGGCAACTTGGTTGCGCCAAAAATTAAAAGTAAGATTGCCAAAATAATAATTAGCTCACCGGTTCCTATACCTAACATCGTAACCTCTCATCGTTAAGTTTTTACATTACTATTTTACTCCAAATGTGTAGGATTTAACAACTACTTTGAGCATTTTATAAAAAAACCTAAAACTCAGCACGTAGAATCGTGAATTATGCTAGATTGTTTGTTTTAAATACAAATATGAAAGATGCTACCTGCCGTAAGCAGTCCCACCGTAGCCCGCTTGTCTTACCTCTGTTTTGTGAGAAGATCCACCCAGCGATTTCTGGACGTTTTGCAAAACAGCCGCCACACCAATCATGCTCAAAAACGCTATCCCAATGTAGTGCAAAAAGTCCTTTCGACTCATTTCTTTTTGCATGAGTTCGTCGACATTTGGCAGCTCAATCATTACATTTTCCTTTTTTGTATTTCATTTTACTGTATTTACCATTTGATTATAACATAAGCATTTCTTTTGCAAGCACTTTATATAAAATACGTGAATTTCACTTTATAAGTATTTCTTGGTCGGGGTGAAAGGACTCGAACCTTCGACCTGACGGTCCCAAACCGTCCGCGCTAGCCAACTGCGCCACACCCCGTCCAAGAGATGCTTACAAAACTATTCAACAGATGTCATTTTACCATCATTGGCTGTCTTTGGAGAAAATCTTTTGAATATGCTGAATTGAGGAGGCTAAGCCAGATATGTTATCTACGTCTACTAGAAGCGCGTTAAATTGACGAGGGCCTTCTGTTTCTAGCTCATTTCGACTAGCTTTACCAGTGAGCCAGCGGTCTATGATAACGCTTGATTTTACACCAAGTGATGAGTGAAGTACGCCACACATGCCTACATCTGTTATATGCGCTGTACCTTTGGGCAACACCATCGCATCGGCTGTTGGTACGTGCCAATGGTCACCGATAACTGCGCTCACTCGACCATCTAGATAGTAGCCAATTACCCGTTTTTCGCTAGAGTAATCACCATGAAAATTGACCACAACCACATTGGCGTTATCTTTTTCTACCCGCAGTATGTCATCTATTACTTGCAATGGGTTCTTCGAGGGTTTTTCGGCGTCTTTACCGACTATTTTGCCCAGTAGGCTGACTATTAGTACGCTACCTGTAGCGTGGTCTATGCGCTTGTACCCCACACCTGGTGTGCCTTCGGGGTAGTTTGCAGGTCTTATCACGGGATGCTCATCTGTTAATACCCCGTCTCTGAACAAGCTCCAGTTCCCGCCCGTAAAGAAGTCTATGCCTGCAGATTGCAGGGTTTGCATGTCTTGCAGAGACATACCCCGACCATCTGTCACGTTTTCGCTCTGCGCAATCACAAAATCTATTGAATGCTTTTGTTTGAGCCCGGGCAAAATGGCTTGAACCACCTCAACTCCAACCGCTCCCATAATGTCACCGATGTAGAGAATATTCATGCTTATGTTGCGGCCTCTTACTACTTGGCGAATTCTATGGCACGGGTTTCGCGAATAACGTTTACTTTGATAGTGCCTGGGTATTGCATGGTGGACTCTATTTTGTTGGCTATATCTCTTGCCAGTTTAATTGCGCTTAGATCGTCAATTGAGCCGGGACGTACGAACACTCGTACTTCGCGTCCAGCACTGATGGCGTAAGACTTTTCTATTCCATCAAAGCTATTGGCAATGTTCTCTAAGTCTTTCATGCGTTCTGCAAAATTTTCGGCACTGACGTTACGCGCACCTGGACGTGAGGCACTGATAGCATCTACCACGCGAACTATAATGGCTTCTGTACTGGTAGCTTCTACGTCATCGTGGTGTTGCTCGGCGGCCAAGGCTACCTCTTCTGGAGCACCGTATTTACGCAGCACTTCCCCACTAATGTGGTGGTGTTTGCCTTCAACTTTGTGAGTGAGTGCTTTGCCAAGGTCGTGTACTAAAGCTGCGTATTTGGTAATCTTTACATCTGCACCAACTTCTTCGGCAATTATGCCAGCAATGTGCGCCATTTCTGTGCTGTGTTTCAGCACATTCTGCCCATAGCTTGTTCGGAATTTCAGTTCACCAAGTAGTTCTAGTACTTCTTTTGGAATGCCAATTATGCCTACTTCTCGAGCTGCATCCTCACCTGCTCGTATAACAGTTTTTTGTACCTCTTTCTGAGCCTTTTCTACAATCTCTTCAATCCGTCCAGGATGCACGCGTCCATCTTTGAGGAGCATTTCTAAAGCTTGGCGAGCAACTTCACGCCTAATAGGGTCGAAACTACTTAGCACTATGTAGCCCGGAGTGTCGTCTACCATGATATCTACACCAGTGGCACGCTGTAGGGCCTGAATGTTTCGGCCTTCTTTGCCGATAATTCGGCCTTTCATTTCTTCGTCTTCTAGCTTTACTGATGTGATTGTGCGTTCAGCCGTGACCTCGCTGGCCATGCGCTCCATAGCACCGACTAAAATTGCTCCGGCTTTTTCCTCTGCTTCATCTTTTGCTTCGGTTTGCAGTTTAACTATCAAACCTGTCAAATCGCTACGAATATCACGCTCTGTCATTTGCAACAACTTATCAGCAGCATCAGATTTGGTTAGCTTGGCAATTTTCTCTAATTTTTCCTGTTGTTTGCCACGAATGTCCCGAATTTCATTTTTAAGCGCCTCTACTTCATCTTCACCCTTGCGCAATGATTCGCTCCGCTTATCTAAACCGTCGAGTTTTTTGTCTAATGATTCTTCTCTGGAAAGCAATCGCTGTTCAATTTCTTTAATTTCTTTTCGGCGTGTTTGGTCTTCTTTTTTGGACTCTTCTGCAGATTTTAAAGCTTCTTCGCGTGCTTCATCGATTAATTTGCTTGCTTCCTTTTTAGCTTTTGCTAGATCTTTTTTGGATCGCTCATCGGCGTTACCAAGTTTTTGTTTGGTTAAAACAGTATTGGCACCAAAGCCAATACCAATACCAGCCAGCGCTAATACGATGGTTAGTGGACCCATATCGTCACCTCTTCTTTCTATCCTGTCCAAAGTCTACCTATAGCATCACTATCACTTCATTAGCTACGCGGATAAGACTTTAGAAAATCAAATTTATACAATTCGGACTTCGCTCCTAAAAGAACGTCGGTAATCCTATATCAAACTATACTCGTATGCATGAAATGTGACAATATTTAATTGGCTTAATTCAACTGTACCGCAAAGACTACTACCCGCTGTTCGTAGGTGTTGGTTCGCACGTTAAATCTACCGGTACAAGTAACCAGATTTAACCCTGGTTTGCCCGGAACTGAAGTGGTCATGACTTTTGCCATGTCAACTTTGTCGTTGTCATAAACTTGACTGCCTGTAACTTTATATGTAAATATCTGACCATCGCCTCTTTCTATCTTAATAACATCGTCAGCTTTCAAGGTGCCTATGCTATAAAAAACTCCTTTTTGGGATTTGTTATGTGCACTGGCGCACCGTATTCTGGCAAAGCCACACCA
>CAZQZT010000011.1:0-7082 GCA_964597925.1 uncultured Candidatus Saccharibacteria bacterium
CCGACGCAAGCACAATGTCAAAGTTTAAGCCCCAGCTACCAAAGCTACAAAAACTTCCAAAGCTCTCAAAACACCAACGCCCCAATTCTACGCCCAAGCCCAGTGGCTGGCGTAGAGTTTTGCGGATTGCTCTAGTACTGGTGGCACTGGGGTCTGTGTTCGTTATATTTGCTCAGCTCTCGCCATCTAAAAAGACTTTTACAACTAACCAGCAGCAGGTATTTACTGCTGCTGTTAGTAAAAAATCAGATGTTAATACTCTTATTATTCCAAAAATTGCCGTTAGCTCGCCGATACTCGAAGGTGATGCAGCTGTACTCAATAAAGGCACCTGGCACCGTTTTCCTGACCGTGGCAACCCCGAAAAAGGTGGCAATTTCATACTCGCCGCCCACCGCTATGTTTTTGCTTGGCTACCTCAGCAGGTCGTTCAGCACTCGGTGCTGTATAATATCGACAAGCTTGAGCTTGGCGATGATATATTTATAGACTGGCAAGGCGAAAGGTACAGCTATAAGGTGAGCGAAAAGCGCACCGTTAAGCCTAACGATACTAGCATCGAGCTGGCTAGCAAAACTCCCAAACTTACTTTGTATAGTTGCACTACACGAGGTCAAAACGACGGTCGCGAAGTCATTGTCGCGACTCCTCAGGAGTAAAAGGTATAATACAACTAATACTTATAGATACCCACGCTCACATTCATTTCAGTGGCAACCTCAATGAGGTATTTAGTAATACCCGCGCTAGCCAGGTGACTATTATTGTCATAGATGGCACTACGCCTCAAGACTAAATTAAGGCTTTAAAGTTTGTGATGAACCCAAAAACCATCGCTATGGCTCAAGGCACTAAGCTTTACGCTACGGCCGGTATTCACCCCCGGCCATATAGTCGTCTTTTTTTCTTGACTCTATTTATACAACTATTGTATTATTCATGTATGAGTAAAACTATTAACATATCTCTTCCCGAGGAACTACTTAAGCGTATCGACGCAGAGGCAAAATCTGAGTATTCCAGCAGAAGCGATTACATACGCGACACTCTAGTCAAAAGACTAAAAAATCAGCGCGTTGTTGATGAGTGGGGTGATGAAGGGACCTGGGAAACAGTTGTAAATTTTCGTGATTTGTCTCCTCTGGGCATATCCGCTGATGAAGTATTAGCGGCAATCAATAAACTTCTCAAGTAGAAACTTATGACAGATAAAGTCGCCAAATTACTGTCTAAACTGTCTAAGAAAGACCTAAAAAGAATTAGCAAAACCATCCAAAGAATATCTAAGTTGGAGCTGGAGAGCTTAGACATAAAAACACTGAAAGGGCAAAGTGGTATCTATAGAGTTAGGGTAGGCAGTTTTAGGATAATTTTTGAGATTATGCGAAACAAACAATCAAATATCTTATCTGTAAGTCGTCGTAACGAAAAGACATACAAAGATCTGTAATTTGTTAAGTAGCATAGTTCGGATCCCGCCTCCTTAGCCAAGCTCGATATACGCAATTTGAAAGACTTCCGGAGAGGTATTTTATTTTTGTATTGACAGTTGCTAGTGTAGCTTAATTTCTTCTTTGTTCTCAGCAAAATCGTGAAGCACTGCACCTAATAGGGTTTGATAGGGGATATTACTGCGCTTAGCTTTGGCCTTGATTTTAATTAGGTCAGTTTGCTTAACCCTAAGAGTGATTGGTTTTGAGGTATTGAGCTGCACATATTGACGAGCAGCGTCTTCAACAAGTCTCTTGTTCTCCTCATAACCAGAAGATCTTACATATTCTTCTGCAGCATCCTCAATAGCCCGTTCTTCGTCGTCTAAGATTAATCCGTTAAATGGATCTTGTGGTGTACCTGACATTACAACTTTCTTTTCTTAATATACTTGTTGGTGTATTTTCTACTTGGGTAGATTGTTTTTAAAAATATTTCTACTTTTTCTCTATCAATAACGTATGGCACAACGTATGCATATATATAAATTTGAATAATGTAAATGCGCTGATGTGATTTACTTGGATCGGGGTGACTCCTATCATCCAACAATCTACTCTGGGTAAGACAGCTAATTACTTCCTCAAAACTTATACCTCTCGTGGCTTTCAATATTTGATTCTTTTCTTCACTATATCTTAACTCGAAAGCCATAAGTACAGTATAGCAAAGTGTACACTATTTGTCAATACACCTTTGACTGCCGGTCTGACATTATGGTTTTGGAAGTCCGGCTTGCGTTTCCTGGTCATTTTACTGGCAATCTCGGCATTTATGCAGTTGCTGTTTACTATTTTTATTACTCCATCCCCTTGGTTTTATTTTTAGTCGCTCTATGAATGGCGAGAGAAACTCCAAGGCTACTTACAACCCCACGCCGTTAAACCAAAGATACTTATTGACAAAATAACCACGAGCTTGTTACATTTAAACTGAGTAGGTTAAAGATTTTGGAAAAGGGCAAGAACTTGAAAACTACAAAATGGCTCAAAAAATCAATTAAGTTTATCGTAAATTCAGGCCGAGGCAAACAAACAGCACTGTTCTCTGTGGTGCTGTTTGACGGCATCGGCAGCTACTTTATCGTTAACAGTTTTGCAGTTGTTTCTAATTACACTAGTGTCGCCATAGGCAGTTGTCGTCCATACGATGATGCATCACCTCGGAATACCCCCATACCTTCAGATGTAAAAATTGACCCGCAATCATCAACTTCTATAAACGCTACTACAAGTAGTAGCCGAGTAGGAAGTAATAAAGTCATATGAAACATCACATAAAGAAGGTAGTCACCACATGAGCGAAAAGACACAGAACAACAACCTGCAAAACGTAGAACAGACACCTACAGCTATGTCACCACCACCCGATCAATCACCAGCCTCTCAGCCTTTAGGTGTAAGCACCTCTCCTAAAACTCTCAAGAACACCAAGAAACTAGCCGTCATTGGTATCATTGTCCTACTTCTTGGTATTGGTCTGTATACCGTTCTATCCAACACCAAAGACGATACCAACAAAACAACCACTACCCAACCCAAACCGATAACTTCCTTCGCCGCAGTCTCCACTACTGACACAGGCTTTATGCCGGCTACTATTACCGTTAAAGCTGGTACCCAACTAACCTGGACGAACACTAGTACTAAACAGTACCATATTAAAGCTGGACCATACCCTAGTGGCTCCTCTAACCCCGCTCTAGATAGCCAAGAGCCCCTAGCTAAAGGCGACAGCTACAGCTTCGTCTTTGAAGAAACTGGTACCTACAACTACGTTAACCAATTAGAGCCATTGAAGAATCAGGGTGTTGTCGTGGTTAATTAAGTAATACGAGGAGCAACCATGCACAAAAAAAGTTTAAAGAATTCAAAAATAGGCAAACGCTGGCAAAAATTTCATAAACCAGCCAAGGTACTTTTTTTTATGATAGTTTTTGCAGCCCTCGGTGGTGGCTATTACCTGTACACGTCAAACGCTAGCCCAGCGAACGCTCCGAATAAATCCCAAAACAAGCAGATAGATGTCAAACTGGAAGATCAAGCAAAAGTAATGCGTTCCAATACACAGATACTGGCGATTGGAGAGGCAGTATACAAAAGCTCCGGTCGTAGTGGTAGAGCTGGTGCACCACTGACTTTCTATGCCAAGGAACGGAAAGATGCGCTACTCCGATTGTTTGCCAGCGATCCAGCTGTCGCCGCTCAGTTACTCACGCCCGATACAACGCTATCAAGCCTGAGTAACGTTAACCATGACAAAAATCTAGAGAAAAAAATGCAGCTCTCTGGTACCTATAGTATGATGCACCGTCACCAGCCAGATAATGTCAGCATAGATACTCATCAAATCGTAACCTCTGACGGTACATTCACCCTGTATTCTAATGGCAAATTCCCATCACTCAGAGGAGGCACAACAGTTAGTTTAACGGGCTATCAGTTGGGCCAGAGTGTATTCATACCTACAGCTGACGACGAAACCACAGTCCCAATTGTGAATACTAACAAGGTATTAGCCGCGGCATCTTATATTGGTGATATCAAAGCGGCCGTTATATTCGGAGATTTCACTGACAGCACGGCTTCACTGGATGTAAATGCTACAAAAGCGTCCTTTCAGGGTAATCCAGGCAAGGATGTATCCAGTTATTTCAGCGAAGCATCATATGGCAAATCTAGCCTCAGTGCGTCATTTTTTGGTCCATATCGGCTCAGTGCAACCACTAATGAGGCGTGTGGCAGTGCGGATCTATCGAATTTTCTCCCCTCGCTTGATGAACTCGAACAGAAAGCCAATGTGGACATTGACTTTACTCAGTACCGTCGGTTTATCTATGTATTTAACTGTCCACAGATTGGCGGATATACATTCGGTGAAGGAGACTATCTTACGCTGGATGGTATTGCGCTAAATAGTGCATCGACAATCATAGGGGATATACGTTATACAAAACCCAAAATTTACATACATGAGTTAGCACATAATTTAGACAACCGTCATGCTGGCTTTTATCACTGCCCTATGTCTAGCTTTATCTCGCCCACTAGATTTGACATAGGTTGTGCAACAATAGAATATGGAAATGCGTTTGATGTACTTGGAAGCGGGCCGCAAAGCTCAATTGGACACTTAGTCACCCGTCACAAAACCCAACCCGGCTGGCTGGATTCGTCGAACAGTATTACTCTAGGCACCCCAGGGACGTATACCTACAAACTTACTCCTTATGAGACACCATCAGTCGGCCCTCTTAGTTTGACGATTCCGAGAAGCAACAGCGGCACAGGTTTCACTGTTGAGTATCGACAACCCATCGGTTTTGATAGTTTTATGGCCTCGTTCCCGAAACAAACCCAAGGGGCATTCATTAACTTTTCGTACTATATGATGGGTGTTCCCACCGGAGGAGGCGCGGATACACAATCTATCGATACCACACCAGACAGCATACTTACATCCCAACCTACGGAAACCTACGACAATAATGATGGCGCACTTTTACCTGGTAATACCTTCACTGATCCCGAATACGGCATTTCCATTAGGACGATTTCGGCTGATGCAACCGGTGCCACGGTAACCGTTACTATTCCAGCTGCCCCATGTGAGCGTTATGCACCTACCTTGACAGCTACATCACCTCTCAATATGATTGCCAATCCAGGTGCTACAATCAACTACACCATGACCGTCAAAAACAATGACTCCAGCGGTTGCAAATCAAATAAGTTTAGGGTAACTACATACAACTATGCCAGTGACAGCACCTATTCATACGCAACGAAGAACCTAGGAGTTATTGCTACACCCGATCACCTATCATTACCACCGGGGGGAACTGCTACTGTAACTGTTTCAGTTACATCATTTTCCGACATCACAACTGGTATATGGAAACTCCGGGGGAGCGTTCAATCCAATAGTATTGGTATTGCAAAAGCGGTTATACCAGCCTTTACATACGAAATCCCCGCTACGAACGACACGACCGCACCAAGCACCCCTTTGAATGTGTCCGGCCAGGCTTTAGGCGCCAGTTTAGTGAAGCTTGAATGGTCGCCATCTACAGACAATAATGGTGTAGCAGGGTATGAAGTCATACGAGATGATCTCGCACGGTTCTTTACCATGAAAAACACATTGACTGACACATATCCGAGCCCGTCGAACACAAATCATACTTACAGTATAAGAGCCTATGACCGAATGAACAATTATTCTGCCGCTTCTGCGCCGATAACCGTTAATGTACCGGCTAAGAGTGACTTTACACCGCCGGTTGCACCAGGTAATTTGAATGCAATTTCAAGTGGCCGAGATGCTACCATAACTTGGAACAGTGCAGATGATAAGCTTATGGGCTGGTTCCAAGCGATACAAAATGTCAGGTGGCCTGACTGTCCAGAACAACGCGGTCTGCTAAATGGCGGCAATAATCAAAATTTCGTTACCTTCAATTACTTACAGACAAACATGCTCTGTGGCGGCAGTTTTGTAGCTTATGATGCTGATGGTAACCCATCACGTATTTATACTGAGGGTAACGGTGTTGCTTACACAACAACCCTTAACGGTACCGGCCAAGCCCCAACCAGACCTACTAAGTTCCAGCCAATAACGGCGCCGGCAGGAAAAATAAACTTATCCTGGCAGCCAAGTAGCGATGATAAAGGTGTGGTTAGCTACAATATTTACCGTGGTTTTGGTCTTCCGATATACGCTACCACTACAACTCCATCATTCACTGATACAGTCGCAACTTCGGGTTCTTATTTCTATCAAATTGAAGCTGTTGACGCGGAAGGTAACACCTCGCAGAGATCGATGGATGTCAGTGCCTATGCATCTTCTTATGGTTCAACAGCTACAACTCTACCAAATACCGTCACTATTACTACACCCATCGACAATCAACCTGTCTCGGGCACTGTCAATATAACTGCCAATGGCAACAATGAAACGGCTATAAGCAGTCTTCTGTTCTACGTAGATGGGGCCTATTACTTTCCAAATATCATCACCAGCCCATCAACACTAGCCTTGGATACAACTAAATTTTATAATGGCCCTCACGAAGTGTATGCCATGTTCAGAGGGTCAGCAGGTATATATACTAGTGCCGTTATGGTACTGAACGTCAACAATGGCCCAACCAACACTTTGGATTCAAGTACACCCACAAATGTCAAAGCGGTTGCTGATTCGGCGACTAAGGTGACAGTTACATGGAACGCTTCCACAAACAATACAGGGGTTACTGGCTATTATGTTCTCAGAAACGGCATAATTATCTTGTCACCTCTCGGAAATGGAACAACTTATGCCGACACAACTGTCTTACCAAATACAACATATAAGTATTCAATTCAGGCAGTCGGAGCTACCGGTAATACATCTCCGGCCTCTGCTGAATTCTCGGTCACGACGCCTGTGGGCGACACTTTCCCCCCATCCAACCCCACCAACCTCACTGGTACAGCTGTCTCAGCATCTCAAATCAACCTGGCCTGGACCGCCTCCACCGATAACACTGGTGTCAGTGGCTATGACATCTACCGCGGCTTATATTGGTCTGGCTACATCACAAA
>CAZQZT010000011.1:7182-8257 GCA_964597925.1 uncultured Candidatus Saccharibacteria bacterium
CTACATCACAAAGGTGGCGAGTATCAGTAGTGCTAATACCAGCTATGGTGATACCAACCTAGAATCCAACACAACCTACAAATATTACATCATAGCTAGAGATGCTGCCGGTAATAGCAGCCAGCCATCTAACATCGCCACCGTCTCTACGAGTGCACCGCCACCGTACTCAACTACAGGTAGCTTCTCTGGCATAGTTACTGACTCACGTACTGGTAGTCCGCTAAGCGGTGTCACAGTGAAGATTACCATTAACGGTAGCAGTCAGCTGTTAACTACATCGACCAATGGCGCCTATACCATTCGGGACATTCCAGTTGGAACCTACAGTATTGGTTTTAGTCGAAAACGGTACCAAACCCAAACTATCACAGCAACCATCATTGCCGGTCAAACCGTTACAAAGAACGTTGCCCTGCAACCAAACAGCAAAAGGTAGCGACACAAAAAAGGGCTGCCAATGATGTTTATATTCTCAAAAGGGTCGACATTGAGCGTTCTATTGGGCTTATATAATTAAGACTAAAAGCTCACCTTCGTCTATTGTGGCATTGTGATGTTGCCTAATTAGCTAATCTGTTACTAGGAATTGCTTGTCTATAGTAATGACTTGAGAAACGTTGGCTACCGAGTCCCGATCAAGCCCATATTTTAATTTTGATAGCTTTACGTTCTCCGATGCCTCATGTCATTGGATATATAATCTGAATCCAGCGTTTTTAATCGTTTGATTGCCCACCATGCTTGTAGGCGCAAGAGTTCTTCGTGATGATTAGGGTTTCTGATGTAAACCTTAATCTTTACACCTCGCTTTGTCAGTTTCCTGGAAAGAGGAGCTATTTCACCCGCACGTTTGACAGTCATCGAAGGACTTTCAATAATCACCTCGCTATGAGCGTGCTTTAGGTCACTCACTAAGGCACTGCAGAGGGTATTTTCGTCAAGCAGGCGGGATTTGCACTAGGTCTGCGCTAACTGTAGTTGTACAAAGCTTAAATAGGCTAAACATGTTCAAACTCATCTTCATCTGTAATTAACTCTAAAAAGTTTTGTTATCGGACTGGATGCTCAGCCA
>CAZQZT010000012.1:0-3152 GCA_964597925.1 uncultured Candidatus Saccharibacteria bacterium
ATCAACCTAAATACTATTACTGGCCGCATAAATGCCAAGGCCATTGAGCTAATCGAGGCCCATCCAGAAGGTATTCGCTGGGCGGATTTGCTAAAACAAATTCAAATCTCAGACCAGAGCTACCACCCCAAAACTATCAACGGCTGTGTCTGGAAGCTGGTTGAAAAGTTTCCCGATACAGTCTATAAACCAGAAAAAGGCTTATTACGCTCTTACAAATATAAATAAAATTGTGCCAACAAGTATTTTTGCTATTGTCTACGAAAAATTTGATGACCCCGGTTTTTAATTATTAATCCAGAATCTAATCCCTTGCTGTCACTGTTATGATACCGCCGTAGCTTGCATAGTGATAATATATGAAATATGCGTAACGATGATCCTAATAAAAAAATGCAGACATTTTTTAAGCGTCATAAGCTCCTGAAAACCTCATTATTATTGTTGGCTGGGTTGATGATTATTTTGATTGTAGTCAATGTCGTTGGTAAGCTCCAGCAGGACGCATTCCAAAACGGCCTAAACAGCTTTTATGATACCGCTGGTTTGGATCCCGTTGGCCCGCAAGGCGAAATAATACGCTCCGAGCCAGTAACGGTGAGCCTCCAAAACGGAACAGGGCAGCGAGTACTCTACAGGACGCAACGAGCTGATGGTAGTAATACATTTACATCGGGTATGGTATATGTGCCATCCGCCCCCTCTAGCGTACCTCGACCAGTCATGGCTTGGGCTCACGGCACGTTAGGAATGGGAGATAGCTGCGCCCCATCGCGTAAAAAGGACCCAATTGGAGATAACGGCATGAGCTGGGTCGATGCCATGTTGGCTCGCGGCTGGGTGGTAACAGCAACCGACTATGCCGGTTTAGGTACTCCTGGAATAGAGGCTTACTTGGTTGGTCGGGCCGAGGCACATGATGTTCTCAATAGCGTTAGGGCTGCTAAAAACTTGCCAGACACTAATGCTGGTAATAGCTACGCTATTTGGGGGCACTCCCAGGGGGGTCATGCCACTTTGTTTAGCGCTAGTTTAGCATCGGAGTATCTACCAGAATATCAATTAGTAGGGTCGGTTGCTTCAGCCCCAGCAGCAGAATTAGAGTCATTATTAACACAGCAAATAGATACAGCGGTATCATGGCTGATTGGCCCAGAAGTTGTTATCTCCTGGCCTGATAATTACGATGGCCTGGATTACACTCAAGTACTTCTTAAGCCAGGTTTAAATAACTACAAAGCCATCGCAGAAGCTTGTATTGAAGATGCAGCACTTGGCGGCATCATAAGAACTAAGCTAGGCCAAAAATTTTTCACTCCATCGCTTATAACACTACCGAATTGGAAGAATATTATCGCCGAGCAAACAGCTCCTGTCCTAAAACCAAGTCAGCCACTGATGGTAGCAGAGAGCTTAACTGATAAGGTAGTACTCCCCAATACAACCGCCCAGTATATCCAGCGAGCTTGCAATGCAGGGTCAGATTTGACATCGCTGTGGTTGACAAATGTAAGCCATATTAAATTACAGACTGTAATCTCGCCAAGTGTCATCAACTGGTTGGGCGATAGGTTTACCGGTAGATCCACAGCCCCAACTTGCAATCAGCCGTTACCGATCACCCCAGCCAGCAATTAGAAAAAATAGAAACCTAGAGGTCCGTCCTCTATGGGGGTTATTATCAATTTATGAAGGTTATAACTCCCTCTATTGTTGTGAGCAAAAGTAACCACTGCGAAATCAGTGCTACTAGTTCGCAACGTACACGCTGGTGTGAGCCAAGCCGTAAAAGATAAAGTCAGAACTGTTAATTCAGTTCTGTTTTTTATGTAGGCAGGCTAGACTTGAAACTACTAATATCTTATCCTTTGTGATAACCATATTGACTTATGTACACTAATAGGTTATTGTTAGTATATGAATGCACGGACTTTCTCTAATAAAGAATATTTAGAACTGTTCCTCTCTGGGAAGAGCAACTCAGTAGGCAAGGTGCTGCTACCACACGAAAAAGAAGCTGTCGAAAAAGCGGCAAAAAAACAAAAGAATACGTATAATGATGTCGTCGAACAAACAAAACCTGAGTCTGGTGGCGATGACAGGCGCGGTGGTGCTTTCGCCACAACAGACAAGGAAGCCAAAACTATAGGTCTGCAAATGACTGTAATAAGCCCGTACATAGGCGCAACTGTAGTTGAGTACCCTGATGCAGAAGAGTCTAGAGCAACTCTAGGAAGTAGAGTTTTGGTAAATCAGAATGGCTATACTTTTCCCATAGACATAGTGAGCTTTAGGTCGGGTTATCCTGATGTTGTTACCTCAGATGAATTTGAAGATGAAGTTATGGGCATTTCGCCGGACGCACCACTTGCTGCAGTAATACTCGGTAAGACAGTTGGATTTGAGGGTTTGTTGCATATTGCTGGAAGTGATGATTTGCAAGTAACAATTGAAAAAATAGACCAAATGGCCATACAGCAGTACTTCAAGCGTGAAGTGCAGATAATTGAAATAAAAGAATAAGTAAGTTACCGTGACCGATGTATGAAACTAATACTCGTGAGACATGGGCAAACAAACGAAAATATAAAGGGTATTCTACTTGGACAAAATCCAGGCAAGCTCTCAAAGCAGGGGATAGAATCCGCCAAGAAACTATCTAAGGCATTAGCAAATAAAAGTATTGATCACCTAATAAGTTCAGACTTGAAGCGTTGTGTTGATACAGCTCTTATTCTAGTCAGCGAAAATGGCTGGAGCCTCACTTTAGACAAGCGTCTTCGTGAGATAAACTTTGGTGAATATCAGGGCAAACCGTACGGAGTGATTTCGGGCGATTTTTCTAACAATCTAGACGCAAAATTCCCGTCTGGAGAGTCTAATCGCCAGCTTATTAAGCGCGTCGTTGACTGCATTAATGAGATTCTGTCAACCCATAGCAACAATACAATCCTGTTAGTAAGTCATTCTGGCCCAATATCGGCGATATTGGCCGCGTATCACGGTACTGAATTCAACGAAGCACTTATTATATACAAGCTCGGAAACAGTGAGTTTACTGAGATTGAGTTAGACTCACCACTAGAATACGCGATTTAGGCAACTGCGCGTTTCATTTATCTCAATTGAATCAGTTAAAGGTTCGAGACCTG